>NZ_JBFBLP010000009.1:0-294885 GCF_040686775.1 Streptomyces sp. NPDC079141 | reverse complement strand
AAGCGAGATCAGACTGCCCACCAAGATCAGCATTCATGTCCACCGCGAACGTCGCCAACTCCCAGCTACGTGCTCACACAGAGAGTCGTCCAACATGGGCTCGACGTCCGTGCCGAATCCGGTCCCACTCCTCGCCAGTCCACACTCGATCCGGCAACTGTGACACCGGGCGCGGCACGTTGATCGGGTGGAGCCGCCGGAACGACTCTCGGGTCAGTGGGGCATCTGAAGTCATGGCGTGATCCTACAAAAGCACCACTCCAACGGGGCAGCGGCCCATCCCCAGGCCTCAGGTGGCGGACCCTGGCCCAAATGAGCTCGTTTCATCGTGAAGTTGCAGGTCATGGCTCAGGCACGAGCCGGTGGCTGCGGGTGGCCTTGCGGCCGGCGATGACCACGGGGCGCGAGAAACAGCAGGCCGTGAGCTGCCGCGGGCTCAGCCCGGTGAACGGGGCTATCCAGGAAGGCTCCGACGCCATGACCACACCAGCTACGCCAAGATCGTCTCACTTCTACCCAGGGGCTACGACGTAACGCTTCAGTCGTCGCGCGCCTTCCTCCACGGGTAACCGTAGTGGTCCAAACGCTTCCGTTCACCTATGACGAGAAGGCCCCAAAACATACCCATTACCAAGGTGAAAAGGGCGACCTGCAGGTCCACCCTCCCGATCGCCAAAGCGCAGAGGCCGCCGGAAAAGGAAGCGCCAGCGAGTCCGCAGAGCACCGGATGGCACAGAAACCGCCCGCGCGGCCGCAGGGATGGCCGATCGCCCCCCAAGTGTCGATCGACCGCCCAAAACGCCCGTTTGAGTGCACCCACAACCACGCCCCCATCTCGCAGGCTCTCCTGCCGCGGCTTGAGTGATCGTAGGAGCCTGGGGCCAGCGCAGTCATGAGACCGGCGTGGAGTGAGCGAAGCCTCCCCAGCGAGCCGATCCTCTGCCTCCCGCCTAACGAGGAGCCAGGACAAAGGGGTGCCCCGCGACTCCTGACCAGGGATCACGGGACACCCCTTAGTGATCACGGGTTGCCGTAGTACGACGTTCGAGTACGCGAAGCGCAGCCTCACCCCACTGCATGTTCTCCCGCTCGAACGCCATGCCGCGCAGCAGTGTCAGGTACGGACCGATCCGTTCGGCCTGTGCGCAGTACTCGTCCTCCGTGCGCCCCTTCAGGAGGCGCTCCTTGAGTCGTTCGTACCGGGCGAGCTTGGCGGCGGCCCATTCCATGCGTTCGGTGATCGCCGCTCGTACGGCCTCGATGTCGCCGACGTCCGCGCACTGCACCTTGACCAGGAGCTCGTCGCGGATGATCGTCGGCTTGCCCGGCGGTTCGGCGACGTAGGCGCGCACGGCTGACATGCCGGCTTCGGTGAGCGAGAAGAGCCGCTTGTTCGGCCTGCGCTCCTGCTCGACGACGCGTGCGGTGATGAGCCCCTCGCGCTCCATGCGGTCGAGCTCCCGGTAGAGCTGCTGAGGGGCGGCCATCCAGAAGTTCGCGACGGAGGCGTCGAAGGCCTTGGCCAGGTCGTAGCCGGACGCCTCGCCTTCGAGGAGCGCGGCCATCACCGCGTTGCGCAGTGCCATGAGGTGAGATTATCGCATCGTTGACTAGTCATGGATATGACTATCTCGGCGTCGCCATCATCTGCGCCCGAGGGATGGACAACCCGCGCCACTCGACCCTAATCTCCGACACACCTAATCAACTAATTGACTAGAGGTGATGTCGTGCATCCGTTCCGCAAGGCTGTCGAGGACCGTGACGAGGCCGCGATCGAGGCGCTCCTCGCCGAGAACGTCGTCTTCACCAGCCCCGTCGCCTTCAAGCCGTACCCGGGCAAGGCCATCACCGCCGCCATCCTGCGCGGGGTGATGCGGGTCTTCGAGGACTTCACCTACGTCCGCGAGATCGCGAACCCCGACGGCCGCGACCACGCCTTCGTCTTCACCGCCACCGTCGACGGGCGGCAGATCCAGGGCTGCGACTTCCTCCACTTCGACGAGGAGGGGAAGATCGACGACTTCACCGTCATGGTCCGGCCGCTCTCCGCAGCCCAAGCGCTCGCCGCCGCGATGGGCGCCCAGTTCGACCGGATCGCGCGGGAGGCGGCCGAGGCATGACCGACGTCGACGCCGTGGTCATCGGGGCCGGCAACGCCGGTCTGACGGCCGCCACCACCCTCCAGCTCGCCGGGCTGCGCACCCTGCTGGTCGAGCGGCACAACGTCCCCGGCGGCTGCGCCACCTCCTTCCGACGCGGCCGGTACGAGTTCGAGGTCGCCCTGCACCAGCTGTCCGGGGTCGGCCTCGAAGGCCAGGGGTTCACCCTGCGGGGCCTGTTCGACAAGCTGGGCGTCTCCGACCGGATCGACTTCGTACAGGAGGAGGACCTGTACCGGGCCGTCGTCCCCGGGCGGCACGACGTGACCGTGCCGGCCGACTGGGCCGGGGCCGCCGACGCGCTGGAGGAGGCGTTCCCCGGCAACCGGGACCGTATCGAGCGGTTCTTCCAGCTCCTGCGGGACGTCGCGTTCTGGCAGATCGCCGCCATGCGCGGAATGCCGGGCGACGAGATCGACCCGGTCCTCTTCCGGCAGGGCCTGCGCCCGCTCGCCGACGTCCTCGACGAGCACTTCGACGATCCGGGCATCAAGTCGGTGCTCGCCACGTACTGGACCTACCTCGGCCAGCCGCCGTCCCGGCTCGCCTTCCAGGACCTCGCGCTGACGCTCTTCGCGTATCTGGAGTTCAAGCCCTGGCATGTCAGGGGCGGTTCACAGGCGATGTCCACTGCGATCCTCGACTCCTTCCTCGCCGCGGGCGGCGAGGTCCGGTTCAACACGGCGGTCACCGGGATCCTCACCGAGCGCGGCCGGGCCGTCGGAGTGCGCCTCGACGACGGCGAAGAGGTCTCGGCCCGGGACGTCGTCTCGAACGCCTCGCTGCCCGTCACGTACGGGATGCTCGACGACTCCGTCGTCCCCCACCGCATCCGCACCGACCTCGCCACCCGCCGCATCGGCGTCTCCGGCTTCGTCCTGCACATGGGACTCGACGCCGCCCCGGCCGAACTCGGCTTCACCACCAGCACGACCTTCGTCAACGCCGACCTCGACGACGAGCGCACATACGCCTCCTGGCGCAACCTGGAGCCCACCCGCGGCATCTGCGTCTCCTCCTACGACCTCGCCCCGATCGGCTTCGCCCCCTCCGGGGCCACCCACGTGAGCCTCATGACCCTGCAGTACGGCGACGTGTGGGAGAAGATCCCGCCGGCCGAGTACGCGAAGGCCAAGTTCGCCTACGCCGAGAGCCTCCTCGACCGGGTCGAGGCCGTCGCCCCTCGGATTCGTGACGCGATCGAGGAGGTCGACGTCGCCACTCCACTGACGATGGCCCGCTACCTGGGCCATCCGGGCGGCGCGATCTACGGCTACGACCAGGACCGCACCGAGAACTGGCTCTTCCGCGACAGCGTGCGCGACCCGGGCGTGCCCGGGCTCCATCTGGCCGGTTCCTGGGCGGGGTTCGGCGGATTCCAGCCCACCCTTGAGGCCGGCCACCGCGTCGCCCGCCGCCTCCTGCGCGCCCGGATCGCCGCCTGAACCCTCCAGGAGACACCCTGTGAAGCACCCTCTCGCGCCGCTCTTCAACGGGCACGACGACGTCCAGGCGGAGATCGACCGGCGTCCCGCGGACACCGCCGACCACGCCGCCGCCACCCGCCGCATCCTGGACGCCTACCACCCCGGGCGGCTGTCCCTCACGGTCGCCGCCGTGGTCACCGAGACCCCGAGCACCGTGACGCTCCGGCTGCGGCGTCCCGACGGCGCCGATCTGCCGCCGTTCCTGGCCGGTCAGTACGTGGCCGTGTACACGGACGGCACCAGCCGCCCGTACGCCATCTCCTCCAGCCCCGCCCGCCCCGGACACTGGGACCTGACCGTCCGGCGGGTCCCCGGCGGACGGATCAGCAACCACCTGATCGACACCGTGGCTGTCGGCGACACCGTCACCACCACCGGCCCGATGGGCACCTTCCACCACAACCCGCTCTTCCACGGCGACGATGTCGTCTTCCTCGCCGGCGGCTCGGGCGTCGCGCCGGCGATGAGCATGATCCGCGACGTCGTCGACCGCGGACTCGACCGCCGCTTCCACCTCATCTGTGGCTCACGCTTCGCCGACGACATCCTCTTCCGCGAGGAACTCGACGCACTCGCCGCGGACCGTCCGAACATCCGCGTCGACCACGTCGTCGCCGAGCCCGGACCGCAGTGGGCGGGGCCGACCGGCTTCCTTACCGCCGGTCTGATCAAGACTCTGGCCGGGCCGCTCGACGGGCGGATGGTGTACGTGTGCGGGCCCCAGGCCCTCTACCCGTACGCCCTCACCCAGCTCGCGGAACTCGGCCACCCGCCCCGCCGGATCCGCTTCGAGGCCAACGGCGCCCCCGCCGACCCAACCGCCCAGCAGCACTGGCCCACGGACACGGCGCCGGACGCCGAGGTCACCGTCACCGCACGGGGCCGGAGCTTCCGCACCCGCCGCGACCGGCCGCTCCTCGACGCCCTGGAGGACGAAGGCATCCGCCCCGAGGCCGCCTGCCGCTCCGGCGAGTGCAGCCTGTGCCGCGTCCGGGTCATCAAGGGCACCGTCCACACCGCCGAGGAAGCCCGACTGCGGCTGTCCGACGAGCAGTTCGGCTACACCCACTCCTGCGTCGCCTACCCGATCACCGACATCGAACTCGACGTCTGAACCCCACTCCGGTACACGGCCGGGCGCCGACTCCGGGCTGTGCGCGGGGTCATCGCGTGCCACAGCGCATCAATCCGGAAGGCCGTCGCGTCGCGGGACGCGGTGCCCCCGGCCGGTCTGCTCAGAAAGCCGCACACCGTGAAAAGGATCGACGCACGCACCAACCATCGGCCAGTTTGTCCACCCTCGCCGCGCACGCTTTCGGCCCGCGCACGGCCCTCCGCCTCCAGCGAGACGGAATCCGGCACGCCGTCACCTACCGTCAGCTCGCCGAAGCGGTCGGCGAGATCGCCGCCGGACAGTTGCGCGTGGGGGTCCAGCCGGGCGACCGCGTCGGCCAGTTCGCCGAGACCCACAACGAATGGACCCTGTGCGACCTGGCCAGCGCCCGCGCCGGCGCGGTGAGCGTGCCCGTCTACGTAACTGGGCGGCGCCCTCTCGCCGATCCCGGATCGGATCGTGTCAGTGGCTGGTGACAGGATCGACGGATGCTGATCAAGGGATACGACGTCGGCCCGCTGGTGCCGGGCGAGTCACTGGCGGTCCACCCGGGCTTCTGGTCGAACTACCTCTTGGCGATGTGCAGCGACGGGGGGTGTGCCGAGCGTCCGGTTCCGGAGTGGTTCGGTGAGGACGGCGCCGATGCCGATGCCCTGTCCGAGGTGCTCTTCGATCCTGAACGCTGGCCAGTATTCAGGGTGCCGGCAGAAAGCGGCCCCGGAGCCGTAGTGATCTACCGCAACCTGGATGGCGACTACGGCACCGACTACCTCCTCACCCATCCTGGCAGAAGCCACGTCGAGCAGATCGCCAGCTGGGAAGGAGATTTCTCGGGCACTGGGCTGACATGGCGCGACCTGATCCGGATCGCTGACAGCCCCTCCCTTGCGGCCGAAGGCGTCCAGGACACGGCCACCCGCTTCCTGCTGCTGCTTCCCCTCCTCACCGACCCGGACGTGCCAGAAGCAGCATCGGCGAGGCTTGTCGCCGCCCTGACCATGGTCGGCGCGCCGCAAGACACTGCCTCCACCGCGGCAGAGCACCTGCTGGCCCACCTCACGAGGAGATCCCGACACGACCCCACGTGGGCGTCTCCGTTGAGCGGCAGCTGAGAGGCGGGCCGGCTGCTGGTCACCCGTGGGACGATCTTGGTCCGCTGGAGGACCGGGCCTTGCCTGTCGCGGCGTACTGGCGAACGAACCTGACCATGCGGCAGCTCGCGCCACTGTTCGGGGTAGCGAAGTCGGCGGCGGACCGGATCATCGATCATCTCGGGCCCATGCCGACGTTCCAACCCCACAAGCGGTTCGATTCGCGAAGGACGCCGTGCTCATCGTGGACGACCGCAAGGCATGGGAGAAATCCGGTGCCAAGGCCGCCGCCGGCAACACCGTCGCCATGCCGACGGCGGCTGCCTGGGCAGCGGACTCGTTATCCCGCACCTCCGCTCAGGGCTGTCCCACAAATGATCTCCGAGCGAGTGCCGGGCTCCTCTGTGGTCTCAGTGAGAGAGACGGGTGCGTCAATGCCACTCCGGCCGAAAGTCTGGTGTTTCCCCTGATGGGCGCGCCACGGTGCCGTGTGCGTATGAGGATGGAGGACCTCAACGCTCCAGGGCTCGTGGCGGAGTCGGGGATCCTCTTCATGGAAGGGGAGGACGACCCGCCGAACTCAGGAGACTCAAGAGGGAAGTCGGCACGCTTGCCGAGGAGACCGAGCAGGGCGGCGCCTGGCTGACCCAGGCCATGGAGCAGGCGTGAGAGCGGCCGGCTCCTCGATCAACTCGACGAGATGGGCACGGGAGAGGCCCGTGAAGGCGGAATGAGACAGGGCCCCGCGGGCCCATTGAGACGACGCATCCCATGAACGCGCGCGGCCGTGTTCACGTCACGGGTGCGCTGACGGTCGATCGAGGGGACGGGAGTCGCTTTGGATCCGTCCTTGCGTTGGGCGGCGATCGGTCCTCGGCCGACCCCAAACCCTGTGGTGCACGCGGGAACTGCGTGGGGTTACGCGGTGACGACCGAGATGTTGAAGTCCACAGGGCCGAGGACCCCGTACAGCCGCAGCCACAGCGGCATGAGCAGTTCCGTCGCGCGGGCGCTGGACAGATCCCCCAGGTCGATGATCTGGTCGGAGGCCCAGCCGAAGGACCGCAGAAGAGTTGCCACCTCAGCCTTGGCGTGCTCGTCGTTGCCGCTGAGAAATACGTTGTGGTGGCCGGGGACCCGGCTGGGCTCGACCATGACCGTGTTGTTCATCGTGTTGAGGGTCTTGACGATCCGCGTTTCAGGGAACGCCTTTTGGAGTTGCTCGGCGAGGCTGCCGCCGTCCGGAGTGACGACCTTGGGTGGGAACCCGTCGGAGAAGTCAAGCGCGTTGGACACGTCGACGAGCACCTTGCCGCGCAGATTGTCGGCACCTGCGGCTTCCAGAACGGCCAGTGAGACCAGGCCGCCGGTCGCGTTCACCACCAGGTCGGCAGCGCCGGCCGCGTCGGCGAAGGTGCCGTGCGCGCCGCCGTTGTCCGCGGCCCACTGCTTGGCTTCGGCGTTGTCCGCCGTCCTGGAGCCCATCGTGACCTCATGACCCAGGGAGGCGAGCTTGGTGGCGAGCCTGCGCCCGACCTCACCCGTGCCCAATACCGCGATCTTCATGTGTTTGTTCCCTCTCGTACGAAATCACTGTGCAGCTGCGGCCAGTTCAGCGGCCACAGCGTCGGCGCCCAGGCCAATCATCCAGGTCAGCGGAGCGTCCGGGAGGAATTCCTGGATCTTGGGCTCCAGTTCGGCCCTGGCCGCGTCGTCGAGGGTGGCTCTCCGCCGCCCCGAGCTCCCTGGCCGTGTACGTCACGCCGTCCAGGACAACCTGGTCACGATCGGCCAACTCCACGGTCGGGTAGGCAGTCACCGCCGGCCATTGGTCACCGTAGACCGGTCCCACTGTGCGCGCTTGGCGTCGGCGATTTCCCGGATCGTCTTGGCAACTCGATGACGGAGTTGAGCAGGTTCGTGTCCACCACGACGACGCCCTGAGCGGTCTCCAACAAGTAGGAGTTGACGTACTGTCCGGCTTCGCCGCCGGTGTGCGTATGGATGGTCAAGCCGGACATGTGGTCCCCGGATTCGTTTGAGCGACTGATGTACGTGACCGTAGGCGGGTACCGTCCTGGACGGAAGTACGCACTATTTGGTGCCTGTCCCGGGGGGCCCGATGGAACCGGACGTGTTCGACCCGAACTGCGGCTCACGGGAGGTGCTCGACCTGATCGCCGACAAGTGGAGCGCGCTGATCCTTTACGCGCTGCGAGGCCGCACCCTCCGCCACGCCGAACTGCGACGAGCCATCGGCGGGATCAGCCAGAAGATGCTCACCCAGACGCTGCGTACCCTGGAGTCCGACGGGATCGTCCGACGCGTCGCGTTTCCCGTCGTACCGCCCCACGTCGAGTACTCGCTCACTGCTCTCGGAGAGTCCTTGTCGCCCCTGCTGACCGAGGTGTGTCGGTGGGCCGAGAACAATCTCGCCGACGTCCAAGCCGCCCGTGTCAACGCACATGGAACATCCTCGTAAGGAAAGGAGCGCTCCGGCTCTCGGCCGGTCGCTCCGCGTACTCGATCTCCAGTCGAAGAGGACCGTGTTCAGCAAGTGACGAGGGCCTGACCGGGTAGCTCCAGGCCTCGTGAACCTTTCCGTCCCGGATACCGACTCTCATGGTGACGCGTGACGCGTGACGCGGACAGGGAGGTGCGGTGGACGAAGACGGACGCACTGGGCTGCTGGTGGTGCGCTGCCAGCTCGGGGAGCGGCAGGCGTTCCGCGAGCTGGTGCAGCTCTGGCATGCCCCGCTGCGGCGCTATGTGCGGGGCATGGTGGGATCCGGGCATCTGGCGGATGACCTCGCTCAGGAGGCGTGGGTAGCGGTGGTGCACGGGCTGCCGCGGCTGCGGCGGCCGGAGCGGTTCGCCCCGTGGCTGTTCACCATCGCCCGGCGCACCGTGGCCGACCATCTGCGGCAGGCGTACACGGCCCTGGACACCTCGGCGGTGGAGGACGACGCCATCGCCGCCGACGACGACCTGCTTGCCGCCGTCCTGACCACGGTGGAGATCGAAGCCGGCCTTTCCTGGCTGCCGCCGCTGGAGCGCGAAGTGCTGATCCTGTTTCACCTGCAGGACCTGTCCCTGGCCTCTTGCGCGGAGGTACTGGGCGTACCGCCCGGCACGGTCAAGAGCAGGCTGCACCGCGCGCGGCGCATGCTGCGAGACGTCCTGACCAAGAGGGGATACGAGGCATGAGCGAGCAGAACCACGGGGTGCACAGGGAGGTGCCCGAGGCACTGGAGCGCGCGCTGGCGGCGGAGACCTCGCTGCGCTCCCGGATGCGGTACGTGGCCGCCGGCCTGGCGGGAGGGTGCGCGGCAGCACTGATCACGGTGCTGTGGGCGACCGAGCCGGATCCGCTGCCCGCGCGTACCCAGGCCGCTTTTGCGGGGTTGATCGCCATCGGCCTGGCCTGGGCCGTCTTCGCCGGTTGGGTTCTGTCCCGGCGCCGGCCTCTGTTCGCCCGGGACCGGGTGCTCGGCGCCCGGCTCGCGCTGGTGGTGACCGTGATGTCCAGCGCCGCCGGGACGGCCCTGGCCGCGGTACGCGGCACGGCGGCCGGGGCGCTGGCGGTCGCGCTGGCCGGTGCCGCTCTCGTCGCCGCTGCGGGAGTCCTCCTGGCGCGGGCGCAGGCCCGCCGCCGGGAGCTGACGCGGCTGCGGGATGCGCTACGGGAGGAACGCCCGTAGCGTCGTCGCTGTCACGGAGCGCGCTGCGGGCCGCGAACGGCGGCCGCCGCGATGGCCGCGAGTGGTGACGTCAACGCCGAACACCGCGTCCACGCCGCGATGGCGACCAAGGCGTTTGCGCGCGCCTACGGCGCCATGTTCCCCAACGCCGTCGCGGAGATCACCGACGACGCTGAGGGGCTGCCGGTGCTGTGCGGCTTCCCGGCAGAGGCCTGGATCCGCCTGCGCCCCACGAACTCCATCAGTCGACGTTCTCCACGTCAGCTCCGCACCAAGGTCACCCGCGGCACTGCCAGCCCGGCCGTGGCCCTCGCGACGGCGGTCGAGCTCGTTGAATCCGCCCAGGCGCGCTGGCGCGCGATCATCGGTGCACACCGCTCGCTCTGACCGCGTCGGCGCCCCGTTCGAGAATGGCAATCTCGGCGAGCGAGCCGACGAATCAGGACGTGACGCTCACGCCGCGTGACACGCCGATCCATAAAGTGCTGACTATTCCTCATACACCAGCGCAATAGGATTCATTTGCCACGAACCGACCTGAAGGCAGTCATCATGGCAGAGCGTCACCTCAGAGCTCGGCGGCGAACAGCCGCGTCACCTGTTTCCGTCTGGGCAGTACTCGCAGATTTCCCGAACCTGGCGGGCATCTGGAGCGGGCTCAAGAGCTCTCAGGCCATCGGCGATCAGGTCCGAGGTGTGGGTGCTCGCCGCCAGGTTGATCTGAAACCGGTCGGCTCGATGGTCGAAACGGTTACCGCATGGGAGGAGGGCCGCATGCTCGCCACGGAGAACCAGCCATCGGCCCTCGTGCCGATGAAGCATGCTGCGGCCAGGGTCACCCTCGAACCCGACGGTGACGGGACAGCCATCACATTCGACTACTGGTACGTGCCAGGGCTTCGGCATAGTCGTGTGATGTCCGGTTCGTGATTACGGGAGGCCGAAGAGCGCGAGCGGGCGTTTCGGGTCACCGGTCTGTGACGCGGAAGGAGCCGGTGCGAGGAAGGTCTTGTTCGGCCCAGGCGGCCATGGCATCGAAGACGACCTGAAGTCGTGCGCCTTCCGGGGTGAGCTCGTACTCCACCCGGGGTGGGATCTCCGGGTAGGCGGTGCGGGTGACCAGCCCGGTGAGCACGAATCGCCGCAGCCGTGAGGACAGGGTCTTGGGGCTGATCCCCGGTAGCGCGGCGCGCAACTCGGTGAAGCGTTTCGGGCCGGTCAGCAGCTCCCGCACGATCAGCGTCGCCCAGGGCCCGTCCAGCACGGTCAGGAACCGGGCGATCGGACATTCCGGCAGAGGGTGCTCCAGATCACTCATGCTCTCCCCATTAGTTCATTTGAGGGAACTGGTTCCCTTAGGGAACTGTAGCTGGGACAGGCCGCACCAGACACCTAGGAGGACCTCATGACCGCGATCACTACGGCCAACACCGCAAGCGAGATGGTGCGCTCGGCGACGAGCACCGCGTTGCGGGTCGCCGCGCGCGAGCTGGAGCTCTACGACACGGGCAACGTCGCCGGGGCGGACGAGGTGTTCGCCCCGGATGTGATCGACCACAACCCCGCTGCCGACGCCGCCTCGGGCATCGACGGCATGCGAGCGTCGATCGCCGCGGTCCGCGACGGGTTCACCGACACGCAGCACCGGATCCTGTTCCAGCAAGAGCTTCCCGGCGGCTGGGTGGTCCTCCACTGGCGGATGACCGCGACCCACACCGGAGACGCCTTCGGGTTCCCCGCCAGTGGCAACCCGGTCGACATCAACGGCCAGGACATCATGCGCATTGCCGACGGCAAGATCACCGAGATCTACCACGTCGAAGAACTGCTCAAGCTCACCCAGCAGATCAGCAGCGGCGCACAGTCGTCCTGAAGATCGAGATCTTTTCGGACAACGCCTGCCCCTGAGCCCTGATCCGCAAGCGCCGCTCGACGTGGCGCTCGCCCACTTCGGGCGCCGCGACCTGGCAGAGCCTCGGCTCAGTCGTGTGACGTCCGGTTCGTGATCACGGGAGGCCGAGGAGAGCGAGCGGGCGTTTCGGGTCGCGGGAGTTGGCACGGAGTGCAGCGGCGATGTTGTGGGTGCCGGCGATGCGTAAGGCGCCGATGGCGAGGTTGCGCCAGGTCGCCATGGTCCGGGGCGCGCTGCCGGTCCGAAGCTGTGAGGCGTCCTCGGCGAAGGTGGTGTCCCTCACGTGGTGCAGGGCCTCGATCTGCCAGTGCGAGCGGATCATGTTCCCGAGCTGAGTGGGTGTGGCCTGCCCGGCGCTCAGGCTGGTGACCGCGTAGACGGTCTTGATGCTGACCTTGCCGTTCTTGCGGTTCACGCGCCGCCGCTTGAGCTGGATGGCCTGGCGGGCGCCGGGGAAGAGCAGGTTGTTCACCGTGCACACCTTGATGCGGCGGATCTCGCCGCGGCCGTGACCGTTCTCGCGGGTGCGGCTCTGGAGCGGGATCTGCTGCCAGGGAAGGGCCCTGAGCTGCTTGCGGAGCTTCTTCTGATTCCCTTTGACGATCACGATGTAGTGGGCGTCGCGGCTGGCGAGGTACTCGGCGTGCTCGCGCTGAGTGTGCATGGCGTCGCTGGTCACCACGGTGTCGGCAAGGTCGGCGAGGGCGTCCAGCAGGGGTTGGAAGCAGGTGATCTCGTTCGTCTTGTCCCCGACGTCCAACTGGGCGAGGACCAGGCGGCTGGTGTGGTCGAGTGCGGCCAGCAGATGGATTTTGCGGCCGCCGGCCCTGGCGGCACCGCGCAGGCTCTTGCCGTCCACTGCCACCGCCCGCCGGGCCCTTGGGCCGGGTTGGATGCGGCGGTCGGCCAGCCAGGCGCCCACCGCCCGGTCGAGTGCATCGGCATCGAGGCGGGCGAGGGTGCGGCGGATGGTCGTCTCGCAAGGCACCGGCAGGGTGCCGCTCAGCGGGCAGCGGCGTGCGCCGAGACGGTCCAGGACCGCCGGTGGCGCATCGGCGGCCCACTCGCTGATCGCCAGCAGAGAGGTCGCGCCGGTCAGCACCGCGCAGGCCGCCAGTGCCAGCACGTACACCAGGCTATGGCGCAAGCCGCGCGGCTTACGGGGGTCGGGAACCTCGGCCAACCGGGCCAGCAGTCCGGGCAGTTCGTCCTCGGCGGCCTCAGGTTGATAGCAGAGTTGGTCAAGGACAGGCGGGATCGGAGAAGATACGACGGCAGGCACGGACTTCCGTAGGGATCACTGGACTCGACACCCACATGATCTTGGAAGCTCGTGTCTGCCCTACGTTCCAGGCCCACATCCGGACAACCCGCTCAACCCGCGACTACGCCGAAGCCCTGTGGTACGTGCCGAGGGGCGGCCCGATGGGAAGCCTGACCGGTCCTGTGATCGACAGGATGCTGATGGGACAGTTCGAGAACATGTTGGCCGCCGTCGACGAGGCCACCCGCACTCCGGGCTGACAAACAGTCGGCCGGCCTGGACGCGAAAAGGATCAAGCCGCGTCCACACCGAATCACGTTGCCGAGTAATGGCACATGACCTACTCGACCCGGGGCCGGACTTTAACGGCCAGCCTGCTTACCTGGTTTGTCCCCGGGACGGGAACGGAGCCCCGTGCTTTGCCGACACGCACACCGCCGCTGATGTGGTCTTCCCTCAGCCTGGTGCAGCGCCGGTAACCCGGGGCACGGTTCGTCAGCGGGGCACCCTGATTGACCTCACGCACTATGACGCCGAGGGCAACCCGCTGATTCCCCCAACCATTCCGCTAGACGTGCTGCGGCAGATGTGGGCTGACCGTTATGGCTGATAGCCCGTTCTGTGAGCTGTGTACTGAGGACGGTCTAGGTGTGGCAGCGGATGTGAGCTGTTTCTATCCGCTGACGCGTTCTCAGCTCATTGCCCGGGGCGTTTCCCGGCCGGATTCCCCGGGATATCGGAAGTCAATGTGTCTCGTCTGCTACCGGGCATGGAAGCGGAACACCTGAGCACACCAAGGGCCGTGTTTCTCTGATGCCAGCATGGCCCTAACGGACGGTGAAACCGAGGTAGCCGCCCTCTGGATGTTCATCGCTGATTTTGAGTTGCCAAGCGTATCGGCCCGGCACCAACGAAAAAGAAGGAAGCGGTACGACGAGTGTGGAGTCAAGCGGGACACCCGGCGGGGTTTCAGGCAACGGGTTAGCTCCGTCGTATTCTCCAGTCACTCCGCCAAGTTTGCGCCCGTCTGCGTTGACTAGGTCGAGCTCCATTTGAAGTGGCGTGTTCGCCATACTCCATGGAATCTCTAGCTTGATAGCTAATGCGCTTTCGGGAGTTGGTGAAGGAAATACGCTCCGCCCCGCGCCTTCCATGTTCATTAATCCGTTATCCAACCTCTCCGCCGCATTGCAGAGCATCATGTTCGCTCGCATTCGCCGCCTCCACGGACCTGGTGACGTTTAGAGCCATCGTCCCGCCAGTCTGCCGTGATCGCATGTCATGCAGTCGCGCGGCCCTTCCCTTACGCAACCTGCCCCCCACCGCCGGCCTGAGGGCCATACCGCCGATGGCCAGCACTTATGGAGTGTACGCGTGGGGGTGCCTCCCTTTGCTGCCGCCATACCCCGGCACACGGACCTCTAGGACTAGCCCATGCCCCGTAAGCCCAAGAAGCCATGCTCCCAACCAGGATGTAGCGAACTCACTGACGGTGGCCCCTGTGCTGAACACAGGAGGCAGCGCGATGCACAGCGAGGATCAGCGGGCAAGCGCGGCTATGACGTCGGATGGCAACGAAAGCGAAAGGTTTACCTGTACGCGAATCCATGGTGTGTGCTGTGCGGTCGGCAAGCGAACGTCGCGGACCATTGGCCGCTGAGTCGTAAGGATTTGCTGGCTAGAGGTGAGGCAATGCCTGACGCAGCAAAGTACTTGAGGCCGCTGTGTAAGCCATGCCATGACAGCGAGACCGCGAAGAACCAGCCTGGTGGTTGGGCAGCCGAGAACGTGAAGCCCAGCCGAATGACGTTCCGCCGTACTGATCTCCGCTGAGTCCTACCCCCTGGGGGATGACCCCCTTCCCCGTCAGATATTGACCGGCAGGGAGGGAAAAAGCTAGCGCCGCAACTCAGAGCGTTTGCGCGGGGCGAACCCTGCACTCAGGTACCGGCCTGCCGGGGATAAGGGGTGCCATTCTCGTCTGTGACCTCTGCCAACGTTGCTGGCTGCACTTCGACTCTGAGCATGGGCCATGGGGTTGGACTCTCAGCGCTCCCACCCGTCAAAAGCATGTGGCGGACAAAGGCACCCACCAAGAATTCGCGCTCAGCTAGGCGGCTGATGTACTGCTGAACGGTCTTCTCTGCGTCCCGATTCTCTCGGACGCTTACTAGTTCTCCGGCTATGTCAAGGTAATCACGCAACAGATCCATGAATTCGATGATCAGGTCTTCATCGTCGTCATTCAGATGGTCCGGCATGGCGTACTCAAACGTGACACTTTCTCTGACCATGTTCCAGAGCGGGTTTCCACGCGTAATTAGCTGCAACACCTTGGGCTGAGGAAACAACGGATCAGGCACCAGCCTCAAGCGGGTTTCGTCGGCTCCCACCCTGGAACGCACCCACGTTTCGTGCTCCGATTTGATTAGCCGGAGCCGCTCTACAGTGAAGTGGTTTGGCTGATCATCCACCCGTTTGTGATCCTTGCTGCACAAGAGAATGAGATTCGTGTGATGGTTGATCAGATCCTCTGTGAGTCCTCCTGCCCGGGGGCCACCACCTGAGCGTGCAACGATGTGCGCTTCCTCGCCAAATACAGAAGGGTCATCCGATGCAGTCCCAGGTGTGACCACCTGCTCTTTGCAGATGGCGCAGAGGCCACCAGCCTGAACCCACAGAATCTTCCGGGTCTTCTCGGAAACGCCCATTTTCACCTCGCAAGCAACGAATCTCAATTGGCCCGTACCCGCTGCCTTCCTGGTGGCCAGTACGGGGCTTGCTGTGTTTTTAAGCTGCCTGAGGC
The DNA here is from genome assembly GCF_040686775.1 of Streptomyces sp. NPDC079141. Taxonomy (NCBI): domain Bacteria; kingdom Bacillati; phylum Actinomycetota; class Actinomycetes; order Kitasatosporales; family Streptomycetaceae; genus Streptomyces; species Streptomyces sp. NPDC079141. The sequence goes on along the minus strand of NZ_JBFBLP010000009.1, from coordinate 279,348 downwards.
TCAGGGCGTAGGCGGTTCAATCTCCGGGGGTTCATGACCATCTGATCGCCTAGCTTCAATCTCTTCGGAAACTGTCCGGAAGAGCCGTCCCATGGCGTCAGCTTGCTTCTCTTGCGCCTTCCTCGCCTTCTTCGATTCCTCAGCTAGTACGTGCGTGCTCCACTCCAAGGATTCACGATTCAAGAGCCCATGTTTCAGCGCGTCCAGATCGATGGTGTATGTCAAGGTCTCAACGGGACCGAATGGTCCAGAACAGTTGACCACTACCGTATAGATTCGCGGTAGGTCTGACTCGAACAGCTTGTGACTAACATCCATGAGGTACATCAATTGCCGCTTAGGTGGCAGCACAGAAATCTTTCGGGTCACCGCTGCGTTGAGTTTGGCTGCCGTCTCATCTCCGAGAGCGGATTGCAGGGGTGGATCAACCGTTAGCTGTACGTCACGCGCCACCGTTGGGCCGCTGTTCTCAATGAAAAAGCACAACAACTGCGACCCTGGAACTCTCTCCCTGATATCCGCAATCACGTACGGTTGGACTTGTTCACGCTGCGCCTGTTCTGTTAGCGCGTTAGCCTTCTTGGCCGCTTTCATCTGCTGGTGAGTGTAAATGAATGTCCCCACCGCAGTCAGGACAGAAATGACGATGGCAATCAGTGCGAGAGTGGATTCGTCCATGAGCGCACTCCAAGGTGATAGTTATGCTGCCGGGTGCTCGGCGAGTAGGGCAGCGAATTCCGGCACGTCCACGCATTCCTGCAATCGGTCGAGAATGATGCGCCCTCGTGCATGACTATCTGACAGCGTGTCAGGTGCCAGTGGGATCGCCCGTTCGGCTACGGCTGCCGCTAACGCTCAATGGCCTTGAGACCCTGGTAAGCCTCTCGCAGGTCCGCGCTCTCTGGCAGTTGCTTGGATTCAACAACCTTGACAACTTCCAGCGCACGCCAGTGATTCGAGGGCACGACCTTGCCGGACAGTATGGCTTTCTGGGCAGCGTCGCAGGCTTCATCGAGTCGGTTGTTTTCGAGGAGAATTAAAGCCAAGTCGATATTCGCTGAAGCTACTCGCCGGGGCCATCTAGTCACGTCATCGCTGGGGCTAAGCCGTGCGATCACTTCCCGCGCGTAGGGTTCTGCTGCCGCATCCCCGAGCCAAGCAAGGGTTGTCGCTGTATAGGACAGCGATTTAGCGGGGTCGTATCGGTAGTGATGTTCTGGTGTATCCGGCGCGCCGAGTGCGGAAGACATTTCCTGTACTCGCTTGATGGCCGAGTAGGTCTCTTTGCTTTCGCCCAGCCTTGCATGCGCTCTGCCCTCTTGTGCTGTCGCCTGAATCAGCGCGGAGGTACCGGCCGGAGCGATGTCCTGCGCCGTACGAGACAGTTCTACAGCCTGAACGTAATCGCCGTCAGTGAGCACGCGCCAAGCCTCGGTTTCGTAGCACCATGCTTCAATTTCGCGCTGTCCTGCTTCTCTGGCGAGAGTGGCAGCAGTCTCCAGGCGAGCCGTAGCCGCATCATCTTGCATCAGATCAATGTGGACAGTTGCACCCAAGAGAGACAGCCACCCGCCGACAACCAGCAAGCGCCTGTGTTCGGACAGCGTCTTTTTCCCGTCCAACAACTTGACCACGTAAGCGGAGTGCTTCCGTACCTTCCGAAGCAAGTCCGCAGGGTCAGACTTGGGGTACGACATGGCCAAATGATCAAAGGCGTGTTCAAGTCGTTCGAGTGTGGCGATTCCTGCGTCGCTGGCTTGTACCCGCCGGGCAAGTTCCCAAGCGTCCATTTCGTCGTCATGTGGCTTGCCGTCCTCAGCGCTGAGCGATAGGCCGAGGTATTCGTTAACTGCTTGAATCAGTTCGGGAGAAGCTGCTTGTTTCCCGTTAATTACCCGGCTCAGATACGAAACGTCGTAATGCAACTCCTTGGCAGTACCTCTCAGGCTCTTGCCCTGCGCCTTGAGTGCTGCCCGTACCTCGGTCCCGAAGTCGTTCATGCCGCCGCCCGTGCAGTGTGGACTGTTGACTCTCAGCCTAGTCAACGCTGGTCAACTGCCCTATGGGTACGCGAAATCGGTTGAGTTGACAGACGCAACGCAAAGCCCCCGGACCACATGCACGGTGATCCAGGGGCGCGGCCACCAACCGGTAAGGGGTTGACGACAGTGCCCAAAGCTACAGGCAGACTCCCTGAAAGTCGCCAGCGGACGGAGCCTCTGAGGGAGATCGTTTCGGGCCGGTACCCGGAGATTCGGGCCACTCCAGCGCCTGACTGCGACGTCTGCGCGGCGCTGGCCAAGCAGTGGCAGGAGACCAGCGACCGTGACGTGTTGATTGAGATCAACAATCACCCGCACGACGAACCGAAGCTTTCGCGCGTCAGGCATTGGAAGGCTGAGGGGGCGTCGGTCGGATGATGTCACCCACGACACGGCCGAATCGCCGCATGCGCGCCTTACCGGCCCCTGAGCTAGTCAGCCTTGTGGAAGGCTCGGAAGGGCGGTCTGAGGGCGACTGGTGGACTCAGTACGGCGGCGCGCTTGACCCGGCGTCCGGCGTCATCGCGTTTCCGCCCCGCTCGCTGCCTCCATGTCGAGTGCCGAACTGCCGTCGCTGCGAGACCAGGGGGACGGCATGACGCGCGCAACGTACCGATTCCGTGAGCACACGCTGACTGCGGACGACCGACCCGACGCCGAACCGCTCAGGCACAGCATGGAGTGCAAGGCGTGCAGCGAGATCAGCGACGCAAGCGAGAACCCTGAGGACGGCTCGAATTGGGCCGTTGGTCATCTCAAGAGCAACCCCGGACATCTGGACTACCGGGCGCGCATCACTCGGCCCTATCGATTCGAGCCCGGAGAGTGGCAGTGACGACGAAGCAGGAAGACGCCTACCTGTTGGCCCCTACCCAAGAGGTGACGGGCACGGTCGGGGAAGACGTGCTGACCGTTCACAAACTCAGCGAGGGAAAGCCGGTGTGTGGCGCGACCGGCGAACTGACCGAGTGGCAGCGCGCCGTGACGTGTTCCGCGTGCGTCGCTGCTGAGTGACCCCGACCCGCTGAGGACGGCCCAAGTAGGGCTCAGCGTGTCGGCTGCCCCGTCTGTGCGTACGTCCCCCCGTGGCGCATGGGCGGGGCTTCCCCATGCCCTCTGACCTGGTGTACCTTCCAGAACTGCTAGTTAGAAGCGTTCGGATCAGCCATGACGACCCAGTTTCGGTCTGGTCCCTGGCCCACGTCCGTGTTGGTGGCGCCGAGGCCGAGCAATCTGGCCACCTCTTCCTCGGTGCTGCTGTCGATCGGGCTGACGTCGAGGTGAAGCCGGTTCTTCTTCACGGTCTTGCCCTCGGGCACCTGGACGAACAGCAGGGCGGGCGGCATCTGGCGGGCCCGAACGTCCTCGACGGTCGGCACCCAGGAGCCGATCTCGACCTTGTCCTTGCTCCGGTCGATCACTTTGAAGTCCAGGACCTCGCACCAGAAGGCTGCGAGCCGCTCCGGATCGTGGCAGTCAACGACCAACTCAGTGAACCTACTTGTCATGACGCTCCCAGATAGTGCGGACGGGGCTCAGCGTAGAGCGGCCCGTATTTCAGCAGACTCGACCTCCGGGTCGTGCACAGCACACCGTCGCTCCAGCGCGGATGCCACGTCTGCATTTGCCGTCACCCCCTCCGCGTGCCTGCCCACAGCACCGGTGCCGGCAGGTCCAGAGCGCGGCCGAGGGCGGAGGTGACAGGAGCGGCGTCATCCGGCAGGTGCCGAGCGGCCCAGGCGGCGGCCAGTTGGAGGAAGTCGATCAGGTCGCGCTCAGCGTCGTCGAGCAGTCGACGCAGGTCGGTCACGGACAGCTCGATCACCGGGCTGTTGGCCTGCTCGGCGTCGACGGTCAATCGGACGACGTCGCCGTGACGTTCAGCAAGAGGAGAGGGGTCGTGACCGAACGAGGCCCAGCCATCGCCTTCGACGACCTCAAGCCAGTCACGCCTCTCGTCCAGCCCTTTGCAGCAGCCCGGGACCAGCGCGGTGCCGGTAGCAGTGTCGGTGATCCGCAGCCCTCCGGGCGCGAAGAGGTCGTCCATGGTCAGCAGCCCGTTCAGGAAACCCCCGAGCGGGTCGGCGGGCCGCGGTGGGCGACCGTCGTCCGCAAGGTCGGTGTTGTTGCAGTCGGCGATGCGCATCACCGCTGTGCCGACCTCGGCAGGATCAAGTGCGCCGCCGAGCGGCAGGAAGTCGTACGGCGCGGACTCGGCGACAGGCCAGAGGGTGAAGCCATCACAGGCGTAGATCTCCAGGACGGGCTGCACAACGATCACCCCAGGAAGTGTGCGGTATGCCTGCTCGTGCCGCACTGGGACTACTTCACGACGTCCTGCTCTCTCGCATGCCGCCCAAGCGTGTTGCAGGAGGCTGTGAGCTGGGCATCGCCCGGTGTGGTGGGGTATTGGGGGCCGAGCGAGTGTGGGTGAAGACGTTCACGGGCCTGCGGCTTCATGCGTGAGCGATGAGTTTGGGTGGCGGATCGGGTCTACCTGGCATGAGTCGAATCATGGCTGACACTTCTGGCGACCCCGACGGCCGCCGTGTTCTGCGCGAGGGGACCGCCCGCTCGGGCGCCGTCGTCCGCGGCCGCCGCCTCTTCGACGTGGTCGTCGGGCCGGGAGGCTGGGACGACGCGTCCGGCTACGGCGTCGTCGAGGTCGGCGAGGCCGCGGTCGTCGTCGTGACGAGTAGGCCGCCGGAATCAGTGCGGACAATCAAACTCGACTGGACGTTCGTCACGACCCGTCCGCCCGGCGCCGTCACCGCCGCGCGTGAGCGAGCCGAGGCGGCGGCGTCGGGCAGCGGCGGGCACCTCGACGTCAACCTCGTGGGCGGCGGAGCCGCGGTCGGCTCGGCGCCGGAGGCCGGGGCTGGTCGACGCGCTGACGCTGGGCGCCGGGGCACCACTGTTCACCGGCGACGCGCCGCGCATGCCGGTGCGGCAGAACGTGATCCCGGAATCGACCGCGGCGTACCTGACCTGCGACGTTCTGGGGTGATCCGATGACCACGGTCGAGGTCAATGGGGTCGTCTTGGGCATCGAGTCGTTCGGTGACGACGACGCGCCACTTGTCCTGCTCGCGGGCGGGACGACGATGCTCTCCTGGCCCGACGCGCTGTGCGAGCGCCTCGCTGCCGGTGGGCGCCATGTGGTGCGCTACGACCTGCGCGACAGCGGAGAGTCGACGACGGCGGATCCGGAGGCGCCCGCCTACACACTGCGCGACCTCGCCGCCGACGCGGCGGCCCTTGCTGACGCGCTCGGCGGCGGGTCTGCGCACCTCGCGGGGATCGGCGTCGGCGGGATGGTCGCCCAGGTGGCCGTGCTCGACCATCCGGGCGCGTTCTCGGCGCTCACCCTGGTCGGCACCCGCCCGGTTGCCCCTGGCCCGCCCGACGATGACCTCCCCGGCCATGACCAGGCGATGATGCGCCGGCTGTTCGCACGTCCGAAGCCCGATTGGACCGACCGCGAGGCGGTGGCGGAGTTCGCCGCCGGCGGCGCCGAGATCCGCGGCGACGACCCCGTCGCCGCGCGCGCAATCGCTGGGCGCATCTGGGACCGCACGCCCGGCACCGCAGCCGCGGTACAGCTGGCCAACCAGATCGGCCTGGTGTTTTCCAGGCTCGACTGCAAACCCCGCTGGCGCGAGCGCCTGCCCGAGATCAAGGTGCCCACGCTCGTCGTCCACGGCCGCCGCGACCGGTTCTTCCCCGTCGGTAACGGCGAGGCAATCACGCGCGAGATCCCCGGGGCACGGTTGCTCGTCCTCAAGGAGGCCGCCACCGCGATCCCCGGTGCGGCCGTCGGCGAGGTCGCCGAGGCGATGCTCCGGCTCGGATAGAGGCTGGCGGGTGCCGCGCGGGTCTGGCCTCCGGGCAAGCAGGGGACGTCTGAGACCGGATCCGGCTGCGCACCTGCGATCGGCACGGTTCCCATCGGGTCCAGAAGGCTTTGCTCGATCTGTGTCCCGCAATCCATGGCTTCTGCCGTCAGCACTCCACGTCGAGAACCCGACCCACCAAGGATGCGAAGCGCTCCGCCATGCCGACCGGCCGATGGACCGAGTGATGAGTTTTCGTGCCCACACCCGTCACACCTACGACGGGACACGGCGAGGCGGAAGGATGACGTGATGAGTGCGGACACGCGGCTGGAGGAGCTGGGCGTGAGCGGGCTGGGCGAGGTCGACGAGTCGGCGTTCTCGGGGCTGGCGGAGCAGCATCGGCGGGAGCTGCATGTGCACTGCTACCGGATGCTCGGGTCGTTCGAGGACGCCGAGGACACGGTGCAGGAGACGTTTCTGCGTGCCTGGCGGCGGCGGGAGACCTTCGAGGGGCGGTCGACGTTCCGGGCCTGGCTGTACCGGATCGCCACCAACGCCTGCCTGGACCTGCTCGCCAAGTGCCGCCCGGAGCCTGCGTCCGGCGGCGAGGTGCCGTGGCTGCAGCCCTACCCGGACCGGTTGCTCGACGAGCTGCCCGCGGGCGACGCGGACGAGCCGGAGACCGTCGCCGTCGCGCGGGAGACGATCGAGCTGGCGTACCTGGTCGCGGTCCAGCACCTCGCGCCGCGTCCGCGGGCCGTGCTGATCCTGCGGGATGTGCTCGGCTGGCCGGCGAAGGACGTCGCGGAGATCCTCGGGGACTCCGTCAACTCCGTGAACAGCGCGCTGCAGCGGGCCCGCGCCGGCATGCGGGAGCACCTGCCCGCCGAGCGGCAGGACTGGACCGGCGGCGATCAGGACGCCGGGACACGCGAGCTGGTGCGCCGCTTCACCGACGCCAGCGTGGCCACGGACATCGGCAGGCTCGCCGCAATGCTGCGGCACGACGTGCGCTGCTCGATGCCGCCCACGCCGGGCCTGCACGTCGGCCGGGACACCGTGGTGAAGGACTGGGTCGAGAGCGGCTTCGAGGGCATGAAGGGCCTGCGCGCCGTCCCCACCTCCGTGAACCGGCAGCCTGCCATCGCCTTCTACCTCTGGCGGCAGCCGGAAGGCGCGTACCTGCCGCTGACCATCGACGTCCTGCGCATCACCGGCGGGGCAATCACCGAGATCGTCATCTTCCACGACGACCGGTTCCCTCGGCTCGGGCTGCCGGAGCGGCTGCCGGCGGACGGCACGGAGTAGACCCGGTACGGAGTAGTCCCGGTACGGACGCTCGCGCTGCGCGGTGGCGCGTGTGTCGCGTTGGTCGCGGCGGAGCGGTGCGACGCGTTGGGCGTCGTCACCCGCGGGCTGGTGCAGCCGGAGTTGTGCGACGGCGAGGCCGGGCCGGTCCTCGGACGCGACGCCGGTTCTGGCTCCGCGCCGTCGGCGTCCGCGCCCTGCGCAGCCCCGGCCGTCACACGGCGGGGGTGCGCATCGTCGTTCCCCGGGCCCTGACCGTCGTATGTCAGTCGACTCACCCCGTACGCCAGTTACCGAAGGTTGGAGGAGCGATATGAACGGCATGCATGACACCGGGGTCGTCGCGGGCCCGGCATCGGACCGGAGCGGCCGCGCTCACCGACTCCGCGGGCTCGCCGGCACCGGCTGTGTTGCCGCGCTCGCGGCGATGGTGGTCACGACCCTCGCCGCGGCGCTTGCGCAGGCCGTCGGCGTCGACTTCCAGGTCCCTGATGGTGGGGAGGCGATCCCGTTGTCGGGGTTCGCCGTGGTGACCGGCTTCTTCTCGGTCGTGGGCATCGTGATTGCCGTTGCTCTTCTGCGGTGGAGCGCTCGCCCCGCCCAGCGATTCGTCTGGACGGCAGTGTCGCTGACGGCGATCTCGTTGGTCCCTCCCCTGCTCTCCGGGGCAAACACCGCCACCATCACCGCCCTCCTCGGGCTGCACCTCCTCCCTGCGACGGTGATGATCCCCACCCTGGCGCGGAGCCTGCCCACCCGGACCGATTGACGGGACCTCCGGCTCGGTGCGAGGGCGCGGGCGGATCTGACTGGCGCCGGCCGCGGGGCGGCCGCCCAGGTCTCCCCCACCACACCGAGGACGTAACCGCGGGCAGCGGTTCGCTGTCCGGCCCTTCCCAGTCACTCGGGCCGGGGCCCTCCGACGAATCCGCATGGGGCGCGTTCGTACGTGTGCTCGCCATCTGACGTGTCACGTGTCGGCGGCACGGCTCGCGCCGCCGTCTTACGTCCCGTCAGTTTCGTTCTCCGTCACGCACCCGGAGCCGTAGTCAAGGCGCCGTGCCGTCTCCACGAGGGGTGTGAGCGGGTCCCGGCGCAGGGGCCGCCATCGCGCGGCGGCCCGTGCCGTACGACGGGCGGTGTGCCAGGCCTTCTTGAACCGGGACCGCAAGGCGGCAGGGGTCATGGTCGAGCAACGTTCGAGAGCTGGGCCGCATCCGCTTCCAAGAGAAACATTTCGGCAGCGTTCGCCATGGTTCGCCACCCCTTCCGCAGAATAGAAATATCTACCAACATGAACCTCCCATGTCCGGCAGGCCTGGCAGCCAGGGGGAAGTGCGCCCTGTTCACAGGGCTGACGGATACCGGAGGCGCGCCATGAGAGACCCCGCCCGGCAGGCCAGGGAGTGGCTGGCCGCCGCTGCCCGTGACCCGCGGGAGTGCAAGCGGCAGTGGCGCTCCGACCTCGGAGTCGCGGTTCTGGCCTGCGGGCGCTTCTGGGACGTACTGAGCGTGTCCGAGGACCTGGGCGTGCTCGCCCTGGACGCCCTGCTCGGCATTCCGCAGGCGCCCGGCCCCGCACTCGCCGACGCCGGCTGCCGCCGCGTGGGCTTCTTCCTGCCCCCGGACCCGGACGGGCGCTGGGTCGGGCAGGGCGTGAAGTACCTGGGCCGCGGTACCCGGATCGCGACGCCCGCGCCGGACCGGACCGCGGGACAGCTGCGCTGGCTGGTACCTCCGGACGGCCTCGGCACGCTGTTCGTACCCGCCGCCGTGGAGCTCGCCCTGCAGCACGTGCTCACATCGTCGCTCGCCTCCAAGGTCAACGCACAGCGGCGGTGCCCCACCTGCGGAACACCGTTCGCCAGGTCCCTGCGCAACGGCGGTGGCCGGGGCTGAAGCCGTACCCACGCACACGGTCGGCGGTCCAGCGGCGCGCGGTGGCCTGCCCGGCGAGCGTCAGTGAACCGCCACCGGCTCAACGGTGCGCTCCCACCAGCGGTCGGGCGGTTCTGTGGGGGCGGCCGGCGACTCATGGGTGGTCCGGATGACTGGGGCAGGGGTGTCCCACTGTTCCTCGCGTGCGCCAGGAATCGTCCGCCCACCTGCCTTCCACTCCCTGATCAAGGCGGCGTAGATGGGCGGATGTTCCGGTGATGGGCCCTCGGGGGCGTCCGAGCGTTCCCGACGACGCTCGCCCGCCAGGACGACGCGGCCCCTGGTAACTGTGCGATCCATGCCGAAGCCAACGCGCCCACGGGGCCGGGTGGTACGCCTCCTGCCGCGCAACGCCCGCATCGGTGGAAGGGGCGTCCCTCGTTCGGGGCCATGCGCTTGTCGTACTGAGCGCAGTTGCATCCAGATGGCGCCCCGCCAACCCCCGGCCTACAGCTTTACGTCGAGACGCACGAGCGCGCCAGTCTCCACCAGTTGGTCCGGCAGTGCCAGGTCGGAGACTCCCATGACCGTGCTGGTGGGCCGGTGCTCCCCTACTGAGTTCGGCGCTTCAGGGTGACGACGGTGGGCCGAGGGAGACGCCCGTGGCGCGGCGTTCACTCCGCCATGACCTGGCCGAGGGCCGGGCCGAGGTGCGCCTTGCGACGGGCACTGGACCAGCCTGGTCGCGTGCGGTGGGCATCGTCGTCGCCGCCGGGCTGCTCACTCCCTGCTGGAGGGCTCGGCAGGGCGCAGGTGCACCACCGTGAGGTTGACACCCGGGACTTGAGACAGCGGCCCTCACCTCCGCGGGGTTCGGTTGCGCAGCCGGTCGATCTCAGCGAGCACGCGGTCAACATGCGGACGCACCTGCGCCTGCAATGCATCGCTCCAGCTCTCCTCGGAGTAGGGGCAGTTGAGATAGAGCTGCCTGGCGTGCTCAAGGGCGGCGCGGTGCTCGGGCGGGAGCTGGGCGAGGGCCCAGTCGGCGGCGGCGTCCTTCGACTTGATCTGGCCAGTGGCGAGCGTGGTCCAGATGCGGGCGAAGGTCAGCAGGACGTTGCGGGTGTCGCTGTCCAGGTCGTCGAGCAGTCCGGGGATTCCCGCCACGCTCGCCCGGACCAGGTCGGCCTGCGGGACCGGATCGAGGACCTGCGCCGGGCGCGGGCCGGTGAGGGGGTGGTCGCCGGTCAGCGCCATGGTGATCAGCAGCGCCAGATCGGGCATCGGCTCCGGCCGGGGAACCTCCCCGGCCTCGTACTCGCCACGCAGCCACTCGCCGTAGAGGAAGTCACCGGTCGGCGGGTACCGCCACGGCCGCACCTCGGACTGGACGACCACGGTGACCTCGACCGGGCGGACCTTGTTTCGGTCGCCGGAGATCCGGAGCAGCCCACCGAGGAGTGTCCGTCGATCCTGCTCGTCCATTCGCCGCCGGGAGACGACCAGCACGTCCACATCGCTGGCCGGCCTGAGGCCGCCGAGCACGGAGGAGCCGTGGAGGTAGGTGCCGATGACATCGTGGCCCAGCACACCGCCGACCAGCCCCACGATCTCCTGAACCTGATTCACTGCATCAGCGTCTCCTGCCATCCGGCGGACTGCACAGCATTATCTGATTCGGCTGGTCAGGGCGATGTAGGGATGTCCAGGGCGAGGCCGGTTCCGGCGATGAAGCCGTCGAGGGTGTCTGGTCGGTACTGGAGGCGTTTGAGTCGATTACGGACAAGCGTTTCCAGGCGGTCGAGGGCTACGACGGCCAGCTTCTTCAGACAGCGCGGACAGACGGCACCGCGATCCACTCGCGCCGCGCGAGGCCAGGGCCTGTACAGCGTCCTTCCGCCACAGTTGCTGCCACTGATGGGCCGTCTTCCGGCTGACCCGAAGCCGCCGAGCAATCTCCGGCGGCTTGGCCTTCTGCTCGAACAACTCAGCCGCCTGCAGCCGCACCGCTTCCCGGCGCTGCTGTCCCGCAGCGGTCAGCCCGCCCCCATCCGCATACCTCACACACCACGGGATACAACCAACGCCCCAGAGGTATGCGGGACTTCAACAGAGGTCACCCTGACGAGCCGAAGTCAGTAAGTATGCGGCGTGGAGACGCGCCGTCATGTCGAAGTGTCGATCCGATCAACGGCTCACAGCGTCCGTCGCACGCCCGCCTGACGTTCGAGGTTGTGCAGCTGTACTGCCAGGTCTCCTTCCACGGCGTCGTGCGCCGGGCCCCGACGCCCCACGGGCAGAACCTCCTCGCCCCTCATGTCCTCCAGCATGAGAGCGAACGCGGCGTACATGGCCACGCCAGCGAGGAGCAGTCCGAAGGCGCCGGAAACGTAGCCAATCCAGGCGACACCGGTGAAGTTGAAGAGCGAGGCCACGGCGAAGCGCGGTACAGCCACACAGAGCACGGCCCACATCGCACGCTTGCGGGTCGCGACGGTGGCCATCATCAGGGCGAAAACGGCGAACACGAGATTGAGCATGCCGAGCACTTCCGCGCCCGACGGCGGATCGAGGGCCAGTACCAGGGAACTGGCCAGCCAGGTTCCGGAGAAACACGCCATGAGTGTCGCCGCGAGCACGTCCCTCGCCCCGAACGCCAGGATGCTGACGACCAGTTGCAGGACAAAGGCCGGGAAGATCGTCAGGGCGACGGCCCGATGAGCCTCGTCTCCCAGGAAACCCAGTTGCAGGCTTCCGACGATGACGGAGGCGATCGACACCGCGAAGAAGCCGACCGGCATCGGGGAGGCGATGGGGTGGAGGTTGATGCGGGTCATCGGCCGCAGGTCCGGTTCGAAATGTCTGCCTGTCGGCTCGGCCCGCTCCCCCGGCGATTCGGGACTGCTCCTCATGGTGAATTCTCCTCTTGAGTCGTGCTTGCCAGGGAGCTGGGACTGATCATCGCGCCGGCCGGCGTGCGACGCTCGCGGCGCCGCCCATGTCTGCCCCGCCGAGGGCACGCCGTTCCGGCGCGCAGTCGGGCTCGCTCCGCATGAAGTGGAAATTGCTGATCGTCAGCGCCGCGTCAGGCCGCCCGCGGACCGACGCCGGGTCACGGCATGCGCGGTGATGCTCGCGCCGAGCCACACCGCGAGCATCGGCGGTTCAGGCGCGAACGAGGGGGGTGTCGACCAAATGCTCGGCCAGGAACCATGCCTGGAGTTCGCCGGTGCGGATCACCTGTGAGACCAGCAGGTCGTTGGTGCCGTCGTCGCCCAACTCCCCGATGCGGGCCGCCGCGTCATGGGCCTCGATGAGGATGGCCTCGTGGGCCTCCAGCAGTCGGGACAGCATGGCCGGCACCTCCTCCACACCGTCCGGGGGCCGGGGAATCGAGGTGATCTCGGCGACGTGCCGGGGGTCTCCGACCGCGACGCCGCCCAGGGTCTGGACGCGTTCGGCGAGGGTGTCCACGAGTGCGAGCTGTTCTCCGGCGTGCTTGTCCAGCACCAGGTGCAGTTGGTAGAAGGTCGCCCCGCGCATCAGCCAGTGGTGCTTCTTGTAGAGGCCGTAGAGGATCTGCGTGTCGGCCAGCACTTTGTTGAGCCGCTGGCAGGCGTACATCCGGGCTTCGTAGGACAAGCCGAGCGGGAACTGCTTGACGGTCCCGAACTCCTGGATGATCGCGCCCTTCTGGTGCAGCCGGGGCTGGCTGCTCACTTGTTGCGAGCTGATGGTCATGGTCCGCCTCCTGCGGTCTGCCTGTATGTGCACAGGTGACACTAGGTATCCGCGCGGCGGCCTCGTTGCCCGAAAGCGCATCCGATGCTGCTCGGCAGCGCACAGGTCGACGGGTCTGTGCCCCGTGTTCGTTCTCCGGCAAGTCCCCTTCCGCCGACAGGCACGACCCGGTGCCTCGCCGCCTCCAGCCTCTCGCGGGCGGCGTCGCGCCCGCGTTGGGCATGCGTGCCCAGCAACCCGGTAGCGAGCCTCGGGTGAGAGGTCGTACCCGGGGACGACCAGGGCGGCCTCGGTGCCCACGGCGAGTTCCCGAGCCGCCACCGTCCCGACGGTGCACGGCTGGCTACGCGTCTCCGCCGAGGCGGAGCAGCGCAGGGGCTGTCAGTGCACGGTGAGGCAAAGTCCTGTGCGCTCACGCGATATGAGCGGGCGCGTGTCATGTCTATCGTGATGGCGAAACAACCCGCGGCCCCTCAGACACAGGGCCTGCCCTCATTCCAGGGCACGACGAGCGTCGGTGGAATTCACTCAATTCGATTCGAGTAGTCGGACACCCGAGCGCGACTGGACGAGTACGGCTGAAGAGCCGAAGTCCGCCTGCCCCGGCCCATTACCTGGACCGAAATCGTTTTCCCAGAGGGAGTTTCAGGAGATGTCAGCAATGCCCGTCGGCGGGCTGGTTCCGCATGCCGTCGACCATCCCGCGGACCTCGTCGTCCGCAACGCGAAGATCCACACCGGTGACCCGGGCCGCCCGCACGCGGAGGCGCTGGCCATCCGCGACGGCGTCATCAAGGCCATCGGCGCCGACAAGGATGTGGCCGACCACGTCGGCCCGGGCACGAAGGTGGTCGACGCGCTCGGACGACGGGTCGTCCCCGGCCTCAACGACGCCCATCTGCACGTGATCCGCGGGGGCCTCAACTACGTACTGGAACTGCGCTGGGACGGTGTGCGCAGCCTGCGCCAGGGCCTGGCGATGCTGCGTGAGCAGGCCGCGCGGACGCCGAAGGGCCAGTGGGTGCGGGTGGTCGGGGGCTGGTCGGCCGAGCAGTTCGCCGAACGCCGGCTGCCGACGGTCGCGGAGCTGAACGCGGCCGCCCCGGACACCCCGGTGTTCGTCCTGCACCTGTACCAGTCGGCCGTGCTGAACCGGGCGGCGCTCAGGGCCGCCGGGTTCACCAGGGACACGCCCGACCCCAAGGGCGGCCAGATCGTCCGGGGCCGGGACGGGGAACCGACCGGCATGCTGCTGGCCGCTCCCAGCGCCCTCATCCTCTACTCGACCCTGGCCAAGGCGCCCACCCTGGAGAGCCAGGAGGACCGGAAGACCTCCACCCGGCATTTCCTGCGCGAGTTGAACCGATTCGGACTGACCTCGGCGATCGACGCGGCCGGCGGTTTCCAGAACTTCCCCGACAACTACGCCACCGTCGTAGAACTGGCCAAGGCCGGACAGCTGTCCTTGCGCATCGCCTATCACCTTTTCCCGCAGACTCCCGGCCAGGAGATCGACGATCTCGCCCGCTGGATCGAAATGACCAGTCCCGAGGACGGCGACGAATGGCTGCGGCTGAACGGCGCGGGTGAGAATCTCACCTGGTCGGCGGCCGATTTCGAGAACTTCGCCGAGCCGCGCCCGGAACTCGCCTCCGACTACGAGGCGGAGTTCGAGAAGGCGGTGCGCCTGCTCATGGAGAACGGCTGGGGGTTCCGGCTGCACGCCACGTACGACGAAACGATCCGCCGCGACCTCGCGGTGTTCGAGAAGCTCGCCGCTGATGGGCTCTTCCCGTGCGGGAACCGGTGGCTCTTCGATCACGCCGAGACCGTCTCCGCGGACAGCCTCGACCGTATCGCCGCCCTCGGCGGCGCGATGTCCGTGCAGAACCGTCTGTCCTTCCAGGGCGAGGCGTTTCTACGACGCTACGGCCCCGGCGCCGCCGCGGACGCCCCGCCGATCCGGGCCATGCTGGACCGCGGCCTGACGGTGGGCGCCGGCACCGACGCCACCCGCGTCTCCTCCTACAACCCCTGGGTCGCCCTGCACTGGCTCGTCAGCGGTCGCTCGGTCGGCGATCTCGCGTTGCGTCCGCCGGCGAACCGCGTCGACCGGCAGACGGCGCTGGCGATGTTCACCCGCGCCGGCGCGGCACTGACCGGCGAGGACGAGGTCAAGGGCGTGCTCCGGCCCGGCTGTTACGGAGACCTCGCGGTGCTGTCCGACGACTACTTCACCGTGCCCGAGCCGGACATCGCCCACATCGAGTCGCTGCTGACGGTGACGGGCGGCCGGATCGTCTACGCCGCCGCCGAGTACGAGGGACTCGACGAGGAACTTCCCCCCGTCAGCCCTGCCTGGAGCCCGGTGGCGCACTTCGGCGGCTACCAGGCGTCCCCCCGGGCGGCTGTTACCGGCGCGCGCCAGGCGGAGTCGCTCGGCGAGGCCATCGCCGAGTCGGAGCAGCACCGCCAGTGGCGCATCGCGCGCGGCCTGCTCCCGGAGGCCGCGAGCACGCCCTTCGACCCCTGCTTCGACCTCTGAACTCCCGGAAGACATCCGGCCCTCGGGCTCCCGGAAGACATCCGGTCCTCGAACTCCCGGAAGGGGCCCGGCGCTTGAGCCGCCCCTTCCGGGACACCACCCACAAGCCCCGTCCCCCCGGACGGTTTTTTCCACGGCACGGGCAGCAGTCCGCGCCACCCCTTACCCAGAAAGGCTCCACTCTCATGGTCAACATCGCCGAGGTCACTGCCGCCCCCAGCCCCGACCTGCTCACCCCGGACAACTGCGCGGTGCTGTTCATCGACCACCAGCCGCAGATGTTCTTCGGTACCGGCAGCGGCGACCGCACCGCCATCATGAACTCCACCGTGGGCCTGGCGAAGTCCGCGAAGGCGTTCGATGTGCCGGTCGTGCTGAGCACCGTGGCCGCCGAGTCCTTCTCCGGCCCGATCATGCCGCAGTTGGCCGACGTCTTCCCCGAGCAGAAGATCATCGACCGCAGCACGATGAACGCCTGGGAGGACGTGAACTTCGTCGAGGCGGTCAAGGCCACCGGCCGCAAGAAGCTCGTCGTCGCCGGTCTGTGGACCGAGGTCTGCGTCGTCCTGCCCGTGCTGTCCGCCATCGCCCAGGGCTACGAGGTGTACGTCGTCACCGACGCGTCCGGCGGTGTCAGCCCGCAGGCCCACGAGCACGCCGTCCAGCGCATGATCCAGGCCGGGGCCGTCCCGGTCACCTGGGTGCAGGTGCTCCTGGAGCTCCAGCGCGACTGGGCCCGCACCGAGACCTACGACGCCGTCAGCGCCGTGGTCAAGGAGCACGGCGGCACCTACGGCCTCGGGATGGTCTACGCGCACGCCGTCATCGGCGCCCACGCCGCCGGCTGACCCGCAGCACGAACACGTAAGGAACAGGCAGGAACACGATGGACGCTGGACTGTTGATCCTCCGGCTGGCGGTGGGGCTGCTCATCGCCGCGCACGGTGTGCAGAAGGTGAGCTTCCGGCTCGGAGGCAACGGATTCGCGGGCGGCACCGAGGAGTTCCGCCGTGACGGATTCCGCGGCGGCCGGCTGACCGCGCTCGTCGCGGGAGCAAGCCAGATCGGTTCCGGCCTGTTCCTGGCAGCCGGGCTGCTCACACCCCTGGCCGCGATGGCCGCGATGGGCGTGATGACGGTCGCGGGCACCGTGAAGTGGCCCAAGGGGCTGTGGGTTCAGAACGACGGCTACGAATATCCCCTCGTCCTCGTCGTCACCTCCGCCGCGCTGGCCCTCACCGGGCCGGGGCGGTGGTCCGTGGACCACGCGCTGGCCGTCACCCCCTGGCCGGTGTGGGTGTCCGTCGCAGCGATCGTGACGGGCCCGGCGAGCGGCTTGCTCACGCGCGTGGTGCTGCACCGGCCGGCCACCGCCGCACCGGAGAGGGCGCGGCATGCGCAGGCTGCTGAGTGACGCGTTCCGCACCCTGGCGCCGCGCGGCGAGGATCGGCACGGCCCGCTGCCTCCCCTGCTGCTGATCCTGACGGTGGTCACCGGCCTGGTCGACGCCGTGAGTTACCTGGAGCTCGGGCATGTCTTCGTCGCCAACATGACCGGCAACGTGGTCTTCCTGGGGTTCGCCCTGGCAGGCGACGAGAGCCTGTCCGCGCTCGCCTCCGTCGTGGCGATGGGCTCCTTCCTCGTCGGCGCACTCGCAGGGGGCAGGCTCGGCACACGGTTCGCCGCGGACCGGGGGCAGCTGCTGGGCTCGGCCACGGCGGTGCAGACGGTCCTGGTCGCGGTCACCGTGGTGGCAGCCGCCGTATCGGACGGCCGGGTCACCCCCGGCGTCCAGTACACGCTGATCGTGCTCCTGGGGCTCGCCATGGGCCTGCAGAACGCGGTCGCCCGGCGCCTGGGCGTCCCGGACCTCACCACCACGGTCCTGACCCTCACCCTGACGGGCCTGGCGGCGGACTCCACCCCGGCCGGCGGCGAGGCGCCGCGCCCCGGCCGCCGGGTCCTGTCCGTGCTCGCCATGTTCCTCGGCGCTCTCGTCGGAGCCCTGCTCGTCCTGCACGGCCACCTCGTGCTCGCACTGGGCCTGACGGCGGTGCTGCTCGCGGTCACCGCCGCGATCACCCATCGCCTCCGGACCCCCGATGCCGCCTGGCTCCGGCCGGGGCCCTGAGCCGCACTCCGTCAACGCGTTCCCACTCACCCCGCATGGACCGACATGAGCCCCGCACCACCCTCCCCACCGACACAGCCCGCACAGCCCGACTCGGCCTGGGCACCGCTCGCGACACGCCTCTTCCGAGCGCTGTGGATCGCCCAGTTGGTCTCCAACGTCGGCAGCTGGATGCAGATGGTCGGCGCCCAGTGGCTGCTGATCGGCCAGGACGCGGCACTGGTGACGCTCGTCCAGACGGCGTCCAGCCTGCCCGTGGTGCTCCTGGCTCTGCCGTCGGGTGTGGTGGCCGACCGCTACGACCGTCGAGGCGTGCTCCTGACCGCGCAGGTGGCCATGCTCGCGGTCTCCGGCACGCTGACCGCACTGGCGTTCGCTGACGCGCTCACCCCGGTGCTCCTGCTCGTCCTCACCTTCCTGCTGGGCTGCGGTACGGCGTTGATGGGCCCGGCCTGGCAGGCGATCCAGCCGGAGCTGGTGGAACGCCGTCAACTGGGGCAGGCTGCCGCGCTCGGCGGCATGAACATGAATCTGGCCCGCGCCGTCGGGCCGGCCCTGGGCGGAGTGGTCGTAGCGGCGGCGGGCGCGGGATGGGTGTTCGCCTTCAACACCGCTTCCTACCTGGGCATCGCCGCCGTCCTGCTGCTCTGGCGGCGCCCCAGGACCGAGGCGCCGGTCCCTCGCGGTGAGAAGCTGCTGACCGCCCTCGACGCGGGCCGCCGCTACGTGCGCTACGCACCGGGCATCCGCCGGGTCCTGCTGCGCATGGCCCTGTTCATCCCCGGTGGCGCCGCCCTGTGGGCACTGCTGCCGCTCGTCGCCAGCCGCTCCCTGCACCTGGGCTCGGGCGGCTACGGGCTGCTGCTGGGCGCCGTCGGCGTCGGAGCGGTGGCGGGCACCTTCGTCCTGCCGCACAGCAACCGGCTGCTGGGCGCCAACGGCACGCTGGCCGGCGGCGCCCTGGTCTTCGCGGGTGTCCTGGTCGTCCTGGCCACCGTACGCATCCCGTGGCTGGTGACGGTGGCGCTGCTGTTCAGCGGGCTGGCGTGGATCGGTGTCCTGTCCACCCTCAACGCGGCCGTGCAGACACGGCTGCCCGGCTGGGTCCGGGCCCGCGGTCTCGCCGTCTACCTCCTCGTCTTCCAGGGCGGCCAGGCACTGGCGGCGCCGCTGTGGGGCGCCCTCGCCGACCGGTTGGGGCTCACCGTCCCGCTGCTGGCCGCCGGCGCGTTGCTGCTCGTCAGTGCCCTGAGTCTGCGTCGCTGGCCGCTGCACGGTGCGGAGGGAATCGATCCCTCCCCCTCCGAGCACTGGCCGGTCCCGCCCCTGGTGTTCGAACCGGGGCCGACCGACGGGCCCGTGCTGATCACCGTCTCCTACCGTGTCGCCCCGGGAAACGAAACCGCCTTCAGTGCCTGCATGGAGCACGTCGCCCGCTCCCGGCGGCGCACCGGAGCCCTCACCTGGGGTCTGTACCAGGACGGACAGGACCCAGGGCACTTCATCGAGAACTACCTCGTCGCCTCCTGGTCCGAGCATCTCGCCCAGCACAGCGACAGGCTCACCCTCACCGACCGCCGCGACGAGGAGCAGGCACGCCGTCTCCTCGCCCCCGGCACCCGGCCAGAGGTCACCCATGCCTTCGACACGTCCTCGGGACCGGTCGTCCCGGAAAGGAAGGGCAGCGCTGCCCAGTGAGGGGAGAGGGAGCACCGGGCCACTCAGAGCGCCCGCCCGCCCCGTCCCTGCCGAACGCCGTCATCACCCCGCGCGGAAACCCACCGCGCCGCTGGCCCCGCCCCAACCGAAAGGATCCCGATGACCCCGCCTTCCCCCACCCCGACCGTCCAGCGGGTGGACGACCGGCACCGGTACGAAATCCTCGTCGACGGAAAGCGCGTCGGTCTGACCGCCTACCGCGACCGTGGTGAACAGCGCGTCTTCTTCCACACGGAAGTCGACGACGCCTTCGCCGGCCAGGGCCTGGCCGCGCAACTGGTCCAGGAGGCGCTCACCGACGTACGCGCGTCGGGCAAGCGCATCGTGCCGGTCTGCCCTTACGTGGCCAAGTACCTGATCCGGCATCAGGAGTTCAACGACATCACCGACCCGGCCACGGCGGAGGACGTCCGGTGGCTGGACACGGAGCTGGGCCGGGCGTCGAGTTGATCAGCGGTCGGCCGCAGACCCTAGCGGACGTCGACGAAGTCACCGCTCGCCCTGACCGCGGCCGTGGTGCCGGTGCCCGCGAAGGCGAAGCGGTAGTACCCGTCGGCGCCGGCCGTGGCCGTGGCGGTGACCGCCCCGCCGCTGCCGCTCGTGACGGTCTTGAGGGTGGTGTAGGTGCTGGTTCCCTTCTTACGGAACTGGAGCTTCACCGGCTGCCCCTTGAACCCGACGTACTTGTCGGTGCTCCAGTCGGCCCGGGTCAGGGTGCCCTTGACCGTGATCGTCTTGCCCTTGCTCACCGGCTCGGGCGTGGCGTTGGCAGTCAGCCTGGCGGCACGCAGCAGCTCGACGTGGTACTCGTCGTTGCTCTCGTAGGGGGCGCCCTCCCACGCGTCGACGTGGAGGAACACCCGCCAGGTGCCGGCCGGGCTGTTGCCCTGGGTGAACACCTTGATCGGATCGACGGTGTACGACGAGGTGCAGGTCGTCGTGGGCCTGGTCTCGGCGCAATCGAGCTTTTGGTAGCCATCGGTGTACACCACGGCGTACGACGGACTGAAGAGGGTCGCGTCGGCCTGGTAGACGCCGGAAGCGTGGGTCGCCGTGACGGCGATGGGGAACTTCACGATCGCCTGCGTACCGACCACCACGGGCTTGCCGCCGTTGATGACAACACTGTCGATCCGGATCGGTTCGTCGTCCGCGGCCTGCGCGGGCGGCATCGCAAACGCCGCCCCGGCCAGGGCACAGGCCAGACCGCTGGTGACGACACGTCTGATTCCGGTACGCATACGCTCCCCCAAGGGCACGGAACGGCAGGCCCGCTGAACTGTCCCTGAGTCAGGGCCTGTTGATCAGAGAGCGCATCGTACAGCCGTTCGCCAACCCGGCCGTCGGCGGCAAGGGTTACGGCCCTGCCCGCCGGCCATTCGTCAGATCCAAGGCGGTTTCTAGGGCTTTTTCGCCGCTCGGGCGCGGTAGGCCGCGACCGTCGTCCGGCTGGCGCACGCGTTGGAGCAGAAGCGGCGCGTCCGGTTGCGTGACTGTCCTACATCATCCGGCACCTCGCACCCCACAAGGAGTGCGCCGAACTCCTGCGGACGTTCCGCCCGGGTGCGGAAGAAGTGCACGTCGGCTGGCTCCTGTCCGAGGACTGATCCACCAACGGTCCCTGTTCAATTGGGGAGTGATGTCTGGGCGGATGATCAGGCCCTTTCAGTGGCCGACGTCGTGGTCTCCGGCTTCGACAAGTCCGCTCTCGTAGGCGAAGATCACGATCTGGATCCGGTCCCGCAGGCCGAGCTTGGCGAGGATGCTCGACACATGTGACTTGACGGTCGCGGCACCGATGAAGAGCTGCTCGGCGATTTCCGAGTTGCTCGCGCCCCGGGCCACGGCGATGACGACCTCGCGTTCGCGTTCGGTCAGTCGTGGCACGCGGCCCGAAGCGGCGGAGCTGACGACGCGTCGCTCGGCGAACTGGTCGATGAGCCGCCGTGTGATCGACGGGGCGAGCAGGGCGCCTCCCTCGGCCACGGTGCTCACCGCGACGGCGAGTTGTTCCGGCGGAATGTCCTTGAGGACGAAGGCGCTGGCTCCGGCGCGCAGTGCCTCGTAGACGTATTCGTCCGGGTCGAAGGTGGTCAGGATCAGTACGCGCACAGGCCAGTCGGCCTCTCGCAGAATGACGGAGGTCGCTTCGAGGCCGTCCATCTCGGGCATGCGGATGTCCATGAGGACCACGTCCGGGCGCTCTCGGCGGGCTGCCTCGATCGCCTCAAGTCCGGTGCCCGCCTCGGCGACGACCTCGATGGCGTCGCTCATCCGCAGGATCATGGTGAAGCCGCGGCGGACCAGCGCCTGGTCGTCGGCGACGACGACGCGGATGGTCACGTGGACTCCCCTTGCACGGGCAGATGAGCGGTGAGCCGGAACCCGCCGCCGGGGCGCGGCCCCGCGTCGAGGGTGCCGCCGAGCAGGAGGGCCCGCTCCCGCATCCCGACGATGCCGTGGCCACCCGTGCCGACTTGGCCCGCGCCGGAGACGGACTGGAGGACGGCGCCCCCGCCGTCGTCGAGGACTTCGACGGTGATGCCGGGGCCGGTCCGGTCGTGCCGCAGGCGTACTTCGGTGTGCGTGTGCGGTCCGCTGTGCTTGAGGACGTTGGTCAGGGCCTCCTGGACGATCCGGTACACCGAGAGTTCGACGCGGGCCGGGAGGGGAGCGTGGAGGTCGTCGGTGAGTGAGACGTCGAGTCCGGCCTCGCGGACCTGCGCGATGAGCCGGGGCAGATCGGGCAGGCCGGGCTGGGGGCCGAGCCCGTCGCGCTCGGTCTTCGGGCGCAGCACTCCCAGCAGGTGCCGCAGTTCGTCCAGGGCCTGGCGTCCGGCCTCCTCGACCGCGGTCATCGCCTCCAGGGCGCCCTGCGGATCCTCGGCGGCCACCATCCGGGCGGCACCGGCCTGCACGGTCATCATGCTCACCCGGTGAGCGACCACGTCGTGCAGTTCGCGGGCGATGTGGGTGCGTTCCTCGGCGACGACGCGCTGTGCCTCGGCGGCCTGTTCCTGACGGCGCTGGACGGCGCGCTCGGCACGCAGCCGCAGGCGTCGCCCGAAGTACCAGGCCCCGCCCATGATCACGTAGCAGAGGCTGAGCTCCCCCCAGGGGATGGATTGGAGCAGCCCGTCGATCGTGATCGAGGCGGTGGCCGCGACGATGCCGAGGGGGCCCCACCGCTTGTCGTCGGTATGCCGTCCGACGCTGTAGAGCGTGACGAGCACGATGCCGCCGAGGGTGGCGTAGCTGCTGCCCAGCGTGGGGGCCCAGGAGGCGAGGGCCACGCCCATGACCGCTGTCGGTCTGCGCCGGCGCCAGTAGAGCGCCGCGCCGGCCGCCGAGAAGAGCAGGAGGACCGGCGGGGGGAGGTCGGGGAGCGGGCGGAAGACCAGGCTGTCTCCCGGACCTTCCTCCAGGAACGTCACGGCCAGGAACAGGACGAGGGCGAGGGTGGCGTCCGCGGCTCGCGGCCAACGGACGAAGGGGCCGTGGAACTTGGACGGCACGCTGCTGACCGGCGTCCCGGCAGGCTGTGCCGTGCGGTTCATCATCGCTCCATCACAGGGCTGTTGGTGCTCTGACCTCGATCAGCAGGGGCCACGCGTCGCCATCGTATGTGCGGGCCAAAGACGTCGTCACCCGTCGGCGGGCGGATCCGCCTCTCCGTCTCCAGGGGGAGGTGCTACGTCGATTTCCCCGCCGCGGGCGGGAGCGCCGACCCCCTCCGGCGGCCGGGGACAGCGGCCGCCCCGGCGCCCACGATGGATGAGCTCACGACTCGTGCCGCCGACGCGCAACGGACCTCGGCGGCGGCCCTCTGACAGGAGCCCACGCAGCCATGAACCGAATTACCCGACGCATCGGCAGGGCGAGCGTCCGCCGGCCGTGGGCCACCATCGCCGCCTGGGGGGTCGCCCTGCTCCTGTTGCTGCCCGTCGCCGCGACGGCCGGCGGTTCGTTCGTCGACGACCTGGTCGCGCCCGGCAGCCAGAGCGAAGAGGCGATGGAGCTGCTCGAAGAGCGCTTCCCGGAGGCGTCCAGGGGGAGCGCCATGGCTGTGTTCGCCGTACCGGAAGGGCAGCGACTCGATCGTCACCGGCCTGACGTCGACTCGGCGGTCGCACGAATGGCCGAGGTGGAGCAGGTCGCCACGGTGACCGACCCCTTCTCGGCCGGCACGATCTCGCCCGACGGGCGGATCGGCTTCGCCGAGATCACCTTCGACGTGCCCGTGATGAACGTCGATCCCGCGCAGATCGAAGCGCTGACCGAAGCGGTCGAACCGCTGCGGCAGGACGGCGTCGTCGCCGAACTCGGCGGTGACGCCGTCTTCATCAACGCCGAAACACCCACCTCCGGTGCGGAGGCGGCCGGCCTGCTGGCCGCGCTGATCATCCTGGTGGTCGTGTTCGGCACGGTCGTCGCCGCGCTGGTGCCCATCGCGCTCGCCCTGGTGGCCGTCGCCGCCGGCCTGGGCAGCACCAGCCTGCTGGCCAACGCCATGGACATCTCCACCGCCGCCCCCACCATCGGCGCCATGATCGGCCTGGGCGTAGGCATCGACTACGCCCTGTTCATCGTGGCCCGCTACCGCGAGAACCACGAAGCGGGGCAGGACAACCCCACCGCCCTGTCCCACGCCATGGCCTCCGCGGGCGCGGCCGTGCTCCTCGCCGGCGGCACCGTCATCGTGGCGATGGCCGCCCTCGCCCTGACCGGCCTGGGCTTTCTGACCTCGATCGGCCTGAGCGCCTCGCTGGTCGTCCTCTTCGCCGTCGCGACCGCGCTCACCCTCCTGCCTGCCCTGCTGACCCTGCTGGGCAACCGCATCCACAAGCGACGACGCCTCGGCCGTAAGCGCACCGCCGGGGCCGAGAACTCCGCATGGTGGCGTTTCGCCCACCGCGTCTCCGGCCGGCCATGGCCCTACCTGATCGTCGCCTCGGCAGCGCTCCTCGCGCTGGCGGCGCCCGCGCTGCGGATGGAGACGGGCTTTCCCGACGCGGGCAACGACGCGACCACCACCACCCACCGCCGCGCCTACGACCTGCTGACCGAGGGATTCGGCCCCGGCGTCAACGCCCCGCTCCTGGTCGTCGCCGACCTGCGCAGCCCCGGCGCGGACGCCGAGGACATCCCCGCGCTGGCGAAGCGCATCGCCGCCGACCCCGGCATCGCCACCGTCGGTGAACCTCAGACCTCCGCGGCCGGGGACACCGTGGTGCTGCCCACGCTCCCCACCACCGCGCCCGCGGACGCCGAGACGTCCGCGACGCTGGAACGCATCCGCGATCTCGTCCCGGACAACGTCGCCGTGTCCGGCACGACCGCCATGACCGACGACCTCACCCGGCAACTCACCGACACCCTGCCGGTGTTCGTCGGCGCGATCCTTCTGTCGTCGTTCCTGCTGCTGATGCTGGTGTTCCGCTCCGTCGTGATACCGCTGAAGGCCGCCGTGGTGAACCTGCTGTCCATCGGCGGCGCGTACGGCGTCGTGGTCGCCGTGTTCCAGTGGGGCTGGCTCGGAGCACTGTTCAACCTCGACGGGACCTTCCTGATCGCCTCACCCCTGCCGACGATCTTCTTCGCGGTCCTGTTCGGACTCTCCATGGACTACGAGGTGTTCCTGCTCTCGCGGGTGCGCGAGGAGTACGACGTCACGGGTGACAACGCCGAGTCGGTGGCGCGCGGTATCGCGGCCACGGGACGTGTGATCACCTCCGCCGCGCTGATCATGACGGTGGTGTTCCTCAGCTTCGTCGCCAACCCCTCACCGCTGGTCAAGATGATGGGCCTGGGCCTGGCGGCGGCGATCGTGCTCGACGCGACGATCGTCCGGATGGTGCTCGTTCCCGCGGCCATGGCGCTGATGGCGAACGCCACTTGGTGGCTGCCCGGCTGGCTGGAGCGCCGGCTGCCGCACATCAGCGTGGAGCACGCCGACGCCCCGCCTGCCGCCGAGCCGGTACTCGCCCGCACCTCCGGGCGCGGCTGAGCCGGGAGGGTCAGGAGGTCGCAGCCTTCGCCGCCTCGACCGGCGTCAGCTGGGTCAGGGCGCACCGCCACCGCTCGCCGTCCCATACGAACACGTCCGTGGCCCACTCGTCCGCGGTGAACGGCTCGCCCCGGAAAACACCGCTGTTGGTGCCGTGGGTTGTCACCAGCACCGTTGTATCGGACACCGACGTCACCCGCTCCACGTCGAGGTTCATGGCGTCGTGCGTCAGGTCACCGGAGGCAACCAGCTTGAGGAACGTCGAACCCGACGTGATGCCGCTACCGGCAACGAACTGCCAGTCCGGAGTGGCGAAGCGTCCGATCGCCTCGGCGTCGTTGGCGACGACGGCGGCCGCCCATTCGTCCAGCAGGGCTGCGAAGGTCTCACGATCGGCCTTGGGTGCCGCGCCCTCGCCCCGATAGGTGCCGAAGCTCCAGAGGTTGCCCTCCGTGTCGCGGACGGTGAAGCCACGTGAGCCGTAGTCCTCGTCGACCAGACCGCGAACGATCTCGGCACCGGCGGCGACGGCTCGCTCGAAGAGCGTGTCGGGCTCGTCGCACACGACGTAGACCGCGTCGTTGCCCGGGGCGCGTCGCCCCCAGGCGGACTCGTCCTTGGCGGTGGTACCCAGCATCACGCCACCGCCGAGCGGCCCGCGGAGCTCGGCGTGCTCGACGATCGACGGATCGTCCTCGCGGGCGTGTACCGCGATCTCCCGGAAGCCGAGGACGTCGGTCAGAAAGGCGATCGCGGCGCGCGCGTCACGGTAGGTGAGGCAGGGCCAGACGGTTGTTGTCGTGGTGATTGCGTTCATGCAGGTGACGATGCGCCTCCGCCCCGGTGCTGTCTTGGACGGATGGAACATCCCCCGCGATCAGTTCGGTCGGCGTGCAGCCGGCCAGCGCCACGAAGTCCCGGGTCAGGTGCGACTGGTCGTAGTACCCGCACACCGCCGCCACCTGGGCGATCGACACGAACGGCGGCGCGTGCCGCAGCATCTGCTGGGCGCGCTCGAATCGCACCACCCGGGCCGCGAGCTTCGGCGTCAGCCCGAACTCGCTGCGGAAGCGGCGGGCGAGGTGCTGCCGGCTCCACCCGCTCTCCTCGGCCAGGTCACCGACCGACACCTCGCCGTGGGAGGCGACCACCGTCTGCCAGGCGAAGCGGAGCTCGGGCGCCGCTGCGCCGTCCCCGGCCAGGCGGCCGAGGACGCCGTCACAGACGGCGAATCGGTGCTCCCACCCGGCGGTGTCCTGCAGGCGTTCCCACAGCTCACGGCCGGCGGCTCCGACCACATCCACGAGCTCCACCGAGAGGTTCCACAGCTCGCCCGCAGGCATGCCGAACAGGGCCCGGCTGCCGAGCGGCGTCAGCTCGACCGCCACTCCCTCCTGGTCGCCGCGGTGAGAGATCAGTGCCGCCGAAGCCTGCAGGCCGCTCAGCACGCACCCGTAGCGCTGCGGGGGCTGTGCCGGATCCGTCTGGGCCACCACGTCGATGTCGTCGCCGATGCTGGCAATGAATGTCATATGGCGCGATGGCAGGCCGCGGTGCAGCGCCGGCGGAAACCCCATGAGCCGGTAGCCGCAGTAGCGCTCGATGAACGGCCGTAGCGGTGGGCTCGGTGCGGCCGTCACCCACTCCTCACACCGCTCCACCATGTCAAAAAGCGTACAAGTCGAGCCTTCTCTGCGCCTGCGGGCAAGGAGTTGTGCACTGCGCGACAACTGGCGGCGCGATCTTCGACCTAGCGTGGCCGAGTTCCCTGACAGTCATTCGGAAACGAGGTAACAGCGCATGCCGTTCATCACCGTGGGCCACGAGAACTCCACCACCATCGACCTCTACTACGAGGACCACGGAACCGGTCAGCCGGTCGTCCTCATCCACGGCTTCCCGCTCGACGGCCACTCCTGGGAGCGGCAGAGCGCCGCGCTGCTCGACGCCGGTCACCGCGTGATCACCTACGACCGCCGCGGCTTCGGACAGTCCAGCCAGCCGACCACCGGGTACGACTACGACACCTTCGCGGCCGATCTGAACATCGTGATGGAGACCCTCGACCTGACCGACGCCGTCCTCGTCGGGTTCTCCATGGGCACCGGCGAGGTCGCCCGGTACGTGTCCCGCTACGGCTCCGCGCGGGTCGCCAAGGTCGCCTTCCTGGCCTCGCTGGAGCCCTGCCTGCTCAAGAGCGACGACAATCCGGACGGGGTCGCCCCGAAGGAGTTCTTCGACGGTGTCGTCGCGGCCGTCAAGGCGGACCGCTACGCGTACTACACCGCCTTCTACCAGGACTTCTACAACCTCGACGAGAACCTCGGCAGCAGGATCAGTGAGGAGGCCGTCCGCAACAGCTGGAACGTGGCCGCGGGCGGCGGGTTCTTCGCCGCGGCTGCCGCGCCGTCGACCTGGTACACCGACTTCCGGGCCGACATCCCGGCCATCGACGTGCCGGCCCTGATCCTGCACGGCACGGGCGACCGCATCCTGCCCGTCGAGGGCACCGCGCGCCCGTTCCACAAGGCGCTTCCGTCCGCCGACTACGTAGAGATCGAGGGCGCCCCGCACGGCCTGCTGTGGACCCACGCGGAGGAGGTCAACGCGGCGCTCCTCGCCTTCCTGCGGAAGTGACCCGACGCCGGACCGTCGTCCCGTAGCGCTGTCATAGGCAGGGATTACCCTGCCGGAAGATTGATCAACGGGTCGGGCCGAGGGGCGGGGCATGAGCAGGGACACGGTGACGGTTTCCTACGCCGAGGGCTGGGACGCCGAAGCCCGCCGCGCGTACCGGCCGTTGACGCGGGCGGAGGCAGTGGAACGGGACAGTGCCGGGGATCCGTATGTGATGCTGCACCGGGTCCCTGGGCGCGCGGTCCCCTCAGAGGTGCACCTGGTCGCCTGGCATGACCACTTCGTCGGGCAGTGGGTCTACGACGAGCTGGGGCGACGCACCCACGACGTCGACCTGCGGCTGTTGGAGGACGACCGTCTGTTCCTGCGGCGGTACGTGGAACGACGGTATGCCTCACCGGAGCAGCCGGACCTGGCGTCGGATGCCTGGCTGCTCACGGTGGAACTCCTCCCTGGTGACAGGGGACGGAAGATGCTCAAGGAGCAAGGCGAGAGCGGCGGGTCGTTCCACACACTGGCCGATGTGCCGGAGGGGCGACGATGGCACGACCGGCCCGCGTTCGGGGTCCGGGCGGCCGCCTCGCCCCCGTCGGCTGACGGCCCGGCACGGGAGGTGGCTGACGCTGCCGCCGATGAGCCCGCGTCGCTGTGGCGTCCGCCGAAGCCCATGCGCTTGGAGTTGTCGGTCAACGACCTCTTCCAGCCGGGCAATCCCTTCCCCGTGGAGCCCTGGGAGGGGACGGAGACAGCCGCACCGCGACATATCGCCATGGTGCGGTTCCCGACCGGGCGCCTGGCGGTCTCGGACCCTGGCGACAAGGAGCCCCGTGAACTCGCCGAGCGCATACCTCCCGGCGAATACGCGCTGGAGACGGCCGTGGTCGTCGGCGAGGGCGAGTACGGCGGGAAACGCTTCCCGGTCACCGAGGAGCCCGCTGTACGGCTTCTGATCCGCAACGAGCCCGCTGTCGCCTGGGAGTTGGCGCTGAGCGAGGGCGAGGATCCCCGTCTGCTCCTCGACGGCCACGCCTACGGCTTCGGCACCGACGGGGCGGCCGGCGGCTTCGCGGACGCCGCGGCCTGGGAGACGTTGTCCGGGAAGGTCCGGCGCTACTACGAAGCGCAGGATCGAGGCGCGTGCGAATCCATCGGCGACGGCTACCTCCGTACCGTCGACGAGGAGACCGGAGGTCACCTGGTGTCGTTCTACACGGGGGGCGACGGGACGTGGCCGGTGTGGCTCGGCCGCTCCGCCACCGGTGAACTCGTCTCGGTGGTGGTCATCACGTCCTACCTCTAGCGGTCGGCATCCGCTTGCGCGGAGTACGGCGGGCGCTGTACTCCGCGCAAGCGGCGCGAGACCGTGTCGAAGCGTCAGGGCATCATCTCGTACGCCCCCGACAGAGCCTCGACGCGCTGCCAGACGCGCTCCGAGCGTGCTCCGTCGACGACCGGGCGCCGGACCGCGCCGAGTGCCCACAGCTGCTGCTCCTCGGTGGCGGAGTCCTTGCCGTGCAGCTCGACGGCGTGCGCGGAGAAGTCGCGTACGAGGACGGCGAACAGCTCGTCGAGCACGTCCTCGTCGAGGCCGGCGAGGGCTGCCTGTTCCAGGACGAGCTGGCCGTGGACGACGAGGGCGAAGAGCTGGCCGACGGCGAGGAGCAGGTCGAGGTCCCGGCTCTGCTCCTCGTCCGGGGCGGCGGTGCGTACGAACTCGCAGAGCGCGTCGGCCTGTTCGCGGAACCGGGCGACGTTGGACAGGTGGGCGTAGGCGTCGAAGGCAGGCCGCCAGTCGTGGAAACGTACCGAGCCGAGGCCTCGGGCCGGTCCCTGCCGGAAGAGGAAGGTGTCGTCGGCCGCGTCGAGGCGGGTGGGTACGGGTTCGTAGGCGGCGGGGTCGAGGAGGTGGTTGCGCATGAACTTGAGGATCAGCGCCAGGTTGACGTGGACGGTGCCCTCCAGCTTCGGCAGGCCGCGGATCTCGACGGCGGCCTGGGCGAAGTAGTTGTCCTTCTCGAAGCCCTTGGCGGCGATGACGTCCCACATCAGGTCGATGACCTTCTCGCCCTCGGTGGTCACCTTCATCTTCGTCATCGGGTTGAAGAGCAGGTAGCGGCGGTCGTCGGGGCCCGCGGTGCGGAAGTAGTCGACGGCACGGTCGCTGAACAGCTTCATGCCGACGAGCCGGACGTAGGCGTCGGTCAACTCGCGTCGCACATGCGGGAATGCGGTGACGGGGCGGCCGTAGAGGATGCGGTTCTGCGCGTGGGTGACGGCCTCGTACATCGCGTGCTCGCAGATGCCGATCGAGGCGGTGCACAGGTTGAACTTGCCCACGTTGACGGTGTTGAGGGCGGCGTCGAAGGCGGCGCGGCCGGTGTGCAGGACGTCTTCCGGGGCTACGGGGTAGCCGTCGAGGCGGAACTCGCTGACGTACTTCGAGGAGTCGACGACGTTCTTGACCAGGTGGTACGCCGGATGGCGGCTGTCGGCGGCGAAGAAGACGTAGCCGTCGGGGCCCTCGATGTCGGTGCGGCGGCCGAAGACGGAGACGAGACCGGCGGCGTTGCCGTTGCCGATGTAGTACTTGGCGCCGGTGGCCCGGAAGCCGCCGGTGCCGTCGGGCTCCAGGAGCATGTCGGTGGAGTAGATGTCGGCGCCGTGGGTCTTCTCGGAGAGGCCGAAGGCGAACACCTCGCCCTGGGAGAGGAGTTCGGCGGCGCGGGTGCGGGCGGCGGGGTTGTCGCTCTGCCACACGGGGCCGAGGCCGAGGATGGTGACCTGCCAGGCGTACCAGTAGTCCAGGCCGTAGAAGCCGAGGATCTCGTTGAGTGCGGCGATGCGGGCGGTGTCCCAGCGCTTGTCGCCCTCACCTTC
Source organism: Streptomyces sp. NPDC079141 (assembly GCF_040686775.1). NCBI lineage: Bacteria > Bacillati > Actinomycetota > Actinomycetes > Kitasatosporales > Streptomycetaceae > Streptomyces > Streptomyces sp. NPDC079141. The sequence goes on along the minus strand of NZ_JBFBLP010000009.1, from coordinate 248,626 downwards.
CGCGGCGACGGAGGCGGGGGTGAGGAAGGTCGCGAACAGGCCCTCCTTGGCGGCGAAGGCAAGGAAGTCGCCGAGCCAGGCGCGGGTCCGGTAGTCCTCGATCAGCCGGCGCTTGCCCCGCTCCTCGAACCAGTCGACGGTGGCACGCAGCAGCCTGCGGGTCTCCGGGTCGAAGTGCGCGGGGTCGTAGGTCCGCGGGTTGAAGAGCAGCGCGTCGGCCATGAGTGCCGCCTTTCGGCTGGGAGGGGTGAGGGTGGGTCCGGGTACGGGTCCCGGGGGCCTGTTCGGCCGGTCAGCGACCGGTGTCGAATCGGGCGAGTGTGGCGAGGACGTCGTCGAGCCAGGTGATCATCATCCGCTCGTAGGCGATGCCGCCGCGCAGCACGACGTGCTGGAGCTCCCGTTCGGCGTCGAGCGGGCCGTCGGCCGGGGGTTGTCCGAAGTCGCGGGTCTCGCCAGCGAGGTAGTGGGCGAGGCGGTCCGTGTGCGCCTGCCGGTGCCGCTCGACCTCGCTGATCAGGGCGGCCGGATCGTCGAAGGCGGCGCCCCGGACCTTCACCGCCAGGTCGTGCCGCACGCTCTCGGGTTCGGTCGGTTCGTTAAGCCACGCGGAGAGCGCGTCCCGTCCCGGTCCGGCGACGGAGTACTCCTTCTTGTCCGGACGCCCGTACTGCGGCACGTCCCGGACGTCGACCCAGCCGTCGCTCTCCATGCGCTTGAGCACGCGGTAGATCTGCTGGTGGGTGGCGGTCCAGAAGTAGCCGATGGACCGCTCGAAGCGCCGGGCCAGTTCATAGCCGGAGCCGGGCTTCTCCAGCAGGGACACGAGGATCGCGTGGTCGAGCGCCATGTTCCCGATCCTCCTATGCACCTAGTTGCATAGCAACGCTGTCGTGGTGAGACACGGCTCACCCGGTGCGGGAGGCGCAGATCACCCTCCGCGCTGCGGTGGTGCGGTCCGTACCGGACATTTATTGAGGCTTTTGCGTCGGCGTGGATTCACTTGTTATGTGGCGCAGTTCGACATCGTCATCTGCGGGTCAGGACTGCGGTCCTGTATCGTCCCCCTGGCACTCCCACCCCGTTCGCGATTCCATGTCGCCAACCGGAGCGGTCGGCCAGGCGAGTGCGCCGCCGAATTACCGAACTGGCGATTTGTGAGTTTCCGGGGCGCAGGTCCCGGAACGGTCCGGAGGTCCGAGAGGTGAACGGAGCGACGCACCACGCACATTCGGACCAGGAGCCGCCTGCCGCTTCCCGGCTGCGCAGGCCGGTGGCTGTCCTCCGGGAGCAGCTTGCCCTCCACCGTGAGATGCGCAGAATGGCCAGGACGATTCGCAAGGACATCGGGCTGTCGGGAGTGGAGGACATAGACGGCCTGGTGGAAGTCGTGGCCTCCCGGCGCGGGCGGTCCATCAAAGTAATGTTTCAGCCATTGCCGTCCGATGTCAGCGCGTTCTGTTTTTCCACCCCGGCGCGCGACTGCATCGTGGTGGACGAAACAGCGAACGAGCTGACCCAGTTCCATGCGATCCTCCATGAATTGGGGCACTTTCTTCTGGACGGCGGGGAACACGACTGCGGCGCGCAAGGCAACGCGGACGACGACCCCGTGTGCAGGGAACTGGTTCAGCAGTTCGCGCCGGCCCTCAACCCCGAAGGCGTCGTCAGGATCTTCAGGCGATCGCACTACGCCACCGACGGGGAACGCCGCGTCGAGGCCTTCGCGACGGTGATGCTGGACCGTCACCTCGCACTCCGGCGCGGTAAGGGCCAGGACGGCCTGGCCGCCACCTTCGCTCACCGCAGGGGGACCGGTGTCTGAGTCCGCCGTCACCGTCGTCTACCTGCTCATGGCTGCCGCATTCTGGTTCCTGGCGGCGTGGAAGGGCATCGCCTTCCGGCGTGAGCCCACACCCACACTCGCCCTCATGACCGCCAACCTCACCGTCGCGGGCGCCACTTACGTGCTGGCCTCCCCGCTCGGGTACACCACCACCGGGTCGGCGTTCGGCCAGAGTTGGTTCGCCACGCTGCCGATCTACGTGGCCATCTTGCTCTGCTTCGGTCTCTCGCAGCTTCAAACGATCATCTGGACGTCAACCCGCAAGGATCGACCGCACGGTGCACGCGCCGAACTCGTCGGCTGGTCGACGGCCTACGCCCTGGCCATCGTGGTGATGACCGTCGCGTTCCTCAACGCTGATCTCAACGGCCCCGCCGACCCTATGAAGTTCAATACGGAGCAGTCGGACGAGCCCTTCGTGTGGGTCTTCCTGGCCGTCTTCCTCACGATGCTCACCTGCGGAACCCTGCACACGTGGTACCGCTCGCGCCGCGCACGGCCCAGCGACGAGGGCATCGCGCACGCTCTGCTGTGGTTCGGCCGCAGCATGGCCATCGTGTCCGGCTACGTGGCCTGTTCGGCGCCCGCCATCATCGCGGCCGCCCTGGGATATCACCAGCTCGACGGGGTCGGAGTGCTCGGCTCGGGCTTCGGAGTCGTCGGGTGCATGGGGATCTGCTACGCCATGTCCGGCGCGGCCATCAGTGTGTGGCTGCGTGAGCGGCGCGACATTCTGGCCCTGGAACCGCTGTGGGATCTCGTGGTGGCCAGTGTCAACGAACGCGTCGCGTTCTCCGGCAGCGCCCGCCCGAACCGAATCCTGAATGTCCGCTTCAGCCTGCACCGGCGCATCATCGAGATTCTCGACGGCATCAGGGAGCTGCGGCCCTGGCTGACGGATGAGGCCGCCAAGGCACTTGAGGCCCTGCACGGCGAGGCCGTCGAGGATGAATCCGTCCGCAAGAGGCTGGGGCTGAGCGCGACAGGTCTCCCGGCGCCGGAGCTGGAGGCCGCGGTCACGGCGGCGGGGCTGCAGCACGCGGTCGGCCGCCTCCAGGTCGCCCGCTTGAAGAGCGGCGACGCCGTCCAGCCGGCCCCGCCTCCCCATGGGGCCGTGTACACGCTTCCCGGGCAGGGCACGGCGGCCGACGAGGAACGGCCGCGTCTGATCCGCGTGGCGGGTGCCCTGTCAACACCCCTTGTCCAGGCCTCGATGCACGTCATCCGGACGCCTGGCACGGACGGTGAACCGTCATCCCGGGCCGATGCGGCGGCCCGATAGGGTCGGCCCGAGGTCAGCTGCGCCTCGAAGGCGCGTACCAATGAACCAGAGCCGGGCCCGGCGGGCCCCTGAGGGGAGAAGCGTGCGCAGGGCTGTTGTTGTCGGGGGAAGTTTCAGCGGCCTGCTCGCGGCACGAGTGCTGAGGGACTTCGCCGAAGACGTCGTCGTCCTGGAGCCGGACTCCCTGGACGCCGAGGGAACCGGCCCCGGCGCTCCCCACCGGCAGCAACTGCATGCGCTGCTGGCCATGGGGCATCGCCAGCTGGAACGCTGGTTTCCCGGCATCACCGAGGACCTGGTGGCCGGAGGCGCCCGGCTCGGCAAGGGGCCGGCCGTCCAGTTCTATGTGGACGGCGTGCTCAAGGCTCCCGTGCACGACGCCGAGATGATCGGCGCAACGCGTCCCTTCCTTGAGCAGATCGTGCGCAGGCACGTTCGCTCCCTCCCCGAGGTGCGCTTCGTCGCCGGCCGGGGCAGCGGCCTGCTGCTGGCGCGTGACCGCGTTCAGGGGGTCCGGTTCCGTACCGACGGCGACAGTGCCGAGCATGAGCTGGAGGCCGACCTCGTCGTCGACGCCATGGGGCGCTCAAGCCGCCTCGGCCCGTGGCTGGAGCAGGCGGGCTGGCCCGCCCCGTCTGTGGAGCGCATGAGGGTCGATCTGGGGTACGCCACCGCCTCCTTCCGCCGGGGCGGCGAGCTGCCGGACACCGTGATCGCCCACTCCGCTCCGGGTCCTGCATCCAACTACCAGCCGACGCTGATCGAGCCGGGCGCCCTTACCGCCGTCGAGGACAACCGGTGGGCCGTCGTCCTCGCCGGCTACGCCGGCCACCGGCCGTCCCGGGACGCCGATGCCTTCCTCGCCCGGATGCGGCGGAGTGTCGCTCCCCTCCAGGAAGTGGCCCGGGTCTGCGAGTGGGACGGCGACGTCGGCACATTCCACTTCCGCGAGAGCCAGCGGCGCCGGTTCACCCCGCTGACGCGTTTCCCCGGTGGCTTGACGGCGCTCGGCGATGCCGTGGCATCGGTCAATCCCATCTACGGCCAAGGACTCACCCTGGCAACGCTCCAGGCCTCGTCGCTCGCCGCGCATCTGCGCTCCGGTGCCGACCCTCATGAACCCGCACGGGGGTATTTCCGGCGAGCCGAGGTCGTCGTGAACGCCGCCTGGCAACTGTGCACGACCGCGGACCTGGCCCAGCCCCACGTGACCGGCCCCTACCCACGCGCCTATCCGGTGCTGCGCTGGACCGCGGACCGCATAGCCGAGGCCTCCATCACCGACCCGGAGATCAACCGGGTGTTCATGGACGTCGTCAACATGCTTGAGCATCCGCGCGCGCTCAGCCATCCGCGCCTTCTGCTGCGTACGGCTCGCCACCTTCTCGCCCGCTGACAACCCCGCCCTTCAGGAGAACAGTGACCAGATGGTCCACAGCGCTGGCGCACACCGGCATCCGTGATCCGCGGCTACGTCAGGACTACGACGCCCAGCGCCGGCTCGTCCGCCGGTTCGATCCCCATGCCTACCTCGCCGCACGGCTGCTGCTGCCTGCGCGGCTGCACCCGCCGGTCGTGGCAGCCGTCGCCTTCATGCACGAGACGGACGACTTGATCGACTCCGGGGATGTGGACACCCGCCAGGAAGCCCTTCGTTCATGGGCCGACCAGGTCGCGGAGGCGCTGACCCACGGCTCCGGCAATGCCACGCTCCGGGCCCTGGCCCACACGGTGCAGCGCCACCAGCAACTGGCTTCCCGGGTGACGGACTTCCTCGACGGTGCATCGGTCGAGGCGGCCTGGACGGGTTTCCAGACGGAGGACGACTTCCAGGCCTACGTGGACCAGTACTGCCTGCCTGCGTTGATGCTCACGGCCTCACTCTTCGCGCCGCCCGCCGAGTCCGGCCGGGACGCGCCCTTCCACCAGGCATGCCGCAAGCTGATCGAGGCCTGGCAGCGCATCGATCACCTCACGGACCTGCGCGAGGACGCCGAACAAGGCGCAGTCGGCATCCCGCACGTCACACTGGCCAAGTACGGCATGAAACCTGAGCACTTGCTACGGCAGCCGCCCGATGCGCCGGCCGTCGGTCTGCTGGTCGTCGACCAGGCGCGACTCGCGGGCGAGGCCCTCCAGGAATGCCAGACGCTTCCGGGCCTGGTGGAGCCGGAGTTCCGCCCCTTCGTGAAGGCCCTGATCTCCGTGCAGGAACTGCGGCTTGCTGCCCTGCGGCGCAAGGGCGGCGCCGTGCTCACGGGCGGGGCACGACCACCTGTTGTGGCAACCGTGCGGGTCCTGGCCCGCCAGACCGTACGGGCCCGGCGGCTGCGCCGGCGCTGAGGACAGCGGTCGCCGCGCGTAAGGTGCCCCGGCCCAGGGCGTGCCGCCGAGCGTTGCGGTGGAGGTAGGCGGCTCGGCGGCACTGAGAGGGCGGGACGCGCTGGTGGCCGGGTCGAAACCCCTCAGGGACTGTTGCCGTCCGACCCGGCAAGGCCCAGGACGTTGCGGATGATGCCGAGGACGCTAGTGCGGCGGCCGGCGGGCAGCGCGCGGACCGTCGCCGTGATCTCCCTGATCTCCGGATCCTCTGCCCGCTCCGATTCCAGGGCGTTCTGCAAGGCTTGCCGCAGCTCGCGCGCCAGGCGGTCGTCGCCTGCGGTGAGGCTCCCGCGCAGGGCCAAGTGCTCAACCCTTCCGCCCTTGAGCAGAGCGAGGTAGTTGAGGCTCTCGGCAATCTCCGCAAGGGCCGCGAGCAGGGCGTCACTTCCACGCATGGTGAAGTAGCCGGGGGCCACCCCGAAGAAGCGTTCCAGGGCAGCGCCGACGTCGAGACCCGCCTTGCGTGTGCCGTTCAGCATCTTGTTGACGGCTTCCTTGGAGACCTGTGCGCCCTCCGCGATCTCCGAGATCCTGTACTTCGCACCGTCAGGCCGGCGCCGGGTCTCATGAAGAAAGCGCAGGCGCTCCGTGAACGAGGGATTCAGTTCCGCTTCGCTCACGTCCTCGCCCGCGAACAGGCGGCGGACCGTAGCCTCCGGGATCGCCGTCAGATGAGTGATCCGCTCAAAGTTGATCAACTCCTCCAGTGAGCCGCCCATCCCGGCCGCCTGGTCTCTGAGCGTCTCGATGGCCGCCTTGACGTCACGCTCCTCAGGTGAGTGGGGAGTGTTCATGTATGGGCGGTCTCCTGCTCTGAGGTCGCAACTCCGCGTCCGCGGCGGACAGCAGCGTAGCGCGCAGGTGTTTCATGGACACCACACAGTCGAGTACTTTTGTACTCGCATCGCGGCTGGATCCCTGGCGGCGGGGACAATTGTTGACAGCGAGGTCGGTGTGGACAAGGATCTCTCCCGCGGCGATGCGGCATCCGGCGTTCGTCTCGCCGTACCAGGACTGCTTTCCCCTTGCGGCGCCATCTCCACGATCTGGTGCTTCCTTCATCCAACAAGGTCGCGGGTAGGACGGAGTTACGCACATGCCCCAGCCTTTAGTGCTCCTCGGGTTAGGAGGCTCAGCCGCCTCCAGCGAGTTCACCCTGGCCCAGATCGCCTTCACGCATCCCGTCATCCTGGCCGCCACCACCGCGCCGGCCTGGGCGCGCCCCCACCTTGCCCGTCATCTCTGCGTCGACCCCGCCGATGAAGCGGCAACAACCGCCGCGGTCAAGGCCCTTGCCGCCACCCATGACCTCGGCGGCATCCTGACCTACACCGGCGAACACCTCGTCACCGCCGCACGGATCGCGCAGCAGTTGCAGCTGCCCGGCCCACCGACAAAGGCTCTGGAGTCCTGCGCCGACCGTGCGGAGCTCCGCGCGAAGCTGGCACGGCACAAAGTGCCGGTGCCCGTCTGGGCGCAGGCGGAAAGCCCGGAGGCAGCAGTCACCGTCGCGGACGGGATCGGCTACCCCGTCGTCATCCGCTCGCGCAGCGGGAGCGCCTCGTCCGGCCAGGCGGATCGCGGCAGCGAGGTGGCGGGCATGTGCGCACGCGTGCGCAGCCATGCCGCGCCGAATCACCCCCTCCCGCGCGGCGATGTGCTGGTGGAACGGCGGCTCGACGGGCCGCAGGTGGCCGCGGAGACCGTCGTCCTGGAGAGCGGTGACGTCCAGATCGTCGCCATCACCAGGACCACCCTGGGGCCGCCACCGGCCCGGCAGGCGGTACGGCACTGCGTGTACGCCCACGACGCCCTGCTGCACAACCGCCTGCTGCGTCAGACGGTCGCCCGGGCCGTCGAGGCCCTCGGCATCACCCTCGGTGTGCTCCACATCGAGATGACACTCACCAGCCGAGGACCACGCATCACCGACATCAGCGCTCACCTTGCCGATGACCTGATCCCCCTGCTCGTCAAGCGCGCCACGGGCGTCAACCTGCCCCGGATAGCCGCCGACCTGGCTGTCGGCCGGCTGCCGAATCTGGCCCCGACCCGGCAGCGCGCGGCAGCCGTCCACTTCGCCTACCCCGAGGTCAGCGGTCGGCTTCAACACGTGTCGGTCACCACACCCGGCAGCGGCCCGCTGGTGGATCGCACCGCTGTGACACGAGAACCGGGCCACCAGGTGGAGACGGCGGCACAGGCCACGGCCCAGGACCGTCTCGCGCACTGGGTGGTGCTGGGGGCCGAAGCGGGCGACTGCCACGCCCTCCTCGACCAGGTGATGTACGACCTGCAAGCCGACATCGCCCCCACCGCTGCGGTTCGCGCCGCCTGAATGCACCCTGAGTCAGGGGCACGAGTACCACCGGTTGACGGCTGGCCGCCGGCAACCGGGCGGGCCAAGGCGCCACTGTGATGCCCAACAGTGCCGGACCGTACTCCCCAGCACGGTCCCGGCCTTGGCCCGGGCGGGGGTCCGGAGCGCGCCCGGACCCCCGCAACTGGCATCGACCGCGGCGATCCACGCAGGGAGCGTGGTCACCCGGCAGGCCCCACCTCCACCGAGAGGTCATTGTCGACCGTGTAATAGGGACGCACGACGGCACCGCCGACCCTGGCCGTCGGATACACGAAGATCTCCTTGCGGTCCGCCAGGTCGTCCAGCAGGCGGCCGACACGGGCGAGTGGGGCTTCCCCGGCAGGGCCGGTCCGAACGCTGATGTCCCAGACGCCGGCGGCGTCAGCGGCGATCAGCTCAGTGAAGTCCACGGTGAAGGAGAACCGCCCGCCCGGGCTCTCGACCTGCGGTTCCCGGATCCGTACGGCACCGTTCGCGCCCCTCGCGCGCAGGCGTACGACGGCTCCCGCTGACAGGGTGGCGCCGTGCAAGCGCGCGTTGACCGTCATCGACCTGTCCGTCACGTCGATGCCCTCGACCTCGGCATGCGCGGTGCGCAGCCATGTCCGTACGGCGAGATAGCCGTCCTTGGTGGAGTAGGGAACGCGGACCGCCACCGGCGACGGCCAGTCGCGGGTGTGTCCGTCGACCAGGGCGCGCTGGTCCCGCAGACCAGGGCGGAGTCGCTGTCGCGGCGCCTCGGGTGCGGGAAGCAGGTACACGTCCCACCGTCCCTCGGCGAGGACGGGCTGCGGCTCCAGGACGGCACGTCGGCCGCCGTCGGCCACCGTTTCGACGTGGAGGAGGAGAGGGAGGTCCTCGGGTTTTCCCTTCTTGGGGCGCAGGCGCAGCAGGAGCTGGGCTGATGGTGGATCTGTCGCCTCAAGTGCGGGCAGGTGGAAGGTGATTCGGCCGTCGGCGTCGGTCGTGCAGTGGGCGCGCAGCTCCACGTCATGTGTCATGCCTGGTTCCCGGTTCATCGTCGGCCCCTCCGTACTGCGCGCAGCGCACTGCCGGCCGCGGCGTGCGCGGCGTCTCGCGCGGCGAAACCCCGGCTGATCAGGGCGCGTTGTATCGGGTTGCGTTCCGGTGTGTCCGGCCGCCCGGACCCCCTCGCCGACATCGCCGCGCCGATCAGGCGTTCGGCCTGTTCCACGACGGGAACCGGGGCGAAGCGGCGCGCGTTCTCCATGGCCGTACGGCCCATGCGTCGGCGCCGCTCGTCGTCGCCGACGAGTTCCAGCAGCGCGTCGCTCAGCGCTTCGCGGTTGCCGACCGGCACGAGTCGGCCGTCGACTCCGTCCTTGATGATCTCGCCGGGTCCGTACGGGCAGTCGGTGCTCACGACCGGGAGTCCGCAGCGCATCGCCTCGACGATGGTCATGCCGAACGGCTCGAAGTTGGATGCAGCCGCGCCGATCGAGCCCTTGACCCACTCCGCCTCCATCGGGGCGGCCGCACCCATCAAAAAGACGTTGTCGCACAGGCCCAGCGTGTCGATGAGCTGCCGCAGCCGGGGCTGTTCCTCCCCCTTGCCGTAGATCCGCAACTGCCAGTCCGGGTGTTCGGCGGCCACCCGGGCGAATGCCTCGACGAGCAGGTCGTAACGTTTCACCGGAACCAGCCGGCCGGCCGCGATCACCGCCTTCGCGCGGCCGTCCGCGGCGGGCAGCACAGGATCGGGGACGCTGTTGGGAAGCGCCTCCACCGTGACGCCGGGCAGCCGCATCTTGCGCCGGTAGGCGGCGGCGTCCGCCTCCGTGACCGTGGTGAGCACGTCGAGTCGCCGGTAGGCCCGGCGCAACGCGGTGCGCAGCGACGGTGAGTGGTTGTCGAGGGTGAGGTGCTCCTGCCCGATGCGGACGACATGTCGCGGGGCCTGGTACGCCAGGTGCACGTTGAGCCCGGGGCGGGTGCCGATGACCACGTCGGCGTCGATTGCCTCCAGGCACTCGCCGATCCGCTGATCGGTCAGCTCGCTGTACTGCTGGTAGCGGTATTCGGCGGCCGGGAACACTTTCGCGGGTCTCAGATGAAGCGGATGGTCCTTCTCCTTGCGCAGGTCCACCAGCGGTCGTAGGGACACGCGCGGGTCCAGAGCGAAGTTCGGGCGCTCCCGATGGCGTAACACCGAAACGATCTCCACGTCGTGCCGCGCGGCCAGAGCCTGGGCCAGATTGAAGGTCGTGGTGATCGTGCCTCCGATGCCGTAGGCGTTGTGAATCAGGAAAGAGATCTTCATGGCGGACTAGACCTCACCAACCCCCTTCCCGTTGCCCTCCGTTACCGCTTTGTTCCCTTCACGATCATGTCGGGCGCCGCCCGGTCCCCGCGCCGGCAGTCACCGTGTCACGGTCCGGGTACGCCTCGACGATCCTTCTGGCCACGCAACCGCAGTGGCCGAAAATGTGTCTCTGAGCGCATGGCACGGTCGCCGCGGAGCGGATGAGGGCTCCGCCACTTGGGGGATGCGATGAGCACATGGGAAGTGCCCGGGTACACCGAGTCGTTCGAACTCGGCTCGGGAGCGAGCGGGCGGGTCGTCCTGGCCGTCCACGAGGACACCGGCGTCGCGGTCGCGGTCAAGTACCTCAGCGAGTCGCTGCTGACCCGGCCCGGCTTCGTGTACGACTTCCGAGCGGAAGCACGGCTGCTCGGCGGGCTTGAGAGCCCGTACGTCACCGGTCTGTACGAGTACGTGGAGAGCCCGCACGGCGCCGCCATCGTGATGGAGCTGGTGGACGGCGTCTCGCTGCGGACCCTGCTGACCCGTCACGGCCCGCTCGACCCCGAAGCCGCGCTCGTCATCCTCAAGGGGTCGCTGCTCGGCCTGGCCGACGCCCACCGCATCGGCGTCGTCCACCGTGACTACAAGCCGGAGAACGTCCTGGTCATGCCGGACGGATCGTCCAAGCTCGTCGACTTCGGGATCGCGGTGGACTCGGGGGCGAGCGCCGGGGTGGCGGGAACCCCGGCCTACATGTCCCCCGAGCAATGGACCGGCGCGCCCGCCTCCCCGGCCGCCGACGTGTACGCGGCCACGGCCACGTTCTTCGAGTGCCTGACGGGTCACAAGCCCTACTCGGGGGACAACTTCGCGGAGCTGGCCCTGCAACACGTCGAGGCGCCCGTCCCTGCCGAGGAGGCTCCGGAAGCCGTGCGCGCGCTCGTCCGCCGCGGTCTGGCCAAGGACCCGGCGGACCGGCCCGCGCAGGCGGCGGAGTTCGTCACGGAACTGGAGGCGGTCGCCGGCACCGCCTACGGGAACGACTGGGAGGAGCGGGGCCGAGGCCGGCTCGCCGCACTGGTGGCGCTCCTGCCCCTGCTGCTGCCTTCGGCCCGCAACACCCCCCACACCACCACCGACACCGCACGCACGATCCTGCCCCAGGGACCGGGCCCCGTCCCGGCGCGATCATGGCTGCCCGGCCGGCCCGGAATGCTGGTGTCGGTCGCTGCCGTCATTCTGGGCGTGCTCCTGGCCTACGGAATCCCGTTGGACCCCGGGTCCGCGGCGCAGGAGGCGGCACAAGCCCTGGCCACGACCAGCGCCCAGCCCGGCGCGGATCCGGCCGGGACCTCGGCGCCGACGTCGTCGGTCTCCCCGTCCCCGACGTCCACCGCATCGGCAAGCCCTTCGTCGTCACCCGGCCAGTCGCCCACCGGCCCGGCGACCCCGGGTGCCGAGGAGCCCCCCGCATCCGCCGGCGAGGAAACACCCACGCCGCCGGGCGGCACGGAGAGCACGACGACGCCGACCACCTCTCCCCCATCGCCGGCCGCGCCCGCCGTCAAGGCCGTAGCGGTGTCGGGCTTCAGCCAGACGGGTCCTACGACCGCCACCGCCACCATCGACGTCACCACGGACGGCACCGGGCCGATCTCCATCACCGTCTCGTGGTTCACCAGCAACGTCAGCGGACAGCCCGGCGCTGCCGACGGGGCGCCCGAGACCTACACGCGCAGCGGAGCCACCGCGTACTCGATCACCGTCGACCACACGTTCCAGAACACCGGCTGCTACTGGTCGGTACAGGCCACAACCACGCCGGGCGCCGCCGGCGGTGATGCCTCTCAACAGCTCCTGACCAGGCAGTGTGACATTCGATGACCGCTCAGAACGACCGCACTCCCCCACCCGCCGCGGATCACGAACCGACGCATCGGCTCGCACCCGCCGACAGGCACGTCCCCACGCTCCCGCTGAGCCCCACCGCCGGCCCCGCGCCGAGTGACGAACCCGGCTCCGCCGACGCCGAGTACAGCGCCACCGTGCTGGCCAGCCACTGGATACAGCGACCGGCATCGCAGGACACGCTCGTCGAGGAGAGCCCCTCACCGACGCGGTCGGCACCCCCGCCCGACCGCGTCGAAGGCACCGTATTGCGCTTCGGCCCGGGCGTCACCGCCACCGTCGCGCACCGCACGCACGGCACACTCCCCGCGGTGACGGCACCCCCGCCACCCCCTCGTCGGCGGTGGCGCAGACACGCGCTGCCCGCCCTGGTGCTGATCTGCGTCCTCGGCTTCCTCGCCTGGCAGCGCCTCGGGCCGTCCGTCGAGGTGAGCACGGTGACGGTCACGGCCCGGCCGACGGTTCTGGGGTGCGACGAGACAGCCGACGTCGTCGGCGTGGTCAGAACGAACGGCAGCCCCGGAAAGCTCTCCTACCGCTGGACAAGGAGCGACGGCACCGCCTCCGACGTCCTGCGCGAAGAAGTGGTCCGCGGCCAGAAACACGCACGCCTGCACCTGATGTGGACCTTCCAGGGCCAGGGTCACCGCACGGCGCAGGCCGAGCTTGAGATCCTCTCACCAACCCGCAGAACGGTCACCGCGCAGTTCACGTACGCCTGCCCCTGACGGTGGGATTGTCAGCTCTTCTGTCGGTGCGAGTGCGCGGGGTACACACCCAGGATGCGTACCTCGGTGGAGAAGAAGCGCAGCTCGTGCAGGGCCAGGGCGACGCGCTCGTCGTCGGGGTGGCCCTCGATCTCGACGTAGAAGCGGCTGGGGTTGAAGCCGGCGCCCATCTGATAGCTCTCGATCTTGGTGAGGTTCACGCCGCTGCTGGCGAACCCGCCGAGTGCCTTGTAGAGCGCGCTGGGGATGTTGCGCACGCAGAAGAACAGGCTCGTCATCGTCGCCTCCCCGGTGTGCGGGGCCAGGGCGGCGTCCCGGGACAGGACGACGAACCGCGTGGTGTTGTCCGGGTCGTCCTCGACCTCGGGGCGCAGCACGTCGAGGCCGTAGAGCTCGGCCGCGGCGGGCGGGGCGAGCGCCGCGTGCCGCGGGTCGCCGAGTTCGGCCACCTCACGGGCGGCTCCGGCCGTGTCGTCGCTGACCAGGGTGCGCCAGCCGCCCTCCCGCAGCACCTTGCGGCACTGCCCGAGGGCGTGCACATGACTGCGTACGCACTCGATGTCGTCGAGTGTCGCGCCGGGCACGCCCATCAGGTCGAAGCGGATGGCGAGGAAGTACTCGGCGACGATGAACAGCCCCGACTCGGGCAGCAGGTGGTGTACGTCGGCGACGCGTCCGGCCGCCGAGTTGTCCACCGGGATCACGGCGACATCTGCGCTGCCGAGTGTCACGGCGTCCAGGGCCTGCTCGAAGCTCGTACAGGGCAGCTCGCTACCGCCGGGGTAGAGGGCGCGTGCGGCGGTCGCCGAGTTGGATCCGGGTTCACCCTGATATGCGGCGGTCGTCACCGTGTTCAGCCTTCCTGCGGGGAGGTCCTGCCGCAGGGCAGCAGGAGCTCCGTCGTGGTGCGCACCTGCTGAGGACTCGGGGAACCCGCTTCGATCAGGCTCACCAGGGATGCCGGCCGCCACCCCAGTCTGACGCCGGCCCGTGTTCGTACGCCGCGGTGCCCACATGGTGGACGGTGTTCGCGGCTTGTACGGCATGCGTGGCGTGCCGCCGAACGTGTGACGCAGTCGGCCGAGGCGGAGGCGGCGCCGATGCGCTGCCGGGGTCCAGTGGGTCCGGTGGGTCGGCGTCAACGCGCGCGCGTCATGCCGGGGCGACCGGGCGCGCCGTGGTTCGCCTGCTCAGGGTGTCTTCGTCTTCGCGGCCGACCGTTTCGTGCCCTTGCTCCTGTTGGTGCTCGTGCTGCTTCGCCGCCCGCCGGCGGGCGCAGTCTTCCGGCTGGCGGCCTTCTTCGTGCCTGCGTCCGTACGCGCACGGGCTGCCGGTGTCGGTGTGGTCGGCCACTTGAATTCGATCTCCAGTTCGACCTCGCCGTTGCCGATCTCCACCTCTATCTCACTGCGGAGGTCGTCGGGAATCCGCAGGCTCAGCGTTCCTGGACCCAGTTCCAGTTCGGCGTCCCCGCCTTCCCTCAGCGCGTCCGCGAGTGCCGTGAGCTGGTCAGCGGCCTCATGGCGTGACAGTGAGCGCTTCTGCTCGATCTTGAGGTCCTTCATAGGTAACCCTCCGTATGCCACGAGAGGCTGGATAGCGCTCATTGTGACGTGATGGGCGGGATGGGGCATCCTCGCCTCCGGTCGCTGTGCGTCCGACCTCGCGGGGCCCCGTCGTTCACCAGGAGTGCCCGCGACGCCCGTGGGGCCCGCGGCGGAAGACGGCAGGGCGTGGAGCACCGACAGGAAGACGAGGGCGCTGATGCCAGACGATTCCCCTCGGACTCCCTCCGCCTTCCGCCTTCGGCACGGCTACGGTGACCGGCTGGATCAGGCTGAACTGCCGCGTCATGCCTCGTCGTTCGGTGCAGCGGTCGGCGCTTACGCCGAGCATCGTCCGGATTACGCTCAGGCCGCGGTGCGTTGGGCGCTCGAATCCGCGCCCGGGCCACGCGTACTCGACCTCGGCGCCGGAACCGGCAAGCTGACAGCCACACTTGTCGCGCTGGGCGTGGAAGTCATCGCGATCAAACCCAACCCGGCGATGCTGAGCGAGCTGCGCCGCTCGCTGCCGGGTGTGCGTGCCCTGTCGGGCAGTGCCGAGGCGATCCCGCTGCCGGATGCTTCCGTGGATGCCGTGCTGGCCGGTAACGCCATGCATTGGTTCGACATGGCCGTCGCGGGACCCGAGATCGCCAGAGTTCTCGCGCCCGGTGGCATTCTGGCCGGCTTGTGGAACCTCATGGACGACCAGGTCGAGTGGGTGGCCGGGCTCGCACGGGTCACCGGGAGCGCGGCCATCGGCCCGCGTGACACGCCCGCCAGCTGGCGCGCCGAGATGGCCGACCTGCACCTTCCGAAGACCGGCACGCCTGCCCGGTTCGACTCGCCGGAGCAGGCCGAGTTCCCGCACGGGCAGCGCCGTACCGCTGAATCCCTTGTCGCGACCATCGCGACACGTGCGGGGATGCTGGTCATGCCGGACCAGGCACGACAGGCCACGCTGGGCCGGATCCTGGCGCTCCTCGCGAAGACGCCGGAGACGGCCCACGGCGAGTTCACCCTGCCGATACTGACCGGTGTGTTGCGCGTGCGGCAGCTGTAGGCGTCAGCGACCGCCCGGTCCGGGCGATGCCAACCGACTTCCCCTTCCCCTCCCCCGCCGGGCCGCGCAGCCCGCGTCGGCCCGGACGACGCTGACGCATCCGGCGCCGCAGGATGTGCAGGGGCCGCCGCTACCGTGTGCGAATGCCGATGCAAGGTGCTGGCGGTACTCAGGACGACTGGGCAGAGCTGTTCGTGGGGATCGAGGCTCTGGTGGCACTGCCATCGATGCGACGGGCATGGCTGCGCGGGCTGCGCCGCATCGCGCCGCCGGAAGAGTGACGGCGGACTTGAGTAGCTCCAGGTAGGTCCTTGACTGATCGAGCAAGCCCGACGTGCGGCGCGGGTTCCGGGTGGCTGTCTCGTTCTCGATCTTCACCGAGAGGGCCGACCCAAGGAGAACAGGCATCGCTCAAGATCCACTTTCGGCACGCGGACTCGGCTGTGTATCGAAGGCATGGACGGGCCGGACGATGTGATGTCCAGGTCCGGCCCGTCCGTCCGCCGCTAAAGGTTGAGTTGGTACTGGTGGGTCGTGTGTGTGGGTGTGTAGCCGAGACTGTCGTTGATCTGTCTCATGTGCGTGTTGCTGTCGGCGGTGTCGGTCAGGAGGCCGCCGAGGTCCGGATAGTGCCCATGGGCGTGTCGGATCGACTCGGCCTTCATCCATCGGCCCAGGCCGTGTCCGCGGTGCTCGGGCAGCACGCCGGTGCCGTAGTGCTGGCCATCACCTGTGCCGTTGCCGGGTATGACGAGTTCGGTGAATCCGGCGATCGAGCCGCTGGAGGTGTCGATGGCGGCGACGGTGTGCAGGTGGTCGCCGCGCTGTTCGACGGCCTTCGCCGCGGCCCGGACCCGGTCCACGTCCCAGTACACCGTGCCGTAGTCGGTGTCATCCATGGGCATGTCGTCCATGGCGCGGCGTGAGGCGGCGAACGTCTCGGCGAGGTTGTCGGGGACGGTTCCGTGCCATGCCGCCAGCCGGTAGCCGGGATGCGAAGACTCGATGATCTCGGCGAGGGCGGTGGTGTCCACATCGGCCAGTGGCAAGCGGGAGAACCTCAGGGTGAGGACCTTACGAAAACCGCGCGCCGGCAGGAAGTGGTCGCCGGGTGCTCCGGCCTCGGCCTGCGCGATGACGCAGCGCCGGGCATCGACCCGGGCGGCGGCTACGGCGGCGTTGAGAAGCTGCGAGCCGATGTGCCGGCGTCGCTCCGCCGGATGGACCTGGAGGGTCAGTTCGGCCAGGTGCTCCTGTCCGGGACTGTTGAACAGGCGCAGAAAGGCGGTTCCGGTGGGGATGGAATCGGCGTCGGACGCCAGCCATGCAAGACGCCGGCTGTTCGGGCCGTGAGCGGGATCGGTCAGTGGGGTGATGCGGAACGACAAGGTGTCTCCGTCGTGAGGAAGTGGCCAAGGTCAGTACGCGGACTCAACACCTGGGCACTCCTGCACATGTGCTCCACACCTCCTCGTCGACAGCGCCGGTCCCGAACACATCGGACGGCTGGGAGAACTTAGCTGGCCCATCGCTTCCTCGGCAAAGGGTTAACGAAAGACCGGTGCGAGCGTGCGGTCACAGCCACTCGTTGATGGCTGCGACCAGCACGGTTGCCTCGTAGCGGACCGCCACCTTCTCGTACCTGGTGGCCGCGGCCCGGTGGTGGTCGGGTAGCCGGGTCATGTCGCCATGACCCGGCTACCCGACCAGTGGCGCGGCCTGGCCATGCGAACGGACAAGCTCGCCATCGCCTACCAGGCCGCACTCCACCTCGCCGCGATCCTCATCTGGGCACGCCGATGACCACGGAACCAGAACCTAAACCCGTTCCAGCGGGCGGTGAGGGGGCGGCGGGGGCTCGACCTGGATGGAATCGTCGGGGCGGATGGTCCCTCCACGGCGGACCACAGCCATGACGCCACACTTGAACGTGAACTCGCCGGACAAGGGGTCCATGGCGAAGACCTCACCAAGCAGCCCCTTGCGGAAGTCGTTGATCTTCGAGCACGGGTTGCGCAGTCCGGTCACCTCAAGTACCGCCTGCTCCCCGAGATGGAGCAGGGCGCCGGTGGGCAGGCCCAGCAGGTCCACCCCGCGCGTGGTGATGTTCTCGCCGAGCTGGCCCGCAGAGACCCTGAAGCCCTTGAGCGCGAGTTCGTCGAAGAGTTCCTCGTGCATCAGGTGGACCTGGCGCAGGTTGGGCAGGTCCGGCTCGTAGGTCATGCGGAACTGGTGGCGGATCGTCTCACCAGCGTGAACGTCTCCCTCCACTCCGAGCCCCGTGAGCAGCCTGATGGAATCGCGATTGGGCTTGCTGAACGAGTACCTCTCGTTACTGCTCACTGCGGTCACCTGACCAGGCATCACGCCCTCCACCCGTCGTCGTTCGGCGTCCGGTCGATCATAGAAGCGGTGCAAGCAGCCCTATGAGGGAGGCGTACAGCGAGCGGACATCATCGGGCGGATGGGTCATGCCCGGCTCCTGACCGACACCCCCCCGTCACCGAACGCCAAAGAGACAGCCCCTAGTACGTCACGTGCATCAGGGCGAAGTTGGCCAGGAACTCCTCCGACGGCAGGGGCCAGTCGGTGTGGAGGTCGTGGCGGGTGGACGCCGGGTGCCATGGTCGTGACGGGGAACCGTCGGGTTCCATTCCGAACGTCCAGAATGGAGAGACGGGTTGCGTCGGCCCGTCGTCATCCGGTGGGCCGACGGGCGCGGAGGCGGGAGGGCGGTCGGCGGGCGAGCGGTCGCCCACCAGTGTCAGCAGCGCGGGCCCGGAGTTCGTAGCGGTGGCGGAGATGACGAATCCCTCGGCGGTGGGGACGTACCCCTCCACTTGCGCGGACCTCCGGGAGCCGCCCTCCCCACCGCTCATACGCCACCAGGGGAACCCCACAGCCACGCAGCCCTCGATGCGTCCGAGGCCGCCACGGTCCACCCGTGCGAACCGCAGGGTGCCGAGATCGGGCACCGCGTCGTCCACGACGAGCAGCGCCAGATCCACGTCCGGACTCCCCGAGCGGATGCGCCGTACGATCCGGTGTTCCGTCGTGGCCCCGTCCGCCGACGCCCGGAGCACCACATGAGCGCTGCCCGCGGCGACATGGTCGGCCGTCAGGACCACCTGGGGCGACACGAAGAGCCCCGAACCGTAGCGGGTCCTGCCACCGACGGTGTAGCGGACACAGGCCACGCGTCCGGTCTCCACGGCGCTTCCGCCCCTGGACGCCATCACGTGGGCCGGCCTCGTCAGCCCTGGTCGCTCAGCGCTTCGTCGCGCGGGGCGGAGCCGGGCGCCCCGTCGGAGATGTGCTGGTCGCCCGGCGGCAGCGGAGTGCCGTCGGCATCCACGACGACCGGCTCCAGCTGGAGGGTCAGCGACTGAACCGTCTCGGCCTGCCGGGAGCGCTCACCACCCGCGCTGAGGACATGCCAGCGCACGCCCACCGATCCCCGGCCCTGCCGTGTGACGGCCACGCTCAGGTTCAGCTCGACGGACGAGACATCGAATCGGATCGCCCGCCCCCTGCCCCGGCTCCTGGCCCGCTCAAGGCTGTCGCGCAGCGCCTCGATGGCGTCAGCGAGCTCGACCTCGTCTCCCATGCGGCCCCCTCGACAGTGCGGCCCTGGGCAGGGCCACCCCGGCATCGCCTCGCGGCTGTTGGGCGAACATTCCCGGTTCGGGGGGAATTCAAGCCGAGGGGGTGGGCCGAAGCCTGCGGTGACGGCGCCGGTACCAGAGCGCGCCGACCGCCGCGGACGCCGTGGCCAGGGTGAGGCCGAGGACCGGCCAGCGGCTGCCGGCCATGCGCAGGCCGGCCAAGAGGGTGACGGCGGTCAGCACGAGCGGTACGAGGAGAGAGAGCAACGCGCGGAGTGCGGCCGCCATGACGTCCGGTTGGGGACGGGTGATCCGGCGGCGCGGGGCGGGTGCGGTGTCGCTGAAGTAGTAGGCCAGGACGCGGTTCGCCAAGCGGGCGTCGGCACGCCGGTAGCTCACCGCCATGTACGGGAGCCAGACGAGGGGGGCGACCAGTCCGACCAGGAAGACCGTACCGAGGAGCAGCCAACGCCAGGCCTGGACGGCGAGCCTGCGTACGCGCCCGCCCGCGTCCTGACCCGCGTCCCCCGGCGTGAGGACGCCGAGCAGGCGGGCCATGCGCAGGGTGACGCCCCACAGGGCCGCCCATCGCCTCCAGCGGACCGGTGCGTCAGCGGCGCGTGGCGTCCGGGCGAGCGCCTCCTGCGCCTGCTGGGTGTCCTCGTACACGCCCTGGAGGACGAGAAGTTCGCCGGCGCGGGCGTTCGCCGTCGGGTCGCGGCCGTCGAGGGCGGCCAGCTCCAGGACCGTACGTGCCTGGCGGAGCAGCGCGGTGCAGAACGCGACCGGAATGAGCACGATGAAGGGGCCGCCCACGAAGGATCCCTCCGACACGACGGCCCGCCGGCCGCGGGCGACCACCAGGCTTCGGAGTTCCGCGTCGGTGGCGTCGGGGTGGTTCCGCCGAAGCCGGTCGACGGCTCGGGGCACGGCCGGGCCTACGCGGCGGACGGCGAAGTCGGCCAGGAGTTCGGGAAGGTATCCGGGTTCGGTGACGATCGACGCCAGCAGCGAGCGCTCCAGGGAGGGCTTCTTGCGGGCACCCGCCGTGTTCATTTTCTCCCGGTGCGACACAGATCGTATCTATCACGAATCGCAAGGATCAGGGTATACAGCCATATTCCAGGCGCCCCGCGGGGGCTAACGTGCCCGCAGCACCCTGTCGATCTTTGTCCGCCTAAGAACTTACGGAGCCCTGATGTCCCACAGCGCACCCGAGTTGCCCGCGAAGGACCTGCGCACGCTGATACCCGAGTACGCGGCGCTCGCCCGGGAAACCACCCTCCTCAACCCCGAGCCCGGCAACCCCGGTGTGCGGGAGAGCTCGCTGGGGGGCGAGCTGTTGTGGCCCGCGGGCGAGCCATGGCCGTACTGCGCACAGGAGGACCACTGGACGTTCGGGTCCGACTGGCGCAACCGCACCGAGATCGTCCCGGGCTCGGTGCCCATGGTGCCGATCCTGCAGTTGTTCGCCCGGGATGTGCCGGGACTGGAGTTCCCCGGGGGCAAGGACCTGCTGCAGTTGGTGTGGTGTGCCCTGATCCATGAGCAGGACGCGGGGCCGGTGATGCCACAGCTGTATTGGCGCAACGAGGCCGATGTCGTCGCGGGCGGGCTGTTGCCGGAATTCCCCCGGGCGGGCGAGGGGGAATACGACGAGGACAACCTGCCGACGCCGTCCACGCTTTCCCCGAGCACCGCGCAGGACTGGCCCCGGTGGCTCGATCTGCCCCAGGACATGTGGGAGACGTGGGAGCCCCGGCTGCGGCTGCCGTCGGGCGTCTCCCAGTGGCCTGCCGACTCCAACGTCATCGCGACCAAGGTCGGCGGCTGGCCCGCCTGGACGCAGCCCGCCCAGTGGCCCGACTGCGAAAGCGGACACCGCATGGAACACCTGGTGACCATCACCGGTGACATCCAGTTGGGCGATGGCGGCGGCGTCTACTTCTTCCACTGCCGCCAGTGCCCCGGTCTTCCCTGGGACTGGCGTTTCGACTGCCACTGACGGTTGAAGTCCGTTGCGGTGGCTCCGGTTGTGTTGCCCGAGAGCTGCCGCGTCGGGGCGCAGACTCCGTTAGGCCGATCCTCCGACCCGGCTCCTCCGCCACCCGGGTGGTGCGCCCCGTACAAAAGAACCCTCCCCCGTCGCGCCGCGGGCGGCCCCATCCCGCCTCTCACGATGCATCAGGTCAGGGCCTGGGATGTCCGGCAGACAGCAGACGGTCCGTCACCCGGCGGGTCGTCCCAAGTGGCGAGCCCGGAGTTCCCCACTGACCGTGGATCACGTCGAGGCGGGACCAGATCCAGTTGATACCGCGTCAGCCACCCGCTCCTCGGCAGAAAGGGAACTCAGATGCGCTCTGCACGCACTCTGCTCGCCGCCACGGCGGCCACGGCCGCCGTCCTCCTCGGCGCTCCCGCCGCCTACGCCGCCGCCCCCGGCCAGGACCACGAGGACTCCTCGTACAGCAGGGACCACGACGGCGGCCGGGACTACGGGCACGACAGCGAGGACTCCTGGAGCGGCAAGAAGCACGAGAAGGACGACTCCTGGAGCGGCAAGCACGACGAGAACTCCTGGAAGGGTGACCACGACAAGCCCAGGGGCGGCATGCACACCGGAGGCGGCGGCCTGGCCACGCCCACGGTGACCGCGGGCGGGCTGGCGGTCCTGGCGGTCGCCGGCACCGGCCTGTACGCGGCGCGCCGACGCAAGACCGCCGGAAGCGTGGCCTGACGATGCCCGACGACATAGCCGCTGCGGCCGCCACGCGTATGCCGCGTGGCGGCCCCACGGCGGTCCCGTCGATTGTCCCGACCCGTACCACTGCTGTGCCCCCGTGAGGTGGTCTCCCCATGACAGCTCGTCCCTCTCCCAGCACCGACGCCGATACGCCCCGGGCCGAGCCGGGAATCCGCGGCCGTGTGCTGGTCATGACAGTGCTCGCCCTCGCGGTGCTGGCCATGACCGTCTTCAACGACGACGAGCCGTCCACCAGCGCCGGCCCGCCACCAGCGGCACGGGCCGCCGCCTCCACGCCGCCCGCCGGTCAGCCGGCAGGCCGGACAGAGCATCGTTCCGCGCCCAAAGACCTGCCCCGGTCCAAACCCGTACGGCTGCTCATCCCGAAGATCTCCGTCGACGCCCCCTTCACCGAGCTGGCGATCAACCGCTCAGGGCAACTCGATGCTCCGCCTGCCAGTGACACCAACCTCGTCGGCTGGTTCGCCAAGGGACCCACCCCCGGCGAAGCGGGAACCTCGGTCATCGCCGGGCACGTCGACACAGCCACGTCACCCGCCGTCTTCGCCGAACTCTCGGAGCTGAAGAAGGGCGACGTCTTCCACGTCAAACGTGCCGACGCACGCAAGGTGTCCTTCGTCGTCGACAGCGTCGAAACCTTCGCCAAGGACGACTTCCCCGACGAGCGGGTCTACGCCGACACACCGCAGGCCCAGGTCCGCCTCATCACCTGCGCCGGCGACTACGACCGCGCCGTCAAGGACTACACCGACAACCTCGTCGTCTTCGCGCACCTGAAATAGCCCACACGCTCAACCACCGCTGCTTCGCGGGCTGGAGGGCTGCAGGAGCTGGTCGACGGGCGCGTAGTCGTCGGTGAGCAGTCGGGCATCGCCGATCCAGGACGTGAGGGCGTCACCGGTGGCGATCTTCCAGCCGGTCTGCCGGGCGTCCAGCGCCTCCTGGGCCGCGGCGAGGTCGACAGGACGGTCGGAGGCGAGCACGACGAGATTGCCGCCCTCGGGGGTGGCGGTCGGGTCGAGGCCGATGTCGGCGGGTTCGCCGACGAGGGCGACATGCTCGAAGGTCTTCCTGAGGGTGGCTGCTTCGGCGCGCGCGAAGGCCAGGGAACCGTGATCGATGAGGTTGACAACGTACAGTCCGTCCTCGTCGAGCACCCGCCGTACGTCCGTCATGGCTTCCGCCGTGGTGAGGTGCCACGGCACGCTGACGCCCCCGAAGGCGTCGCCGACGACGAGATCACGGCTGTTGGCGTCCAGTCGCCGCAGGCCGAGCCTGCCGTCCTCGGCGCGTACGTCGATGCCGTCTCGTGGGCTCAGACCGAGTTGGTCGCGGTTGATGCGCACGACCCCGCTGTCGATCTCGGACACCAGGCTGCGTGTCCCGGGCCGGGTGGCCGCAAGGTATCGGGGGAAGGTGAGCCCGCCGCCGCCCAAGTGGTAGGCGGCAAGGGGGTCGTCCTCGGGAAAGGCCGTGTCGACCACCGACGCGATGGCGCGCACGTACGTGAACTTCAGGAAGGTCGGGTCGTCGAGGTCGACGTAGGAGTGCCGCAGGCCGTCCAGGACGAGTGTGCGGCCGCTGCCCCGATCGGGGTCGGCGACGACATGTGCGCAGTGGTACCTGGTCTCCGTGTCGCAGCCACCGGGTGCGACCGTGGTGGCGAGGCCGCCGGCAACGATCACGAGGGTCAGGGCGGGCACCCCGCTCCACCCGCGCGTTCGCCACTCGACCAGCGCCGAGCCGGCCACCAGCAGGACCCCGAGGCCGATCAGGATGCTGCTGACCGGGAACCGCGACACAAGGACGAAGCCGGTGAGGACGGTCCCGACGATGGCGCCGACGGTGCCGACGCCGGACAGTCGGCCGACGACCGTTCCGGTCTCCGCGAGGCTGGTGAGACGCAGCTTGGTCACGATCGGGGTCACCGCGGAAAGCAGCGCGCCCGGTACGAGGATGGTCAGTGCCGCGATCAGGAAGAGCCCCGCCGGCGCCCACTCCGCCGTGGTGCGCAGCACGGCAGGGGTCAGCGCCACGACCGCCCCTGACAGTCCGAGCGCGGGGCCGAGGAGGCGACGTGGGCTGACCTGGTCGGCAATGCGCCCGCCCAGCCAGGAACCCGCGGCAATCGCGGTCAGAGCGATACCGATCACCATGGTGCTGGTTTCCAGGGTCAGACCCAGGTAGGGAGCCAGCAGCCGCAGAGAGACGATCTCGACCACCAGGACCGCGGCCGAGGAGGCGAACACCAGCGCGACAGCCGCGCGGGAACCCAGGCCGTTGTCGCGAGGCCTGTCCCCGGCGACGGGCGACGAAGACAATCCGGTCACGCACGGCATCCTTCCATGCGGCTCGTCCACACACAGGAGTTGAGAAGGGCCGTCGGCCGCCACGACGCGACGTGAGGCGGCCAACGGGGTGCTTCTCGGCTGTGGCGGACTGCCGGTGTCGGGCCGTTCGGCCATGCTGGGCAGGGTGGCACCCCTTCTCGCGACAAGGAGCCCTCTATGCCCATGGACACGGTCGGACGATTCCTGGCGGCCCTGAACCCGGAGCAGCGCGAAGCCGTCGGCGCCATGCCGCACCAGGAACAGGAACGCCTTGCGGCGGCCTGGGAACGGGAACTGGAAGCGGACGACGAGCTCGACACCCTCGACGAGCTGTCACCGCCCGCGGCAGAGGCCGAAGCGGCCCGCCGCGTTCTGGACCGCGAAATCGACTAGCGATCCAGCCATTACTCAGCGGCTGTGCGCGGCCGCCAGCTGTCCGACGAGCGTGGCGAACGGCATGTCCAGATCGGCGTACACGTCCTGCGCGAGGGGATGCGCGTTGTCGGCGAGTATCTCCACGGCCAGGCTGGCGTAGTCGCTCACCACCACGCCCGCCTGCTGGAGTCGCAGCAGCCCGGTTTCCCGCTTGGTGGTGGAGAAGGTGCCGGACGCGTCTACGGCGACGTAGGCGCCGTAGCCCTCGGCGGCCGCGGCGATGGCCGGGAACGCCGCACAGACTTCGAGCGAGACTCCGGCGATGAGGACCTTGTTTCGCCCGGTCGCCCGGATCGCGTCGCGGACGCGGTCGTCGTGCCAGGCATTGACGGTGCTCCGGTCGATGATCTGAAGGTCCTTCGGCAGCGCGGCCCGCAATTCGGGGACGAGAGGGCCCCACATGCTGTCGGCTGCCGTGGTGGTGACGACGACGGGGAGGTCCAGACGCAGTGCGGCCTTGGCCAGGCAGGTGACGTTGTGCGTGAGTTCACCCACGCCGATGTCCCGTACGCCGGTGAACAGTCCTATCTGATGGTCCACCAGCAGGAGGACGGCGTTGTCCGCGGTGAGGGGCTCGTGGAAGGGGTTCGTCATGGCCGTTTCCTTTGGATGTAGTGATCGTCGGATGACCTGGGACGATGTTTGACCGGGGGCTCCTCGATCCGTAAATGTTTCATCTGTGGCTGAATCCTCGTGCGCCGAGTTCGACTTCACCTCCGCCGACCTCGCGCGGCTGAGGTTCGCCTTCTCGCCGGTGTCCGAGGCGGTGGCGAGCCTGCGCACGCTGCAGGACCCCGGTCGCCATGCGCTCCACCTGCCGTGGATTCGCGCCGTCCGCCCCCGGCTCGCCGGACTGGATCTGCGGTTGCTGTTCGCGCTGGCTCCGCTCGGCCCCTATATCGCCGACTTCCTGACTCCGCCGCCGACCCAGCCGTTGCCGGACGTCACGGCCGAGCTGGAGCGGGTCGCCGCGGCGGATCCGGACGAGGCGGCCCGGGAGGCGGCGCGGGTGCCGGGCGCCGGCAGTCCGCCTGTGCTGGAGTTCCTCGCCGACCCTGCCGCGGGTGTGGCCCGGGCCGCCGCCGAACTGCGCCTGTACTGGGCGACGGCGCTGGAGCCGTTCTGGCCGCAGATCCGCGGGCTGTTCGAATCGGAGGTGCTGCGCCGGTCCCGGCAACTGTCCCGGGACGGTGCGGGGGCGATGTTCAACGACCTGCATCCGAACGTCACCTGGAACGAGGGCCGTCTGCGCGTCCGTACCCACGGCTGGCGGCGCAGCGGCCCCCTCGACGGCGACGGCATGCTCCTCGTACCGAGCGTCTTCCATTGGCCGGACACGCCGGTGATGGCCGAGCCGTATCAGCCGATGCTGGTCTACCCCGCCCCCGGTGTCGGCACGGTCTGGTTGCAGGGGGTGGTCCCCACCACGGACGCCCTCAATGCCCTCATCGGCCGCACCCGCGCCCGGATCCTGGTCACGCTCGGCGAAGCGGCGACCACCACCATCCTGGCGCGCCGGCTGTCCATGGCACCGGGCGCGGTCAGCCAGCATCTCAAGGTGCTCTGCGACAGCGGTCTGGTCACCCGGCAGCGCAGTGGCCGCGAAGTCTTCTACGAGCGCTCGGGGTTGGGCAACTCGCTGTGCGCGGCGTGACAGCGCCTGCCGCGGGAGGCAGGCGCTGGTCTCGCTCGTGCTGGGCCTCGGCCTGCTGTCAGCAGGGGTTGACGTTGAGTTTGAACGTGGTGGTGGTGTTGCGGATGTTCTCGTCGTTGCCGCTCATCCGCAGACAGTTGATGGTCGCCTCACCCACGGCGGGACCCTGGCCGGGTTCGGGCAGCTCGTTGGCCCAGATGCCCATGCCGGACTTGGCGTCCCAGGCGTCGCCGCTGCGCTTGGCGCCGGTGATGGAGATGTCGCTGAGGATCGTGTCCTTGATCGGGTTCTCCGGCTGGCTGCCGTTGTACTTCGTCTGGAACATGATGCCGCTGTAGGTGGGGTCGACGATGTCCACGTTGTTGATGCGGATGCCCTGGAAGACCTTCGAGGCCGAGAACAGCCAGATGCCGGGGAAGGTCTGGTTGCCCCAGAAGTGGCCGCCCGCCCGGACGATCGAGATGTTCTCGAAGGTCGTGGGGTCGGTGCCGAAGCCGTTCATCGGGTAGCCGAAGTCCAGCGACGAGATGGTGATTCCGGAGTAGACGAGCGTGTCGGCGATGTGGATGTTGCGGAAGGTGTTGTGGTAGCCGCCGTACACGGCGATGCCCGCGGCCCGCCAGGTCAGGGTGCTGGTCAGGTTCTCGTAGACGTTGTTCTTCATGTCCGCGCCGCCCGCGTCGATCGCCGAGAACAGCGCGAAGCTGTCGTCGCCGGTGGCCCGGGCGTCGTTGTTGGACACGAGGTTGTCCGTGGAGCCGTTGGTCATGTTGACGCCGTCGGCGAACATGTTCCGGATCCGGGAGTTGCGAATCGTCATCCGGTCGGTGTTGGCGCCCCAGTACAGGCACACCATGTGCTCGTTCCAGATGTCGTCGATGACGATGTCCGACACACCTGAGAAGTCGAACACCTTGCCCGGTCCGTCGATGCGCGAGGTGTAGTTGCCGAAGTAGGCGAAACCCTTGAAGAGCGAGCCCTTGGCCGTGGCCTCGGCGCGGAAGCCGACGTCCGTGTTGTCCTGCGTGGAGGGGGCGTGGAACTTGGTGTACCAGGGGCCGGCGCCGACGACCTTGACGGCCTTGCCGTACACCTGGAACTTGCTTGAGGTCTGGTAGTCGCCGGGCGGCAGGTAGACACCCACGAGCCTGCCCGTGGTGTCCATGCGGACCTGGTCGAGCGCGTTCTGCACGTCCTGGTGGGTGAAGCCGGCCGGTACCGCGTAGGCCGCCGGATCCGGATTGGCTACCGGGGCGACCTTCTCCAGGTCGATGAAGTCGAAGGCGTAGTGGGCGGCGGTGTTGGCGGCGTCCTTCTGGAGGCGGATCTTGCTGCCCGCGGGGACGGTCTCGCCCAGCAGCAGGTGCGCCTCGTCGTAGATGTGCCGCGGCGCGCCCGAGCCCGGGTCGTTGCCGGGAGAGGCTTCCGCCCCGTACAGCCAGGCGTACTTCGAGGTGAGCGGGAGTGCCTTCTTGAAGACGCCGTCGACGTAGACGTTGATGGTGGAGTTGAGGCCTCCGCCGCCCGGGGCGTCCGGGATGGAGAAGCGGGTGACGAGGGTGTTCGTCTCGGCGCGGGTGGTGAACTCGACGTACTCCCCAATCGCGTCGAGGGTCACCGCCTTGCGGCCGGAGGCCTCACCGGCGATGTCGCCGATGGTCCGGTTGGGGCCGACCACCTTCGCTCCCCCGCCGACGGTGGCGTCCTCCGCCTCGTACGTGGTGTACGGCATGTTGGCGCCGCGGCCGACGAACAGCGGCTGGGTGGAGGTGTTGTTCTCCCGCTTGACCGGCGGTTCGTTGGCGTCGTCGGCGATGACGGTCTTCACCGTGTAGGAGCCGTTCGCCGCGGTCCAGGGGCCGAGGCTCACCTCGGCGATGGCGCCGGCGGCGATGGTGCCGGTGTGGGCGCCTGTCAGGGTCTTGACCGTGGCCCCGCTGTCGTCGATCAGCGTGAGCGTGACGGCGTGGCTGCCCGAGGCACTGGCCTCGGTCCCCTGGTTCTTCACCGGCACCTTGAAGGTGACGGCGTCGCCGGCGCCGGGGCTGGAGGGGTTGGTGGTCACGGTGCCGGCGACCAGGTCCGAGCCGGCGACCGGCTTGACCACCAGGGCGGTGGGCCTGGTGTACGCGTTGTTGGTCTCGTTCTGCTCGACGACGTCGTTCGGCTCGTCCGCGACCGCGCTGAGCTCGTACGAACCCGCGTCCCGGGCGCCGATGGAGGCCTCGACCGTGCTCTGGGCACCCGGCGCGAGGGAGCCGACCTCGGCGGTGGCGACCTTGGTGTCGCCCAGGCGCACCGCGACCTTGCTCGCGGGAGCGGTCGCCGGGCCGTCGTTGCGGACGGTGGCGGCGACGGTGATGTCGTCCGACTCCACGGGTGCGGCGGGTGACGTGGTCAGACCCGTGACGACAAGGTCCGGGTTGGGTGCGGGCACGCCGACGATCTGGAACTCGGCGAGCTGGCCTGCCGGAGCGCCGGTGTTGGCGGTGAACTTCAGCTGTACGTCGGCCACCCGGTCCGTGACCGGGATGGTGACCGTGTTGCCATCGGCCGGGCTGAAGTCGTAGCTCTTCGCCGCCACCAGGCTGGTGAAGCCGGAGGCCTTCTGTTCCCGGCCGAGGACCTCGATCGTCTGGGAACGGGCGGACCAGGCCGTGTCCGGGTTCAGCTTGAGCACGAGCCGGTCCAGGTCGGCGTTGGCACCCAGCTTGACGGTGAGGGTCTGGGGGTAGCTGCCGCCGGCGCCCTCCCAGTAGGTGACGGTGTTGTTGTCGTTGGCGTTCGCGGCGACGTAGGTGTGCACCGTGGAGGAGGCCTCGATCGGCTTGCCGACGGCGAGGTTGGAGCCGTTTCCGCCGCTGCCGTTGCGGGTCACGCTGTTGCTGTCGCCCGACGCGTTCCCGGCCGCGTCCTTGGCCCGGACCACGTAGGTGACCGTGCTGGTCGTCGGCTGGGTGTCGGTGTACGTGGTGACGTTCCCGGCGACGCTCTCGCGCAGGACGTTGTTGGCGTAGATGTCGTATCCGGTCACGCCCACGTTGTCGGTCGAGGCGGTCCAGGTGAGCTTGACCTTGCCCGGGTCGGGCTCGGTGAAGGCGAGGTTCGACGGGGCGGTCGGGGCCTCGGTGTCACCGGCGTCACCGACGCGGGTGACTGTGTTGCTGTCGGCTGACTGGTTGCCCGCCGCGTCCCTGGCTCGTAGGCGGTAGGAGACGGTCTGGTTCGCCGGGCGGTTGTCGGTGAACGCGGTGACGTCCCCGGCAACGCTGGTCAGCAGGTCGCCGTTGGCGTAGATGTCGTACGCGGTGACGCCCGTGTTGTCGCTCGCGGCCTTCCAGGTCAGGCGGATCTGGCCGGTGGCGGGCTCGGTGTACGCCAGCTCCGAAGGCGCGGTCGGGGCCTCGGTGTCGCCGGTCGCCGGGCCGTAGATCTCCAGCTCGGATATCTGGGCGGCGGGCCGGCCGGTGTTCGCGGTGATCAGGACACGGACGTAGCGGGTCGTGGCCGCGTCCAGGGTGATGGTCGCGGTGTTGTCGTTCGCGGCGTTGAAGGCGTGGGCCTGCGACGACGACAGGTCGGTGAAGTCCGTGCCGTTGGTGCTGCCCTGGATCTTCAGGGTCTGGCTGCGGCTCTCCCAGCCGGCCGGGAGCTTCAGCACGACGCGGTTGACGGCGCGGGAGGTGCCGAGGTCGGCCTGGAGCCATTGCGGCAGTGCGTTGTTGGCGCTCTCCCAATAGGTGGCCCGGTTGCCGTCATTGGCGTTGCCCGCCGTGTAGACCTCGGTGTGGCTGCTGGCGGTCAGGGTGCGTCCGGCAGCGAGGTTCGTGGAGGCGTCGTCGGCCGAGTGCACCTCCAGCTCGGAGAGCTGGGCCGCCTGCCAGCCGGTGTTGGCGGTGACGTCGACGCGGACGAACCGTGTCTGGGTAGCCGGGAACGACACGGTGACGGTGTTGCCCGTGCCCGGGGTGAACGTGTAGGTGGCGGAGCTCTTGAGGGTGGTGAAGCTGGTGCCGTCGGCGCTTCCCTGGACGGAGAGCGTCTGGTTGCGACTCTCCCAGCCGGTCGGCAGTTTGAGGACGACCTCGTCCACGCGGGTGGACGTCCCGAGGTCGGCCTGCACCCACTGGGGCAGATTCGATCCGGCACTCTGCCAGTAACTGCCCTGGTTGCCGTCGGTGATGTTCGCGGCGCCGTACTCGGCGTGGGAACTGCTCGCCGACGCGGCGTCGCCGAGCGCGATGTTCGGTCCGCCCGCGGCGTGGGCGGCCGTCAGGGGTCCGCCCAGCGCCAGCAGGCTTGTTGCGATCACGGCGCTCAGGCACCGGGATCTTCTGGTGGGGGTGTGCATCAGTCCTCGCTCTTCCGTCGCGTGCCGAGGGGCACGCGACGCGACTCGGGGGAAGGGTGCGGGTCCATCGCTTGCCAGTCGTTCTGGCGGTGCGGCGGCCCGGGGAGAGCGGGCCGCCGCACCTGGTCTGGGCGAGTGGGTCAGGTGCGGTTGATGACGAACTGCGAGCCGGGCTCGACGCAGACGTCGCCTTCCGCCGAGTTGGTGTTGGTCACGTCGGTCAGAGTGGCGCTGCCGCGTGCGCCGCCCATGGCGAGGACGCCGCAGCCGTTGACCGACTTGTCGATGCGGACATGGGTGATCTTCACGTCCGGTATCGCGCCGCCTCCCGTCTTGAACTGGATGCCGTCATAGGTCGAGTCGTGGATGTCGGTGTCGCGGATGGTGACACCGGGGATGTCCGGTCCCTGCGCGAAGAGCGTGATGGCGCCGAACTCCTGGTCCTCGTTCCAGAACGCCCCGCCCGTGCGGTACAGGCCGTTGCCCGCGATGAGGGTCTGCCCGGAGAAGGGCAGCGGGTCGTGGTCGGTGGCCAGCATGATCCCCGGGTAGTTCATGGTGTCGGAGACGAGGTTGTTCTCGATGGTGTTGCCGTAGCCGCCGTAGACGGCGATGCCGTTGGCGCGCCAGGGCAGTTGGACGGTGTTGTTGCGGAAGTGGTTGTCGTGGCCGATGTCGACCGAGGTGTCCTTGACGTACTTGCTGGCCCATACGGCAAGGGCGTCGTCGCCGGTGTTGCGGAAGGAGGAGTTGTAGACGGTGGAGTTGCGGGTGCCATTGGCGAAGTTGACTCCGTCGGCGTAGGTGTTGCGGATGCGTACGCCGCTGAACTCGACGCGGTCGCCCGGGCCCCACAGTTCGGGGATGTTGGAGTAGTCGCGGCCGACCCAGGCACCGACGTTGGCGTGTTCGATCCACACGTTGGTGATCTTCGTGTCCTTGCCGAACCGGCCGTTGAGCGCGACACCGCCCTCGGCTCCCCCGTCGCCGCCCCGGATGGTGCCGGAGCCGAAGACGGCGATGTCGGAGATCTTGGTGTTGTCGTCGATGTCGAAGCCGAAGTTGCCCTCGTGCGGGTGGTTGATGCCGCCGGCCTGGTGCGGCGGGGTCAGCGAGTACAGCTGGGAGTGCCACATGCCGGCGCCGCGGACGGTCACGTCCCGGATGCCGACCTGGTTGTACTGGCCCCGGTCCTGCGGGTCGTCGGTGAGGATCTTCTTCTCCTGCCGCCACTGGCCCGCCGGGATCCACACGCAGTCGATCTCGCCGTTCTGGTCGGCAGTGACGGCGCGCTGGATGGCGTCGGCGTCGTCGATGCCGTCGTTGGGTACGGCGCCGTACTCGGTGATGGAGGTGCAGCCGGCCGGCTGGGCGGCCGGGGCGGCGACCTGCTCCAGGTCGACCAGGTCGATGACGTAGAAGGCGGCGGTGTCGCCCGCGTCCCGCTGGAGACGGAACTCCGTGCCCGCCGGGTAGGTCTCGGTCAGTAGCGCGTGGGACTCGTCGAAGAGGCGGCGTGCGTCGCCGCCCGGGGTGTTGGTCAGCCCCTCCGGGTCGTCGGTGGTGCCGTAGAGCCAGCTGTGCTTGGACGAGAGCGTCAGCTTGCGGACGAACTCGCCGTCGGCGTACAGGCTGAGCGTGGCCTCGCGTCCGCCTCCGCCGGCCGCGTCCGGGACGGAGTTGCGTACGACGACGGAGTTGGCGGCGCTGATGGAGGTGAACTCGACGTGGTCGCCGGTGTCGTCGAGCCGTACCGACCGGCGGCCGGACGATTCGGTGGCGAAGTTGGTGTGCCCGAAGGTGCGCTGCTTGTCGGCGGTGAGGAGGGTTCCGTCGTAACTGCCGTCCTCGGCCTCGTACTCGGCGTAGGGGACGGCGGCGCCGCGTCCGACGACGATGGAGCGGGCGAAGACGTTGTTGTTCTCGTCGGTCTCCTCGGCGGTTGCGGTGGCGTCGGCCGTGGCGGTCAGGGTGGCGCCGCCGTTGGTGGCCTTCCAGGTGCCGTCGATGGTGACGGTGGTCGTGTCGCCTGCGGCGACGGTCCCGGTCGTGCCCTGAAGGGTGGTGTCGCCGACGGTGAGCCGGGTGACGGTGCCAGCGGACACGGGGGTGGTGCCGCGGTTGTTGACCGCCACGGTGAAGGAGACGGACGAACCGACCGCGGGTGCGGCCGGGTTGCTGGTGATGCCGGTGACCCTCAGGTCCGGGCCCGGGGCCTGGGCGACGGTCAGCTTCTTGTCGGCCGTCCGGCTGTTGTTGCTGTTGTCCAGCTCGGCGACGGTGTCCGTCGGGTCGACGGCCGCGGAGACGGTGTAGGAGCCGGTCGGGCGCTTGCCGACGGGGACGGAGACGGTGGCGGACGATCCGGCCGGGAGGGCGGCGACCGGAGCGGAACCCGCGACGGCGCCCTCGACGCTGACGTTCACCGTCGTCGCGGGGGCGTCTGCGGTGCCGGCGTTACGGACGGTGGTGTCGACCGTCACCTCGTCCTTCTCGGACGGGGAGGCCGGGGACCAGGTCAGATCGGTGACGACGAAGTCCGGGTGCGGCGCCGTCCTGCCGATCACCTGCAGTTCGGCGACCTGCGCGCCGGGAGCGCCGGTGTTGGAGTGGAAGGCCAGCCGCACGTCCGCGACGCGGCCCGTCACCGGGATCACCACGGAGTTCTCGCCCGATGACGGGCTGAAGGAGTAATCGGCCCTGGGTTTCAACGTGGTGAACCCGGAAGCTCCCTGGGCGCGCCCCAGGACCTCCAGCGACTGCTTGCGTGCTGCCCATATGTGATCCGGGTTCAGCTTGACGGCCACGGCCTCGACGTCCGCGTCGGCACCGAGCTTCACCGTCAGGTCGGCCGGGAAACCCGCCGACTCCCAGTAGGTGCTGAGGTTGTCGTCGTTGGCGTTCGTCGCGACGTAGTTCTGCGTCGTGGACGTGGCCTCGATCGGCTTGTTCCGCGCCAGGTTGGTGCCCTCCGGGGGCGGGTCCACGGGATCCTCGCCGCCCTCGCCGTAGATCTCCAGCTCGGACAACTGGGCTGCGTTCCAACCCGAGTTGGAGGCCACCTGCACCCGTACGTAGCGGGCGGTGGCCGAAGGCAGGTCGATGTTCACGGTGTTCGCCTCGGAGGGGGCGAACGTGCGGGCCTGGGTGCCGGCGAGCGTAGTGAAGGAGTCGCCGTCGGGGCTGCCGAGGACGGCCAGGGACTGGGAGCGTCCCTCCCAGCCGGTGGGGAGTTTCAGCGCGACGCGGTCCAGGGGGACTTGGGAGCCCAGGTCGACCTGGACCCACTGAGGGAAGGAGCCGGTCGGGCCCTCCCAGTACGACTGCTGGCTTCCGTCGGTGACGTTGGCCGCCGGGTAGCCGCTGTGTGCTCCACCGGCCGCTGCCGGTCTGCCGAGTGCGAGGTTGGGATCCTCGTCCGCGGCATGTGCGGGGGCGGGCAGCAGTCCTACGGCGATCAGGCCCGCGGTCAGCAGGCCGACCCCCCATCGTCTGCCCGGAGGTATGCCTCTCATGTTGGCCTTTCCCAAGGTCATGCGCGGGGAGCGCAGCATGGGTTCGACAGGAAATGGCGACCGCAAGACAAATTCTTGAGTAGTTTCATCGCTTGCTTGCGTCGCTGGGCTGAGAGGTTTCTACTGCATGACGAGTTTGTCAACGGTTCCGTCCTGACCATGACAGGCGGAAGGCGG
This sequence comes from Streptomyces sp. NPDC079141, assembly GCF_040686775.1. Taxonomy (NCBI): domain Bacteria; kingdom Bacillati; phylum Actinomycetota; class Actinomycetes; order Kitasatosporales; family Streptomycetaceae; genus Streptomyces; species Streptomyces sp. NPDC079141. The sequence goes on along the minus strand of NZ_JBFBLP010000009.1, from coordinate 214,414 downwards.
CAGAAACGCCGACGGCACCGGTATCAAAGCCGCTCAAGGAGCGGCGATACCGGTGCCGACAGGGTGGTGACGGAGGGTCAGCGGGTCGGGGGCGGTGCGGTCGATCCGCGGACGACGAGCTCGGGCTCGAAGAGCAGCTCCCCCAGGCCGGGGTGAGTGCCCTGGATCTGGGCGCACAGCAGGTCGACCGCGGCGCGGCCCATCGCCTCGATGGGCTGGCGGACCGTCGACAGGGGCGGCTCGGTGCACGTCATGAAGGCCGAGTCGTCGAAGCCCACGACCGACACGTCCGCGGGAACGGAGAGCCTGCGCCGGCGGGCGGCCCTGATCGCCCCCAGGGCAAGGGGGTCGCTGCCGCAGACGATTCCGGTGACGCCCTGGTCCAGGAGCTGCGCGGTCGCGGCCTGCCCGCCTTCCAGCGAGAAGATCGACCGCCGCACGAACTCCTCGGGCAGCGCCATGCCCAGCGCCTCCGCCGCCACCTTGGCGGCCTCCAGCTTGCGGCGCGAGGGGACGTGGTCCGGAGGGCCGATGACCAGGCCGATCCGTTCGTGGCCGAGCGAGGCGAGGTGGCGCCACGCCTGCTCGACGGCGACCGCGTCGTCGCACGCCACGCACGGGAAGTCGAGGCCCTCGATCGACGCGTTCACCAGGACGACCGGGATATTGCGCTCCGCCAGCAGGTGGTAGTGCTCGTGCGGCGCGTCGGCCTGCGCGAAGAGGCCGCCGGCGAAGACCACCCCGGACACCTGCTGCTGGAGCAGCAGGTCCACGTAGTCGGCTTCGGACACGCCTCCCGTGGTCTGCGTGCACAGCACCGGCGTGAGCCCCTGTTGCGCGAGCGCGCCCCCGATGACCTCGGCGAACGCCGGGAAGATGGGGTTTTGCAGCTCCGGCAGCACAAGGCCCACGAGGCGGGCGCGCTCCCCGCGCAGCTGCGTCGGGCGCTCGTATCCGAGGACGTCCAGCGCCGTGAGCACGGACTGCCGTGTCGCATCGGAGACACCGGGCTTGCCATTGAGGACACGGCTGACCGTGGCCTCACTGACCCCCACCTTCTTCGCCACCTGGGCCAGTCGTCGCGTCATGCACGCAAGCCTAACGCAAAACCCGCAAGTAGTTGCAGCCCTCCCACCGTTCATATCCGTCGACGGGACCGGATCTGACGTACCTGCACGTGGTCGTCGTTGTCTGCTCTGCGCAAACGGCTTCCAGAGGCGCCGACGGTGGGGTGTCAGGCCCGCAGCCACACCGCCGTGTCCGTCGGCAGCGTTCCGTCGGCGTGCAGCGGGCCGCTGGCCAGGAGGAGCCGTTCGTGCGGCGGCAGGACCGCCGGGGCGTCGGAGAGGTTGACGACGCAGACCAAGGCGTGGATTCGGCGGAAGGCGAGGACGCCGTCCCGTGCGGGGAGCCAGGCCAGGGGGCCGTCACCGAAGCCCGGCTCGCTGCGGCGCAGGCGCAGGGCCCGGCGGTAGAGGGCGAGCATCGACTCCGGGTCACCGCTCTGCCGGTCGACCGCGTAGCGCGCCCAGTCCGCCGGCTGGGGCAGCCAGGGCTCGGACCCCGGCCCGAATCCGAGGGACGGTGCGCCGGCCTCCCAGGGCAGCGGGACGCGGCAGCCGTCGCGGCCCGGGTCCGTCCCGCCGGAGCGGAAGTGCATCGGGTCCTCGATGCGCTCCAGTGGGATGTCGGCCTCGGGCAGGCCCAGTTCCTCGCCCTGGTAGAGATAGACGGAGCCGGGCAGGGCGAGGCTGAGCAGGGCGGCGGCGCGGGCGCGCCGGGTACCGAGAGCGAGGTCGGTGGGGGTGCCGAAGCGCTTGGTGGCGAAGTCGAAGGCGGTGTCCGCACGGCCGTAGCGGGTCACGGTGCGGGTCACGTCGTGGTTGCACAGCACCCAGGTGGCCGGGGCGCCGACGGGCGCGTGCTCGGCAAGGGTGTCGTCGATGGAGCGGCGCAGCCGGGCGGCCTCCCAGGGGCACGTCAGGAAGTTGAAGTTGAACGCCGTGTGCAGCTCGTCGGGGCGGAGATAGCGGGCGAAGCGCTCTGCGTCGGGCAGCCACACCTCCCCCACGAACACACCGCCGTACTCGTCGGCGATCGCCCGCCAGGAACGGTAGATGGCGTGGATCTCGTCCTGGTCGACGAAGGGCTCCGGGTCGACGCCCGCCGTGTAGTCCGGCAGGGACGGGTCCTTCACGAGCAGGGCCGCGGAGTCGATCCGCACGCCCGCCACGCCCCGTTCGAACCAGAAGCGCAGCACGTCCTCGTGCTCCTGACGCACCGCGGGGTGGGCCCAGTTGAGGTCGGGCTGCTCGGGCGTGAACAAGTGCAGGTACCACTCGCCGTCGGGGAGGCGGGTCCAGGTGGAGCCGGCGAACTGCGACGGCCAGTCGTTGGGCGGCAGTTCCCCGTGCTCGCCGCGTCCGGGACGGAAGTGGAACAGTTCCCGCTCGGGGCTGCCGGGGCCGGCGGCGAGCGCTGCCCGAAACCAGGGGTGCCGGTCGGAGACGTGGTTGGGCACGATGTCGATGATGATGCGGATCCCCAGTTCCCGGGCCTCCGCGATCAGCTTCTCCGCGTCGGCGAGCGTGCCGAAGGCCGGGTCGATGGTGCGGTAGTCGGCCACGTCGTAGCCGCCGTCGACCAGCGGTGAGAGGTACCAGGGGGTGAACCAGACGGCGTCCACGCCGAGTTCGGCCAGGTAGGGCAGTCGGGCGCGCACGCCCGCGAGATCCCCGGTGCCATCGCCGTCGCCGTCGGCGAAACTGCGCGGGTACACCTGGTAGATGACGGCGTCGCGCCACCAGTCGTCGGTGCGGTGCGGGGTGGGGGCTGCCACGTGACGGTCCTTTCGGGCAGGGTGGATCTTCGCCGCCGGTGCGGACAGCGGGGCGTCGGACAGGCCGGCGGCGAAGGCTTGTGGGCGGTGACGGGTGCCGCGGCGGGCGGTCAGCCCTTGAGGCCGCCGGCGGTGAGGCCGCTCATGATGTTCCGCTGGAAGATCAGGAAGATCAGCAGGGTGGGCAGGGAGGCGATCGTCAGCGCGGCGATCAGCACGTTCACCGGCACACCGTTGGACAGGGAGTAGATACCGACGTTGAGGGTCTGCTTGGCGGGGTCGGGCAGGGTGAGCATCGGCCAGAGGAAGTCCTTCCAGACGCCGACGACCGCGAAGATCGACACCACGCCGAGGATCGGCCGGGAGATGGGCAGCACGATCGACCACAGGATGCGCATCGGCCTCGCCCCGTCCATCGAGGCGGCGTCCAGCAGTTCCTTCGGGATCGAGTCGAAGAACCGCTTCAGCAGGAAGATGTTGAAGGCGTTGGTCACCGAGGGCAGCCAGATGGCCCACGGGGTGTTCAGCAGGTTCCGCTCGACGATCGGCACGTCCAGGACCGTCAGGTACTGCGGCACGACGAGCACCGTCGCGGGGATCATCAGGGTCGCCAGCATCATCCCCAGGATCGCCTTGCCGAATATCGGGCGGAGCTTGGACAGCGAGTAGGCGGCGGCCACGTCCAGGACCAGTTGGAAGGCCAGGGCACCGAACGCGTAGTAGAGGGTGTTGCCCAGCAGTCTGGCGAGGTCCATGACCTCCCAGGCCTGCTGGTAGTTGTCGGGCTCGAAGGATTCGGGAACCAGCGTCGGCGGGGTCTGGATCACTTCCTGCGCCTCCTTGAAGCCGCTGGAGACCAGCCAGTACAGCGGTCCGAGGAAGGCCAGCGTGAAAGCGCCGGTGACCAGGGTGAACACGATCCAGTACAGGGCTTTGCCGCGCGGCCTGGCCAGTTGGGCCGGCGAGATGAGCGTACGCGTGGACATGGTGGTCTCCCCTGGCCTACTCGTCCTCGGCGCGGCTGAGCCTGACGTACGCCGCGGAGAATCCGGCTAGCAGCACGAGCAGGAGCAGGCCCAGCGCCGCCGCGGCACCGTAGTTGTTGAAGTTGAAGGCGTACTGGTAGATCAGGTAGACCACCGTCGTGGTCGAACCCTCCGGGCCTGCACCGCCGGTCAGCAGGAACGGCTCGACGAAGACCTGCATGGTGGCGATGACCTGCATGAGCAGCATCAGCGACAGGATCAGCCGGGTCTGCGGGATGGTGACATGCCAGATCTTGCGGAACAGCCGGGCGCCGTCGAGTTCGGCCGCCTCGTACAGCTCACCGGGGATGCCCTGCAGCGCGGCGAGGTAGATCAGGGCGGCGCCGCCCATGTTCATCCAGGTCGAGGCGAGGACGACGGAGAGCATCGACAGGTCCGCGTCCTGGAGCCACTGCTGTTCGGGCAGGCCGAAGAAGCCGAGCATTTCGTTCAGGAGCCCGTAGCCGGGGTCGTAGAGGTACTTGAACAGCAGTACGGAGGCGACCGGCGGCAGCATCACCGGCAGGTAGACGAGCAGCCGCAGGTAACTCCTGCCGTGGTGGAACTCGTTGATGACGATCGCGACGACGAACGGCACCGCGAACCCGAAGACGAGCGCCAGGACGGTGAACAGCAGCGTGTTGCGCCACGCCTGCCAGAAGGCGGGATCGTTGAACACCGTGACCAGATTGTCCAGGCCGACCCAGGTGACCTCACCGCCCTCGGCCTTCTGGAAGGCCAGGAAGAACTCCCTGACCATGGGATACCAGGAGAACAGGGCGAAGCAGACGACCGCGCCGATCAGGAAGCCGTGAGCCGTCAGGTTGCGCCGCAGGCTCCGGGTGAAAGGTCCGCGGGCGGGCGCGCGGGATGTCTCGCGCGGCTTGGTGTGACTGGGTGGTCCTGCCTTGCTCGGGGTCAGGCTGGGGGCCGACATCGTCGCTCCTTGGTACCGATCTGCCATGTCTGTCACCGAGGCCGGGACGCCGGGCGGGGCGGCTCCTACGCCGCCCCGCCCGGTTGCGTCACTGATTGGCCAGGATCTGGTTGACCTGCGACTCCGCAGTGTCGAGGAGCTTGTCGATGTCGGCGTCCTCGTTGGTGAGGAGGCCGGACATGACGTTGTCGAGGACCTTGTAGATCTCCTGCGCCTTGGGCGGCTCGGCCTTGCCCACGACGGGGTTGTCCATGAACGTCTTGAAGTTCTCCACCGGCATCGTGGCGTGCTCGGCACGGGCCGCGTCGTCCTGCGTCTTGGACTCGTTCAGCCAGAAGTTGGGCTGCGGGACACCGACCGGCAGCCCGTCGGCCTTGGTGCGCTCCCAGTCGAACTGGCCCTTGCCCACGGTGAGGTTCTTGAGGTTCAGCCAGGCGATCGCGGCCTTGACCTTGTCGGACGAGATGCCCTTCTTGATCATGTAGCTGTTGCCGCCGGCCAGCGTGGCCTTCTCGCCGGGTATCGGCCCCATGCCGAAGTTCTCGTACTCGGCGCCGAGTTGCTGAGCCATGTAAGCAATGTCGTCGGGGGCCGCGAGGAACATGCCGAGCTTGTCGGTGGCGATCTGCTTCTGCAGGTCGCCCCACTTCAGCAGCTGGGTCTTGCCCATGCTGTCGTCCTGCCAGCGCATGGCGTGGAGGTTCTCGGCGACCCGCCTGCCCAACTCGTCGTTGAACGCGGCCTTCTTGCCGCTCGCGTCCACGATCTCGCCGCCGATGCTGTACATCTGCGCGGTGAAGTGCCAGCCGCCGGTGTTGCCCGCGCTGTACTCGCCGAATCCGGCGATGCCGTCGCCCAGATCGGCGATCTTCTTCGCCGCGGTGCGGACCTCCGCCCAGGTGCGCGGCGGGGCATCGGGGTCGAGGCCGGCCTCCTTGAACAGCTTGCGGTTGACCAGCAGACCCATCGTGTAGTTGCTCGTGGGCAGACCGTAGAGCTTGCCGTCCTGCTTGAGCGTGCCGAGCACGTTCGGGTCGATGTCCTTCAGCGCCGGCACGGTCTTGTCATTGACGTAGGCGGTGATGTCCTCCGCGCCGTCGTGGTCGAGCACCTGCGGCAGATCGGTGAAGTAGGTGTAGAAGACGTCGGGCTGCGACTTGGCCTTCAACATCGCGGTGAAGCGCGGCGGTTCCAGACACTGGCCAGGCGTGGAGCGGCCCTCGACGGTGACGTTCGGGTAGGTCTTGTTGAACTCCTCGACGTCCTCCTTCCACTCCTTGAGCTCGGCCGCCTTCGCCGTCGGCGGCATGCAGTCGATGGTGATCGTCACCTTCGTCTTCGGATCCAGCGGGGCGGAGGGATCCGACGAGCCGTTCCCCTCGGAAGAGCCACCGTCGTTGTCGCTGCTGCTCGTGCCGCAGGCAGCGAGCGCGGTCAGCGTGAGCGCGGAGACGAGGGCGACCGCGCTTGCGCGGCGAGTACGGCGGAACCTGGCACTTCTCATGGGTGGTCCCCTTCGGGCATGAACGTGAAAGGTCACCCCACCACCGGTCGGCGGGTGCGCTGTGGGGTGCGGCACACTCAACCACTCACTCCAAGTGAACGCAAGATCTCGCGTTGATTTCGTAATTTGCTTACAAGGGCAGGTCGGATAGCTGCTCAGGGATCGTCAGATCGCAATCCATGACGGCGACCGCCCCGGCCTCACATCAGCTGGAACATCTTGCGGACCGGCCACAAGAAGAGGAGGCCCAGGGCCACCGCACCGGTGCCCCTGGGCCTCCTCGTTCTGCCGTCAGGCAGGGATCATTTGCTTCCACACCTGGGCGCTGGTGCCGTTGCACTCGTGGATCTGCAGCCGGACGGCGTTGGTGAAGTCCGCGTAGGGCACGTCCAGGCACTTGCCGGACGCCGGGTTGCTGAAGGCGGCCGGGGTGGGCTGGTCATAGCGCCACTGCTGGGCGCCGGTCCCGTTGCACGTATAGATCTGGACCTTGGTGCCGTTCGCGGTGCCCCCGTCGGCCACGTCCAGGCACTTGCCCGAGTGCGGGTTCACCAAGGTGCCTTCGGATGTGATCCGCCAGGTCTGGCCCAGGGAGCCGTTGCACTCCCACAGCTGGACCCGCGCGGCATCCGCCGTGCTGGCGCCGCTCACGTCCAGGCAGTGCTTGCCGCCGTTCGGGCTGTAGGAGAACTCGGTGGGAGTGGGCTGCGAGCCGGTCACCGTGAACGGACACCAGGCGGACCAGGCGGAGGGCCCGTCGCCGTTCTCGGCACGGATCCGCCACTGGTAGTCACCCGGGCTGAAGGTGCTGGTGGGTATCTCGATTCCCCATACGTGCCCGACCGGCCCCGTGTTCACCTGATACGTACGGAACGGCTGCTCGCCCGCACGCGCGAGCTCGATCGTCCCGTCCAGACCGGGCTGGGGGTCCACGCCCCGGACGTCGGCGGCGAACAGCGGGGCGGAACCGTTGGCGGTGCTGAACGTCGGCGGGCTCTGGGCGCCGCACAACTGGAAGCCCGCATAGGGGCCGTTGGAGATGCGCAACGCCTCGGGCACATCAGGCACAGCCGCCCACGCCACAGCCGGAACACCGAGTAACGCCGTCGCCAGGCCCGCGGCGACGACCACCACGTAGCGAATCCATCTCATGCTCACTCCATCGCAAGATCGACACATCCGGTCGATCAGGAGTCCACATCGGCCGACATCCCCGCGTCAGCCCCACCGGGGCCGACGTAAGAAACACGTCACAACTCCCGCTCGGACAACGGATGTTCGAGCAGGACGCGGATGCGGTCGTCCGGTCGCGGCGGCGCGCATACAGTCGGGGCATGATTTGTCGACTGTGGCGAGGCTGGACCACGGCGGAGAACGCCGACGCGTACGAACGCATTGTCCGGGGGCAGGTGATTCCCGGGATCGAGGCGCGGCGCATCCCGGGGTTCCTCTCGATCGACCTGGTCCGGCGCGAACGGGAGAACGACGTCGAGTTCATGACGCTGATGTGGTTCGACGCGCTCGACTCCGTACGGGCGTTCATGGGCGAGGACTACGAGACGGCGCATGTGCCGCCGGCCGCCCAGGCGGTGCTCTCGGACTTTGACAAGCAGTCGGTGCACTACGAGGTGCTCGACCGCCGCGCGCAGCCCCAGTGAGCAGCCCCGGCGGACGACGGGTGACGTCAGACGCCGCGGTCGACCACGGTTCTTGATCCACTAAGCGGCCCGCACCATCCCAATTCCGCCCAAAAGCAAGCCGGTAGGGTGGCCGCTCCGAACTCCCTGTGACCGACAACCCATCGGAAGCAGGGAGTTACCCATGCAGCGGAACACCACCACCACGCCGGGCCGCAAGCGGGCCAGGAGGCTCGCCGTCGTTGTCGCGGCCGTCGGCGTCCTGCTGGGCGGCGGGTTCGCCGTGGCGGGCCCGGCCGGCGCCGACACCTTCTGCGGGGAGACCGGGGACGGCGGCTTCGGGTGTGTGATCGACCAGGGCGACGGAACGTTCAAGATGGTCAACAGCAACGGGGACATCGTCTACAACTGGTGACGCCGTTCGCTCCCGCGCGTGGCTGCCGTACGCCCGCCGGCGCAGGGCAGCCCGTCACGGGATGACGAGTACCGCCGCGCCGATGAACACCAGTTGCAGTGCGGTGCGCGGGCCGAGTGGGTCGCCTTGGGCCGTGTGGCGCCGGGCGGCCGAGACGTTCGCCGGGAACATCGCGATCATCAGTGCGATGAGGCATGCCGCGGCGAGGCGCGCGGTCGCCGGGATCAGGAGGCCGATGGCTCCGGCGATTTCGAGGATGCCGGTGAGCGTGACGAGGAGACCGGGGCGGGGCAGCGTCGGCGGGACCATGGCGATGAGGTCGGCGCGGAGTTTCGGGAAGAAGTGGGCGAACGCGGTGAGCAGGAACATCACCGCAAGTCCCCACCGCAGCGCCGGATGCCAGCCGTCCAGGGCGTCGACGCCGGCGAGTCCGGCCAGCCGGGCGGCGCCGAAACCGACCAGGAGCGCGAGGAGTGGTTCCATCGGGACCTCCATCTGGCCGACAGGTAAGTTTCCACTGGAAAGATAGGGGCGGCCCGCAATGTTGTCAACGGTAAGATGCGGGGCATGACTGATCGGCCCTATCACCACGGAGACCTGCGCCGGGCAGCGCTCGCGGCGACCGTCGAAGCCATCGAGCAGGGCGGGGCCGCCGCGCTGAGCCTGCGCGACGTGGCCCGCCGCGCCGGGGTCTCGCACGCGGCGTTCAAGCACCACTTCGGCGCGAAACCCGGCCTGCTCACCGCGCTGGCGACCGAAGGCTTCGATCTGCTGGCCGACGCCGTGACCGCCGCGGGCGGTGACCTCGTCGAGGCCGGCGTGGCCTACGTGCGGTTCGCGGCCGCGCACCCGGCGCACTTCGAGGTGATGTTCCAGCCCGCGCTGTACCACGCCGACGACGCGGAGTTGATCGGCGCGCAGGAGCGCGCAGGGCACGCACTCGGCGCGGCCCTCGCGGCGTCGTCGGCATCGGCCACCGAAACCTCCGAGCTGGCCGCCTGGTCGATCGTCCACGGCTTCGCCGGCCTGTGGCTGAGCGGCGCGCTCCCGGACGGACTCGGCGACGATCCCGGCAACGCCGCGCGACCGGTGATCCGGCTGCTGTCCTTCATTCCGTGACCTGACCGCGCCCCTCTCAGCCTTGGGCCGTCGGTCGGCCGCCGGGGCCGGGTCAGCGTGGTATGACCACCACCGTCACCTCGGCGCCCGGGCGGGCATGGACGCGCGCGGTGACCGAGCGGCCCGCCGGCAGGTTGGGGGTGGGCGTGACAGCGGGGCCTGTCAGGGAGATCCGCCAGCCGCCCGCCCGGGACGGTACGCGGATCTCCGTGACGCCGTGGCCGGCGCGGTAGGTGAGGCGGTAGGCGCCGGTCTCGGGGGTGTGGTTCTCGGCCGTGACCGTCCCGGCGACGGCCGCGGCGTACGGAGCGGCGGTCCGGTCCTTGTTCGGCCGCAGGGTGCCCGTGTCGTCGAGGGCGCAGTAGCCGCCGCCGTAGCACCACACATAGCCCGCCCAGCCGGAGGTGTAGCGGCCCAGGGAGACGAGGGCGTCCGAGTAGAAGCGGCCCATGCGGGGCAGCGCGTTGTTGAGCGGGCCCCACTCCCCCACGACCACCGGCACGCCGTGCTGCCGGGGATAGACCGTGACGGCCGCCTCGTAGGTTTCGATCCAGCCCGCGGCCGGGTCGTAGTCGGCGCCGGCTTCCATCGCCGTGTTGTAGAAGTGCGGGGCGTACACCGTCTTCGGGTCGTCGATGCGGCCGAGCGCGGTCGGCACGCCCTCGCCCACGATCGGGGTGGGCTCGAAGAAGATCCAGGCGTCCCGGTCGGCCGAGCGGACCGCGTCGGCGAGCCGGTTGTACATGGGGGTGAGCTGCTCGGCCTCGATCCGGGCGGCCGCGGTGGGCAGGTCCTCGCCGGGGCCGAGTTCGCCCATGGGTTCGTTGATCAGGTCGTAGCCGAGCACGGCCGGGTGGTGTGCGAAGCGCCCGGCCAGGACCCGCCACATGCCGGTCTGCGCGCGCCGCAGGTCGGCGTCCTCGTACAGGTGCGTGAACGCCCGCTGCACGGCGGGCTCGAAGTACTCCGAGAACCAGTCCTCGGGGTGCGGGGTGAACGGCAGCCCGTCCGTCCTGGTCGCCCATGCGGGGATGCCGCGGTGGCCGAAGGCGGGCCCGAACACATCCTGGTGGGCATCGATCAGCACACGTATGCGGTACTTGTGTGCCCAGTCCAGAACACGTTCGATCCGGCGCAGATAGTCCTCGCTGTATCTGCCGCGCTCCGGCTCAAGGTCGTCCCAGAAGACCAGCAGCCGGGCGAAGTTGAAGCCGTTGTCGTGCAGGTCCCTGAAATGCCGCTCGGTGATCGCCGACAGCGCCTGTTCCCCGCGGTGCACCTTGTCCTCGACGTTCCAGCCTCGCAGGGTCAGCACCCGGCCACGCTCGTCGGTGATCCGGGGGATGTCCGCGGCGAGCGGCGCGCCGACGTCCTCCACGGCCCTTCCGGCACCGGCCGTGGTGCCCGCCTGGGCGGCGGTCCCGGCTCCCAGCAGGGCACAGCAGACGAGCGCGGCGAACAGACGTCGGTACACAGGCGGACCTCCGGCAGGCTCTGAACGACTGGTGCGAGAGATCTCATCAGCAGACCTGACGGTCCATCAAGAGGCAGGACAGGAACGGCATCATGCAGGGCCGTCGCGTCCGCCGACTGGGACACTCCGCCGTATGACTTCCTCCATATCCGAGTCCTGGACCCGCATAGAGGCGTGGCTCGCGGACAACGCGCCGCGCACCTTCGCCGAGTTGGCGCCCCCCGCCGAGCCGGAAGCCATCGCGCTGGCAGAGCAGGCCACCGGCCTGGCCTTCCCCCGTCCGCTGACGGAGTCGCTGCTTCGGCACGACGGAACAGGAATCGGCGTTCTGCTGCCGCCGTTTTGGATGATGCTGAGCACCGAGCAGATCGCGGACGCCTGGAGGACACGGACCACAATCTCCGGGCCGGGGAGGCCGGACGCCGACGAGGGCGATCCCGAGGGCGAGTACGGGCCTTGGTGGCACCGGCAGTGGATCCCCTTCGCCGCGGACGGGGCCGGTGACTATCTGGTGATCGATGAACGTGCGACGCAGCGGCGCGGACGGATCGGCAACGCCGACCATGAGGAAGGCTGCCGCTTCGGTCCGCATCCGATGTGGGCCTCGCTGCCGGCGCTGCTCGACATGACTGCCACCGCGATGGAGACCGGCGATCTCGTGGACTGCTACGAACGGGTCGTCATCGATGAGCGAGAGCTGGGCTGGGAGTTCTGACCGCACAACGCGGATGCGGCGTCAGGTCCTGGCAGCAGGACGCGTCTTCAGAGGTGGTGGGTGCGGATCACGGCAACGCCTTGGTCGGTGGCCAGGGCCAGGTTCGGGCCGGCTGCCGCGAGTCCGTGACTCATGCTGTCCGCAAGGCCTGCGCGGTGCCGGCCGCCTGGGCGGCGATGCCGGGGATGCTGGAGGTGATGAACGAGCCGCCACCGGTCATGTCTCCGACCACGTGCACGCGCGGGTCGGCGGGGATCAGGCCGCCGGACGGGTGGAGCGTGGCCAGGCCGGTGCCCACCAGGGACTGCACCAGCTGCCGGGCGGCGGCCGGGACGGCTTGCGGCGGCGGGTTCACGGCGTTGACGACGATCTCCGCGGTGCGCTCGCCGTCGTCGTGTCGCACCCTGAACCGCCCGTTGGCCGGCTCGATCGCTCGGACGCCGGCCAGCACGGCGAGCCGGCCGGCATCCAACAGCCGCATCAGCACGGACGCGTTGACCGGAACCATGGGCGAGGCCACGCTGACGGCCGTGCGCAGGTGGCGCCGTAGCCGGGCGCGGTCGGATTCGGGCAGCAGCCGCCAGGCGTACGGTCCGACGCTGTGCGCCGTCTGCTGCACTACGCGGCGGCCGATCCGGGGATCGTCGACGGCGGCCATCTGGCGCCGGAGCCGTTGGACCGGGTCCTCGGCCGCAGGGTCCAGCAGGTCGGCCGCGAGGTCGTCGAAGTCCTCACCCGCGTCGGCCAGTTCCGCGCGCAGCAGCCCGATCAGGTCGTCGAGGGTGACCTCGCCGCGGGCCTTGTGCAGCGCCGCCACCCGTTCGGCCGTCACATGCCGCGGGCGCCGGCCGTCCGGGCGCTGCCAGACGTGGGGCAGCACCCCGCTGCGCGACAGGAGCGCGATCCGTCCCCGGTGACCCCGCGCGGCGAGCGACACGACGACGTCCACGGCGGTCAGGCCGCTGCCGATGATCGCCACATCTCCCCCGGCGGGGACGTGGTCCAGTGCGTCGGCCATCGGGTAGGGGTCGGCGGTGAAGCCCGGGTTGCCTGCGAGGCCGTACAGGTCCGGGGGTGTTCCTCCGCCCACGCACAGCGCCAGATGCGTGGCCTCGTACTCCTCTGTGTCGTGCGTGTGCAGCACGAGTCGGGTTCCGCGGCGGGCGACCTCGGTCACGCGCGCGGCAACGATGTGCACGAGCCAACCCTGCTCGTTCAGGGCCGCGACGGCCTTCTCGGCGGTGTGCGCCAGATACTCGCCGTAGAGCGCACGCGGGACCAGCGGTTGGCCCAGGAGTTCGTCGACGTGGTCGGCGCCTCGTTCCCCCAGCCAGGCCGCGTAGTGGCCGAAGTCGCCGTGCCGGATCGACATGAGAGCGGGCGGCGAGTTCACCAGTACCGCATCCAGGTCCGGGCCGTACGGCCGCCCCCGCCACAGATGCGGCGACGGCTCGAAGACCGTGATCGTGCCGCTCTCGCCCTCCAGGGCGGCCAGCGCGTCCAGCAGTCCGACCGCTGCCGAACCCCCTCCGACAATCGCGATATCCATGATCTCCCTCTTCGGTGGTCGTGTGTCATCGACCTTCGCCAACGCCGCCGCCCAGCCCCATCCCCCGCACAGGGGCGACCGGCCTGAAATACCCCCCTCGAACGAGGGGTTGGCGCCATACGGAAGGCCGGGCAGGCTGACCGGCGGAGGGGATACGTATGACCGATCCAGCCCGGCCGGTGCTGTCGGCCGCCGAACGGGCCGCCGACGCAGTGGAGTTGTTCAGCCGGGCCGCGGCCGGGCTGCGACGGCTGGTGCCCTACCACTCGGCCGTGTGGACGGCCGCCGACCCGGAGACCGGCCTGATCACGGCGCCGATGCTGACCGAGGACCTCGGCGACGGTGAGGGCTGTGCCGCCTACTGGGAGAGCGAACTCCTGGAAGAGAACATCGTGCCGTTCCGCGACCTGGCACGCGCGCGTGTACCGGCCGCCGGACTGCGCGCCGCCACCGGCGATCTGCCCGCCCGCAGCACCCGCTTCCGCCGCCTCCTGCTCCGCCAGGGCGTACACGACGAACTGCGCGCCGTACTGCGGATCGGCGACCGGCCATGGGGCCTGGTGAGCCTGTTCCGCACCACCGACGCGTTCCGCACGGACGAGATCACGCTGCTCGCCGGCCTGTCCCGCCCCCTGGCCGCGCGCCTGCGCGGCTTCGCCGGGCCGCCCGAGCCCGCACGACGCACCGGCTCACCCTCGCCCGGCCTGATCCTCTTCAACGACTCCGGCGACGCCGTGTCGATCAATGACGAAGCACGGCATTACCTCGCGCTACTGCCGAAGGGGCCCTCGTTCCCCTCACCGCTGGAACTGAAGCTGCCCATCTGGGTGATCGGCACGGCCCTCCAGGCACGAGCCATCGCCGACGGCCGCGACCACGGCCACGCCCGCGTGCGCATCCGCACCACCGAGGGCCAGTGGCTCAACTGCCACGCCTCCGCCCTCACCGGGCCCGGCGGCCGGTCCGGCCCCATCGCCCTCGTCATCGAGCCCGCCGCACCCACCGACCTGGCGGTCCTGGCCGCCGAGGCGTACGGCCTGACCCCGCGGGAGCTCCAGATCACCCAGCTCGTCGCACGTGGGATGACCACCACCGAGATCGCCACGGCACTGTTCATCTCCCCGCACACAGTCCGCGACCACCTCAAGACCGTTTTCACCAAGGCAGGCGTCTCCAGCCGAGGCGAACTCGTCGCCCGCCTGTTCACCGAGCACTACTGGCCCGCCCTGCCGGAACCAAGTCACATCGAGCGCCCCGGCCGGTCTCCGGCCCAAGCCCGAATTCCCCACGGCTGAGCCGCTGTGCGGCGGCTCGTGGACCGCGTTGTGCCATCAGCGCGGAATCACCCAGCCCGGTGCCCAGGTCCCGGTGGTGTCCTGGCCGGCGGCTGTGGCGGCGAGGTAGGCGCGCAGGGTGGCCAGCGCCGGGTGGGGGTTGTCGCGGTGCCACAAAAGCGAGTGCGGGTAGACGGGTGTCGGGTCGGTGACCGGGATGAGGCGCAGGCCGTGGCCGGCGGGCCAGACGAGGCGGGTCCGCCCGCCCATGAAGGTGGCCAGGGCCGGGGTGTCGGCGACGGTGTCGAGGAGGGCGTCGGAGCCGAAGTTGGGGCCGGTCACCTCGATGGTGAGGCCGAACTCGGCCACGAGGTCGTCGTAGTAGGCGGCCCACTCGGAACCGGGGACGATGCCGGGCATCCAGATCCGGTGCCCGGCGAGCCGGGCGAGGGTCACCGACCGGGCGCCCGCCAGCGCGTGCGCCGGGCCGGTCAGCAGCTGGAGCGGTTCGTCGAGCACCCGGGCGGACTCGATCTCCTCGAAGAGGGGTCGGCCGGGCGCGGCCACGGCGCGGAAGGACGCGTCGATCGTGCCTGAGCGGATGGCGGAAACGGCCGTCTCGATGTCGAGCAGCATCACCACGTCGAGGTCGATGTCGGGGTGCGCGCGGTGAAAAGCCCGCATCAGGCCCGTCGCCGCGCCGCGCGAGGCGATCACGTCGACGCGCAGCGGACGGCGTCCGGTACGCACGGATGCTTCCGCGCGCTCGGCGACGCGCAGCAGTTCGCGCGCGTGGGGCAGGAACGCCTGCCCGTCGATGGTGAGTTCGGCGCCGCGCGCGGTGCGGGTGAACAGCCGCACGCCCAGGTTGCGCTCCAGCGCGGCGATCCGCTTGGAGACGGCCTGCTGGGTGATCGCCAGCTCGGCGGCGGCCTCCTGGAACTGCCCCGCCTCGGCGGCGACGACGAAGGTCCGCACGGTGTCGAGATCCATACCGACACCCTACGAGTACAACCGTTGGTTGTGTCTGAGGACGCTGCGGTTGTTTGATCCCATGGTGCGGCGCTCGCTTTGATGCTTCCGGTCGCGAAATGGTTGTGCGGGTCAAGGGGCGAGGGGCGTCGGGCGTGAGGAGCGGGAACGGGAGCGGGAGCGGGCATCGGCTGGGGCCGCGGTTCGGGTGGTTGTGGGGCGCGTACGGGACCAGCGCGCTCGGCACCTGGCTCGCCTTCGGCGCGTTCCCCCTGATCGCCATCCAGGTGCTGCACGCCGGGCCGGCCGAGGTCGCCGCGCTCGCCGGCGTGGGGTCCGCGGTGGGCGCGGCCGTCGCGGTGCCGCTCGGGGGGTGGGTGGAGTTCCGCCGTAAGCGGTCCGTGCTGATAGCGATGGACCTGGTGCGCTGCGCGGCGCTGCTGACGATCCCCGCCGCGTTCGCCCTCGGCGTGCTCACCCTTCTTCAGCTCCTTGCGGTCTCGGTCGTCGTCGCGGCGGCCGACATCACCTTCCGCGCCGCCTCGGGCGCGTACCTCAAGACGCTGCTGCCGGACGAGGACCTGCTCGTCGCCAACGCCCGCCTCGAATCGACCGCCTGGACGACCACGATCATCGGGCCCCCGCTGGGCGGCGCGGCGACCGGGCTGCTCGGTCCGGTGTCGACGGTGGTGGCCGACGCCGTCAGCTACCTCCTCTCCGCCCTGGGCCTCCGCCGAATCGGCGGGCACGAGCCGCTACCCGAGCGCCGGCAGGACACGCGCCTGCGGGCCGGGGACCTGCTCGACGGCTGGCGGCACATCCTCGCCGACGCCACGCTGCGGCCGCTGTTCTTCAACACCGCCCTGTTCAACGGCCTGGTGATGGCCACCCAGCCGCTCCTGGCCGTCCTGATGCTCGACCGACTCGGCTTCGCACCGTGGCAGTACGGCCTCGCCTTCGCCGTACCCTCCATCGGCGGACTGCTCGGTTCACGTCTGGCCCGACCGCTCGCCGCCCGGTTCGGCCGGCACCGGGTGCTGGTCGCTGCCGGCTCCCTGCGCGCCGTCTGGCCCGTCGGCCTTGCCTTCCTCGGGTCGGGAACCGCAGGCCTGCTGCTCGTCATCGGCGTCGAACTCGGGCTCATCCTCTGCTGCGGCATCTTCAACCCCGTCCACGCCACCTACCGCCTCCAGCGCACCCCGACCGACCGAATTGCCCGCACCCTCACCGCCTGGTCGGTGACCACCAAAGCCACCACCGCACTCCTGACGGCCCTGTGGGGCCTCATCGGCGCCCTCCTCGGCCCGCGGACAGCCATAGGCCTGGCCGGCGTGATTCTGCTGGCGACGCCGCTGCTGCTCCCACGCCGTATGGCTACCCCGCTCATGAGCGGTAGCGAGAAGGTGCATTGAGCGCTTGAGCGCTATTGCGGTCGCATCAGGTCGAGGTCCTTGCCCCATGCGTCCAGCACGTCACCGTGTCCGGCCTGCCGGACGGCTGCCTCGACATCAGCGAAGAGCTGCCGCTGCACGGTGACATCGCCGGTTCCCGAGATCCGGTCCACAGCACGAAGCAGCAAGTCGGTGTCCCAGCCCGGCAGTGGGTATCGCGCAAGCTCCCACTCCAGGTACTTGTTGTAGGGGCGGGGACGACGGTCGAGAGCGAAGAGCAGCTCCAGTAGAAACTCAACGCTGTCGCCGGCATCGAGGCGAGCGGCGAGTGACTGGCCGTCCCGGTGGTTCTTGGCGGAGCGGTAGAGGGAGTTGGCGTAGGCGTCCAGCCAGCGCCGCGAGTCTCCGGATGCCTCGTCGGTGCCCAGACGCGCCTTGTCGGCCAGAATTCGAGCGATGCCTCCTTGGAGCGGTCGAGCACAATCCGGGCCCGGGCGAGGGCGTACCGCTCGAAACCAGGCATGCCGGCCGCACGGAACTCGGCGAGAGTGACGATGACGAGGTCGAGCTCGGGACTGCGGTGACCAGTGAACCGGGTGAGATCCATTGATACGTCATCGGCGAGGACCACGTACAGGTCGTGATCGGAGTGCCGCGTGACCATGCCCTCATGTGCTCGGGAGCCTTTGAGGACAAGTCCGACGACGGCCGAGTCAGCGGCGGCGAATTCGACAAACGCGTCGTAGGCGAGGGGCTGCTGAGCAGTCATTGCGTGAGTCTCCGGTGTGATGGTGACGGGTATGCCCGCTGGGGCGGCCCCCGCTCAGGGGGCGCACTGGACCGTCCGCGGCTGCACATGGCGGCCGCCCGGGAGATCAACTCACGTCTGGAGTCTATCGTTTGACCGGAGGGGGCTGCGCGTGCAGACCGCATGCGGCAGCGCCGCTGCACATGAGGTCGATGCCCCCAGTGGACTCAGCGGCATCGTCCGCAACGTCGAGGCCACCGACGACCCGGCGCTTCCGGTGTCCCGGTCACCGGTCGGGCTGCAGGAGCTCGCCGAGGTGCAGATCGATCACTGCGATCGACTGACCGACCTCTTCGCCCCCTCCCCCGCCGACGGCTCAAGGTCTCCGCACTCGGAACCGCTCTAAGTCAGGTCCAGGTCGGAGTGGAGCAGGTGGTGGTCCGAGTACGGGGTGGGCTGCACGTGGTGGGTGAGTGGGGCGATGCCTCGTAGGAAGATGTAGTCGAACTTGGTGTGCCATTCGGTGGTCGTCTCGCAGGTGCCGAGGGTCGAAGGGCGGCATTGGGGGTCGACGTCCTCGGCCAGTGCCCACATTGGGGTGAGTTCGGGAGCGTCCGGCACGGCGTTGAAGTCACCGAGGACGATGGCGCGGTCGTGTCGGGCGACAGCTGCGGCGAGTACGTCCGTCTGGTCTGCTCGGACCGCTTCTTGGCGTCGTTCGGCGAGGTGGGTGTTGAAGACCCGGACGAGACGGCCGCCCACCCGGGTGGTGACTGCCATGTATCCGCGGTCCTCGGACCCCCCGTCGGGGTATTCCACAGCGACGCGGTCCGTCATCGGCGCCGGCGACAGGATCGCCTGGCCGTAGGCTCCCGGGCTCCACGGCACTCCCCCGCAACGGCCCCAATTCCGCAGAACCGATCCGTACTCGACGTGGTAGGTCAGCCCGTACAGGCTCTCCAGGTAGTCCCGGATCCGCTCGACGTCGCGCACACATGCTTCCTGCAGGCCGACGACCTGGGGCGCATACGTGGCGATCTCCGCCGCCCGGTCGACGTTGCTCTCCTCGCACGGGTTGCAGATGTTCCACGTCATCACCCGGTTCGGTACGACGTCCCTGGCTGCGCCGACGGGCAGCGAGCCGCCGACGGGGGTACCGCGTGGCGCACTGGGGCCGACCAGTGCCGCACAGGCCACGATCATGGCTCCCGCGACCAAACGTGTGCCCCGTCCGAG
This sequence comes from Streptomyces sp. NPDC079141, assembly GCF_040686775.1. Taxonomy (NCBI): domain Bacteria; kingdom Bacillati; phylum Actinomycetota; class Actinomycetes; order Kitasatosporales; family Streptomycetaceae; genus Streptomyces; species Streptomyces sp. NPDC079141. The sequence goes on along the minus strand of NZ_JBFBLP010000009.1, from coordinate 195,579 downwards.
CAACATCGCCTCCTGGATGTGGATGCACATGGCATCGGTCTTGTCCATCCATGAGGGTATGCGACGGGGTGTCACCCTTACCTGCTGAGCCGACGTCACCGTTCCCGAATGCGCCACCACCACCAGCGCCCGGCCGTCCACTCGCTGACCCAGCCCGGGTTCGGCAGCGTACGACGTTCGAACTCCTCGTCGATCCGCTCCACCAAGCGGCCCAGATCTGCTCGGGCCCCCTTGGGCAGATGCCGCAGAGCCACCTGAAGGTCGTCCCGGGCGTCCTCGATCTCGATGCCGGGACTGTCGCCCGGGCCGGTCAGATATCGTCCCGGCTGTCTGAAAGCCCACTCGAACCGGCTGAGCGCGTCAGCAACCGCGTCCGGCCACAGGTGTTCGGCTTCAACACGTCGCACGGCTGCCCGGGTTCGCGCTGATACGCCCGAAATCCGGCGGACCGGCATGTGTCTGGGTGGCCGCCATCGCTCGGCGCGGACGGCCTTCGGACGCCTACGCGGCATCGTCCTTTCGGATCACAGTCATGTCGGCATTGTGCCATCGCAAGGCCTTGGGCGTGCCCGTGTACCCTGCCGACCCCCGCCCGGGGCGCGAGGCCCATGCCTTCGCATGGGCCTCGCCCCGTTCCTGGTGTCCGTGCCGGGGCGAGCGGACAGGCCGGACCTCACTTCAGATACGGACCGTCAGCTCCGATCTTTCCGGGGCCGTTGAGGACGTACACCCTCAGGTTTCCCTTGCCCGGGGCGGCGGTGGTCAGTGTGCCGTTGGTGACGGTCTTCGCGTCGCCGGTGACGGCGTCGGTGTAGGTGCCGTTCGGGATGCCGGTGAAGGTGGCGCCGCCTGTGACGGCGACCAGGGCGAAGCTGTCGGTTGCTCCGCTGGTGTAGCGGCGTTTGAACGCCATCTCGCCCGTGATGCCTTCGGTGGAGTACTGGCCCATCTGCAGGGCCGGAACCGCCCGGCGGATCTGGTTCAGTCGCTGGAGGTGACGGGCCAGGGGCTGGGACAGCGTGGTGGCGACCTGGCCGCTCACCGAGTCGGCCTTGCCGAACTCCGAGGCCGTCACGGTGCCGGCCAGGTGGTCGCCGAAGTAGGCCCGGCCGGTCGAGGCCAGGGGGCAGGTGGGGCCGCAGTCGATCTGCTTGCCCTTCTGGAACTCGATTTCCGAGCCGTAGTACAGAGTTGGGATGCCGCGGAAGGTCCACATCAGCGACATGTTCTCGGCCCAGGCGTCGGTGCCTCCGCTGTAGCGGGTGCTCGACTTGTTCGGGCCGTAGTCGTGGCTGTCGACGTAGACGACGTTGTAGGTGGCGTCGTTGACGCTGTCGTCGGAGTCCTTGCCGTTGTAGAAGGCGTTCTGGGCGTCGCTGAAGTTCATGTGCATGCGCATGTCGATGATGTTCATGCCGGAGAACTGGCTGCGATCGGGCGTGTGGTAGGTGTTGCCGTTGAGGAAGGCGTTGGTGGAGGTGGGCTGGTTGCCCGTGCCCAACTGCTGCTCGTAGTCGTACTGTTCAAGCGCCGCCTTCTCGTCGTCCGCGCTGTACTCCTTGCGTTCCTTCCAGGTGTAGAACTGCGCGGAGTGGTTGACCGAGCCGCGGTTCCACTTGTCGTTGACGAAGGCCGCGACCTCTCCGAAGACGAAGAAGTTCTTCGCCGCGTCGGCGCCGAACTGCTGGGTGACACGTTCCTGAATCGCGGGCAGGAAGCGGCGGTTCCAGGTGACGCGCGGGATGTGTACGGCCGTGTCGACGCGGAAGCCGTCGACGCCCATGTCGATGTACTTGTTGTAGGCGCCGATGAGGTAGTTCTGCACGGGTGTCGACTCGGTGTTGAAGTCGGCCAGGTCCTCGTGCAGCCAGCAGGAGCGGGAGTCCTCGCCCTCCCAGTTGCCGATCCAGCACTGGTGGTAGTACTGCTGGGGGAACATGCCCGAAGTCGGGCTGGGCCACTGGCAGTTGTAGAGGGTGTAGCCCTCGGCGCTCTTGCCGCCGGTGGGCTTGCCCCAGTTGAGGCAGGTGTTGCCGGACGGCTCGGCCGTCGACCACAGGTCGCCGTTGTAGTAGGACTTGCCGGACTTCGTCTCGACGGTCAGGCCGTCGTATTCGAAGCCCTCGTTCTTCTCGTCGTAGTACCAGCTCCACTGCGTGTCGCGGACGCCGTACACCGTCGGGGTGTACAGGCCCTTGGCGCCCCAGCGGGAGCTGTGGTTGTACACGACGTCCTGGTAGATCTTCATGCCCTTGGCGTGCGCCGCGTTGATGAGGTCCTGGTAGGAGGCGCCTTCCGACTCCAGTCGTGGGTCGACCTTGTAGAGGTCGTAGCCGTGGTAGCCGTGGTAGTCGTAGTCGGAGCGGTTGAGGACGACGGGGGTGACCCAAACGGCGGAGAAGCCGAGGGCCTTGATGTAGTCGAGTTTGGCGATCAGGCCCTTGAAGTCGCCCCGGAACATGGGGTCGTCATTGGCCGCGTTGCCGGACTTCACATGCTGGCTGCCGCCGCGGTTGTTGGCGCTGTCGCCGTCGTGGAAGCGGGCGGTGAGAACGAAGTAGATCGGGTCCTTGCGCGGGTCGGTGCCCAGCGGGGTGCCGGCGGCCGGCTGTGGGGCCTTCTCGCCGGTGGTCGCCGTTGCCGCCGCCGAGGCGGGTGAGGTGTTGCCGGCCGCGTCGACCGCCTTGACGGTGTAGGTGTAGGCGGTCTTCTCCTCCAGGCCGGTGTCGGTGAGGACAGTCGAGCCGACGTCCGTCACCACCGTGCCCTGGGTGCCGCCGGTGCGGGTGACCTGATACTTCGTCACGCCCCGGTTGTCACTGGCCGCTTCCCAGCTCACGACCACGGACGTGTGGGTGGCCTCGGCCGTGACGTCGGTGGGGGCCGTCGGTGCCTCGGTGTCCGGTTCCTCCGCGGCGCAGGGGTCGTTGGCGCCGGCGGTGACGGTGCGGTCCCGCACGGTCGTGGTGCCGGTCGGGATCGTGTAGTCGGCGCTGTTGTTGTTGTCCCAGACGCCGTTGCCGTTGTTGAACGCCGCCTTCAGCGAGGTGGCGGTGCCGATGTCGAGGGTCTTCTTCCACCAGCCGGTGCAGGCCGCTTCCATGCCGACGCCGGGGGCGGTCGTCCAGGAGCCGCCGGTCGGGGCGTAGTGGATGTTGGCGGTGGTCCAGCCAGTGGTGGCGGTCGAGTAGTAGACGGTGGCCTGGTTGCCGGTGCCCCCGCCGGTGTCCGCGCACGGGTCGCTGTGGGCGATCACCCCGTCCTTGACGGTGATGGTCCCGGTGCCGAGGGCGTAGTCGGCGCCGCCGTTGTTGTCCCAGGTTCCGGAGCCGTTGTTGAAGGTCGCCTTCAGGCCCGTGGCCGATCCGAGGTCGACCGTCTTCTTCACCCAGTCCGTGCAGGCGCTTTCCATCAGCTCGCCCGGAACCGTGGTCCACGATCCGCCGTCGGGGGCGTAGTGCAGGTAGGTGGAGGCCCAGTTCTTGGTCTTCGTGTAGTAGAAGACGGTCGCCGTGTTCGACGCCTCCGCGGCGGTGGGCAGGCTCGCGGCGCCCGCCTGGGGCGGGCCGCTGAGCAGGGCGATGGCGCCTGCCGCCGCGGCGGCCGTGGCGGTGACCCGGCGCAGCGGACGCATGCGTCTGCCAGGCCCGTATCTGGTGGGGGCGAGTCTCATGGTGGCTCCGAGTGCGGGCAGCGGGTAGGGAGTTGAGCTGAAAGTACATCCAGCAACTTGCTGCAATCGATTGCAGAGCGGAAGCTACAGGGGCATGACAGACGCGTAAAGAAATACGACGCCGCGAATACCGAGTCGGGGGTGAAGAACGGGATCAATCACCGCAGTCCGCCGCGCCGCTGTCATGGCGTCAACTCCTTGGGAGGCGCGGCCCGTTCTGGTGCGGGGAGACACGGGGCTGGGCGCCCACGAGGAGCCGCCGGCCGCGACTGCCGGTCAGAGTTGACGGCTGATCTGTCGGGAGAGTTCCTCGAAGAACTCTTGGAGGCCGGCCGCGGCGAGGTCGAACTGGCCGGACCAGGAGGCGGTGGTGGACCGCCAGACCCGGCCGGAGCCTGCCAGCGCGAACAGGTGGCCGCCGCCATCGCTCGCGAACACTACGGCGGGCTCCTCCCCTTCGATCTGGAGGAGCCCGTACTCGCGGACGTGGCTTGCGGTCGTCGAAGCGGAGTGGACGAAGTAGCCGATGTGCACATCGGGCAGGGAGATCTCGTCGACCGCCCAGTACAGCGTGGTCAGGTCCGAAGGGATCGGTGTCAGCTCCACGAGCGCGGCCGTGGCTTCGTGGCTCTCGTCCGTGGCCGACGCGATCGCGTTGGTGTCGGGCGGGAAGCCGTGCCGTTCCTCGAACGACCGCATGAGGTCTGCGAGTGCCGTCTCCGTCTGCTCGCACCACCCGCGGAGCCACTCGGCGTTGAGCCGTTCTCCCGTCACCACTGACCCCTTCAACGTGTGCGGAAGAACGTACCGGACCGCCTCTCGCAAGCACTGCCGTGGCCGGTCCTGCGAGCCCCGAACCGGTTCGGGTGTGCGCTCGCAGGCCTTGCTCCTGCGGTGCCGTTACCCGGCGTAGGTCTCGAACTCGGCCACCTTCGGCGTGCCGTTGGAGCCCGTGATCTCGAACGTGACCTTGTTCAGTGAGGTCTGCGGGAAGCTGATGACGCCCGCGCCGGTGCCGGTGGTCAGAACGGCGCCCGTGTCGGCGTTGATGACCCGCCAGGAGCCGATGACGCCCTCGGATCCGGAGGCCTCGCGGATGTTGATTTTGGACACCGTGGTGGCGGAGCCCCACTTGATGGAGATGGAGCCGGTCGAGCCGGTCGGCGACCAGTACGTGCTCATGCTGCCGTCGCGGACATTGCCGTAGCTCGTGCCGTCGGCCTTGCTGGAGCCGTCGGATCCGGCTCCGATGCTGAGGTTGGTGCCGGTGGGCTGGGTCGGGGTCGACGGGGGGGTGGGAGTCGGGGTCGGCGTCGTGGTCGGGGTCGGGTCGGGTGTCTGCGGTGTGCAGTTGCCGTCCGACACCTGCAGCCCCTTGCCGGCGCCCGCCGTGCGGCTCACGACGTCGGGTACGCAGGTGGCGGCGTCGAGCGTGTAGGCGTAAGGGATGCTGACCGTGGTGTTCGACTGCGGGTTCGGGCCGGCGGGGTGGTTCTCGGTGCCGGCGCCGGACCAGGTGACGTTGTCGAAGACGTTGCCGCCGACCTGCCAGTAGCCGAGTTCGTCGGTGTAGAAGGTGCCCAGGACGTCCTTGGAGTCCTCGAAGTAGTTGTTGTCCACCTTGGCCTTGGCGCCGGCGCGGGAGTTGATGCCGGACTCGTTCAGGCTGACGTAGTGGTTGTTGTAGATGTGGGCGGTGCCGCCGCGCAGCAGGGGTGTGCGGGAGTCGATGTTCTCGTAGCGGTTGTGGTGGAAGGTGACGTAGCCGTTGGAGAGGTCGCTCTCGCTGGAGCCGATCAGGCCGCCGCGGCCGGAGTTGCGCAGAATGCTGTACGAGAGCGTCACGTACTGCGTGTTGTCCTTCATGTCGAACAGGCCGTCGTAGCCCTCGGACTCTCCGCCCGACGCCTCAAGGGTGGCGTGATCGACCCAGACGTTGCGAACGTCGCTCTCCATGCCGATCGCGTCGCCGCCGTTGGAGGTGGGCGAGCCCGACTTCTTCACGTTCCGGACGGTGACGTTCTGGATGATGATGTTGCTGGACTCACGGATGTGGATGCCCAGTTGGTCGAAGACGGCTCCGCTGCCTACGCCGATGAGGGTGACGTTGCTGATCTGCTTGAGCTCGATCACTCCGTCGGCCGTGTTGCAGCTGTCGCCCGAGACCTTCGCCGTGTTGGCGTGGTTGATGGTTCCCTCGACCTGGATGACGATCGGCGTGCTGCTGCTGGCGCGGCCGCACAGAGCCGCGTGGATCTGGGTGCCGGTGGTGACACGGACCGTCTGTCCGCCGGCGCCGCCGGTGGTCCCGCCGTTCTGGGTCGCGTAACCGGTGACACCGCCGGTCGCCGCCGACGCCTCGGGCATCGCGAGGGCCACGGCGGCGCCGGCCGCCAGGGCGATCGCGGCCGATGCCGCGGACAGTCGTAGTGCTACAGGTCTCCTCATTCTCGTCTCCTGAATTCACCGTGGTTCATTTGACGGGCGCTGGTGCACGAGCTGCCGCTGTGCAACGTCACGAGAAGCCGTCGCTTCCGACGGTTGCGGAGTTGTGCACCGAACCCGGCCTCGGGATGCACTGATCAAGAGCGCTCTCCCGGAGTGGTCCCAGCACTCCGGGAAAGCGCTTTCTGGCGGCAGACGATAGGGGCCGCCGACAGGGCTGGCAATACCAGCGGCGGAATCTGGTTCACATTCTCGAACGATGTCGAGAGATGACGGCTTAGAGACCCGAGAGCTTGACCTCAAGCTCTTCATGCATGAAGCACTCACATGGATGTGAACGCGCCGGAACCGCGTACCAACCCGCCACTCAAGGAGAACTGATCACCCCAGCCGGTCAGCGACCTCGGAAGCCCTGCCCACCGGTCCCGCCTCGCCGGGCGTTGTTGTACAGCCGCAGCAGGTGCTTCGCGGCCGCGCAGGGCACCGTGTCGACGTGGCACTGCCGGCAGGTGCGCATGTGGTGTTCGTAGGCAGCTCGGGCCTGCTGGAGGGCATCGCCTTGAGACGGCATCGGGGTCCTCGGAATTGCTGACGGAAGGGAGTTGAAGAGGGGGTGCGGTGCCGAGGTGACCGCGAGACGCGCTCTCGGGGCTGCACCCGCGAGAGAAGTTGATCATGTTACTTGTGGTACGGGAAAGTCGGGGCTCATACCTCCGGGCAACAGCGCGCGCCCCCCGCGAAATCGCGAGGGGCGCGTCGATGGGACCGGTCAGCCGGCGGCGAGCAGTTCGAGAGTGTCGATCACTCGGTTCGAGAAGCCCCACTCGTTGTCGTACCAGGCGACGACCTTGACGTGACGGCCGTCGACTCGGGTCAGGGCCGAGTCGAAGATCGACGAGGCCGGGTTGCCCGTGATGTCGGACGACACCAGGGGGTCGTCCGAGTACTCCAGGACGCCGGCGAGCGGGCCCTCCGCCGCGGTGCGGTACGCGGCCAGGATGTCGTCGCGGGTCACCTCGCGCGCGACGGTCGTGTTGAGTTCGACGATCGAACCCACCGGGACCGGCACACGGATCGAGTCGCCCGACAGCTTGCCGTCGAGGTTGGGCAGGACCAGGCCGATCGCCTTGGCGGCGCCCGTCGTGGTCGGCACGATGTTGACGCCCGCGGCGCGGGCGCGGCGGGCGTCGCGGTGCGGGCCGTCCTGGAGATTCTGTTCCTGCGTGTAGGCGTGCACGGTCGTCATGAAGCCGTGCTCGATGCCCGCGAGTTCGTCGAGGACGGAGGCCAGCGGGGCGAGCGCGTTGGTGGTGCAGGAGGCGTTGGAGACGATCGTGTGCAGCGCCGGGTCGTACGCATCGGTGTTGACGCCGTACGCGAGCGTGACGTCGGCGCCGTCCGAGGGCGCGCTGACGAGGACCTTCTTCGCGCCGGCGTCGAGGTGGGCGCGGGCGGCCTTGGCCGAGGTGAAACGGCCGGTGGCCTCCAGCACGATGTCGACACCGAGTTCGGCCCACGGCAGCTGCGCCGGCTCGCGCTCGGCGAGCACCTTGATGCGACGGCCGTCGACGACGAGGGTGTCCTCGTCGACGGTCACCGGGCGGCCGAGCCGGCCGGCCGTCGAGTCGTAGGCGAGCAGCCGGGCCAGAGTGGCGGGTTCCGTGAGGTCGTTGACGGCGACGACCTCGATGTTGCTGTCGCGTTCCAGCAGCGCGCGCAGCACATTGCGTCCGATGCGACCGAAACCGTTGATGGCGATGCGAGTCATGAGTCGTGTCCCTTCGTCTCGCCCACCAGCCTCGCGCGCCGGGCCCGCTGACGACCGCGGCGAGAGCGCCACGGTTCGAAAGGATCGTGCCAGGATGCCCTGGGCCCGGCGACCGCGGCGGGGCTACTCGCCGCGGGTGAAGGTGCGCCGGTACTCGCTGGGCGTGGTGCCGAGGATCTGCTGGAAGTGCTGGCGCAGGTTCGCGCCGGTGCCGAGGCCGACGTCGGTGGCGATCTGCTCGACGCTGCGCTCCGAACGTTCAAGGAGCTCGCGGGCCATGTCGATGCGGGCGCGCATGACCCACTGCATGGGCGTGTAGCCCGTGTCCTCCACGAAGCGTCTGGAGAACGTGCGGGGCGAGACCGCCGCGTGCTGGGCAAGCGCCTTGAGGGTGAGGGGTTCGCCGAGGCGGTGCAGCGCCCACTCCCGGGTGACGGCGAACCGCTCGCCCAGCGGCTCGGGCACGCTGCGCGGCACGAACTGCGCCTGGCCGCCGCTGCGGTAGGGGGCGGCGACCAGGCGCCGGGCCGCGTGGTTGGACGCGGCCACCCCGAGGTCGCCGCGCAGGATGTGCAGGCACAGGTCGATGCCGGAGGCGGCGCCGGCCGAGGTCAGCACACTGCCCTCGTCGACGAACAGCACGTTCTCGTCGACCCGCACGAGCGGATGCCTCGTCATGAGGGCCCGTGTGTAGTGCCAGTGCGTCGTGGCCCGCTTCCCGTCGAGCAGGCCCGTCGCGGCGAGCGCGAAGGCGCCCGTGGAGATGGCGGCGAGCCGCGCGCCCCGCTGGTGGGCGGCGACCAGGGCGTCCACGACGGCCTGCGGTGGATCGTCGCGGTCCGGGAACCGGTAGCCGGGGATGAACACGAGGTCGGCCCACGTCAGCGCGTCCAGCCCATGGGCGACGTGGTACGACAGCCCGTCGCCGCCGGTCACCAGGCCCGGTGCCGCACCGCACACCCGCACCTCGTACGGCATGCTCGCCCGGGTGGTGAACACCTGCGCGGGGATACCGACATCGAGCGGCTTCGCGCCTTCGAGGACCAGGACGGCGACTCGGCGCAGAGGGGAGGTTGGCACGGCAGACAGGGTATGAGGCGCTGGGCAGGGACCGGTCCTTGCCCCGGGCCTGTCGTCGCCGTCGCTCTCGGATGCGGCCCGTGAGTCATCGCGTCGCACTCACCACACCCGCTGACCGCACCCGCCCGCTCCCCACGCGCGGCCTCGGTACCTCAGTGGCTGTGCCCTGATTCGCCGTGGTCCTCGGCGGCCGGGGCGGAAGGGGCTGTCGCCGTCGGCTCCTCGTTCGGACCGCCGCTCGGTGCTGTCCCAGGGGCCGGGCTCTCGGAGGATGCTGGGGCGTGCTGGTGACCGTCCGTGCCCGTCGTCTCCGGTTCGGCTTCGCCGGCAGGCTCTTCGCCGTGGCTGTGCCCGTGACCGTCGCCGCCCGGTTGTGCGGCCATTTCCTCGGCGATGCCCTTCAGACCGACGAAGGCGACGGCCGCCGTCACCGCCACCAGGATCCCGGCCGGACCGGCAATGCTGCGCCATCGGGCGGGCTGGTGGCGCAGCACGTAGGCGACGAAGGACAGTGCGAGGCCGAACGGGATGAGCATCGCCGCACGTTCGGGGAAGTCCTCGAAGTGCTGCAGTCCGCCGCTGAGCATGCCGATGCCGAACGACAGCGCGAGGGAAGCCGCCACCACGCCGCAGACCTTCGCGGGGCTGGGGTGGCTGCGGGTGAGGACGAACTCGTTGAGCAAGGTGGCGCAGAGGAAGACGACGGCGCCTATGACGGCAATGAAGGTGTAGCGGGTGGGATCGAGCGGGTGGTGCACGATGGCGCCGCTGATCAGGCCCGCCCCGACGAAGGTCGCGGCATAGCCCAGGTAGTCGCCGAGCAGCGGGGTTCGTCTGGGTGCCCGGCGGCGGCCGCGCCGGCCGCCGCTCCTGCTCGTGGGCGCCGGTTCTGCCCGGCGCGGCGCGGGCACGGCGGCGTCTGCGGGGAGGAAGTTCGGGCCGCCCGGCGCTGCCGGACGGTAGGGGTGCGTCGGGCGGGAAGCGTCGGGCGGCGCCGGTATGAAGCGGGCGGCGGCAACGTGGTGCTCGGACACGGAAACAGTGACACCTTTCGGCACGGGCCGGCCGTGGAGGCGCTGTGCGTCTGCAGAGTTGGCGGCGCACAGGGCTCCGGACAGCGGCCCGGAAGAGCGCGGACAGGAACAGTCGGCCGGCCTGGCTCATCGAGGCCGCGGACCGGGAACTGTGGGCTGCGCCGAGGCATGGTGGTGCCGTCGGCGCGGGTCTGCCTCTAGATCCGCAGAACGCCGAGGGCGAGGGGTGAGGTGTGCGCGCGGCAGCTGTGCAGTTCCCTGGTGGGCGGCGCCGCGTCGGTGGGGGTCACGGTTCCCGTCGCAAGCTGAGCGGAAGGAACCGGCCACGGCCCGGTGGGTGCCGAGGCCCAGCAGTCGGCCTCGGGCAGGGAGTCCGGGTCCGCCGCGGCGAGGGTGGCTGCATGGTGGAGGGCTTCGACGAAGGTGTCTGCGGCGTGTCGGTCGGAGCCACCCGGGGATGCCGGGTCCGTCGGACCGAGGTCGAGGTAGCCGACGGTCGTGTGCCCGGTGACGCCGTCATGGGCGTCGGCGTGGGCAAGCGTGTGGACGACACCGAGGCCGATGAGGAGCACGCCGAGCAGCAGCAGGCGCGCCAGGAGACCCCCGGCGGTCCTCGATCTGCTCGTCACGTCGCCGTCCCTCGTGCGCGCCGCAGCGCGCAACGCTCGTCCTCGTGCTGGCGGCATCAGCGTACTCACGGCCGGCGGCAGACCGACAAGTGGCCCCCACTCAGCGCCGCCGACCCTACCGACGAACACCGTCGGCACCAGAGCGTCCCGGCCGGCCGGCGACCTCGCCCGGCGTCAGCGTGCGGTCAACACCGCGCAGGACCAAATGCGGCAACGGGAGGGCCGGCTGCCACGCCGGCCGCTCCACTCACCACCGGCTTCCAGCAGCAGGTCGGATCACGGCTCGGCGCCTCCGCCCCTGTGGGTGCCCTGCGGCGGCGGGAATCGGGTGGGGCTCGGGCCGCGCCTGCCGTGGGCGAGGCGGCTCATCCGGGCCTGGTAATCGGCCCTCCCGATGCGGCCGCGCAGCAGTAGTCCGGTGGTCCACCGCTCGTCGGCCTCCCGCGCGGCACGGCGTCCGCGCAGCAAGGCAAGCGATGGGCAGCGGGCCCGGCGCGGGGTGATCAGCCGGACGGTGTCGTGGACGGCACCGGCCAGGATGGCCGTCCCGAGCAGCAAGGCGATCACCGCTGACATGGCAGACCCCCCTGTGCCTGGCGGATCCCTCGGTCACCTCCGCCGTTGTGACTCATCGTGCTTGGACAACGGATCGCCCGTCGGCCGGTACTCTTGGCCGCTGTCGTGGCCGCCGTGCCTGCCACCACCACCGCCGCCGTGCATGCCACGCATCATGAAGATCATCATCAGCGGGCAGGCCAGGGCGATCGCCCCGAAGAAGAGGGTGGCGACCGGCACGCCGAGGGCCAGGGCGCCGACGACGCCGATCGCGACCGCGATGGCGTACAGGCCGTAGTTGCGCGGGTTGCTGGCCTGGCGCGCCTCGTCCAGCACGAAATCGACCACCTGGAAGGGAAGCTCTACACCAACCGGATGCCCGGCGCCGAGCCGATCCCTGTGGAGGAGTACCGGCAGACCGACCTTATCTACAGCTGTCAAGCATCTGTGCAGGCAGACAGGATGTGGCGACATCAAGTACATGAGGCACGTGGCCTTTCTGGAGCTGAGCGAGGAGTACGCCAGTGACCACACCGTCCACCGCCAGCGACACCATGAGGTCGATCGGCATCGTGCAGGAAGGGACCCCCGTCCTCACCGACCCCACCCGCCCCTTCGAACTCCCACGAGAAGAGGCGGAGGCCCGGGAGATCGTGGCGGCGCTTCATGCGGCCGCCGACCGTGCGGTGACAGTGCACACCTTCAGCAAGGGGATGGGCGTAGCCGCTCCACAAATCGGGGTCGGGCGGCGTGTGGCGATCGTGCGTCCGGCCGAGGGCGATGCCATCACTCTCTTGAACCCCGTGGTGGTCGAGGAGTCGTCAGACACCGATGAGCAGTTCGAGGGTTGCCTGTCGTTCTTCGATGTCCGCGGCAAGGTTCCCCGCCCGCGCAGGCTGCGGGTGCGGCATCAGAACTTCGACGGGCAGTGTCAGACGACGATCTTCACCGATGGGCTCGCCCGGCTCGTAGCACACGAAGTCGATCACCTGGACGGGGTGCTCTATGTCGCGCGGATGGCTCCCGGCAGCAGCACGATCTCGGTGGCCGAGTACAAGGGCACGGGACAGAACTGGCGGTACAGCCCGCACTCCGGGGCATAGGTCAAAACAGCCGTGGCAGCGGCAGGCCGGGCATCTGTGGGTGCCGCAGGTGCTGTCCGCCGTCGTAGACGTGCAGGGTGAATGTCTCCGGTCCCGGCCGGTCGGCCTCGTCATAGGCGTCCAGGACGCGCTCGATGCGCTCCCACAGCCGCACGGGGCCGGCCTCGCGCACCTGCCAACCGCCGTCGTACGGGGTGAGGGTGGTGGCTGAGCCAGTCACCACGTCGACCAGGTGCACCACGTCGCCGACCGTCGTCATCTGTGCGTCCGGCACCGCGCTTTGGGCGAGGAACCGTAGGTGGAACGCTTCGTCGGTGGCGACGGTGATCCGCTGCGGGCTGTGTCGGCCCGTCCGCGGCTTCTCCGGCAGGCCGGCCGCCCAGTGGGCGGGGTTGCCAAACGTCGGCGCCGCGTGGCCACGCGCGGACATGAACGAGACTGTGCCGCCCAGCAACTGGCCCGCGGCCGTGCCATCCTCGGCGACGGTCAGCAGTACGCGGGCGTATCCGTAGAGCCAGCCGCTGAGGGTGAGCAGGATCTTCCCTCCCGGCCGGGTCTGAGCCAGCAGCGCTGGCGGCACGGAGCGGACCGAGCAGGCGGCCACGATCCGGTCGAAGTGGGCCTCGGGCCAATAGCCGTACAGCCCGTCCGCCACGGCGAGTGTGGGGGTGTAGCCGCAGCCGTACAGTGCGCTCGCAGCCGTCGCCAGTCGGTGTGGGTCGACCTCGATGCTGGTGACGTCGGCGGAGCCGAGACGCTCGCATGCGAGCGCCGTCGAGTAGCCGGTCCCCGTACCGATCTCCAGCACCGTGTGTCCCTCCTGGAGGTCGGCGTCGGCCCACATCCGCAGTACGAGCGAGGGCAGCGTGGAGGACGATGTCGGGGCTCCGCCGTGCCGTTCCGCCGGGTTCTTCCAGTCGGGTTCGTCGCCGTCGAACTGTGTGATGAGCGTGGTGTCGGAGTAAGCGGCGGCCAGCCACCGGCCGCAATCGAGCTCGGCGGTGGCCGGTTCCCATACCGTCAGGCCCTGTCCGTCGCGCTCGTCGGCGGGCAGGTAGAAACCGGGCACGAACCGGTGCCGCGGTACCTTCTCCACCGCCTGTCGCCAGGCCGGATCGGTGAGAACTCCATCTTCGGCAAGGGCCTTCGCCATGGCCTCGCGCAGGCGGGCCGCGTCGGTCTCAAGGTCGGTGGGCATGGTCATGGTCCACCGTCTCCTTCCTGGTCAGGATGTCGGCGAACGCCTCGGTGATGGCCGGTGCGTCGGGCAGCCAGCCCCATTGCCCGTTGCTGTTGCACTCAATGGCCGTCCAGGATTCGGTCACGCTTTCGGGGCCGGTGAGAGCAAAGTCGAAGCAGCCGAAGACCAGGCCGAACGATGTGAGATAGCGGTGCAGGGCCTCCTCGATCGGTGCCGGGACGACAACGGGCGTATGGATGAGATCGTCCCAGTCGCCGCGGCGCCAGTCCAAGGCGCCGTCCGGAGCCTCGATGCGGCTACCAAAGACGCGTCGGCCGACAACGGTCACCCGCACGTCACCAGTCTTGGGGATTTCTGCCTGGAACAGGTGCGGCATCACCCCGAGTGAGTCGTCGAAGGTCTCTGGGTCGACACGCTGGGCCCAGATCGCGCCCGTGTGCCCGTCCTCGCCTCGGGGCAGGCCGCGGAACGTCTTGTAGATGATGTGCTCGTGCTCGGCTGCGAACTTACGTGCCTGCTCAGGGTCGTTGGTGATCAGCGTTGGCGGGATATGGAGCCCGAGCCGGGCGAAGCTCTGCAATTGGGCGGGCTTGAAGTCGGCGCGGGTCACTGCGGCCGGGTGGTTGACGTACAGCGCGGCGTGCAGGTTGTTGAGGATGCCGCCGAGCCCGTGCCGTGCCTCAGCGGCGGCGAAGTCCTGCTGCTGGGCTGGCAGTTGCACGTACCGGGCGGCGTAGGGGGTGGGGCGGCGGTAGTAGACCGCCGCCACCTCCCCCAGCTCCACCTCCCGGCTCGCCGTACGCAGCCGCCCGCTCCATGCCGGAGTGTCCGGACCGATGTGGGCGCCGAAGGTCAGGCCGGGCCCGATGTCGCCGGGGTCGATGCGTGCGACGGGTACCTCACGCTCGTTCAGCGCGGCGATGACCGAGTCCGCGGTGACGTCTTCCAGCGCCGTGATGACCAGGACGGTGGAGGCCATCGGTCAGTCCGACTCGTAGTCGGTGGTGTTGTCGTCCTGGGTCTGCGGCTGCGGGTTCTGACCGTCACCGCCACCCGACATCGACGCGGTACCGGTGGTCTTGCTGGTGCCGTGCTTGCCCATCTCCACCGGCTGGCCGACGCTGTCGGTGTAGCGCGCGGTCTGTGTGACCGGGTCGAGCGTCACCGCCGCGTACGACGGCGGGCCGACCGGGAGCCGGTCGGTGACCAGTCGCATCGCCCACGGAGCCTCGGGTGCGAGCGTCGCCATACGTTGTCCCTTCGCCTATACGCCAGGCGGTAGCCGGTCGGCTCCCGCCTGCACAGAATCGGTGACCGCCAGGCGCCCTGACCAGTACCGTAGGCGTCGCGAACCGTGGCGAATATGCCACGCTCCGTATATGTCGGCGGGGAAGGCGAGGCAGCGATGGCCAGCAGATCCAGCAACCCGCACCTGGCGCTGTGGATCGCGGCGACCGGGCTGTCCCACGGCGAAATCGCCCGACGCATCGCCGCGACGGCCAAAGCCCAAGGTCACCGCCAGGTCGCGCCGGACGCGACCCGCGTCCGGCGCTGGATCGACGGTGAACGGCCCCGCCCGCCGGTGCCCGCCCTGCTCGCGGAAGTCCTTTCGGAAGCGGCCGGGCAACCGCTCACTCTCGGTGATCTCGGCCTGACGGCCACAGGCCCGGAGCTGGATAGCATCCAGCTCCCGCTGCTGACCGAGGCAGCCGCCCAGACCCTGGCCGGATGGACGCAGATGGATCTGTTCATGAACCGCCGCGACACCCTGAAGCTCGCCGTCGGCGTCCCGCTGATCCTCGCCGCCGAGCGGATGCTCGGCGGCACCGCCCGCGCCCTGAACCACGGCCGCAAGGGCTTCGACGCGGACACCGTCACCGCGCTGGAGGAGGTGACCGCCTTCTTCACCAAGGCCGACGCCTGCAAGGGCGGCGGCCTGTACCGCTCGGCGATCGTCGCCCAGCTCGCCGAGGCCGCCCGCCGAATCCAGGACAGCGTTCCGAAGAATCTGCGGCCGCGGGTGTTTGCGGCGACGGCCGGCTTGGCGGCGCTCGCCGGGTGGGTCAGCCATGACTGCGGCCGGTACCCGACAGCCCAGCGGTACTGGAGTTACGGCGTGTACGCGGCCGGGGAAGCCGGGCAGCGTGATCGCGGGGTGGAGATCGTCACCCGCATGTCGCACCAGATGATTTACCTCGGTCGCCCCGACGACGCTCTCGGTCTCCTCGGTGTTGCTGCGGCGAAGGCGAAGATGCCCGCGGTCAAGGCACTGGTCGCGTCGCAGACGGGGCGCGTGCACGCTGCCCTCGGCGACGAGCGCCAGGCCGAGCGGCATCTCGGCGACGCCGATGAGCTCATGGCAGACGGGCTTGGCGAGGACGTCCCCGAATGGGTCGCGTACTTCGATGCTGCCGAGCACGCCGGTGCCCGCGCGGTCTCCGCCCGGGACCTCGCTGGGCTTGGCCGTCCCCGTAAACGAGCGAGCACCCACTTCGAGAATGCGCTGAAACTCAGGAAGCCGGGGTTCGACCGCGTCCGCGTCATGGACCGCGTTGGGCTCGCCGCGGCGCTGTTCGACGAGGGCGAGGCCGAGAGGGGCGCCGCGGCGGCTCAGCAGGCGCTCGACGACGCCGCTCGGGTTGACTCCACACTGGTGGCCTCCAGGCTCAACACCCTGCTCGACGCGGCCCGCCCGTACGAGACAGCCTCCGTCGACGAGGTGCGTGTGAGGGCGAAGGATCTCGCCGCCGCCCGGCCGACCACGATCGCGGCCTGAGACCATCGAGCGCATGGGCAAGCACAGCCGTCCTGGACCGCCGAACCAGCCGTCGCGCGCTCTCCCGCGCGTCGATGCCGACGACCCGCTCGCCGCGTACACCAAGCGGCGCCGTCCCCCGATGGACCAGTACCGGCGGCACCGACCGCTGCACGGCGGTGCCGGCCACTGTCGGCCCGAGGAGCCCAGGGCCTTGGAGGAGTGGGACGGGTTCGCCTACGTCCCTGTCGGCACTGCCTCCGACCTCGCAGCAGCCACAGCCTGGGCTCACGGGCTCGACTGCCACGAATCGACCGATCAGGAGTAGGGCCTCGGTAGAGGCGCCCGGCGGCGGAGGGCACTTGGCCAACACGGCCGCCGCCGGGCTCGGGATCAGAACAGACAGGACTCGCCGGCGTCAACGGCCACTGGTACGGCTTTCGTCCCGGATCATGCGGCGGAGGCTGGTGCGGGCCGCCGCGAGGTCGTCTTCGGCTTCCTCCAGGCGCCGGGTGAGCTGAGTGTTGTCCTGCCGAACGTGCTGGAGCTGGGTGGACAGTTCGTGGTTGTGGCTGGTCAGCTCATCGATCCGGGCGACGAGGTCCTTCGTCGCCGACTGGTCGAGCTGCTGGCCGAGGCTGCGTTGAAGGGCTGCTTTCAGCTTGTCTCGTTCTTCGCGGAGGGTCCGTATCTCGGTGCGGAAGAGTTCCAGGTCGGTGCGCAGACTCGCTGTGCTCGCGGTGCCTCCGCACTGCCGGTCATGGGAGGGACGTCTCGCCTGCTGGGCACGGGCCTTGTCGATGTGCTCGCGCACCCCGTCAGCGTAGACCAGCCAGTTCGAGACGCCCGCTGTGCGGGCGACCGCGGCGAAGGTCACCGGATCTCCCTGGGCCAGCAGTTGGTCCACTACGGCGAGGACGTGCTGCCGCTTGGTCCGGCTGTCCCGGCGGCGGGACTCCGCCAGGACCTCGGCGGGCGTGCGGGACACGGTCACGCCTGTTCCCCCTGCCGTTGAATGACGGAGAGCGGCAGAAGGGTGCGCCCTCCTGCGGCCCTGAAATCAACCCCGCCGCGGCAGACGCTCGGGGCCCAGCCGCCGGCACCGGCAGTCGGCTGCTGATCGTCGGCGCGGGCGGCTCCTCGCCGGGCGCCTGACCGGTGCGCTGCCGAAGCGCGCGCAAATACGAGGCGGCACGGGGTGCTGTTGGTGAAGAGTGTCGGCATGGAGTTCTTCTGTTACCACCGTGATCGGCCCGGCTCCCTGCCTCTGCGTGACGAACTGCTGGAGGAGCACTGGTCCTACATGGACCGGTACGACAAGGAGATGATCGCCCGCGGGCCCACCCTCACCGGCGCCGACGGCATACCCACCGGCAGCGTGCACATCGTCGACCTGCCCGACATCGCCGCCGCCCGCGCGTTCGCGTTCGACGAGCCCGGCTACCAGGCCGGTGTGTACCGGGATGTGCTGCTGCGGCGGTGGCGCAACCTGCTGGGGCGCACGATGTGGGAGTTCCCGGGCGGCCGGACGGAGGGCACCCGGTATCTGGTACTCGGCCTCGGCGAGGGACCCGGCGCCGATCTCGCCGTACCGCCCGGCTGGGAGGACGAGCTCATCGCGTACGGGCCGCTGCTCTCCGACGACGGCAGCACCTGGGTGGGTACGGCGGCGCTGGTCCGGGCGCCGGATCCGGAGCGAGCGCGCGCCGTCCTGACCGCGGGGCGGTACGCGGACGTCGAGGTCCACAGGTGGCAGTTCGGCGGACGGTCGTAGCCGACGCAGCGGGGATCGCGCGTATCGCGGGCGTATCGAAAACCGCATACGGCACCGCAACGGCTCGCCGTCTGTCATGGGGGTATGAATCACGACGCATCCCCGTCAGCACCGCCCGGCCGTACGCGCAGGATCGTGCTCCTCGGACTAGTGGTCCTCGGGTTGGCTAGTGCCGTGTTCGTGGTGCGGGGGCCGTTGATGATGTCCGCTCCGCGGTGCATGGCCGGGCGGTGGCACGGCTGCTTCGACACGTTCAACGGTGTGGTGCTCATGACGTTGGTGACGCTGCCGGTGTCCGCGGTGGTGGTGTGGGCTCTGGCGCGTCGTCGGCGGGCGGCCGGCGTCGTACGGGCGTGGCGGATGTCAGTGGCCGAGGTGGGGATGGTGCACGGGACGGTGCCGTTCCTGTGGTTGACCAT
The DNA here is from genome assembly GCF_040686775.1 of Streptomyces sp. NPDC079141. Taxonomy (NCBI): domain Bacteria; kingdom Bacillati; phylum Actinomycetota; class Actinomycetes; order Kitasatosporales; family Streptomycetaceae; genus Streptomyces; species Streptomyces sp. NPDC079141. Next base: position 177,143 of record NZ_JBFBLP010000009.1, on the reverse strand, counting down.
GATGCCGGGTGAGGGGGCCGGCATCATGCCCGCCCGGGTGAGCCTGGTGCCGCTGCGGGACCTGGTCACGATGGGGCCGCTCGGGATCGCGGGCAATCTGCTGGTCTTCGCGTCGCTGGGGTGCTTCGCCCCTGTGCGGTTCGCGGCGCTGGCGTCCGTGCCGCGGATCCTGGCGCTCGGGGCGGGCTGCTCGGTCCTGGTCGAGACCGCGCAGTACGTCCTGCGGCTGGACCGGGTGTCCTCCGTGGACGACGTACTGGTCAACGCCGCCGGTGCCGTGCTGGCCGGGCTGGCTTCGCGCCGCTGGTGGCGTACGGCGGTGAAGGCGCCGTCGGACCGGCCGAGCCCCGCGCCGGTACGGGCAGGCTGAGTCGCGGGTCCGGTGGGCACACGTCTTTGCATACGTTGGCGACATGCCGTGCTGCTTAGGCTTCACACATGCGCGTACTGATCGTGGAGGACGAGCCCTACCTGGCCGAAGCCGTGCGCGACGGTCTCCGGCTGGAGGCCATCGCCGCCGACATCGCCGGCGACGGCGACTCCGCCCTGGAGCTGCTGAGCGTCAACTCCTACGACCTCGCCGTCCTCGATCGCGACATCCCCGGCCCCTCCGGCGACGAAGTCGCGCGGCACATCGTCGCCTCCGGCAGCGGCATCCCGATCCTCATGCTCACCGCCGCCGACCGGATCGACGACAAGGCGTCCGGGTTCGAGCTCGGTGCCGACGACTACCTCACCAAGCCGTTCGAGCTGCGGGAGCTGGTCCTGCGGCTGCGGGCGCTCGACCGCAGGCGCGCGTACGCCCGGCCCCCGGTCCGCGAGCTCGCGGGCGTGCGCCTTGACCCGTTCCGCCGGGAGGTCTTCCGCGACGGACGCTATGTCGCGCTCACCCGCAAACAGTTCGCCGTCCTCGAAGTCCTCGTCGCCGCCGAGGGCGGTGTCGTCAGCACCGAGGAGCTGCTGGAGCGGGCCTGGGACGAGAACGCCGACCCCTTCACCAACGCCGTCCGCATCACCGTCTCCGCACTGCGCAAACGGCTTGGCGAACCGTGGATCATCGCCACGGTGCCGGGTGTCGGCTACCGCATCGACGCTCATGCGTAGACGCCCAGGGCTCAGCGCCCGACTGAAACTCACCCTCAGCTACGCCGGGTTCCTCGCCGTCGCCGGCGCTCTCCTGCTGGCCGTGGTGTGGGGGTTCCTGCTGCGCTACGTTCCCGACAACTCCCAGGGCCTGCTCGGGATCTCGCCCAACCGCTACCTCCTGGTGCGCACCTTCGCCCCCGCCGCGGCCGCGGCGATGGCCTTCCTCCTCGTGTTCGGCCTCGTCGGGGGATGGATCCTCGCCGGGCGGATGCTCGCACCCCTCACCCAGATCGCAGCCGCCGCACGGACGGCCGGGAACGGATCGCTGTCGCACCGGATCCGTATGAAAGGCCGCCAGGACGAGTTCCGTGAACTGGCAGACGCGTTCGACACCATGCTCGAACAACTCGAATCCCACGTCGCCGAGCAGCAGAGGTTCGCCGCGAACGCCTCCCACGAACTGCGCACCCCGCTGGCCATCTCCCAGACCCTGCTCGACGTCGCCCGCAGGGATCCCACACGGGACCGCGACGAACTCCTCGAACGCCTGCAGACTGTCAACACGCGCGCGATCGACCTCACCGAGGCCCTCCTGCTGCTCAGCCGCAGCGACCGCGGGAACTTCACCCGCGAGAGCGTCGACCTGTCCCTCGTCGCCGAAGAGGCCGCCGAGACCCTGTTCCCCCTCGCCGAACAGCGCGGGATCACGCTCGACGTCAGCGGCGGACCGACAACGACCGGCGGCTCCGCGGAACTTCTGCTGCGGATGGTGACGAACCTCGTCCAGAACGCCATCGTCCACAACCTCCCCGCCGGCGGCACCGTGACGGTCCACACCGAGGCGCAGGGCGGCGCGAGCGTGGTCCGGGTCGAGAACACGGGTCATCCGCTCCCGCCGGAACTGGTGCCGACCCTCACCGAACCCTTCCAGCGCGGAACGGAACGCGTACGCACCGACGAGCACGCCGGGGTCGGCCTCGGCCTCGCCATCGTGCACAGCATCGTCCGCGCCCACCACGGCACCCTCGACCTCGTCCCCCGCCCCGCCGGCGGTCTCCTCGCCACGATTCGGCTTCCCACCGCGCCGTAGGGCGAAGTCCCTCCCGTCGATGTCCGCGGTCAACGGCGTCATCCAGTCATCGCCACCACTAAATCGGCTCGACGGCTTTGCGGGGCCCTGACACAGTGGCGCACCATGACGAACCTTGAGCTGGTGACCGCCGCGGACATGGAGCTCATGCAGGGTCTGGCGCAGCGGGTCACCGCCACTCGCCCGGACCTGGTGAACAGTGACGCGTCGTTCGGCGAGCTGGCCTGGAACTGGGGCAAGGGGCACGCCGGCGAGGGCGCGAGCTGGCGGCGCCAACTGTGGTTCTCCGGCGGGAGTCTGGTGGCATGGGGCTGGGCCCAGCTTCCGCGAACGGTACGGCGCAGTGACGGGTCGGTGAAGGACGTCACCGGTGCCTATCTGGCGTATCAGGTCCATCCCGGCCACGCAGGGCTGATCGACGAGGTGATCGACTGGTACGACGCCACGGCCGCGGGCCTTGAGCGTACGGTGGTGCCGAGCGCGGCGGACGGGTTCGCCCTGCAGCGATGGTCGGCGCACGGCTATGAGACCGACCCGGACTCGCTCGGCGACGCCGGTTCCTGGACTCAGCTCAACGAGCGGGACCTCACCGACGTAGAACAGCCGGTGCTGCCGGACGGATTCCGGTTCCGCACCGCCGACGAGGCCGGGCCGGAGGCCGCGGTGCAGGCCCATCTGGATGCCTGGGCGTCCTCGGCGTACACGGCCGAGGGCTACCGGGGCGTCCGGCAGACGGCTGCCTACCGCGGTGACCTGCACATCCTGGTGGAGGCGCCGGACGGGACGATGGCATCCTCGACGATCATGTGGCTCGACGAGGCGAACAGGACCGTGGAGTTCGAGCCGGTCGGGACCCATCCGGACTACCGGCGTCGAGGGCTGGCGAGCGCGATGCTGCTGCACGGAATGCATCGGGCGCGGGCGGCCGGGGCCGCTCATGCGACGGTCGCCTGCCTGGGCGCGCCGGGGCATCCCGCGGCGCGCGGGCTGTACTACGGCGTCGGGTTCCGGAAGTTCACGCGGGACGCGCCGCTCATCAAGACCAGGACTGGACGTTCGCTTCCGGTCGGCTGACAGGACGCGGAGCAGCTTCTAACCGCCTGCCGGTGCGCCGTAGGAGAACTTGTACCCGGTGAAGTCGGCGACGCGGACGTATCCGATGCGCTGGTAGAGGGCGTTGCTTGTGGGGTTCGTCGGGTCCGCGAACAGGACGACGTCCGTCGCGCCCGCGGCCAGCGCGGCCCGGCTCACCTCGACCGTCACGGCGCCCGCATAGCCGCGCCCCCGCAAGTCGGCCGGGGTGTAGACGGGGTCCACCCGGACCATGCCGCCGACGATCGAGGTTACGGCCGCCATGGAGAGGGGGGTGCCGTCCGAGGCCTCCCAGAACGTGAAGTGTCTGTCGCCGAAGCGCGAGTGGGCCCAGGAGCCGGAGTCGATCAAGTCGATGGAGGGCTGTTCCCCGACGTCGACACAGAACTCACGGCACCAGCGCACGACTTGCTCACGGTCCTGCTCCCCCGCCCCGCGGCCCCGGCCCTCCGGGCACGGCCGCGGTGGGGTGAGTGTGCCGAGTCGGTAGAGATGAGTCCGCCAGAACCGTACCGGCGCCGCGCCCGTATGCCGCTGCCACGCCTCGGCGAACGCGGTGGCGGTGTCGTGGTCCGCGATGACGTTGGAGGGGGACTCGCCGAGGCCGGCCAGGCACGCGGCGAGGGTGTCGGCCTGCTCGGCAGAGAGGGGGGTGAGGCCCAGGCGGCCGCGCGGAGTGCGATAGAAGACGGCGCGGACCTCGCCTCCGGATTCCAGCCGACCGAAGAGTGTGGCTTCGGCACCGTGCGCGCCCGCCCCGCCTGTGCGCAGTTTCTCGATGTCCGTGAGCGGCGTGTTGTGCAGGGCCGGTCGGGAGCGCAGGAAGTCTCCGGCTCGGGCCAGGAAGTCCTCGACGTCTTCGGTGAGTTGCCAGTCATCCGGGAGCATGCTTCATGATCCCGGATGGGTTCGGCCGAGAGATAGGGCTTAGGCGGCGGTGTGTGCCCGCCACAAATCCCGGAGCAGCGCGATCTCGGCCATGTGGTGGATGAATTCGAGGTTGGCCCCCGCCAGCACATTGACGAACGGGTACTCGGCGTCGTTGCTGTACGGGTACTGCGAGAAGCCGACCGTGTCGAGCTGTTCCTCGGTGACGGTGCCGACGCTCTCGCGCCAGCGGTCGATCAGAGGCCAGAAGCGTTCCAGCGCCAGGGCCGCGGAGGGCGTGAAGTCGACCAGCTGCTTCGGTTCCCGGCGCCGTTCGCCGAAGGTCCACTCCCATCCGCCCGCGAAGTGGAAGTGCAGGTGCGCCAGGCGCCACGCGATGGTCGTGATCGGCGACTGGTCGGGCTGCGGCTCCCCGGTGTGGGCGAGGACCTCCTCGACCCGTTCGACGCTCACGCTCCAGTCGTCGGCGATCTTGGCGAGGGACATGCCGTCCGCGGCCTGCCGGGCCACCTCGGCGTACTCGCTCGCCGGGATGTCCGGGGCGCCCAGGTCCAGCACCCACTCCCCCGGCCCGAACGCCCTGGGCGTGGTGGCCTCGCCCCTGCGCCTGATCGACCAGCTGCCGGGGGCGGGCTCCCACAGGTACTCCTCGTCACCGAGGCCGGCAAGCCGCACCTGGGCCATCTCCCTGGCCTGGTCGAACTGCTCCAGCAGCAAGCCCAAACGGTCGGTCCGCGTGCCCTCGAACTCCATGCCCGTTCCCCTCGCGGTGGCGTGTCGTACCTGACTGCGCTCAGCGGAAGGTAACGGCTCGCCTCGCAGGAGCGCGACCGATTTCCGCTGCCTGGGAGGCCGTGCCCCGATACGCAAGACTGAGCCCGTGACCCTTCCCAACCCGCTGGCCACCGCCGAAGAGATACACGCCCACCTTGTCGACCGGTTCAACCTCGCGCTCCGCCGGCCCGGAATGTTCGGGGGCGAGCTTGCGCTTCGGATCCTGGTCGATCACCTGCTGTTCGTTGAACGGCAACCCGAGGCGCTCGCTCAACAGCAGCGGGACTGGGAGGACCGCGGGATCTGGACTCCCATCGGCGTGAGCGGCGCCTTCCGAGACTTGTTCCCGGGGCAGAGCTACGAGTACGGCATGGCGTCGGTGTACGCGGAGTTCGCGCGGCAACGCGGTTGGCTCAAGCCGGACTTGGTTCTTTCGGAGGAGGCGTACGACGCTCTCAAGGGCCGCGTCCGGCAGTGGGCCGGAGAAGACCGCACGTGGGCGGACGTGACGGCGGAGTTCGGTGCCCCCTCTGTGCTGTTCGGAGGAAACAATCCCCTGTACGGGAAGACGCTCGGCTATCTCGGTGAGGATCCGATGCAGCCGATGGTGGTCTTCCACCTGTGGAACGGCAGCGCACCGGGGGACGAATCGTGGCCGCCCGAGCACGAGCAACCGCTTCTTCTCGCGGTGCGCTTCGGCGCAGGTCCGTTCCGTCGGTCCTTCACCTTCACGCCGGAGGGCGAGCGAAGGAAATCATGCGCAGGCCTCGCTTGACGGTCTGCATGGGCGGCCCGGCGAGCACCGGAAGCGCGGCGCGTGCGCGGAGAGCCAGGCGCGAGTCGCTCGGCTGTCCGCCGGGGCGGCCAAAAGGGCCTTCAACCCCGGCGAACGCGACCACCTGATACGCCAGGCCGCCCGGCTCAACACCCGCCGGAGCCGCTGAGGACGCTACGACGCCGCACGCACGCCCCGCGCGGTGAACACGTACGTCCCCGACGCGACCCGGTACACGGCCCGGCCGCCCTCGCTGCGCCGGAACTCCGCACCCTCGCCGGCCGTGAGCGGCGTTCCGTCCCCGCTCGGCACCCGCACCTCGGCCGTGGTGTTCGGCGGCACCTGGACCTTGAGGCGGAAGGTGCCGTTCCTGAGGGTCCACTCCGAAGTGACCTCGCCCTGCGGTGTGCGGTAGCCGCCTTCCACGTGGGTGAGGTCGCCGACCACCCGCGGGTCGATGACCAGCTCGCGGTAGCCGGCGGAGCCGCGCGCCTGCCGGATGCCCGCCAGGCCGCTGTGGAACCACTCCTCGATCTGCAACAGGATCATGTGGTTCTTGGAGTTGCCCATCCCCCACTCCTCGGGAAGGGTCGTCAGCCCTTGGGGGTTGGCGGTGGTCGGCGCCATGAAGAAGCCGTAACCGGGACGGGTGTCCTCCCGGAGCGCGTTCCACAGCACGTCGTCGCGGCCGCCGTCCATCAGGGCCCGGACGATGGGCGCGAGGCCGATCGTTCCGCCGCTGAAGTGCGGGCCGCCGCCGAACGGCTGGTATCCGTTGACCAGTTCGACGAGCGCGTCGAGGACCCGCCCACGCTCGCCCTCGGGTACCAGCCCCTCGTCGAGCGCAAGCGCCTGCGCGGCCTGCGTCGCTCCGGCGGTGCCCTGGTCGCCCTGGCTGGTGTAGCGGCCGAGGGTGCGGTTGTAGAAGGCGTCGTTGAAGGCCTGCTTGATGTTGGAGGCGAGGTTGCGGTACTCGCTCGCGTCGCCGTCGCGTCCGATCAGCTTGGCCATCCTTGCCATGCGGTCGGCGATCTGGTGGTACGCCCAGGTGCCGGTGATGCGGCCGGAGGTGTTCTCGGCGGCGATCCAGTCGGCCAGGGCGGCGTCGACGAGGTAGGCGTTGGCGCCGGTCCCTGCCTTCCGGGTCCTGATGTAGTTCAGGAACGCCTGCATCTGCGGGTAGTAGCGGGCCATCGTCTGGGTGTCGCCGTAGGTCTCGTACAGCAGCCACGGCGTGAGGATGATGCCGTCGCCCCAGTTGATCTCGTCGCCGAAGCGGCCGGTGTAACCCCAGTCGTACACGGGGGCCTTGAGCGCGACGTTGCCGATGTTGTCGCCTGAACGGGACTGCCCCTCCGCGAGGTGGCGTTGCATCGTGCGCAGGTAGGCGGCGTAGCCGAAGGTGCGGTGCAGTGATCCGAAGGGCTGCAGGTAGTCCGCGGGGTACGCCAGCTTCTCGCGTCCGGGGCAGTCGGTGAATGTGGACATGGTGTTGCTCATGATCGAGTAGCGCGCCATGCGGTGGATGCGGTTGATCCGGTCGTCGGAGGTGCGCACGTCGCCCGCCGCCGGGACGTCCGCGTGCAGTTGGAGGCCGGTGAGGGTGTCCTCGGTGGGGGTGTAGTCCGAGGGCAGGCCGGTCACCTGGACCCATTGCATGCCGAAGTAGTGGAACTGCGGGTGCCAGCTCTCGCCGTCCGGGTCGCCGTACGTGGTGTAGGTGGCGAAGAGGTCGGTGCCGCGGGCCGCGCCACCGCCCATGAGGGACCCCTGGTGGACCGTGCCGTCGGCGTTCAGGGACTCGGCGGGCCGCATCCTGATCGTGGTGCCCGCGGGCACGGTGCCGTCGAGCCGGAGCAGGGGCCAGCCGGCGAAGTTCTGGCCGAAGTCGAAGACCCAGACGCCCGGTTGGGGCTGTGTCACGCCGACCGGCCGGAGCTTGTCGGCGACCTTCACCGGTTCGGCCGCACGCCATACGAGCTCGGTGGTCAGATTGGGGGGCGGGGCGATGCCGGCGCGCACCCAGCCGACGGGTGTGCCGTCGCGGCGCTTCGCGCTCTCGCCGAGGTCGGCTCCGGGGGCGGTCCAGGCGGGCTGTTCGCGGCGGGCGTCGTAGTCGGAGCCGGAGTACCAGTTGGCGAGGGTGGTCGGGCCGAGCGCGGCCTTCCACGAGCGGTCGCTGACGACGGTCCGTGTCGTGCCGTCGGCCTGGGTCAGCTCCAGGCGGGCGATCAGGCGGGGGGTGACCGCGGCCCCGGCACTCGGGTCGGTGCCGGCGAGCGGGTTGCCGGAGCCGGTGACGGTCGCGCCGGCGGTGTGTGCCGCTCGGAGGGCGGGTTCGAAGGTGATGCCGGTTCCGTCGGCGCCTGGGGTGCCGATGGCGGTGATGGTGCGGGACTCCAGCCGCTCGCCGCCGTCACCGGTGTCGATGTTGAGGGTGCCTCCGAGGTGGTAGCCGGTCACGCTGCTCACCTTGACGTCGGTGGCGCCGGCCGCCGCTGCCGCGACCAGCGTGCCGCTTCCCTTGAACTGGCTCTGCCACCAGCTGTACGGCGCGGTGCGGCCGGTCGCCGGGTTGGTGACGGAGCGCGTGACCAGTGCGGTGCCGTGGCCGAGTTCGACGCCCAGGGTGTTGGCGCCCGGGCGGACGAGCCGGGTCACGTCGTGGACGCGGTACTCCGTGGACAGCTGGTAGTTGGAGTTGCCGGGTGCGAGCACCTCGTCGGTGACCGGGCTGCCGTTGAGCCGGACGTGGTGCAGGCCGACGCCCGACACATACAGCCGTGCCTTGGTGACCCTCGCGCCGTGCCGGCCGTCGACCTCGAAGGCGCGCGCGAGGATCGGCAGGGGCTGGTCGAGAGTGCGGCCGGGGTACTCGATCCACCGGGCCTCACCCCAGTCGGAGCGCTTGAGCAGACCCGTTTCCCAGGTCGCCGGCCGGCTCCACGCCGTCACCTCACCGTCGGTGCTCCAGGCTTGGACCTCCCAGACGACCTGCTGGCGGGAGCCCAGCGGCGGGCCGCCCCAGGGGATGTCGTTCTGGTCGCCGGAGCGGACCTTGCCGGAGTCCCACAGGTACCGGCCCTCGCGCAGCTGCCGCTCATCGCGCGCGGCGCGGATCCGGTACGCGGCCTGGGTCCAGCCGGCGCCCGCGCCCTCCGTCCGCCAGCCGAGTCGCGGAGCCGTGTCGTCGATACCGAGGGGCCCGTCCGTGCGGGCGTCGACCGACAGGCCGGTGACGGTCGCCCCGCCGGAGTCGTCCGCCGCTGCTGCGCCGGCGGGCAGGACGGGGGCGAGCGGCAGGGCCAGGCCCGCGCCTGACACCACGATGCTTCCGACGACCTGTCTGCGGCTCAGGACACCGCGCTGATTCATGGACATGCAGAACTCCCTGGAACGGATACGTGGGGATTGATACGTTTCAAACAGGCTCCGTGGCTGATTGCCACGGAGGGGCGGGTGGTCGGGGGCCCGGTCAGGAACCGGCCGCGTAGTCGGCGTCCATCGCCTTGAGCAGCTCGTCGGGGGTGGACTGTCCGCTGAAGATCTCCTGGAGGCCGCTGAGCATGGTCTGCTGCACCTTGGCGTTGGGCCAGAGCTGGTCCATGAACGGCACCGTGCGGTCCGACGTGATGAACGTCGAGAGTTCGGTGAGCGACGGGTCGACCGCGTAGCCCGTGTCGGGGAGGGAGGGCAGGCCGCCCTGCTTCTTGGCGAACAGGTTCATGCCCTCGGGCGACATCACGAAGTTCACGAACTTCAGGGCCAGTTCCTCGTTCTTCGCCTTGGCGTTGACGCCGTAGCCGGCGCCCGCCGCGGCCGGGATGAGAGTCTCGGACGGGTCGTCGGTGGCCGGCAGCGCCTTGAGGGTGAACGTGCCCTCGGGGTTCTTCTGCTTCAGGAGGGCGATCACCCAGTTGCCCTGGATGATCCCGAGGGTCTTCCCGGTGGCCGCGAGCTGCTGGCTGGCCTCGTAGTTGGTGCCCAGCGGGTTCTTCTGGAAGCAGCCGGTGCGCTCCATCGTCAGGTACTTGTCGAGCGCCGTGACCCAGGCCGAGTCCGCGAACGTGGCCCGGCCGTCCTGCATCTTCTGGTCGAAGTCGCGGTCCGGGCCGTAAACGGTCGTGGCGACCTGGGCGTACAGCACGAGCTGGGTCACCCAGTTGTCCTGGTTGCCCAGCGCGAAGGCGGGCGTCCCCTTGGCCTTGGCCGACCGGCAGAAGGTCAGCAGCTCCGTCCAGGTGTCCGGCGCGGTGAGTCCGGCCTCGGCCATGGCCTGTTGGTTGTAGACCGCGCCGATGCCGTTCTGCCCGAAGATCGCGTTGTAGGTCTTTCCCTCGTACTGGGCCACGCTGAGAATCGCGTCGGGCATCTTCGCCGCCCACGCCTGGTCCGAGAGGTCGCGCAGATAGCCGGGCCCGGCCAGGACATGAGTGGCGGCGGGGTTGCCGTTGCCGGGCCACACCGACATCACGTCGGGTGCGGTGCCGGAGGACAGCTGGGTGCGGATCTGCTGCTGGTACTGGTCGGCGCCGCTGGTGGTGTAGCGGACCTTGACGCCCGGGTTGGCCTTCTCGAACGCTTTGACGACGTCCTCGATGGAGCCCTGGTCGACCGAGGCGAGCGTCAGGGTCTTCGAACTCCCGCCGTCGGAGCCCGCCTTGGTGCCGCCGCTGCACGCGGCCAGCAGGAGCAGGGCGGCCGTCGTGGCGGCGATGGTGCGTGTCTTCATGATGTCTCCCTCACGGAGAAGAAGCCGGGGGTCATCCCTTCAGCCCGCCCGCGAAGCCGCTGATGATGCTGCGCTGGAGCAGGAAGTAGACGATCAGGACGGGCAGGATGCTGATCACCAGTGCGGCGAAGATCAGATTCCAGTCGGTGACGTACTGACCGACGAAGCCGGCGATCGCGACCGGCATGGTCTGTTGCGCGCTGCCGCTGAGGTACAGCAGCGGAGTGAAGAAGTCGTTCCAGACGGCGACCGCGTTGAGCACCAGGGCTGTCACGGTGATCGGTCTGAGCATGGGCAGGACGACGTAGCGGAAGCCCTGCAGGGGGGTGCAGCCGTCGATCAGGGCAGCGTCCTCGAAGTCGCGGGGCAGCGCGCGCAGGAAGCCGACGTAGAGGAAGACGGTGAACGGCACTTGCAGGCCGGAGTAGAAGACGACCAGGGCCCAGGGGGTGCCGAGCAGGCCGAGGTCGCGCATCGTCTGGTACAGCGGGAGCGAGGCCAGCTGGAAGGGCAGGACCAGACCGAGGAGGACGAGCAGGTACGTCGCCCTGGACCAGCGGGCCGTGATGCGGGCCAGTGGATAGGCCGCGAGGGAGGAGACGGCCAGCACGACGACGACGCTGCACACCGTCACCAGCACGCTGTTGGCCAACGCCCCGCCGAGCGAGCCCTGTTGCCAGGCGTGGGTGAAGTTCTCCAGCGTCGGCGAGGTGGTCGGCCGGATGGGCGAGGAGGTGTCCGAGGCCGGGCGTACGGCGAGGTTGACCAGGACGTACACCGGGAAGCCGACGAACAGGGCGACGGCGATCATCGCCAGTTCGAGGGCGAGGGTGCGGGGGCGGTAGCGGTTCACGACGCGGCCCTCTCGTTGCGGGTCAGCATCAGGTACTGGCCGGTGGAGGCGACCGCGACGATGATCGTGAGGATCACCGCGAGGGCGATGCTGTAGCCGAACTCGCCCAGCGTGAAGGCGTCCTTGTAGATCAGGGTCGAGATGGTGTCGGTGGCGTGCCCGGGTCCGCCGCCCGTCAACGCGTAGACCTGGTCGAAGAGTTTGATGCCGCCGATGATCGACAGCATCAGGTTGATGGTGAACGCAGGCGCCAGCAGCGGACGGGTCACCGACCAGAAGCGCCGCACGGGGCCGGCACCGTCGATCGCCGCGGCCTCATGGATCTCCTTGGGCACGGACTGCAGGCCGGCCAGGAAGATGACCATGGAATAGCCCGCGAACTGCCACACGACGACGCCGACCACAGACCAGAGGGCGAGGTCGGGATCCCCCAGCCAGTCCTGCTCCCGGCCGTCCAGCCCCACGGCGCCCAGCAGGCTGTTGACGGCTCCGTCGGGGCCGAGCAGATTGCGCCACAGGTAGGCGGTGACGATCGGGGTGATCACGGCCGGGGCGAAGAGGAACACCCTGAGCAGGTTGCGGGACTTGATGGCCGTGTTGACCCCGAGGGCCAGTACCAGCCCCACCGCGTTCTGCACGACCGTGACCGACACCGCGATCAGCAGGGTGTGCCAGACCGCCTGTTTCGCGTCGGCGTCGCGGAGCATGTCGGCGAAATTGCCCAGCCCCACGAACGAGAAGTGAGGATCGAGGCCGTCCCAGTCGGTGAAGGCGTAGTACACCCCGCGCCCGCTCGGCACCAGGACGACGAAGGCGAACAGCAGCAGCGCCGGTGCCATGAACCACCACGGCGGCGCGGTGCGCGCTCGGCGAGCGGGGACGACCTTCACGGGCGGACCTACTTCCTTGAAACGATTCAACCATTCGCCGGTCGCCGAGTCGCCGGTTCCTGCTTCTCGGAGGGTGGCCCGATGCCGGGCAGGTAGTGGGTAACGTTTCCCAAAGGGTGGTGCCAGACCTTAGAGAGGCTCCTGCGTGACGTCAAGATGCCGTGCACGCTGCGCGATTGTTACGGCCGTCCCGCGCGGTCGGCATGATCCCGGCACCCGCTCATCGGCCGGTTGAGCCGTACACTCTGCGGCAACGTTTCCCACGGCGTCGGAGGAACTCGCATGGAACCGCCCGCAGCACCCCGCCGCGTCACCATCGTCGACGTGGCCCGGCACGCCCAGGTGTCCACCACCGCCGTGTCCAAGGTGCTGCGCAACGCCTACGGCGCCAGCCCCGAGATGCGCGCGAAGGTACGGCGCGCCATCGACGAACTGGGCTACCGGCCCCTCGCGGCCGCCAGGGGCCTGCGCGGGCGGACGTACACCATCGGCGTGATGCTGCCCGACATCCGCAACCCCTTCTTCCCGGAGATCCTCGACGGCATCACCGGCCGCCTCGCGGACACCGACTACCAGGTGCTGCTGGGGCCGGGCTGCAACGGGGAGAAGGAGGAGGCCCGGGTCACCGAGGCACTGATCGACCGGGGCATGGACGGACTCGTGCTGGTCGCGCCCGTCTCACCGCGCTCCCACCTCGACCGCGTGGCCTCGCTCGTACCGACGGTGGTCGTGGGCCGTCACGGCACCTCTCCCGCGTACGACACCGTGGCGGACGACGACATGACCGGGGCGTCCCTGGTCGTCCGACATCTCGCCGGCCTCGGGCACCGACGGATCGCCCACATCGAGCACCACGAGACCGACCCCACGCGCATCGCGGAGATGCCCAACGCACAACGTGCCGACGGCTATCGGGAGGCGATGCGGGATCTGGGCCTCGACGAGGAGATCGACGTCGTCTCCACCAGTTACACCCAGGACGGCGGGTACCGCGGCATGAAGGAGCTGCTGGCCCGCGCCGACCGGCCCACGGCCGTGTTCGCCGGGGCGGACATCGTCGCCATGGGGGTACTGGAGGCGATCGCCGAGGCCGGGCTCTCCGTGCCCGGCGACCTCTCGGTGGCCGGCTACGACAACACGACGTTCGCGGCGCTGGGTCCGATCTCCCTGACGAGCGTCGACCAGGCAGGCCGCGAGATGGGGCGGAACGCCGCCCGCCTTCTGCTGGAGCGGATCGAGGACCGCAACAAGCCGTCGGTCCAGGTCAAGCTGTCCCCCACGCTGGTGCCGCGGCGGACGACGGCTGGGCCGCCGGAATAGACCGGGGCGCCTGGTCTACCTCCGGCGAGGGCGGCTACCGCGAGTACGGCGTCGACGCCATCGGCATGCAGGAGGAGGACTACGACTCCCTCGGCGTGGTCACCCCGCACGCCTCGTTCCTCACCCGGGACTTCGGCGCCTACGACGACCGGTACGGCTTCCGCGACTCAGTGAACGTCACTACGGGCCGCGTCAGCGACTTCGTACTCACCCTCGACCAGGGCATGATCGCCGCCGCACTCGCCCGGCAACTGCGCCCCGGACTGCTCCAACGCCCCTTCCGTACGGGCGGTTTCGACGCCCGAGTACGACCGCTGCTGCGCAAGGAACGCGTCAGGATGTGACCACCTCGCCGCCGCGGAGGTGCCGCCGAGTCCGGACTCAAGTCAGGCCAGACACCTCCTGACCTGCCAGTCACTGCAGTCCTCCAGCGGCCACGACCTCAGCGGCGAATGAGCCCGAGGTCGATCGCCGTGGCCACCGCAGCCGTCCGGGAGTCGACGTCGAGCTTCGTGAAGATGCGGGCCAGGTGCGACTTCACGGTGCCCTCCGTGAGGTGGAGGCGTTGGCCGACGGCCTGGTTGGACAGACCCTCCGCGACCAGTCCGAGGACCTCGGTCTCGCGCCGGGTCAGGGTGGTGCCGGGTGTGCGCAGGCGGTTCATGAGCCGGTCGGCGACCGCGGGGGCCAGGGTGGTGCGGCCGGCCGCGGCGGTGCGCACGGCGGCGGCCAGGTCCTCGGGCGGGGCGTCCTTGAGGAGGTAGCCGGTGGCTCCGGCCTCGATGGCGGGCAGGGTGTCGGCGTCGGAGTCGTAGGTGGTGACGATGACGACGCGCGGTGCGCCCGGTCGTGCGGTGATCGCCGCGGTGGCCTCGGCGCCGTTCATGCCCCTGCCGAACTGAAGGTCCATCAGTACGACGTCGATGTCGCCCGCGGCGGCGCGCGTGACGGCCTCCTCGGCGGTGGCGGCCTCGGCCACCACGGCGAGGCCGGGCTCGGTCTCCAGGACGGCGCGCAGTCCGGCGCGGACCACGGGGTGGTCGTCGACCAGGAGGAGACGGATGGGGGCGTCGGTCACGGGCGGGCCTCGGGCTCGTTCTTGGTCTCGGCGGGTGGGGTGAGGGGCAGTCGGGCGGTCAGGGTCGTGCCGCGGCCGGGTGCGGAGTCCACGGTGAGGGTGCCGCCGAGCGCCTGGATACGGGCGCGCATGGCCGCCAGGCCGAAGCCGCCGTTTTCGGGGTCGGGGGCGGGCAGCTGGTCGGGGGCGAAGCCGGTGCCGTCGTCCACGACGTCCAGGACGGCGTGGTCGCCGAGGTAGCCGAGGGTGATCTCGGCCGTGGTGGCGTGGGCGTGGCGGACGGTGTTGGCGAGCGCGGACTGGGCGATGCGCAGCAGGGCGACCTCGTGCGCGGTGGGCAGCGGGGCCGGGTCGCCGGTGAGGTGGAAGCGTGCGGTGAGCCGGTGCCGGGCGCTGGTGGTGGCGCACAGGCGTGCCAGCGCGTCCGGCAGGGTGGTGCCGTCCAGGGCGGGCGGGGTGAGGGCGGCGACGAAGCGGCGGGCCTCGGCGAGATCGTCCGCGGCGGCCTGGCGGGCCTGTACGACATGGCGGGCGGCGACGTCGGGCCGGTCGGGCAGGGCGCGTTCGGCTGCGCGCAGCAGCAACTGGATGCTGGACAGTCCCTGGGCGAGGGTGTCGTGGATCTCGCGGGCCAGACGCTCGCGTTCGGCCAGCACTCCGGCGGTGTGCTGCGCCTGGGCGAGGTCGGCGCGGGTGGTGGTGAGCTCCTCGATCAGGCGCCTGCGGTGTTCGCTCTCCCGGTACAGCGCCTGGTATCCCCACACCACCGCGACCGCGACGGCGGCGCCGAGCGCGGGGCCGATGGCCATGGCCGGGCTGAAGGAGCCCTCATGGGCGGCATAGGCGGTGATCGCGGCGAGCGCCGTCGCAGCCACGGCGGGCAGGGCGGCCCGGCGCGGCAGCAGATGGAGCTGGAGGAAGTACAGCGGGAAGGCCAGCCACACCCCGTCGGCGGTCAGGGCGAGCAGCACCAGCCATACGGCCCCGACGGCGGCCAGCCACCAGGCCGCGGCGGGCCGGGAGCGGCGGATCGGGGGCAGCAGCGGGCCGGCCGCGTACGTCAGCGCGCATACGGCCGCCACGGCGACGATCAGTGCGGTGTGCGGTCGGCTGTCCGCCACCGCCCGGCCCGCGGCCAGGGCGAGCAGGGCGACGATCAGCAGGTGCAGGCACCAGGTCAGGGCCCGGCTGGTCGGGGTCAGGGCGGGAGCGGCGGTGTTCACAGTCCTTCCACTCTAAGGAGGCGAAGCCGCTTCGGGCCTCCATCGAAAGTTGCAACCCGTGTGGCGCCTTCCGTTCCGCGAAGTGACGTCCCTTGCCGGATGCCCGCGCACGGGGCCGGCGGCGACGGTTGAGGCCTACCGCTTCCACCGCCGGAAAGGGCAGCCAACGCCGTGTTCGTCGCCTGGAGAGATCTCCGGTTCGCCAAGGGGCGCTTCGCCCTGATGGGAACCGTCATCGTGCTGATCACCCTGCTGGTCGGCCTGCTGTCCGGGCTCACCGCGGGGCTGCAACGGCAGAACATCTCCGCGATCACCGGCCTGCCCGCCGACCGGATCGCCTTCGGCGCGCCCGGCGAGGGGCAGGACCTGTCGTTCGCCGACTCCACGGTCACCGAACAGCAGTGGCGGCGGTGGGCCGCGACACCCGGCGTCACCGGCGCCGAGCCCCTGGGCATCACGACCACCAGGGCCACCGCCGGTGCCACGAGCGCCGGGGTCTCGGTCTTCGGCGTCCGGCCCGGTTCGAGCCTCACCCCGGACGGCGGCGGGCTCGACGGGCCGTCGGTGATCGTGTCCCGTACGGCCGCCGACGCCCTCGGAGTGCGCTCCGGCGACACGGTAGGCCTGGCCGGACAGGAGCTGACGGTCGTCGCCGTGGCCGGCGACGCCTCCTTCAGCCACACCCCGGTCGTCTGGACGAGCCTCGACGTCTGGCGGCGGGCCGCGCCGGCCACGGGCGACGGCGACCGACCGGCCGCGACCGTGATCGCCCTGGACACCGCGCCCGGCGCCGATGTGCGGGCCGCCGACGCGGCCGCGGGCACCCGGACGGTCGTCAAGGAGGACTCGCTGTCGGCGATCGGCTCCTACACCTCCGAGAACGGCTCGCTCCAGTTGATGCGCGGTTTCCTGTTCGCCATCTCCGCGCTGGTCATCGGCGCCTTCTTCACCGTCTGGACGATCCAGCGCAGCGGCGACGTCGCCGTCCTGAAGGCCCTCGGCGCCCCCACCTCCCATCTGCTCAAGGACGCCCTGGGCCAGGCCGTGGTCCTGCTCGTCGGCGGCACTCTTCTCGGCACCGCCATCGCCGTCGCCGTGGGTGCCCTGGTCGCCGGCTCGGCCGTCCCCTTCGTCCTCACGGCGGCGACCGTCCTCGTACCGGCCGCCGTGATGATCCTGCTCGGCGCGCTCGGGGCTGCCCTGTCCATCCGCCGCATCACCTCCGTCGACCCGCTGACCGCCCTGGGGAGCGCCCGATGAGCCTGCACCTGTGCGACGTCACCCTCACCTACCCCGACGGCGACACCCGGCTGACCGCTCTGGACCGCGTCACCCTGGACGTGCCCGCGGGCAGTCTGACGGCCGTGGTCGGCCCCTCGGGCTCCGGCAAGTCCAGCCTGCTGGCCGTGGCCGCGACGCTGATCGCCCCCGACTCCGGCACGGTCACCGTCGGCGGCACCACCACCGCCGGACTGACCCGCGGCCGCCTCACCGATCTGCGCCGCCGCACGATCGGCATCGTCTTCCAGCAGCCCAACCTGCTGCCCTCACTCACCGCCGTCGAACAGCTCCAGGTCATGGCCCGGATCGACGGCCGGTCCCCGGCCAGGGCCCGCGGCCGGGCCATGGAACTGCTGGACGCCGTCGGCCTGGCACCCCAGGCAGGACGACGCCCCCACCAGCTCTCCGGCGGCCAGCGCCAGCGCGTCAACATCGCCCGCGCCCTGATGAACGACCCCACGGTCCTGCTGGTCGACGAGCCCACCAGCGCCCTCGACCACGAACGCGGGGCCGCCGTCATCGAGTTGATCACCCGGCTCACCCACCAGCGGGCCACCGCAACCGTGTTGGTCACCCACGACCGCACCCACCTCACCGCGGCGGACCGGATCGCGGAGGTCCACGACGGCCGACTGCACCAGCCCACTTCGGCCTGCTGAGCATGCGGATGCCGCGCCGGGCCCAACATCCCGCTCCGGCACGGCAGTTCACGCGCGTTGAAGCGGTACGCACCCGCCCGGGCCGGGTAGACCCGGTAGGCCGCGCCCCCGGCCGTGGCGTTACGGAGGAAGGTGACCCCTTGTGGCGCGGTGACGGGACGGTCCTGTGTGGGAACCCAGATCTCGGCCTCGGTGTTGTACGGGACGGTGACCGCCAGCTCGATCCGGCCGTCCGCGCGGCGCCACCACTCGCTGGACACCGTGCCGCGCACGGTGTCGATCGAGGCGCTGACGTGATCGAGGGTCGCGGGGTCCAGGTCCGTGTCCTGCGTGTCCTTGGGTACGCGGCTGTTGACGGCGACCGTGGGGATGTACGGGCGGATGCGCAGCGTCTCGTAGGCGGTCGAGGTCGGTCCGATGCCGGCCAGGGACTGGTAGAACCAGGTGGCCACGTTGGAGCGGTAGTGGTGGTTGACGGAGAGGCGGTCGGTCCACTGCTCCCACAGCGAGGTGGCGCCCTTGGCGATCTGGTGGACATAGCCGGGCATGCCGGTCTGGGTGACGGCCTGCAACGCCACGTCCGTGTACCCGTACTCACTCAGGATGTTGAACTCGTAGCGCGAGCCGTACATGTCGTTCTGGATGTGCTGGTCCGCGGCCACGATCCGGTCGGCGAGGAGCTTGGCGAGGGCCTTCTCGTTCTGCGCGAGCGTCTTCGTGCCGGCCAGGTGGCGGGGGTCGTCGGGGCTCAGGTCCGAGCCGGGCACGAGGTCGAAGGCGAGGGCCATGGCGTTCTCGCCGGAGATGCTGCCCTGGGTGAAGCAGCCCCTCGAAGCGTCCCAGTAGTGCGCGATGAACGCCCGGCGCAGGGTGCGCGCCAACCGCCCGTAGTGGGTGGCGCGTTCGGTGCGGCCGAGGATGCGGCCCACCTTGTCCATGTAGTCGCAGAAGTGGATGTAGAAGGCAAGGCTGATGACGGCGTTGCTGCCGGGGTCCTCGGCACCGGAGTAGGCGCCGAGGGAGGCCTCGAACCGGTAGCCGTTCTCGGCGGTGAACAGCGTCTCGTAGTACGTCAGGAGTGTGTCCTGGTGGTCGTACAGCGGGGCGAACAGGCTGCTGTTGCCGTAGTAGCGGTGCAGCTCCCACGGGATGACGAAGTACGCCGAGTCCCAGGCCGGCACCGCCTTCCATGCGGCGTTCCAGCCGGGTGTGCGGTCGTAGCCGTAGCCGCCCTTGGCGACGGGGACGATCATGGGCAGTTGGCCGGTTCTCCTTGTACATCGGCAGCACGACATCGAGCTGCGCGGCGCACTCCAGGCCCTCCCACCGCTCCACCGTGTTCGGCGGATTCCCCATCCGTTCCCTCCCGTCTACTGCCACCAGCCGCAACCGACGCTGGCTAGAGCGTGCTCGTCCCAACAGGAATGGACCTGCGAGACCGCTCGCCGATGCTGACGCCACCCTTCGAGGTGACGAGGCGAGGGACAGCCCTGCGGCTGCCGATGCCCCCGCCGCCAGTCTTCGCGGTGGCGGGGCGGCCGACGGTCCTGCGGGTGCCGGCGCCCGTGGTGACCTTCGCGGTCACGGGGTGACGGACCGTCCTGCGAGTGCCGACGCTCGGGCCACTGCCCTTCGCGGTCGCGGGGTAGCGGACAGCCCGGCGGCCGCCGACGCCGGAACCAACCTTCAACGTTGCGGGACGGCGGACAATCCTGCGGGAGCCGATGCCCCCACTGCCGCTTTTCGCGGTGGCGGGGTAGCAGACAATCCTGCGGCTACCGATGCCAGGCGTGCTCTTCGCAGTAGCGGGGTGGCGCACGGGCTGGCGGCTGTCGACGCCGGAACCGCCTTTCAAAGTGACAGCGCGGCCGCTGACGCCCGGGGTGCCCTTCAACGTGGCCGGGACGCGGACAACCCTGCGGCCACCGACGCCAATACCGCCACCCTTCAGCGTGGCGGGGTTGCGGACAGCCCTGCGGCTGCCGACACCCGGGATGCCCTTCAACGTGGCGGGACGGTGGACAGGCTTACGGGTACCGACGCCCGGATGGCCCTCCGCGGTGGCGGGGCGGTGGACGGTCCTGCGGGTACCGACGCCAGGGTGGCCGCCCTTGAATGTGGCCGGACGCCGGACAACCCTGCGGGTGCCGACGCTCGGGCCACTGGCCTTCAACGTGGCGGGGCGGCGGACGGGCCTGCGACTGCCGACGCCGGGGGTGATCTTCGTGGTGGCGTGGTGGCGGACGGCCCGGCGGCCACCGATACCCGAACCGGCCTTCAGCGTGGCCGGGTGGCGGACAATCCTGCGGTTACCGGCGCCTGGGGTGCCCTTCGCGGTCGCCGGGTGACGGACAGGCCTGCGGGTACCGAGGCCAGGGGAGCCGCCCTTCAGCTTGGCGGGGTGGCGGACAGGCTTGCGGGTACCGATGCTCGGGCCGCTGCCCTTCAACGTGGCGGGGCAGTGGACAGTCCTGCGGCTACCGGTGCTTGGGCCGCCCTTCAACGTGGCGGGGCGGTGGGTAGTCCTGCGGGTACCGGTGGTTGGGCCGCTCTTCAAAGTAGCGGGGCGGAGAGCAAGCGTTCCCTGGGCAAGGGCGGGGGCCTCAGAGTCCATAAGGGCGAGCATGTGTCCGGTCCTTTCGGCGTCGAGGCGGGCTCCGGTCCTGATGCGCACGCGGCCGGCGACGGGCAGACCGGGCTGCCTCCCCGGAACAGCTGGGACGGTGACGCACCTCGGGCGATCCGTTGTCTCGTTCCGTGCGTCGCGTCTCACGGCGACGGGTCACCTATCGTCTGGTGCTGCCACGCGGCCGGAAACCTCAACAGTTATAGGGTGCCGGGCGTTGATCGGCTGCAGGCCGAGGGGATACAGGATCGCCAAGGAGGGCGTCGCTCGGCTGCTCTACTCAAGTTCGGGGATGTGACCGTGTGTTACTCACTCGTCGTCGGCGGGGTCGGCTGCCTGGGATTCTGGAGCGAAGGTGATGTAGAGCGCCGTGATGGTGGGCAGGGGGATCCAGGCGTCGTGGTTGTCGAGGAAGCAGCGCCAGTCTCCGTGGGAGTCAGGCCCTGTGAGTAGTGGGTCTGGATCCTTCGTTAGTTGTCCTCGGTCATGAAGGCCCGCGCTGGGGGCTGTGCATCGGGGAAACGCGGGCTGAGGATCCTTCTGAGGCCCCAGAGCGGTATCTGCCACTTGTCGGCGATCTGCCGGTTGACAGACGATCTACTCTGCGAACTGCTGCCCATGACCAGTGTGAGCACCCTCAACGGCTGTCACACCAGCCCTTTGACCTGCGACTTCAAGTTGGCGGAGGCTCACTGAGCCAACTCCGCGCGATCCCCCTCCTTCGCTTCGGGACAGTTGAACCACTTGCCGTCCGTGCAGGGTTCACCGCGCCTCTACTTGCCTTCTTGTTACACGTACTTGGGGCGGCGAGGCTGGGGCACGTCGGTTTCCCCGCACGGAAAAGAGGACGCATGTCCCGCCGTACGCTTCTGTCCGCCGCCGTCGGCCCCCTCGCAGCTCTCACCCTGCTGTCGCTGGGCGTCGCCCCGCACGCCGTCGCCGACTCCACCGTCCGGTCCGAGGACGCGACGGCCGTCGCCGTCATCGCGCACCGGGGTGCCTCGGCGGCCGCCCCGGAGAACACCCTTGAGGCAGTCGACACGGCGCACGACATGGGCGTGCGCTGGGTGGAGAACGACGTGCAGCGCACCAAGGACGGCGAGCTGGTCGTCCTGCACGACACGAACCTGGCCCGCACCACCGACGTCGAGCAGGTCTTCCCCGACCGCGCCCCCTGGAACCTGCGCGACTTCACGCTGGCCGAGATAGAGAAGCTCGACGCGGGCAGCTGGAAGGGTGCGCAGTGGACCGGCGCGCGCGTGCCGACGCTGGAGCAGTACATGAACCGCGTCGAGGACAACCACCAGGCGCTCGTCCTTGAGATCAAGGCGCCCGAGCTCTACCCCGGTATCGAGAAGGAGGTCCTGCGCGAGCTGAAGGCCCTCGGTTGGCTCGACAGCGGCCATGTCAGGGCCAAGCTCGTCATCCAGAGCTTCAGCGCGGACTGCATCCGCACCGTGCACGAGTTGCGCCCGGACGTAAAGACCGGCTTCCTCGGCAAGCCGGCCGTCGCGGACCTCCCCAAGTACACGCCCTTCGCCGACCAGATCAACACCTGGGCCGCCGACGCCGCCTACTACGACGCCGTCCACGCCCTCACCGGCCCGCACCGCCGGCCCCTGCAGAACTACACCTGGACCATCGACGACCCGGCCCAGGCCGTGTCCCTCGCCAAGGCCGGTGCCGACGGCATCATCACCAACCGCCCCGACGCCGTCACCGAGGCGCTGGAAGAGGCCGGTTACGTCGTGCCGTAACGCGTGGAGAAGTTGTTGAGGTCCGGCCGGCGGGGCGACGCTCCGGCCGGACTTCGCCGTCGGGCGGGCCGTACGGCCCCATGCGCTTGTCCTGCCCTCCGGTACCGCAATACCGTGCGGCGGTGGATCTCTTCTCCCGTTCCTGGACGGCGTTGCGCGCGGCTGTCGCCGATATCGCGGACGAGGACTTCGAGCAGCCGTCGGGCTGTGCGGGCTGGCTCGTGCGGGACCTGGTGTGCCACCTGGTCATCGGCGCCCAGGACGTGCTGATCACCCTGGTCACGCCCGCGGGGACGGAGCCGACCGTGGACGCGGTCACCTACTGGCGGCCCACCGACTCGGCTGCCGAGGAGGGTCCGCCCGAGGCGTTGGTCCCGCGGCTCGCCGCGGCCTACGGCGAGCCGCGGTGGCTCAAGTTCCACTTCGACGACGTCGGTTCCGCCGCGGGCCGCGCCGCCGAACTCGCCGACCCCGCCGCCCGCGTGAGCACGCAGGGCGAGGTGATGACCGTCGGCGACTTCCTGTCCGCGTACGTACTCGAATGGACCTTGCACCACCTCGACCTGATCGCCCATCTGCCGTCGGCCGCCGATCCGCCCGACGAGACCCTCGCGGCGACCCGCATCCTGCTGGAGAAGATCGCCGGGACCTCGTTCCCCGCCTCCCTGTCCGACAAGGAGGCGCTGCTGATCGCCACGGGGCGGCGCACACCGACCGACGCGGAGAGGGCCGCGCTGGGCGGGGCCGCCGCGAGGCTTCCGCTGGCTCTGGGGTGAGGGGCCGACGCCGGGGCGTTGAGGTGAACGGCGTCAGCGGTGGCTGAGCACGTTCACGACGCGGCCGTTCGGGTCGCGGACGAAGAACCGCCGTACTCCCCACTCCTCGTCCTGCAGAGGGTGGACGATTTCCGCGCCGCTGTCGCGCACAGCCGTATAGACGGCATCGACGTCGTCGACCTCGACGCTCATGTCGGGGGTGACCGGGGCGGTCTTGTCACCGGTCATGATGCTGACCTGCGCGGCCGGGGTGGTCGGCGAGGCAAGGGTCATGATCCAGCCGAGGTTCATCACCTCCTCGAAGCCGAGCAGGCCGTAGAACTCCCGGTTCTCCTGCGCGGCCTCCGACTGGATGATGGGCATGACACGGCGAACGGCCATTGACGCCTCCGGATGAGATCGGGTCCTGGCAACAGGACGTACCCCCGCACCACCCGAGTCGGCGCAAAAGGAAAGGCAAGGAGGTCGTCCACTCCTTGCCACTCTTAACTTATAGCGCACTGGGGGGCTTGCGGCAAGGCCCCCGTCCTCCCGCAGAATCACTCCCCTGACCCCGGAATCTGCGAAATGGATGTCACCGACTTGAGTCTCCTGACCACCAGCGCGTTCGACCTTCCCGACCGTCTCTCCCCCAAGGCCGACCCGGCGCTGATCGCCGCCGACGAGCGGCACTTCGCGGCCATCGCGGAGAGCCTGGACCAGGCGATCGCTGAACTCTCCGACAGTCTGGACGACTTGCGCAGGGCGCCGGGCGGACTGGGCCGGGAGGCGATGGACCGGGACGTGGAGATCCACCGGCTGACCGGGCGCCTGCGCGCCCTGCGCCGCTTCGGCCTGGACCTGTGCCTGGGGCACATCGTCAGCGCGGACGACCCCGAGCCCGTGTACATCGGACGACTCGGCCTCACCGACAGCGAGGGCCGTCGGCTGCTGCTCGACTGGCGCTCCCCCGCCGCCGAGCCGTTCTTCGCGGCCACGCACGCCAACCCGATGGGTCTGGCGAGCCGCCGCAGGTATCGCTGGACGCGCGGCCGGATCGGCGACTACTGGGACGAGGTGTTCACCACCAACGGTCTCGAAGGGCACGCCGCGCTCGACGACCAGTCCGCCTTCATCGCCAGCCTGGGCAGCACCCGCTCGTCCCGGATGCGCGATGTGCTCGCCACCATCCAGGCCGACCAGGACGCCATCATCCGCGCGGGTTCGCGCGGCGCGCTCGTCGTCGACGGTGGTCCCGGCACGGGCAAGACCGTCGTCGCGCTGCACCGCACCGCTCATCTGCTCTACTCCGACCCGCGCCTCGGCCACCGGCGCGGCGGCGTGCTGTTCGTCGGCCCGCACCAGCCCTACCTGGCCTACGTCGCCGATGTGCTGCCCAGCCTGGGCGAGGAGGGCGTACAGACCTGCACCGTGCGGGACCTCGTCGCCGAGGGAGCCACGGCGGCGGCCGAGACCGACCCGCAGGTGGCCCGGCTGAAGTCGTCCGCGGACATGGTGAAGGCGATCGAGAAGGCCGTCCGGTTCTACGAGGAGCCGCCCACCGCGGGAATGACGGTCTCGACCGACTGGGCCGACGTCCGGCTGACCGCCACCGACTGGGCCGAGGCGTTCGACGCACCCGGGCCGAGCACCCCGCACAACGAAGCGCGCGACCTGATCTGGGACGAGCTGGTCGCGATCCTCATGGACAAGCACGGCGGCGACATACCGGCCGACGCGTTCCGCAGGTCACTGCAGAACGACAAGGAACTGGTCGACACCCTCAACAGCGCGTGGCCGCTGCTGGAGGCGGCCGACCTGGTCTCCGACCTGTGGTCGGTGCCCGCCTACCTGCGGATGTGTGCTCCCTGGCTGAGCCGCGAGGAGGTGCGCGCGCTCCAGCGCGAGAACGCCCAGGCGTGGACGGTGTCCGACCTGCCGCTGCTGGACGCGGCACGGCAGCGGCTCGGTGACCCCAAGGCGGCGGTGCGCAAGCGTCGGCAGCAGGCCGCCATGGCCGCCGAACGTGCGCGCATGTCCGACGTCATCGCCAACGTGATCGCGGCCGACGACGACGGCGAAGGCGCGGTGACGATGCTGCGCGGACAGGACCTTCAGGACAGCCTGGTCGACGAGTCCGTGCTGCCCGGCACCGAACCGGACCTGCTGGCCGGGCCGTTCGCGCACATCGTCGTGGACGAGGCGCAGGAACTCACCGACGCGGAGTGGCAGATGCTGCTGCTGCGCTGCCCGTCGCGGAGCTTCACGATCGTCGGGGACCGCGCCCAGACCCGGCACGGGTTCACCGAGTCGTGGCAGGAGCGGCTCGCGCGGGTCGGGCTCGACCGGATCGAGGTGGCCTCCCTGAGCATCAACTACCGGACACCGGAAGAGGTCATGGCGGTGGCCGAGCCGGCCATCCGGGCCGCGCTCCCGGACGCCAATGTGCCGACGTCCGTGCGCAGCAGCGGCATCCCTGTCGTGCACGGGTCCGTCTCCGATCTGGACTCGGTCCTCGACACCTGGCTCGCCGCCAACGACGACGGCGTCGCGTGCGTCATCGGTGACCCCACGTTCCCGGCGACGTCCCGGGTGCGCTCGCTGAGCCCGGGGCTGTCGAAGGGGCTGGAGTTCGACCTGGTCGTCCTCGTCGACCCGGAGGAGTTCGGCGAGGGGGTCGGGGGCGCGGTCGACCGCTATGTCGCGATGACGCGGGCGACGCAGCAGCTCGTGATCCTCACGTCCGCCTCGGGCTGAGCCGTCCTCCTGCCACCGCGCACGGCAGGGACCGTCGGCTGAGGAAGTCCCGGAGTTCGGCGCCGCAGCGTCAGGGAGCTGACTCACTGGGTGGCGTGTCGGCGTCGAGGGCCGCCGCGCGCAGGGCGGCTGCCACCCGGGTGGCCGGCTCGGTCGGCGGGTGCGGGAGGCGCGCCAGGAGCAGACGTCGCTGCTCCTGGGGGCCGCCGCGCACGGGCAGGACGCGGACGCCCGGTGGCGCGGCGGGGGTGAGCGAGGCGGGCACCGTGGTCAGGCCGCAGCCGGCGGCGACGAGGTGGAGCTTGGCCAGCCAGTCGCGGGCGGTGTGGGCGATCTCGGGCCGCTCGTCCAGGCCGGGCCATACGCCCATCAGCCGGTCCTCGCCGGACGTGGTGCCGGCGATCCAGCGCTGCCCGCGCAGGTCGGCGACGTCGACGAAGTCGCCGCGGGCCAGCGGGTGGCCGACCGGCACCGCGAGGCGCAGGGCGCGTTCGCCGAGGGTGTGCAGTTCCAGCGGGGGCGACTCGGCGTCCGGCGGGCGGAACGGCGGGGCCGACGCGAGCAGGGCGAGGTCCAGGCTGCCGGCGCGCAGGGCGCGCACCAGGGCCGGGGTGCTGCCTTCGCGTCCGACGACGTTCAGGTCCGGGTCGGTGCGGCGCAGCGCGGCCAGGGCCCTGGGCAGCAGGACGGCGCCGGCGCTGGGGAACCAGCCCAGGCGGACCGTGCCGGACTGCCCGGGCAGTCCGGACAGTTCGCGCGCGGTCGCCTCGATCTCGTCGAGGACGACCGTCGCGCGACGCATGACGACACGGCCGGCCGCGGTGAGCCGTACGCCGTCGCGCCGCCGCTCCAACAGCTCCGCACCCGCGGCCCGTTCGATCGCGGCGATCTGGCGGGAGACCGCCGACTGGGTGTAGCCCAGCGAGGCGGCGGCCGCGGTGAAGGTGCCCTGTTCGGCGACGGCGCGGAAGACGCGCAGTGCGGTCAGCGAGACATCCGTGAAGTCCATGACGTTTACGCATAGCAGACGTGCCGAACTCTCGTTGGACTCATGGACACCGGGTTTCTAGCGTGGCGTGCATGACCGCTTCCCGCATCGCCCTCATCACGGGCGCCAACCAGGGGCTGGGCCGCGCCCTCGTCGAAGGGCTCGCGGCCCGGATGGCCCCGGACGACCTGGTGCTGCTCACCGGCCGCAACCACCGGCGCGTCATGGACGCCGCCCGCGAGGTCGCCCGATTGTCCGACACCCGTGCCCGTGTCGAGGGCCGGGTCCTGGATGTCGCCGACACCGACGCCGTCACGCGTCTCGCCGAGGAGCTCCAGGCCCGGTACGGGGGCGTCGACGTCGTCATCTCCAACGCGATCGCCCGTGTGCTGCCCGAGGACTCGCAGGCCGAGCGGGCCGACGAGTTCATCGATGTCTCCAACACCGCCACGCACGCGGTTCTGCGCTCCTTCGGTCCCGTGCTGCGCCCGGGCGGCCGGCTGCTCGTCGTGGCCAGCACCCTCGGCACGCTCGGGCATCTCGACCCGCGGCTGCACCACCTCTTCGACGGCGCGAGCCTGGACCAGGTCGAGCACGCCGTCGAGTCCTGGCGCGGCGCCGTCCACAACAAGGCCACCGCGGAAGCGGGTTGGCCACTCTGGCTGAACGTGCCCTCCAAGGTGGCCCAGGTCGCCGCCGTCCGCGCGGTCGCGGCCGAACGCCGCGAGGACGACCTCGCCACCGGCACGCTGATCGCCTCCGTGTGCCCCGGCATGGTCGACACCGCCACGTCCCGGCCCTGGTTCAGCGACTACAGCCACGCCCAGTCCCCCGCGCAGGCCGCCCGCGCCGTACTCGACCTGGTCTTCGCCGAGCGCGTCGATCCGGCCCTCTACGGCGAGTTGGTCCGCTTCGGCAAGGCCCTGGACTGGCACGGCGGGACACCGCCGGTGGAGCAGGACCGCATGCTGACGCCCTGAGCGCCGAACGGCTTTGTCACGTGCGTATCTAGACCCTTGAGGGTGGCTGCCGCACCGTGGTCCCTCCTGTTCGCCCATCCGCGTGGAGGGATCCAACAGTGAGACGAAGGCGATTTGTGGCGGGCGCGATCGGCTCGGTCGCGGGGATCGCGCTCGGTCCGGGTACGGCCCGGGCCGAGGTGCCGACGCCCCGGATGCAAGGCTGGCAGGCCGTGCCGGCGCCCGGCAGCATTCCGGCCGCGCAGTTACGCCGTATCGCAGCGGCCGGGCCCCGACTGGCGTGGGCCGTCGGCGAGGAGGATCTCGGCGGGCCGTCTGGGGCACGGGCGTTGGGCATGGTGTGGGACGGCACGGGCTGGAAGAAGGTCGACCTGTCGCATCTCAACCACTCGCGGCTGACGGGCATCTCCGGTGTCTGCGCCGCCGCGGCGTGGTGTGTGGGCCAACCCGCCGGAACCGGCAGCCAGTTGCTGCGCTGGGACGGCACCACCTGGCGCGAGGCGCAGTTCCCGGGCCGGGGTGACCCGGACGTGCGGCTGACCTCGGTGGCGGTCGGGCCCGACCGGCAGGTGTGGATCTGCGGCAGCCGAGGCGGCGCCGTGCGGCTGCTGCACGGGGACGGGCGGCGCTGGCAGTGGCTGGACCCGCTGCCGGTGACGAGCGCGAACCTGTACCGGGTCGAACTGCGTTCACCGGGCGAGGTGTGGGTGAGCGGCGACCAGTCCAACGGCGCAGGCTGGTTCGGGCTGGTGGCCCGCTGGGACGGGCAGTGGACGGTCCTGCCCGCAATCGGGGGCCTGCGTCTGGGCATCGGCGACGTGCACGCGGCCGGTCCGGACGACGTATGGGCGGTGGGCACCGAGTTCGGTGTCGGCGGGCCCGTGGGCCGTCCCGGCAACCCGGTGCTGGCCCACTGGGACGGCACGGCCTGGACGCGGGTGGAAGCGGGCTTCACGCTCGGCTCGTTGAGCGGGATCGCGGGCAACACGCAGGGCCGCGCCGAGTGGATCTCGGGCTGGAACTACCAGGACCAGACCCGCAGTACGTATCTGCACCGCGAAGGCGACACCTGGACGCTCGTACGCGGTCCGGCCGGCGCGGCGCCGGCGCCGTACCTCAACGACGTGACACCCATCCCCGGC
This sequence comes from Streptomyces sp. NPDC079141, assembly GCF_040686775.1. Classification (NCBI taxonomy): domain Bacteria; kingdom Bacillati; phylum Actinomycetota; class Actinomycetes; order Kitasatosporales; family Streptomycetaceae; genus Streptomyces; species Streptomyces sp. NPDC079141. The sequence continues at coordinate 148,397 of NZ_JBFBLP010000009.1, read as the reverse complement.
ACCACGGGCTTCTGGTCGTCGGGCATGACGAGCCCCAGCCCGTACCCGCCGACCGAGGCCTATACGGAGCGCCTCGATGCCTGACGCCGGGTCACCTCGGACGTGAGCGGCTCCTCAAATACCCCCCTCAGGTATCGATTTCGATCACCGAACCTCTTGCCCCCAGGTACCCGAGGGGGGTATATCTGAATGCCGTCGGAGAGATACCCCCCAGGGGTACCTCGTCAGTGCATTTCAGAGAGGTCAGCCATGTCAACCGTCAATCCACGCCGCTGGTGGGCCCTGGTGGTCCTCGCCGCGGCCCAGTTCATGGTCATCATGGACACCTCGATCATCGGCGTCGCCCTTCCCGAGATGCAGAGAGACCTCGGCTTCTCGCAAGGTGACCTGCAGTGGGTCTTCAACGCCTACGTCATCGCCTTCGGCGGGCTCCTGCTGCTCGGCGGGCGCCTGTCCGACCTGCTCGGCGCGCGCCGGGTGTTCATCGCCGGCTGGAGCGTGCTCATCGCCGGTTCGGTGGTCGCCGCGGCCGCCCAGACCGCGTGGGTGGAGGTCGCCGGCCGAGCCGTCCAGGGTGTCGGCGGCGCACTCATCGCACCGTCCGCGATGACCCTGCTGATGATCCTGTTCTCGCACGACCCCAAGGAGCTCGGCAAGGCGATGGCGCTCTACGGTGCCGCCGCACCCGCGGGCGGAACCGCCGGCGTCTTCCTGGGCGGCGTCTTCACCGAATGGCTCAGCTGGCCCTGGGTGTTCATCATCTACCTCCCGATCGGCGCCGCCACGCTCGCGGCCACCGGTCTGCTCCCGGCGGTGCCGCCCCGGCGCGGGGCCGTCGACCTGCTCGGTGCCGTGACGGTCACCGCGGGTCTCGCCCTGACCGTCTTCGCCGTCGTACGGGCCCCGGAAGTGGGCTGGGGTTCCACGCAGACCGTCCTCGAACTCGCCGGAGCGGCCGCCCTGTTGACGCTGTTCCTCGTGCTCCAGAAGACCGTGCGCGAGCCGCTCATGCCGCTCGGCATCTGGCGGGTTCCGCGCCTGGGCTCGGCCAACCTGGCGATGGCACTGCTGGGCGCCGCGTGGATCCCGATGTGGTACTTCCTCAACCTCTACCTCCAGCAGGTCCTGGGCTACGGGGCGTTCGCGTCCGGCGCCGCGCTGCTGCCGATGACCGGGCTGCTGATGGTCTTCATGACCGCGATCACCGCCCGTCTGCTGGGCCGCTTCGGCGCCAAGCCGCTGATCGGCGGCGGGCTGCTGGTCCTCGCGCTCGGGCTGGTGTGGCTGTCGGCCGTGGAGCCGACCGGCACCTTCGTCGTCGACGTGCTGCCGGCCTCGCTGGTCGCCGCGCTCGGTATGTCGCTGGCGTACATCCCGGCAATGATGGCCGCCATGTCCGGCGCCCCCCAGGAGCAGGCCGGGCTGGCCTCGGGCATCGTCAACACCACCTACCAGGTGGGCTCCGCGCTCGGCCTCGCGGCCCTCAGCGCACTGGCCACCTCCCAGGGCGCGGACGAGCTGGGCAACCTGCCCGCACTGACGGACGGGTTCGGCGCGGCCTTCCTCGGCGCCGCGGCCCTCGCCGCCATCGGCGGGATCGTCACCCTCCTCGTCATGCGCACCGAGAAGTCCGTCGCGGCCGAGCAGCCCCGGCAGCAGGCGCAGGAGGAGGTGGGCGTCTAGGGATGGGCTGCTGTCGCGCACACTCGCCAGGGCGTCCGCCGTCTCTCCGGAGGCGGCGGACGCCTATGGAGGACCGGTTGACCGACGAAGGGATACGACGATGACGAACCAGCCGATTTCCCTGCTCCGCAGGGGCGCGGGCCATCCCCTGACACGTGTGGCGGCCGCGGCGCTGCTCCAGGCCCTGGCCACGCATCTCAGTCAGACCGGCTCGGCCGGAACACGGTCGCCGGACTGCTCCTGCCGGGTGTCCCGCACCTGACAGCACGCGACTGTCAGGCCTGCCGTCGGTTGCGGCGGTGCAGGTGCCGGCCCCAGGCCGTCAGTGCCATCACCTTCAGGGCGACCGCGGCCACGACACCCACCGCGGCCCAGCCCGTCCAGCGCGGCGCGGAGAGCAGCGCGCCCGCCAGGCCCAGGTGTACGGCGACGACGACGGCCACGAGGGCCGCGGTGCCCACCCAGGCGAGGCGCCTGCGTCGCGACGAGGACGGCGGTGCGGGCCTTTCCGGCTCGGGTGTGGCTGTCCCGGACCCCTGCCAGTCCACCCGTAGCTCCTCGCGCCGGCCGAAGCGGCCGATGTGCGCCGCGAGGAGCTCCTGGAGGCGGCGCAGGCCCTCCTCGTCGTCGGCCTCGACACGCAGCACCAGCGCGCCGGGCTCGGCGTCCATCGCGCATGTGCCCCAGGGCAGGCGCAGGACGCCGTGGGTGTCGGACCACTCGACGTGGATCTGTTCCGGGTCCAGGCCTGGCGTCCTGTGGTCGGCTCCGCTGTGGGATCGCGGACGGTGGCCGAGGTGGCGGCCCTTGTTGCTGAAGTGCTTGCACAGCTGGGTGAGATAGCGGCCGGGGCGGTCGGTTAGGACGCGGGCTTCGGCGGTGATCGGCATGACGTTCTTTCGGCTGATGGCGGGTGGGCGGGGTCAGATCCGGGTCAGGGCGACGAGCCAGGCCGCGACGTGGCCCGGGTCGGCGGTGATGTCGATGGCGGACGGTTCGACGGAGTCGATCCGCCAGCCCTCGGCGAACGCCGCGTCGATGTCGTTCCGCGTCACCGCGTGCACCGGGCCCCATGAGCCCTGCTCCCGGTCGCTGATGCACAGGACGAAGCAGCGCCCGCCGGGCGGCAGTACCGCGCGCAGGCCGTCGACGTAGGCCGTGCGGTCCTCGCCGCCGAAGACATGGAAGAGGCCGCAGTCCAGGACGGTGTCGAACTGCTCGCCGAGGCCGGCCAGTTCGCGGGCGTCGTGGCGCAGGAAGCGCGCCGTGCGTCCGCGATCCCGTGCCTTGGCCTCGGCGGCGTCCAGGGCGCGGGTGGCGAGGTCGATGCCGGTGGCGTCCAGGCCGAGGCCGGCGGCCAGCAGGGTGTGCTCGCCGGTGCCGCAGCCCGCGTCCAGGACACGGCCGCGCAGGGCCCCCGATGTGGCGAGGGCCAGGAACACCGGCTGGGGGCGGCCGATGTCCCACGGTGGCGGGGTGGCGTAGAGGTCGTCGGGGTGCCGTCGCGAGACGGGCATGGCGTCCCTCCCTGTTCGGGCGATGGGCCGGAGCCGCGTGGGGATCCGGCCCCCTGGGATGCCGCCAGATTTATCGATACAGAGTGTCTACGTCAAGTCATTGTGTATCGAGTGCGAGCGACTCGTACACTTGGAGACGTGCCGAAGCTGTGGAACGAGACGATCGAGGAACACCGCCGCGCGGTGCGGGAGGCGGTTCTGGAGGTCACGGCCGCCCTGGTGGCCGAGCACGGGCTGCGCGGCGTGACGATGTCGAGGATCGCCGAGGGGACCGGGATCGGCCGGGCCACGCTGTACAAGTACTTCCCGGACGTCGAATCGATCATGACGGCCTGGCACGCGGGGCAGATCTCGGGACATCTCCAGGAGCTGGCCGCGCTCCGGGAGCGGCCCGGCAGCCCCGGCGAACGGCTGACGGCGGTGCTCGTCGCCTACGCCTTCATTCAGCAGCGCCGCCACGGCCACGACCCGGAGATCGGTGCCGTGCTGCACCACGGTGACCATGTCGCCCACGCCGAGCAGCATCTGCGCGGGTTCGTCAGCGACCTGCTCGCCGAGGGCGTACGGGCCGGTGAGGTGCGCGACGACGTGACCCCGGAGGAACTCGCCTCCTACTGCCTGCACGCCCTGGCCGCGGCCGGCGGTCTGTCGTCCGAGGAGGCGGTGCGCAGGCTGGTGCGGGTCACGGTGGACGGACTGCGTCCGTCGCCCGTATAGCCCGCCGGTTCACCTCTGCTCTGCGGGACGCGACACCAGTACGGCCAGTTGTCCCAGGCGCCCGAGGTACCGGATGTCCTCGGCCTCAGTCCACAGGGGCCGGACCCGCTCCAGGTCCTGGACGCAGTCGCGCAGGATCCGGTGGCGCTCCGCGTCCAGGAAGCCGCCGTTGTTCAGCCACGTGGAGACGCATCCGGCGACGGTCGCGTCGAGCAGCACCATGTCGATGCCGTCGAGTTCGGCACCCCGCAGTCGGGCCGGGAAGGCCGCGCCCAGGTGTTGCTGCCACAGGCGCAGCACGGTGGCCCGATGCTCACTCGCTTCGCTCGTGTGACTCACCGGCCGACGTGGGCGGCGATGACGCGCGCGCACTCCAGGGACTCCGTGTGCGTCGTGTCCACCTCCAGGTCGTAGGAAACCCCCTCGTGCACCACGTCCGCCTGCATCGCGGCCATCCCCTGCACCCGGTCCCCTCGTGCGGTCTCCCGGCCCGCGGCGACCGCGCTGTCACAGCGAACGCCGACCCACAGCACGGTCAGCCCGCCGAGGGCCTTCCGCCACCGCTGCTGGGACGCCGCTCCGCCGAGGAATACGTCGTCGATGACGATCCTGGCGCCCGCGCGGGCCATCGCCGCGACGCCCTCCGCCCAGGCCGCGTCCAGCGCGGCGAACTCGGCCCCGACGCTCACCCCGCCGTCCGGGGCGAACACGATCCCGCCGTCCGACCCCTGCATCCTCGCGGGCAGGGCGTCGACGAACGAGTCGCACCCGAACGCCAGCCACGGATCCGGCAGTACCGCCTGGAGGCACCGCACGATCCCGGACTTCCCGGAGCTGGAACCACCGTTGACAATGATCACCTGAGTCGCCACCGCGCCACAGTAGGCCGCTCCCCCTACGGCACGAAGCGAATTTCGGCGCTGCCGGGCACGCCGTAGGGGGTTGCAGGCGGCTGACTCCGGCGTGCGGCGCCCTCCTTCACGCCGTGCCGTCCGTAGTGGACGTTGTGTTCCACGGCGCGGCGGCCGGGATGGCGGCGGTCCTCCGCCGGGTAGCCGACGGACACGAGCAGGGCGATGGCCAGGTCGTCCCGGTCGCCGATCCCGATCACCTTCTTCACCTTGTCCTCGTCCCAGCCGTTCATCGGCGAGGTGGCAAGGCCCAGCTCCGTCGCGGCGAGCATCAGGAAGGAGGCCGCGATCATGGCGTCCTTCACCGCGTACTCCCGCAGCAGACCGCGCCGGTCGAGGTCTTCCTGGAAGGCGTTCGAGGCGGCCGAGAACACGGCGATGAAGTCCTCGTTCCAGGCGCCGTTGCGGCGTGCCTGGTCGTAGACGTCGCTGTGGTCCTCACGCCAGGACTGCGGTTCGGCGACGAAGACCAGGACCACGGGGGCTTCCTGCGGCTGGGGTTGGCCGCCGGTCGCCCAGGTCAGTCCGGCGCGGCCCTCGTCGTCGGCGACCACGACGATGGACCGGTCCTGAAGGTTCCAGCTGGTGGGTGCCTCGACGGCGAGTGCGAGCAGTTCGGTGAGGGCGGCCGCCGGGACGGGCTCGGGCCGGTAGTGGCGTACGGTGCGGCGGGTTCGGATCGCGTCTGCGACAGAGAGTGCGCGGTTCGTCATGCCACTCACTATTGGAGAGTGGCGCTCCAACGGAAAGTAGGCACTATTTTGTGCGTTACTCTCCTGGCATGAAGCCTGTGGTGGAGTCCTCCGGACTGACGGCCGACGCCTACTCCGCGAAGTGCCCGACCCGCCAAGTGCTCGACCACATCGCCGGCAAGTGGACGATCCTGGTCGTCGACGCCCTCCTGGAGGGCACCCTTCGCTACACCGACCTGAGCCGCCGCATCGAGGGCGTGTCGCAGAAGATGCTCACCCAGACGCTCCGCGGCCTTGAGGCCGACGGCTTCGTCACCCGCACCGTGCACCCCACCATCCCGCCCAAAGTCGAGTACGACCTCACGGAGTTGGGCCGGAGCCTGGCCGAGCCGATCACCGCCCTCCGGCAGTGGACGGAGACCCACATCAACGAGATCGAGCAGGCCCGGGCTCGCATCGCGGCGGCAAAGGCCCCGGCACCGTGACGTGCCGGGCCGGGGCCAACGGACCGCTCAGGCCACCTCGATGCTGTCCAGCTCGGCGTACAGCTCGCCCTTCCCCAGTCGGATCGTGTTCCAGCCCTCCCGCAGGTCCACGGAGACGGCCGCGTGCTGCCAGTCGTCCCAACCCGTGTACGGGTAGCGGACCTCGCCCGCTGCCGTCCCGTTGACGGTGAGGAGGTGCGAGGACGTCGACGCGGAGCCGTTGCCGTAGCGGACGGTCAGGGTGTGGGAGCCGGGCGTCGGGGTGAACACCGAGAACTCCACATAGCTGTCGGCGTGGTCGATGTATCCGACCGCCCTGCCGTCCAGTGCTCCCGCCGCGTCCCGGATCACGGCGTGGTGCACGACCGCGTTCTCCGCCTGGTAGAACACCTTGCTGCCGTTGACGACGGGGTAGCCGTTCGCCCAGCCGAGATCGGCGACGTACATCGCGCGATGGGTGCGCTCGCTGTTCCAGCCGTGGAAGACGATCCGGTCCCGGCCGTCGGAGCCGGTGACGACGTCCTGGCCGCCGGGGCCGTGGACCGTGCCGGAGAAGGAGTCGGTCGTCATCAGCGGTGCGGCGGCCTTGGTGTAGGGGCCGGTGAGCCGGTCGGCGACGGCGTAGCCGGTCTTGTAGCGGTCGTCGCCGTAGTGGTCGGCGGAGTAGAACAGCACATAGTGCCCGGCGCGCTTGACGAGTGTGGGGGCTTCGACGAGGGCGCCCTCCCAGGACCGGTCCTGGCGAACGAGGGGTACCGGGTTGCCGGTGGTGCGGGTGCCGGCCCGGTTGACCTCCTGGAGGTACAGCCAGGTGTCCAGGCCGCAGCAGTTGCCGTCGTTCTTCCAGAGCAGGTAGCGGCGGCCGTTCTCGGTGTACGACGCGGGGTCGATGGCGCCTCCCTGGTCGGCCGGGCAGACCAGGGGGCGGTCGCCGACCGGCCGGAACGGGGAGTTCGGTGAGGCGGATCGGGCAACTCCGATGCACTGCTTGTCGCTCGCCGCGTCCCGGGCGACGTAGTACATGATGAACTCGCCGTCGGCGCCGAACACTTCGGGAGCCCAGACCAGGGAACGGTCCGGTCTGGCCCAGGCGCCGACCGCGGGCAGGGCGTCCGCGTCGGCGACTGTCCAGTTCAACAGGTCGGTGGAGGTGGCGTGTTGGACGTACTTGCCGTCGGCGTTGGTGGCGTAGGCGTGGTAGGTGTCGCCCACCTTCACGAGGTCCGGGTCGGGGAAGTCCCGGTCGAGGACGGGGCCGGAGCTTGCCGCGGATGCCGGAGTGGCGGCGAGGCAGAAGAAGGCCAGGGCGACGGCGGCCAGGCGGCGCGTGTGCGACATGACGTACTCCCTTCGTCGGCTGGTCAGTTGGTGTACACCTCGGCCCGGTCCACGCTCACGAACGCGGCCTGGGACTGGGCGTTGCGCTCTCCCGTCACGCGGATCCGCAGCGTGTGCGTGCCGTGCGGGAGCTTGGGGCTGACGTACTGGAGGGTCTCTCCGGTGCGGATCGCGCCGTAGAAATCGACGCGTTGTTCCGCGCCGCCGTCGACGCTGATCGCGGCGATGCCGTTGCCGGTGTCGCGGACGGAGAGCAGGGCGATGCGGGTTCCGGTGAAGGTGAAGGTGGCCGTGTTGTCGGCGCGGTCGCTCCAGTGGTCGTCGCCCCAGAAGCACTGGCCGGCGCAGCCGGTGCCGGAGTTCCAGGTGCCGGTGTAGGCGATCGATCCGGCGCCGCTGGAGCGGCCGTCGTCGTTGATCCAGTAGGTGCCGGAGCCGGGGTCGCCGGAGGGCAGGTCCTGGGTGGCGCCCAGGGCGAGCGGGCGGCCGAGGTCGGGGCTGCCGTCGGCGTTCCAGCTGATCTTCTGGGCGCGGGTGGTGCGGTCGGTGTAGGTGTACGTCGAGGTCGTCTTGGCGTGGTAGACCATCCAGTCCTCCGTGCCGTCGGGGGACTTGAAGAAGGCGTGGTGGCCGGGGCCGAAGACGCCGCGGTCGTCGGCGCGGGAGAACAGCGGGCCGTTGTGCTGGGTCCAGGCCGAGGGGCGAAGCGGGTCGGCGCCGTTGGGCAGGGACAGCATCCAGACCTGGTAGTCCGGCTTGCCGGTGTCGCAGGTCGAATACGTCATCCAGGTACGGCCGTTGCGGTTCAGGAACTCCGGGCCCTCGCGGACCTCGGGGCAGCCGCCGGCGGCGTCGAGGGCGACCGCGTTGCCGGAGACGGTGTACGGGTTGGTCATCGGGGCGATGTTGAGGCCGTTGTGCTGGTACTGGTTGATGCCGCTGTAGGCGAGGTAGAGGCGGCCGTTGTGCTGGAAGACGGCCGGGTCGATGGCGAAGTCGTCGGCGTGGTTGGGCGGGGTGAGCTTGGCCTTGAAGTGGTACGGGCCGGCCGGGTCGTCGCCCTCGGACTCAAGGACGTAGAGCCGGTGGTGATCGTCGATGCCGTCGTCGGCGGTGTAGTAGAGGTACCAGCGGTCACCGAAGCGGTAGAACTCGGGGGCCCAGATGTTGCGGTTGCGGGAGGGGTCGGTGTCCGTCCAGACGGTCACCGGCTCGGCGGTGAGCAGGGTGCTCAGTGAGGGGGAGCGCCACATGCGGATGCTGCCGCCCTGGGTGGTGGTGAGGTAGTAGTTGCCCTTGAAGTGCGTCATGTAGGGGTCGGGGCCGGGGTTGAGCGGGTTGCGGAAGGTGCCCGCGGCGGCCTTCTTCTCGGGTGCGGCGGTCGACGACGGGACGAGGGCGAGGCCGAGCAGGAGGGCCAGGAGGACGGCCAGGAGGGTGCTGCGAGGGCGGGTGCGCATGCGTGACTCCTCACATCGATGGGGTCGACAGGGGTGCTCACTGGCCGCCGAGGCCGGTCGTCGCCACGGACTTCACGATGTGGCGCTGGAAGAACATGAAGACCACGACGAGCGGCAGGGCGGCCAGCACGGCCGAGGCCATGGACTGGGCGTACTGGATGCCGTAGGCGTCCTTCACGGAGGTGATGCCGACCGGCAGGGTCATCAGGGCCGGGTCGGACGTCGACACGAACGGCCACAGGAAGTTGTTCCAGGCGCCGATGAACACGAAGATCGCGACGGCGGCGAGCATCGGGCGGGACAGCGGCAGCAGCACGGACCAGAAGATCCGCCAGTGGCCGGCGCCGTCGATGCGGGCGGCCTCCTCCAGCTCGTGGGGCAGCGAGTCGAAGTGCTTCTTCAGGATGAACACCATCACCGGTGCCACGGTCTGCGGCAGGATCACCGCCGCGTAGGTGTCGAGCAGGTGCAGGCTGAGCATCTGCTGGAACCACGGCACGATGAGCAGCTGGGGCGGGACGAGAACGGCGGCCACGGTCAGCGCGAACAGCCACCGCCGCCCGGCGAAGAGGGTGCGGGAGAAGGCGTATCCGGCCATCGCCGAGACCAGCACCGTGATCACGGTGACGGCGGCGGCGATGAGGAAGCTGTTGAGCATCCACAGCGGCAGGTCGCCGCGTTCCCAGACGGTGCTGAAGCCGTCGAGGGTCAGCCCGTGCTCCGGCCACAGCCAGTTGAGCGGATCGCTCGCGTCCTGTTCGGTCTTGAAGGCGGTCAGCAGCGCCCAGGCCATGGGCAGCAGCCACACCAGGGCCATCACGGCGAGGGCGGCCAGGGCGAGCAGCCGGGAGGTTCTGCCCTCGCCGAGAGTGAGGTGCGTACGCCGCCTCGGGGCGTGGCGCCGCACCGCCAACTCCCTTATCGGGGCGGCCTTTTGCGCGGCGGGTCGGACGGGCAGGTCGGTGGAGGTCATGTCACTTCTCCCGGCGGCGGAGGGCGGCGTACTGGGCGGCGGAGGCGATGAGGACGAGGGCGAAGAAGACGTAGCTGATCGCCGAGGCGTAGCCGAGCCGGTAGCCGGTGAAGCCGACGTCGTAGACGTACTCGATCACCGGGCGGGTGGAGTTGTTCGGGCCGCCCTTGGTGAGCAGGTACACCTGGTCGAAGACCTTCAGAGAGGCCAGGATCTGCAGCACCGTGATGACGACGGTGATGCGGCTGAGCTGGGGCAGGGTGATCGACCACAGGCGCCGCCAGGCACCGGCGCCGTCGATGGCGGCCGCTTCGTACAGGTGGTCCGGAACGGCCTGCAACGCGGCCAGGTAGAGCAGGAAGTTGAAGCCGACGGTCCACCACAGGGTGGTCAGCACGATGGCCCACATGGCGACCGACTCGTCGCTGAGCCAGGCCACCTGCTCCAGACCGAGCACGTCGAGAAGGTGGTTGTACAGGCCGAGGTCGGGCTGGTACAGCCAGATCCACAGCAGGCTGACGACGCCCACGGGCAGCAGGTAGGGAGCGAAGAACGCCAGCCGCCACACCCATTGGCCGGGCAGGCCGGTGTGGACGAGCAGGGCCATACCGAGCGCGACCGCGACGAGCGGGATCGTGGACAGGGCGGTGAACCACACGGTGTGGCCGAGGGCGCGCCACATCTCCGCGTCCCGGAAGGCCTCGGTGAAGTTGTCCACGCCGATGAAGGACGGGTCGTGGGCCGACAGGGAGGTGTCGGTCAGGCTCATCCACAGTCCCTGGCCGAGGGGCCAGAGCATGAAGACGGCGAACAGGGTGAGGAAGGGGAGGGCGAAGAGCAGGCCGGGTGACAGCAGCCGGCTCCCCGGCACGGCTCCGGTACGGGGCGAGGACATCGTTGTGCCTCCTGCGCGGATCGTTCGCAGCCGGGTCAGGCCGGGCTGGGCTTGGAGAGGAAGGTGTTCAGGCGCCGCACCATGGCGCGCGCCGCGCGGTCGGGGGCGAGGCCGTCGAGGAGGGCCTGCTGAAGGACCTGGGACATGGCGTTCTGGAAGTCGGACCCGGCGCCGGCGAACCAGGCCGCGGGATCGAGCACGACATGGCTCTGCGCCTGCACATAGCGCGCCTGCGGTTGCAGTTCCGCGTACTCCTGGGTGCGGGTCACGGGCCGGTAGGAGGGGATGTGCCCGGCGGTGGCCCAGATCTGACCGGCCTTCAGCAGGGCGGCGACCGCGCGATGGGTGCGGCGGCGGCGCTCGGCGTCCGGGTCGGGGTGGTGCGGCAGGACGAAGGCGTGCGCGTCGGCGTAGACGGCGGGGGTGCCGAACACCGTGGGGAAGGGGGCGGCTTGGACGTTCTCGTCCGCGGCGCGGAACGTGCCGAGCTCCCACTCCCCCGAGAGGATCATCGCCGTCTGCCGGTTGGCGAAGGCGGCGATGGCCGCCGCGTAGTCGAGCCGCCGGGGGTTGACCCGGCCGTCGACGAGCCGGGCCATGAAGGCGATCACTTCGGCCATGCGGTCCACGTCGACCTCGGCCGGTCCGCCCTCGGGCAGCCGGAAGACGCCGCCGGTCTGGCGGTACAGGCCGTAGAACAGGCGCCAGCCCTGGGCGGTGTCGGTGACATAGCCGAAGGCGATGCCCTGCTTGCCGGATGCCTTCGCCAGTTCCCGGCCTGCGGCCAGGAATTTCTCGGGCGAGTCGAAGGCCTCCGCGTCCAGGGCGCCGTCCTTGGTCAACAGGCCTGCCTTGGCGGCGGGTTCGGGGTGGAAGAAGACGATGAACGGGTGGGTGTCCAGGGGGATGGCGTACGTCTTGCCGTCGAACTGGGTGCGCGACCACACCGCGTCGGCGAAGTCGCCCTGGCCGACGCCGTATTCGGCGAGGGCGTCCAGGTCCCACGGGTCCAGCAGGCCGGTGGGCGCATAGCCGGCCAGGCGGGACATGTGCGCGACCGCCACGTCCGGGCCCCGGCCGCCGGCGGAGGCCATGGCGAGCTTGGTGTAGTACGGGGTGCCCCATTCAAGGACGGTGCGTTCGATCCGCGTGCCCGGCATGTCGGGGCGGGCGGTGCGCACCATGTCGTTGAGCAGGCCGCCGTCGGCGCCGCTGAACAGGTCCCACAGGCGTACGGTCGACTCGTCGGCGGCGAGCGCGGAACCGCAGCCACTGAGCGCGCCGGCGCCGAGGACCGCAGCCCCCGAGGCGAGCGCGGTGGTGAGCAGTCGGCGCCTGGTCGGGCCGGGGCGACCGACTGGTGCGGGCAGGCCGGTCATGGGGCTCCTTCCCCGGGGCGGCGGGATGTCTCCTCCCGCCGTCCCACGGTTGTACATCGATGTAAATTGTGGGCAGGGTTCAGTGCTTGCGCGGGGTCGTGGTGCTACGGCGCTTCCTCGAAGGCCGCCGGGCGGATCTGGGCCTCCCGCAGCCGTGCGGTGTCGACCTTCTCGGTGCGGTCGAAGCGGTAGACGCCGTTGCGCTCCTGGAAGACGTCGGTGAGCTGGGTGTAGCAGTAGCCGAACATGTCCGGATCGTCGAGCAGGACGCCGGTCAGGCCGGCGAAGCGGTCCAGGAACTCCTCGGCGCTGCGCGGCCGTTCGCCATAGCCCCAGGAACTGTCCGGCTCGTTGCCGGCCGCCCGGGCCGCCGCCTCCGGGTCCCACCAGATGCCGCCGAACTCGCTGCAGAAGTACGGCTGTCCGCGGTACGGCACCGACCACGGCCGCCCGTCCGGCCCCCGGTTGACGTACGGCCGGTCCTCCGCGAGGCCGCCCATCGCCTTGGCGAAGGCGGCCGGGTCCTGCTCGTAGCAGTGGGAGTCGTACACGTCGGTCTCCGCCACCCGGTGCGCATAGCCGGAGGCGTCGATCACCGGGCGGGTCGGGTCGGCCTGCTTGGTGGCCAGGAACATCGCCCGGGTGACGTCGTCGAGTTGGGTGATCCGGTCGTGCAGGGGCTGGTAGGTCTCGTTCAGCGGGCACCAGCCGACGATCGAGGGATGCGAGTAGTCGCGCTCCAGGGCCTCCAGCCACTGGCTGACATAACTGGCGTCGGGGCGCTGGTTGTCGTCGCGGACGCCGACCTCGCAGCCCCAGTCGCCGAACTCGCCCCAGACCAGGTAGCCGAGCCGGTCGGCGTGGTAGAGGTAGCGCTCCTCGAAGACCTTCTGGTGCAGGCGGGCGCCGTTGAAGCCGGCGCGCAGGCCCAGTTCGATGTCACGGACCAGGTCGGCGTCGCTGGGCGCGGTCATCAGGCCGTCGGGGTAGTAGCCCTGGTCCAGGACGAGGCGCTGGAAGAGGGGTGTGCCGTTGAGCAGCAGTCGCTTGCCCTGGACGGCGACGGAGCGCAGTCCGGCGTAGGAGCGTGCGGTGTCGACGACCCCGCCGTCGGCGTCGAGGACGTCGAGGGTCAGGTCGTACAGGTGCGGGTCCTGCGGTGACCAGACCCGCAGGCGGTCCTCGGGCAGGGGAAGGACGAGCCGGGGGCACAGGTCGAGGTCCGCGCGCGCCTCGGCGGCGGTGATCTCCCCCTGGTCGTCGGCGAGCGTGGCGCGCACGCGGTGGCCGGGCGCGTTGGCGGTCAGCGGGAGTTCCAGGAAGAAGGAGCCGGAGGCCAGGTCGGGGGTGATGCGGGGCCGCTTGAGGGCGACGGTGCGCGGGACCGCCTCCAGCCAGACGGTCTGCCAGATGCCGGTCGTACGGGTGTAGTGGCAGTGGGAGTTGGCGTACCAGGTGGCCTGCTTGCCGCGGGCCTGGACGCCGTGGCGGCTGTCGCGGGCGCGGACGACGATCGTCAACTCCTCGCCGGGTGCGGCGACTTCGCCGAGGTCGGCGGTGAAGGGCGTGAAGCCGCCGCGGTGCCGGGCGACTTCGCTGCCGTTGGCCCAGACGGTGGTGTCGTGGTCGACGGCCCCGAAGTGCAGCAGCACCCGGGTACCGGCCCAGTCGGCGGGCACGGTGACCGTTCTGCGGTACCAGACGGCCTCCAGGAAGTCCGTCTCCCCGATCCCCGACAGCTCCGACTCCGGGCAGAAGGGGACGACGATCGTGTCGGCCAGTTCGCGCGTCGACAGACCGCGCTCCAGGCCGGTGTCCGAACGGTCGATCTCGAACTGCCACACGCCGTTGAGGTTGAGCCAGGCCGCGCGGACGAACTGCGGCCTGGGGTGTTCGGGACGGGGGACGTCCGGGAGGTGCGGGACAGGCATGGGGCTCCTTGCATCGAGAGTGCCGGTCGGTGCGAGGCACATGGCACCATAGGATTTACATCGATGTAAATGGCTGGGCGGAGACTGGTCCGACGGAAACCGATTTCTCGGAGGTCGGTACGATCACGGCAACCGGAAGGATGGGACAGCGTGGCGGCCAGACCCAGGATCAAGGACGTGGCGGAGTACGCCGGCGTCTCCCCCAAGACCGTCTCCAACGTGATCAACGACTTCGAGCATGTCTCGGAACAGACCCGCGCAGCCGTCCGCGAGGCGATCGACGCGCTCGGCTACCGGGTCAACATCGCGGGCCGGCAGCTGCGGCAGGGCCGGACCGGCATGATCACCCTGGCGGTCCCGGAACTCGACGTCGCCTACTTCTCCGAACTGGCCAAGCACGTCATGACCGAGGCCGACCGGCGGGGCATCACCGTGCTGCTGCACCAGACCGGCGCCGTCCGCGAACGGGAACTGGCCGCGCTGCACGGCTTCGACACGCAGTTCTGCGACGGCGTCATCCTCAGCCCGCTCGCCCTGCTCCCCCGCGACCTCGCCACACGGGACCGCAGGCTGCCGGTCGTGCTGCTCGGCGAGCGGTCCGTCGAGGGCAGCACCGACCACGTCGGCATCGACAACGCCAGGGCGGCACGCGACGCCACCGAGCACCTGCTCTCCCGGGGCCGGCGGCGCATCGCCGTGATCGGCGGCGCCGTGCGCGGCCGCCAGAGCACCGACCGGCTGCGCACCGACGGCTACCGCGAGGCCCTCAAAGCGGCCGGGCTGCCCTTCGACACCGACCTGGTGGTGCCGGTGGAGGCGTACCACTGGCAGGACGGCGCCCGGGCCGCGGCCACGCTCATGGACCGGCCCGCTCCCCCGGACGCGCTGCTGTGCCTCAACGACCACATGGCTCTGGGCGCCCTGCGCGCCCTGCACGAGCGGGGGCGTTCGGTACCCGGCGACCTCGACGTGGTCGGCTTCGACGACATCGAGGCGTCCCGCTTCAGCGTGCCCTCACTGACCACCGTCGCCCCGGACAAGCAGGAGATCGCGCGCGCCGCGGTGTCCCTGCTGCTGGAACGCGTCGACGATCCGGATTCGGGCCCCTTGCAGGACCGTGTGGCCGGGCATCGGATCATCGTGCGGGAGAGCAGCGGGGGTTGAACCGGCCGCGTCAGCTCGGGGCCGGTCCACGTCAGCTCCGGGCCGCTCCCCGGCCACGGCGTTCCTGGCGCCGCATCCGGCGGCGCTCGTCCTCGTCGGTGCCGCCCCACACGCCCGACTCCTCGCCGGCCTCCAGCGCCCACGCCAGACAGCGGCCCCTCACTGGGCAACGGTGACAGACCGCCTTGGCCTCCTCGATCTGCCGGCGTGAGGGGCCGGTGCCGCTGAGCGGGAAGAACAGCTCGGGGTCCGCCCCGCGACAGCGGGCGCGGTCACGCCAGTTGGAGACGGAGTTCCGCACGATTCAGCCCCTGTCCTCTTCCCCGGCCTCGGGCCGTGCGACCGGAGGCGGCTTGCGTGCGGGAAGGCCATGAAGGTGGTGCCTGCGGGTCCTCGCCGACAGGGACTGCATGACGTGGGCGATGCCCTCCGTCGCACCGAAGGCCGACCGCTGACCGCCGACACCGACCCTGACCCCCGACGCCGACACCAACGCCGACCGCCGACCGCCGACCGCCGCAACAGCGGTCCGCGGATCGGCGTCCTTTGCGTCGACTTCGGTGGCGAGGGTCAGAGGTGGGTGCGCGCCGTAGCCGGGTGCTGAGCCCTTGGAGCACGAGCCCCTCCACTCCCCTACTCGAACGCGCGCTCGTACTCGGGCCGGTCGGCCGCCCGGCCGGTGCTGCGCGAGCGGACCAGGGCCCGCCGGCCGAGGACGGTGGCGATCACCCCCAGGATCACGGCCAGGGCTCCACCGATCACGCCGTTGCCGGTGCCGGGGCCGCCGTCGGCGAGGGCCAGGTTCAGCGTTCCGACGACGATGCCGGTCAGGCCCGCCACCAGGGACACGCCGGCCCCCTTCTTCCTGTTGGCGTGGCTGAGACGGCCCGCAAAGCGGGACAGCACCAGCCAGCCGACGGCCACGCCGGCCAGCGCCACCAGAGCGGCCGTGGTGGCCACGAGCCGGTCGGTGGTCATGCCGGACACGCCGGCGGCGGCCGGTGCGGCGAGAACGGATCCAACTGACATGTCTCCTCCTGTGTCTTGAACGTGGTCCGAGCATGTCCGCCGCACCCACCGCCGGTCGTCCCGCAGACGGAGACACTTCGCGCTGCCGCCGACGACGCACCCCGCTACCGCGGGCGCCGCAGGCACCCGGGAAGTACCGCGTGCGCGGTAGTCGACAGCTCGTCCACAGGCGGGACTCGCTCGCGACGGCATCCGGCTACAGTGCGTGCATGGCATGGCTACGGGTCGGGGTGACGGACTGGGCGATCGCCCTCGGGGTGGCGGCGTCGCTGCTGGTCACGGGGCTGTCCGCGGAGCGTTCGGCCACCAACGTCGACCTGCTCGGCTACGCCCTGCTGACACTCGGCGGCCTCGCGCTGGCGCCGCGCCGCCGGGCGCCGCTTGCCGTCCTGGCCGTCACCGGGGCATGCGCGATGGGCTATCAGGCGGCCGGGTTCGACGTACCGGCCGTTGCCTTCCTGTTCGCGGTGTACGCGGCCGTACGGGCGGGACATCGCACCGTCACGCTGGTGGCGAGCGTGGTCATGGTGGCCGTACTCCCGCTCGCGGCCCTCATCGCGCTCAACGACGTCGGTGAGGCGTACGCGCGCGCCCGGGGCGCCCTGGAGATCGCCTGGCTGATCGCGGCCGGCGCGGCAGGTGAGGCGCTGCGGCAGGCCGAGCAGCGGGCGGACGAGGCCGAGCGCACCCGGGAGGAGACCGCGCGACGCCGGGCCGACGACGAACGGCTGCGGATCGCACGGGAGTTGCACGACTCGCTCACCCATCAGATCTCGATCATCAAGGTGCAGTCCGAGGTCGCCGTGCATGTGGCCCGCAGACGGGGCGAGCAGGTTCCGGAGGCGCTGCTGGCGATCCAGGCGGCCGGGCGAGAGGCGACCCGGGAGCTGCGTGCCACTCTGGAGGCGCTGCGCGACGACGACACGACGCCGCCGCGCGGGCTCGACCACGTCCCCGAACTGGTCGAACAGGCCCGGAGCATAGGCCTGGACGCCACGCTGACGATGGAGGGGCAGCGGCGCGACGTGCCCGTCGCGGTGGAGCGTACGGTCTACCGGATCGTGCAGGAGTCACTCACCAACATCGCCCGGCACGCGGGCGCCGCCACGGCGTCGGTGCGCATCGACTGCCGTCCGGACTCCCTCGCGGTCCGCATCGACGACGACGGCAAGGCCGAGCCGGACGCCCCGCCGACGCCCGGCGTCGGGCTGCTCGGCATGCGCGAACGCGTCACCGCCCTCGGCGGCCGGCTGCGGGCCGAGCCGCGCGACGAGGGCGGCTTCACCGTCCAGGCCGAACTCCCCGTGGAACAGGCATCATGATCCGAGTCCTGCTGGTCGACGACCAGCCACTCCTGCGCAGCGGGTTCCGCGCGCTGCTCGACCTTGAGGACGACATCGAGGTGGTGGCCGAGGCCGGCGACGGGCAGGAGGGCCTGGACCTCGTCCGCAAGCACCTGCCGGACATCGCGCTCATCGACATCCAGATGCCCGTCGTCGACGGCATCGAGGCGACCCGCCGCATCGCCGCGGACCCGGCCCTGGCCGGCGTCCACGTCGTCATCCTCACCAACTACGGCCTGGACGAATACGTCTTCGACGCACTGCGCGCGGGCGCCGCCGGCTTCCTCGTCAAGGACATCGTCCCGGACGACTTCCTGCACGCCGTACGCGTCGCCGCCCGCGGAGACGCCCTCCTCGCGCCCTCCATCACCCGCAGGCTCATCGACAGATACGTGGCCCAGCCGCTCAACTCAGGAGCCAGCGGGTCGGGACTGACCGAACTGACCAACCGCGAACGCGAGGCCGTCGCCCTGGTCGCACAGGGGCTGTCCAACGACGAGATCGCCGACCGCATGGTGATCAGCCCGACCACCGCCAAGACCCACATCAACCGGGCGATGACAAAGCTCCACGCCCGCGACCGGGCCCAACTCGTGGTGCTGGCCTATGAGTCGGGGCTGGTGGTGCCGGGCGGGGCCTGACTAGTCCGTCAAGTACGGGGCGTATCCGTGCTGCACGACGGCGTGATCGGAGATCTCGTCCAGTTTCTGGTCATCGGTCTACACCACGCGCTCCGGCCGCAGCTCCAGGGAGATGTGCGGGGACAGTGCCCGCAGGAAGTCCGGCGCGTCGAAGATCTCGCCGGCGGAGGCGACGCCGACCGTCCTGGTCCGTCCGGTGAGGATGCGGTCGACGGCTTCCACGGCGAGGGGTGCGGTGACGGCGTAGATGTCCTGGCCCCTTGCCACGGCACGTCGTTCACGGTCGCCGGAGCGTACGACGACGTCGACGAGGAAGGTCTGTTCGGACCGTCCGTGTGCGTCGGCCGCGACCGGTGCCGGGGTGTCGGGGGCCGAGAGGTCCCTGGCCGCCTCGACCGTCATATAGGTGCGGACCTCGGGGATGGGCAGGTGGCTGGGCACGGTGACGACGTCGGCCATCGTGAACTCGCCGAGGACGGACCGCGGTCCCATCGGGTCGGGGAAGGTCCATTCCAAGGTCGGCAGGTCGTCGTGGTGGTACTGGAGCCGCCCGTCCGTGAAGCGGACGCGTCGGCCGTCGCGCCGCTCGTGAGAGACCGCGCCGGCGGCGCGTGTCCCGGCGGTGGGGTGCCAGCTGCTGAGCCCGTAGGCGATGTGGGCCTCGTCGGCCGTCGTCCAGTCGCCCATCGCGGCCGTGGTCAGAAGGTCGCCGAGGCCGCCGTAGAAGGCCATCGCGGGGACGATCACGGCCTTGGCGGCGCGGGCGCGGTCCGTGAAGTGCGTGAACGTGTCGGCGTTGGCCTCGATCTCGGCCGCGACGTCGACGTAGGGGATCCCGGCGCGCAGGGCCGCCTCGATCAGGGGGGCGGCCGTCGTGGCGAAGGGACCGGCGCAGTTGATCACGGCTGCGGCGCCGGACAGTGCACGGTCGAGGGCGGCCGGGTCGTCGGCGGCCGCCGGGAAGACGTCCCAGGTGGGTTCGGAGGCCGCCAGCTCTTTCAGCTTGACGGCGTCGCGGCCGGAGAGGACCGGGACGAACCCGCGTTCTTGCAGGTGTGCCACCACGAAGCGGCCGGTGTGCCCGTAAGCGCCGAACACTGCCACTCTCTGCCGCGATCCCATGGGTTCTCCCCCGTACTCGAAATGATCCGCTGCTGTCTGTCCTGAACATCGTGCCGGGAGCAGGTGTCCCGCACGAGTGTCCGGAACGCCATGACCCGTACAATTCCAGACGTGAACACTGTTGCGCTGGCCGTCACCGACGGAATGCTGCATTTCGAACTGTCCTTGGCGTACGAGGTGTTCGGGTCCGCCCCGGCCGGCGTGACCGAACCCTGGTACCGCCTCGACGTCTGCGGGCCGGGGGCGGTGCGGGTCGGCCGGTTCCTGCTGGAGGCCGATCACGGCCTGGACGCGCTCGCGCGCGCCGACACCGTGATCGTCCCGGGGTGGGCCGACGTCGACGTGGATCCGCCCGCGGAGCTGATCGACGCGGTGCGTGCGGCGCACGAGGCGGGGGCGCGTGTGGCCTCCCTGTGCACGGGGGCGTTCGTGCTGGCCGCCGCCGGTCTGCTGGACGGGCGGCGCGCGACGACGCATTGGGCGCACACACAGGTTCTGGCCGAGCGCTATCCGCAGGTCCAGGTGGACCAGGACGTCCTGTACGTGGACGACGGCACCGTGCTCACGTCCGCGGGCAAGGCCGCCGCCATGGATCTGTGTCTGCACCTGGTCCGTCTCGACCGTGGCTCGTCCGTCGCCAACGCGGTCGCCCGCCGCCTCGTCGTACCGCCCCACCGGGACGGCGGCCAGGCCCAGTTCGTCACCACACCGGTCCCCGCTCCGGGCAACCACCCGCTCGCCGGCCTGTTGCCCTGGGTGCTCGAACGGCTGGACCAGCCACTGACCGTGGAGGACCTGGCCCGCCAGGCACGGATGAGCTCACGCCACCTCGGCCGTCACTTCAGGTCGGTGACCGGCACCACTCCCCTCCAGTGGCTGCTGACTCAACGGATCCGCCGCGCCCAGGAGTTGCTGGAGAACACCGACAACAGCGTGGAAGCCGTCGCGACGGCCACCGGCATGGGCACCGCGACAACGCTGCGCCG
The DNA here is from genome assembly GCF_040686775.1 of Streptomyces sp. NPDC079141. NCBI lineage: Bacteria > Bacillati > Actinomycetota > Actinomycetes > Kitasatosporales > Streptomycetaceae > Streptomyces > Streptomyces sp. NPDC079141. The sequence continues at coordinate 128,131 of NZ_JBFBLP010000009.1, read as the reverse complement.
CCACTTCAACCGCACGGTCGGAGTGGCTCCGGACACCTATCGCCGCACGTTCCGGGCGCGGAGCCGGTCCGGGCACGCGCCGGAAGTACACCCGTGAAGGGACCAATCGGAACAGCCCCCGCACCGGCGGGGGCTGTCACTCGGTCCACGACGTCGGTCAGATCCCGCAGTTCGGTGCGGACCAGTACGGCGACGGGTCGAACGCCACGTGGGTGTGGTCGTTGTGGCCCGGGTAGCCGGGGCCGAGGATTTCCGAGAAGCCGTGGGTGCGGGCCTGCTGGGCGAGGCGGCAGAGGGTCGGGGAGCCGGTGAGGTCGGCGGCGTCGCCGTAGAGGTGGCGGCTGGTGGAGGAGCCGCCTACGGCGCTGTTGCAGGCGTAGGAGCGGAAGCCGCTGGAGATGGTGATCGGGACGTCGCCGAGGGCGTGCCGCATGGCCTCCAGTTTCCACATGCTCTTCAGGGCGTTCGCCTTGGCGGTGGCCGCGGAGACCGCGCCGCCGGACCAGTCGGAGTTGCACCTGTTGAGTTCGGCGTAGCTGAAGTGGACCGGGGTGCAGTCCGGGTCCTGGAGTGCGTAGATCTTGCTGAAGGTCTGCGGTCCCGCGACGCCGTCCGCGGTGAGGCCGTACGCGGACTGGAACTTCTTGACGGCGGCGGCGGTACGGGCGCCGTACTGGCCGTCGTAGGAGAGTCGTTCGCCGGAGGTCACCCAGCCGGCAACCCGGATCTGCAGTTGGGTCACGTCGCTGCCGGACGATCCCTCGGACAGGGTGCGGCTCCAGGTGTAGCACTCGTCGGCGTGGGCCGCGCCTGAGGTTGCCCCCACACCGACCACCGCACCAGACATGATCATGACAAGCGAGGCGAGGAAACGTGTGACCCGTCTGAGCATTCCGACCTCCGGACCGTCGAATACGGAGTGACGACCACCACGGATTCCGCGGCAGCCCGAGCCCAGGGTGCGGCCAACCGCTACGCGCGTCAACGGCGCCTGGACTTCGGGAAAGTGAACGCCGGCTCGCCTCCGGCCCGGCACCATGGTTCCCACACGGGAGAAGGAGCGTATGAACTACCGGGAACACGCCCTGAAGTACGCCGCCGACCGGGGCTGGGAACACGTGACGGCCGCCATGACGCTGGGGGCGACCAAGGTGACCGTCGACGAGTTCCGCAAGAAGGGGAAGACCGTCGTCGCCACCTTCATGGACTTCGAGGTCCTCAAGCCGGAGTGGACGGACTACTGGACGCTGGGCTACTACGACTTCGGCGACGGCCGGTGCGGCCGGATCGAGGCCGTGCAGTCGGGGACGGGCCAGAGCAGGCTGAGTCTGGAGAGGGCGCTCGACGAGTCGTAAAGGGGCGCGCGGGGTGGGCGACGCTCCCCCGTCCATCGACGTAGTTCAGTCGAGGACCGCGATCGCCTCGATCTCGACCAGGTGTTCGGGGACATCGAGCGCGGCCACGCCCAGCAGCGTGGCCGGCGGGACCGGTGTGACTCCCAGCTTTGCGGATGCCCGGGCGATGCCCTCCAAGAGCAGGGGCATCTTGTCGGGGGTCCAATCCACCACGTGGACGTTCAGCTTCGCCACGTCGTCGAAGGAACCACCCGCCGCTGCCAGGGCGTTGGCGATGTTGAGGTAGCACTGTTCGACCTGGGCGGTGAGATCGTCTTCGCCGACCGTCGCCCCGTCGGCGTCCCAGGCGACCTGCCCGGCGATGAAGACCAGCTTCGTTCCGGAGGCGATCGCCACCTGCCGGTAGACGTCCACGGTCGGCAACTCGGCAGGGTTCAGCAGGGTGATGCTCATCCGGCGCCTCTTCTCTCTTGTGGTTACTCAGGAACCGTAGGAGAGTCTGTGCTGACGTGGAAGAACGCACTTTTCGGTGACTGGGGAACCTGATGGTGACCAAGCAGCTCGGGGGCTTGCCCGAGGACGCGGACCTGCGGCGCGCGGACTCCCTCGCCCGGGAGATCTTCGCCGACGTCGCCAACAAGTGGGCGTTCTTGATCATTGAGGCCCTCGGTGAACGCACCCTGCGGTTCAGTGAGTTGCGCGACGAGGTCGAGGGCATCAGCCACAAGATGCTCACCCAGAACCTGCGGATGCTGGAGCGCAACGGCCTGCTCTCGCGGAAGGTGCATCCGACCGTGCCGCCGCGGGTCGAATACACCCTCACCGAGCCGGGCCGGGCCCTGCGTGCCACGGTGGACGGCATGTGCGGCTGGACCCACGAGTACCTCGGTCACATCGAGGCCGCCCGTCGCCGGTTCGACGACTGACGGCACCCGACGGCTCTCAGCGCAAGGTGCGCACGAACACGTCCCCGATCAGGTTCGTGTCCTCCGGCACCAGGCCCGGGTAGTACGAGTCGAAGACGGCCGTCGACTCGTCCGCGCTCAGTGCCGCGCGGCCCACGGTGATCGGGGTGCCGTCAGCGCCGGGTGACAGCAGGTCCTCGTGGCCGGTGCGCAGGTCGCGCAGGATCAGGCCCAGGGAGCTGCGGTTGGCGTCCGCTGTGTTCAGCAGCAGCTTGGTGCCGTTCACCGAGAGGTCCGAGATCAGGGTGAGGTCGGTCGGGGTGTGGCCGTCGTAGCGGTGGAGCGTGCCGGTGTCCAGGTCGCGGACGAAGGCGTTCCAGCCGCCGTTCGGGTCGGTGCCGGGCACGAGGTCGGTGGCGACCGAGTTGAAGCCGACCTTGGAGCCGTCGGGGCTGAGCACCGGTGCGACCGCCGAGCTGTCGGCCGGGGTGCCGTCGTGGGTGGCGTCGGCGTGCACGGTCCGGCGCGTGATCCGGTCGTAGACGAGGATGTCGCCCTGGTCGGTGTCGGCCGGGCCGGAGTAGCCCTCCAGGTAGGCGACCTTGCGGCCGTCGGCGCTGATGGAGATCTGCTGGCACTGGTGGAAGTTCTTCGAGCCGTCGGCGGGGCGGCTGACGCGTTGGACCTGCTGGGTCCAGCGGTCCAGGAGCATGACCCGGCAGGCGAAGGCGCCGTGTTCGTCGACGGCGGGGCGGGCGACGAAGGCGATGTAGCGGCCGTTGGCGCTGATCGGGGCGATGCCGTACGACACGTGGTAGTCCTCGTCCATGGCGGGGGCCAGGCGCTCGACGCTCCTGGTGTGCAGGTCCATGACATGCTTGGAGGACGTTCCGGTGGTGGCCGAGAACGAGGTGAAGGTCAGGTAGCGGCCGGACTCGGAGAGTTGGGGCGTCGATGTCGTCTCGCCCGGCACCACCACCCGTTGCAGTGGTGCGTCGGGGGCCGTCCGGTAGAAGACGCTGTTGCGCACGTCCGTGCCGGGCACGAGGTTGGTCGCCGACGACGTGAAGGCGACGACGCGGCCATCGGCGCTGACCACCGGCTCCGTCGAGTGGCTGTTGCCTCCGGTGCCGTCCGGGGCGACGCTGATCCGTTCGGTGTGCGGGGCCCGGTCGTCGCTCGCCGCGCCCGCGGGCGCGGCGAGGAAGGTGACGGCGGCTGCCAGGGCGGCGGACACGGACATGGGTAAGCGAGATCTCATCAGGTGGTCCCCCTGTACCTCGCGCCCCGGCCCTGTGCACGGGGCGCACGAGATGCACGCGATGAAAGCGCGGCGGCGGTCGGGGGTCAATGCTTCCGCACGCGGTACTCCTGGCTCACTTCACGGCACCGGCAGTCACGCCGCGGGTCAGGGAGCGCTGGAAGAGGAGGAAGAAGACCACCATGGGGACCACGCCGAGGAGGGCGGCGGCGCTCATCGCCGTGGGATCGCTGGTGTACTGGCCCTGCATGACGGACAGGCCGAGCGGGACGGTCTGGTTGTCGTTGGAGATGAGCAGGACGAGGGGGTAGAGGAACTCGTTCCAGCTCCAGACGAAGAAGAACACGCACATCACCGACAGGGTGGGCCAGCTCATCGGCAGGATGATCCGCCACAGGATGGTCCAGCGGCCGGCGCCGTCGAGGGAGGCGGCTTCGATGAGTTCGCGCGGGAAGCCGCTGAAGACAGAGGAGAGCAGGTAGGTACCGAAGGCGCTGTAGGTGACGCCGACGAGGATCGTGTAGCCGAGTTTGCCGTCGTACAGGCCCATCTCCTTGAACAGGTAGTAGATGGGGTAGACCAGGCCCTCCTGCGGCAGGACGTTGACGCCGAGGAAGAAGACGAGGAAGGCGGTACGGCGGCGGATGCGGCCGATACCGATGGCGTAGGCGTTGAACAGGGCCAGGACCACGGCGATCAGGACGACGCCGAGGCTGATCTGGATGCTGTTGACGAGTTTCTGGGTGAAGTCGACGCGCTCCCAGACGTCGCCGATGATGTCCCAGTTCCACTGCTCGGGCCAGGACAGCGAGCCGTTGGCGCGGTAATCGGCGCTGGTCTTGAAGGAGTTGAGCAGGATGATCGCGAACGGGGCGAGGAAGGCCAGGACGAAGACGGCGACCGCGGTGACGACGGCGTAGGAGCCCGCGCCGCGCTTGTGCTGCTTGCGGCGCCTGGGTGCGGCCTGTTCCGTGGGTGCGGCCTTGCGGACGCGGGGCGGGCTGGTGATGTCGGTGGTCATGGTCATCCGTCCTCGCGTGCCTGGCGGGTGAGCATGGTGCCCGCGACGATCAGTACGAGCAGGGTGATGGTGCTGGAGATGGCCGATCCGTAGCCGACGTCGGCGCGCTCGAAGTAGTTCTGGTAGGCGAAGTAGGCGGGAACGAGGGTGGAGTTGCCGGGGCCGCCGCCGGTGAGGACGAAGATCTGGGCGAAGACCTTCAGGCCGGCGATGGTGGTGGTGACGAGGACGACGTAGACCTCGGGGCGCAGGACGGGCACGGTGATGCGGGTGAAGCGCTGCCACCAGTTCGCCCCGTCGAGGGAGGCCGCCTCGTACAGTTCCGGGTCGATGCGTTGCAGGCCGGACATGAACAGCACCAGCGGGTAGCCGAGTTGCATCCAGACCAGGACACCGAGGACCGCCCACAGGGCGAGGTCGGGGTCGCCCAGCCAGTTCTGGGCCAGCGAGGACAGTCCGACGGTGTCGAGGATGCTGTTGACGGCTCCCTCGGGGGCGAGGATCCAGCCCCACATCAGTCCGGTGACGGCGACGGGGATGACCTGGGGCAGGTAGAGGCCGGAGCGGAAGACGGAGACGATGCCGTCGCCGTGCTTCTTGCCGACGTAGTCGAAGAGCAGGGCGGCCAGGAAGAGGCCGAGCAGGGTGGGCACGACCGCGATGCCGATGATCACGAAGGCGATGTTCTGGAAGGAGGCCCAGAAGTCGGCGTCCTGGAAGAGGCGGGTGTAGTTGTCCAGGCCGGTGAAGGTGGGGTCGCCGATGCCCTGCCACTGGGTGAGGCTGTAGTAGAAGGTCATCACCAGCGGGACGACGAGGAAGAGCAGGCTCAGCAGCAGGCCGGGGGCGAGGAAGAGGGCGTAGCCCGAGGACCGCGGGTGACGTGTGGTTTTCACTGTTGCTCCTCGCGGGCTCAGGACCTGGACTTCGCGTAGTCCTCGTAGGGGGCGGCGAGTTCGTCGAGGATCGCGTCGGGCTTGCCGCCGTTCATGAGGTTCTGGGTGGCGGCCATCCAGGTGTCGTAGTAGCCGGGGACCGGCCAGTCGGGGTAGAAGGCGAGGCCGTTGCCGGACTGGTAGGTGGTGAAGGCGGTGATGAGCTCGCGGGACTTGGGGTTGTCGATGGTGTCCGTCTCGGCCGCGAGGGGGACGCTGCCCTCCTCGCCGATCAGCTTCTGGATCTTGTCGGACATGGTGATGTCGATGAAGTCCTCGGCGAGTTCCTTGTTCTTCGCCCGGGTGGGGATGACCCAGTGGTTGCCGCCGGAGCCGAGGGTGCGCTCACTGCCCGGGTAAGGGGCGGAGGACCATGCGAAGTTCTTGATGTCGGTGTTCAGTCCGCCGAACCACCAGTTGCCGCCGACCATGATGGGCCGCTTCTGGGCGACGAACTGCTCAGTCATGTCGGTGCCCTTGAGGCCGACGTCCTTCTTCTCGAAGTAGCCCTTGTCGAGCCACTCCTGGTACTTGTCGACGGCGTAGGTCATCTCGGGACCGTGGAAGTCGACCTCGCCCTGGTACAGCTGGTAGTTGTCGACCCAGGTGCCGTTGGCCTTCGACAGGGCGAGCAGGTAGAGCCAGTGGCCGGCGGGGTGGTCGTTGCCCGCGTTGGCGAGCGGGGTGATCCCGGCGGCCTTGAACTCGGCCAGGGCGGCCTCGAAGCTCTTGAAGTCGGTGGGCTTGGCGATGTCGTGCTTCTTGAACAGGTCGTCGTTGTAGTAGGCGAGGACGAACTCGCCGTAGTTGGGTATGCCGTACCACTTGTCGCCGCCCATCTCGCCCTTGGCGTCGTAGCGGGCGGTGACGGAGGCGCTCTCGCTGATCTTCTTGTCCCAGCCGCGGGTCTCGGCGACGGCGGTCAGGTCGGTGAGCAGGCCCTGCTTGGCGAGCAGGCCGGTGGTGGCGTTGCCCTTGTTGTACTCCATGACGTCGGGCGCCTTGTCGGAGTTGAGGATCATGCCGGCGTTCTGCTGGATCTGCTCGAACGTCTTCTGCTCGAAGACGACCTTCACATCGGGGTGGGTCTTCTTGAACTCGGCGATGGCCGCGGCCCAGGCCTTGCCCAGTGCGCCGTCCTTGTCCTCGTAGTGCCACAGGCGCAGGGTCTTGCCGTCCCCCTCCGCGCTGCCGGAGCCGCCGCAGGCGGTCAGCGGGGCGAGCAGGGCCAGGGCGGCGGCGGAGAGCAGGAGCGTCCTGCCGGCGGTGCGGAGGGTGCTGCGGGGGTGCGTCATGACTGTTCCTCAGGGTGCGTCGGTGCAGAGAGGGACTGGTGTCAGCGGGTGCGGCGGTGGACACGTGCCTCCCACGGCCGCAGGGTGTGCGGGCTCGTGAGGGGGGAGGTGGTGGGGACGTTGGCGATGAGGGTCTCGCTGTGGTCCCAGCCGTCGGGCAGGTCGACGGTGAGGTCGGTGGCGCCGAAGTTGGCCAGGACCAGCAGTTCGGTGCCGGTGGCCGGGTGGTGGCGGGTGAAGGCGTAGAGCTGTTCGTGCTCCGGGTGGAGCATGTGGAAGTCGCCGTGCGTCAGGGCCGGTTCGGTGTGGCGCAGGGCGATCAGGCGCCGGTAGTGGTGGAAGACCGAGTCCGGGTCGGCGAGTTGGGCCTTGGCGTTGACGGTCTCGTGGTCGGGGTTGACCGCGATCCACGGGGTGCCCGCGGTGAATCCGGCGTGCTCGCCGGCGTCCCACTGCATCGGGGTGCGGGCGTTGTCCCGGCTGCGGCGCCGCAGCCCTTCCATGATCGTCTCGATGTCCGTGCCGAGGGCGCTCTGTTCGCGGAAGTGGTTGAGCGACTCGATGTCACGGAAGTCGTCGATCGAGGTGAACGGGGCGTTGGCCATGCCCAGTTCCTCGCCCTGATAGACGTACGGGGTGCCGCGGTGCAGATGCAGGACCGTGGCCAGCAGTTTGGCGGAGCGGTCGCGGTGGGCGGGGCTGTCGTCGCCGAAGCGGGAGACCACGCGGGCCTGGTCGTGGTTGTTCCAGTACAGGCTGTTCCAGCCGGTCTCGGCCAGGCCGGTCTGCCAGCGGCCGAGGCTGGCCTTGAGGTCGGTCAGCCGCAGGGGGCGGGCGTCGAACTTGCCGCCGGGGCCCTGGTCGAGGCCGACATGCTCGAACTGGAAGACCATGTCCAGTTCCCGGTGCGCGGGGTCGGTGAAGAGCTTGGCCTCCTCCACGGTGACGCCGGGCATCTCGCCGACGGTGAGCAGCCGGCGCGGGTGCTGGGCGACGACCTCGCGGTGCATCTCGGCGAGGTACTCGTGGATACGGGGCCCGCAGACGTAGTACGGGTGGCCGAAGCCGTAACGACTGCCCTCGGGAACGATCCCGTCGGGCAGGGCCGGGTCCTTGGAGATCAGGTTGATGACGTCCATCCGGAAGCCGTCCACGCCCCGCTCCAGCCACCAGCGCATCATCGCGTGGACGGCCTGGCGGACCTCGGGGTTGTCCCAGTTCAGGTCGGGCTGCTTGCGGGAGAACGTGTGCAGGTAGTACTCGCCGGAGGCTTCGTCGAAGGTCCAGGCGGGGCCGGAGAACCACGACTCCCAGTTGTTGGGCTCCGCTCCGGGGGTGCCGGGCTGCATGCCCGCGCGCGGCGGGCGCCAGATGTACCAGTCGCGCCGCGGGCCGGCCGGGCCGCCGTCTCGGGAGGCGGTGAACCAGGAGTGTTCGTCGCTGGTGTGGTTGACGACCAGGTCCATGACGAGCTTCATGCCGCGTCCGTGCACGGCCTCAAGGAGCCGGTCGAAGTCGGCCAGCGTGCCGAAGAGCGGATCGATGTCCTGGTAGTCGCTGATGTCGTAGCCGTTGTCGTCGTGCGGGGAGGGGTAGACCGGGGAGAGCCAGAGCACGTCGACACCCAGCTCGGCCAGGTAGTCGAGGCGTTCTGTGATGCCGGGCAGGTCCCCGATGCCGTCCGCGTCGGAGTCGGCGAAGCTGCGGGGGTAGATCTGGTAGACCACCGCGTCGCTCCACCAGGCGTCGGCGGGGCCGGCCACGTTTTCGGGCACGTCAAACGTCATCAGGTGTCCTCGGGTACTGGTACTGGGGTGTGCGGGGTGTGTGCCGGGGTCAGGAGATGGCGGCGCCCACCGCGTCACGAATGACGAGGCAGGCCGCTCCACGGGCCCACAGGTCGTGGCGCACGGGGTCGACATGGATGTCGCAGTCGCGGGCGGCGGTGGAGAAGGCGTGCGCCTGAAGGGCCTGGGACATCGCCGGGCCGAACAGGTCGTGGGCGACCGCGCCCTCCCCGGCGATGATGATCTTCTGCAGGTTCAGCAGGTTGCACAGACCGGCCAGTCCCCGCCCGAGGGCCGTGCCGGCCTCGGCGAACGCGGAGCGGGCCACGGTCTGTGCCGCGCCGCTTCCCGAGCGGGCGAGGTCGATGGCCTCGGTGATGTCGGCGCAGGCGACGCCTGCGTCCTGGAGGTGGCGCAGTACGGCGCGGTCCCCGGCGAGGGCCTCCAGACAGCCGCGGCGGCCGCAGCTGCACATGGGGCCCGCCGGGTCCAGGGGCAGGTGGCCGAGTTCCCCGGCCAGTCCGGTGGCGCCGGAGAACAGGGTGCCGTCGAGGAGGAGACCGCAGCCGATGCCGGGTCCCACGGTGACGACGGCGAACGAGTCGAGGTCGCGCCCCTGCCCGAACCAGCGCTCGGCCACGACCAGGGTGTTGACGTCGTTGTTCACGACGACCGGCAGTCCGGTCGCCGCGCGCAGCGGGCCGGCCACGTCGACCTTGTTCCAGTCGAGCAGGGCCGAGTAGCGGCAGACGCCCGCTTCCGAGTCGACATGCCCGCTGACGCCGACGCCCAGGCCCAGCACCCGGTCCGCCGCTTCGGGGGCCTCGGACAGGAGCCTTCGGGTCAGGTCAGCGGCGACCGCCAGGGCGGCTTCGGGCGTGTGGTCGTCGAGGGGTTCCTCGGCGTGCGCCAGGACGCCCGCGGCCATGTCGGTGACGACGCCGGAGATCTGTGCGGGGCCGATCTTCATGCCTACGACGAGGTGTTTGTCCGGGTTGACGTGGAGCATCTTCTGCGGCCGGCCCCGTCCCTGGGGCGCGGTGTCGGTTTCGCGGAGGTAGTCGTGTTCGAGCAGCGGAGGCAGCATCCGGGTCACGCTGGAGGGCACCAGGCCCAGCCGTTGGGCGAGCTGGGTGCGCGAGATGGGTCCCGCGGTGAGCACGGTCGCGAAGATCTCCGCGCGGGTCTGCTCACCGACAAGCTCCGAGAAACGGATCTTGGACGGGCTCATGACGCATGCCTCCACAGCAGTGATCGGTCAGCTCTCGCGGCCCGCACGGCGCCGGCCGGTTGGGCATGACGGGAGTCTGTCCCCGGCTTTTTTGTGCGTCAAGGAAGAAAACAGCGCGTTACGCAACCGTGATCGATGCCGAGGGAGCCGAATACCGCGACCCGAATCTGCCGATCCATCCGGATTTACGGCATCGATCGGGCCCCCTTCGCGAGCGGATCACGTTCATTTCATTGACACGAGCAAGAAATGACGGGACGTTGTGCGGCGTTCGCAGGGCCCTACGAACATCCGCGAACCCGACCACCTCCAGAAGTGGAGTTCGTCATGCCCGCACCGAGACGGAACCGGCCCGCAGCGGTCGCCGTCGGCCTGACACTGGCCTTGATCCTTGCCCTGGCCGGGGCCCTCACGCCCGTCGGCACAGCGGCGGCCAAGACCGGGGCGGCCACCGCCCACAGCGCGCAGCTGCGGACGTGGTGGCACGACAACCACGAGTTCAACACCACCAGCCCGGTGGCGGACGACAAGGTGCGGCGGTCGTCGTTCTACGACGTCCAGGTCGCCACCACCGCGGCCCCGAGGACGAAGTACGACTCGTTCGCGTACATGAGCATCCCCCGCAGCGGCAAAGGGAAGATCGGCTACACCAAGGAGGACGGCGCCGAGTTCTCCTCGGCCGCGAACCTGACCATGAGCTGGTCGTCCTTCCAGTACGCCACCGACGTCTGGGTCGATGTCTCGCTGCGCACCGGCCAGCGGATCTCCTCGGCCGACCAGGTCACGATCCGACCCCGCGGCCTGGACTTCGCCAAGCAGCTCGTCGACGGCGACACCGTCCGCGTCAAGGTCCCCTACGACGCCAAGGGCTACCGCTTCTCGGTCGAGTTCGCCCCGCAGCTCTACACGGCCTACAACGACATGTCCGGCCCCGCGGACGACGCGGGCAAGCTCACCACCAGCGCGGGCAACGGCAACCGGGCCGTCCACACCGAGCCCCGCAACTCCATGATGATCTTCGCCGAGCCCACCCCGACCGGCACGGAGAGGGACCGGCTGATCCCGACGCCGGAGTCGGGCAGCACGTACTACCCGCCCCAGGGCCGGGTCACGAACCTGAACACGATCAGCGAGGAGATCGTGTACTTCCGGCCCGGCACCTACTACATGACCTCGAAGTACCACGCCCTGCTGCCCCAGCAGGTCAAGTGGGTCTACCTCGCCCCCGGCGCCTATGTGAAGGGCGCCATCCGCTTCCCCCACGACAGCCAGGGCCTGTACAAGGTGACCGGCCACGGGGTGCTCTCCGGTGAGCAGTACGTCTACGAGGCGGACACCAACAACAACTACGACCACCTCAGCGGCGCGTCCAACTGCCACGCCTCCTGCGTGAAGATGCTCCAGTTCGCCTCGGCCCAGGGCCGGCAGCAGCACCTCGACCTTCAGGGCGTGACGATCAACGAGCCGCCCTACCACTCCTTCGTGGTCTACGGCGACGAGGAGACGTTCAGCATGCGGGTCGACAACTACAAGCAGGTCGGCTCCTGGTACTGGCAGACCGACGGCATCGAGCTCTACCGCGGCAGCACCATGAAGAACACCTTCTTCAACGCCAACGACGACGTGCTGAAGCTGTACCACAGCGACGTGAGCATCGATAACACCGTGATCTGGAAGAACGAGAACGGTCCCGTCATCCAGTGGGGCTGGACCCCTCGCACCATCGACAACGTGCGGGTCAACAACACCCACGTCATCCACAACCGCATGTACTGGAAGGACGTCAAGTACAACACCTGCGTCCTCAACTCCTCCTCCCACTGGGAGGACATGGGCTCGACCACCAAGGCCGATCCGAACGCCTGGGTGCGGAACATGACCTTCGAGAACATCACCGTCGAGGGCATGGCGAACTGCGCGATCCGTGTCTTCGCGCTCTCCAGCACCGAGAACATCCACGTCAAGAACCTCAGGATCGACGCCTGGAACCAACTCGACGCCGGCTCCCAGATCAGCCTGCTCAAGCGGTACACCGACGCCGCCGGGCAGAAGGTGACCCTCGGCAACGAGACCCGCGACGGCCGCGGCCTGAAGCTGGAGAACTACACCGTCGGCGGCACCGTCATCGACAAGTCCGGCGACAACTGGGCCGCGGACCGGCTCGGCCGGCTCGGCTTCGACGCCGAGAACTGGGACAGCTGGAACGCCTGGGGTTAGGACGGGGCCCACCCCTCCCGGCCGCTCGCGTGCCGCCGGATAGTGTTCGGCACCAGCGGGAGCAAGCCGGGAGGGGCCGTCATGAGCGTGGAGCCGATCGATCTGATCCGTCTGGAAGGCGAGGGCAACAGTGTTGTCCTGCGGATCACGGGGAGGGACGCTCGGGGCCCTCATGGCGAAGCGGACGTCCTCGTCGGGGAGTTCCGGGTCGACACCCCCTTCGTCCGGGGCACCCTCCGGACCTGGGTCTTCCCCGGGGATCTGGGGCAGTGGCAGTCGGCCCTGGACCTGCTCGACGCCGGGAAGGACATCGCCTGGCGCGAGGGCACACGCGCTCCGTCGCTGTTCGTCGAGCGCGACGAGGACGACGACCGGTGCCAGGTCACGGTCACGGACGACTCGACGTCCCTGACGACGGTGACCGTGACCGTCCCGCTGACCGACGCCTGGTTCGACGAGGCCTACCGCCGCCTGGACCAGGTGCGGGACATGTGGGGGGCCGACGAGGTCTGAGCCCGTCCTCAGTTCTCCAGCAGCCGCCAGGCGGCCAGCGCGAGCCGGGCTCTCATCAGGCCCGTGGGCTCGGTGAGTTCGATGCCGAGGGTCCGGCCGAGCTGTTCGAGTCGGCGGGCCACGCTGCTGTGGTGCAGATGGAGACAGTCCGCGGCCCGGCGCAGGGAACCGGTGGCGCAGTAGACGTCCAGGGTCTCCAGGTCGTCCGGGCTGGCGGCGACGTTCGCGATCGCGGCCACATCGGGGTTCGCACGCGCGGCGCCCTCGGGGAGCTGCGCGAGCAGCGCCAGCGCCCCGAGGCTGCCGTGGTGGACGACCGGCTCGCGGGGTGTGGTGAAGCGGAGGGCGGTGCGGGCTTCGTGCCAGGAGCGGTCGGGGCTGTCGGCGGCGCCGATGCCCGCGCACACTCCTGCCGGGAAGCGGGTCCGGTCCACGGTGGTGGCGAGGATGACGCCCGCGTCGGCCAGCGGTGCCGCCTTCACCGGGCGGGCCGGGCAGATCAGCCCGCCGATCCGGTCGAGCGGCAGCCGTGACCGTACGGCGACGACGTGGACCGGCAGGTCGGCTGCGAAGCCCAGCAGCCGTAGCGCCCGCGCCCTGGCGGCCTCGTCGCTGTCGGCGCTGATCGCCAGTTCGACGAGGGCGGGGTCGGCCATGGTGGTGCGGGCCGGGCCGTAGCGCTCGACGACCGCCGCGGCGGCGATGGCCAGCCGGTCCAGGAGCACTTCGTCGAGGGAGCCGGGCGGGCCGGGGCGTTCCAGCCACACCGTGCCGATCTCCTCCTCGTCGAGGGTGATCGGCAGCGTCGTGGACGGGGGCGGCGAGGGAGTACCGGCGGCCTCCCTGCCGTCGGGTGCCATGCGGACGGCCCGCCCGGTGCCGTGCAGCCGGATCCCGGCCACGCACTCGGCCAGGCCCGCCGAGGCCCGGGCGAGCGCCGGGAGATCCACCCGCCGGCGCATGAGGGTGTCGTAGAACATGACGACGCGGATCGCGCCCTCGCTCTGTGTGTCCAGCTGCGACAACCGTACGGCCAGTGCCTCCATGTCGGGAGGATATGCGCCGATCGGCGCGCAACGCGCGGGTGACGCGCGACAGTTGGCGGATGCCGTCGGGGTCGGCCGGCCGTGAGGATGGCCGCATGGACCCTGAACTCGAAGCATTCGTCCCGTTGTTCCCCCGCGCCGACCTCACCGACCCGGTCACCGAGCGCAAGAACTTGGCCGCCCTGGCCGCCACGCTGCCGCCGCCGGACACCACGGGCCTGGAGGTCGAGGACCGCACGGTGCCCGCCGAGCCGGAGGTGCCGGTGCGGATCTACCGCCCGCACCACGCGCGGGGCGCGATCATCTGGCTGCACGGCGGCGCGTTCGTCATGGGCGATCTGGACACCGAGCACCCGTGGGCCGCCCGGATCGCGGCGGGCGCCGACGTCGTGGTGATCTCGGTGGGCTACCGGCTGGCCCCGGAGAACCCGTTCCCGGCCGCCCTCGACGACACCTACGCCGTGCTGACCTGGGCGGCCGAGCACGCGGACGAACTGGGCATCGACGCCGAGCGGATCGCGGTCGGCGGACACAGCGCCGGCGGCGGGCTCGCGGCCGCGGTGGCCTTGCGGGCCCGCGACCAGCAGGGCCCGCGGATCCGCTTCCAACTGCTCAGCCAGCCCGGGCTCGACGACCGGCAGGAGACCTGGTCGCGGCGGAACTTCACCGACACGCCCTGGATGGACAGCGACAAGGTCGCCACGGCTTGGCGGCACTACCTGGGCACACACCCCGCCACGCCGTACGCCGCACCCGCACGGGCCACCGACCTGTCCGGCCTGCCGCCCGCCTACGTCGCCACCGCGGAGCTCTGCCCGAACCGGGACGAGGACATCGCCTACGCGCTGCGCCTGCTGCAGGCGGGCGTCTCGGTCGAACTGCACCAGTGGGCGGGCACGTTCCACGGCTCGCAGGCGATCCTGTCCGCCGAAGTGTCCCAGCGGCAGATCGCCGAGCTCGCCGCCGCCCTGCGCCGCGCCCTGGCCGAGTGAACCCTCTCCCCTTGCCACACCGTCACAGGAAGGACCCACGGGCATGACCGTGACCCCGATCGACCTCTTCTCCTCGTTCCTCCACATCCGGCCGGGCGGCCAAGTACGGGCCGAGGAGCCGGTGTTCGACCCCCAGCGGGAGGGCTGGCAGGTGATGACCTTCCACGTGGAGACCGACGCCGACGTCCACGCCGACCACTGGGAGATCCACACCGAGGCGGACGAAGTCGTCGCCTGTCTCACCGGTGGCATACGTCTCGTCCTCCGTCCGGAACAGGCCGGGGACGGAGAGGAGGAGATCAAGCTGGCGTCCGGAACGGCCGCCATCGTGCCGCGCGGGCGGTGGCACCGCATCGCGCTGGACGGACCCAGCGACATCATGTCCGTCACGCTTCCGCGGGGCAGCCGTCTGGAGAGGCGGACCGGCACGGACTGAGAGGATCCCGCGAGCCGCGAGGAGTCCCGGGGCTTCGGCGGTCGTACTGTCGAAGCCGTCACCGAGGAGGGCTTGCGATGCGCAGCGTGACCTATTCGATGAACGTCTCACTCGACGGCTACATCGCCGGGCCGGACGGCGACTTCAACTGGACGGCGCCCGACGATGACGTCTTTCGCTCCTGGATCGACGAGATCCGACAGCTCGACGTCTATCTCCTGGGGCGACGGCTGTACGAGACGATGCTGTACTGGGAGACCGCCGACCAGGATCCGTCACTCGACGCCGCCAGGCTCGAATGGGCAGCGCTCTGGAACGCGCTCCCCAAGGTGGTCTTCTCCACCACGCTGTCGGCGGTGCAGGGCAATGCCCGCCTGGCCGCCGGCGGCCCGGTGGAGGAGATCGAGCGGCTGCGAGCCGAGCCCGGGGAGGGCAACATCGCGATCGGCGGCGCGACTCTCGCCGCCGAGGCGGCCGCGGCGGGTCTGATCGACGAGTACCGGGTCAGGGTCTACCCGGTGCTGGTCGGCGGCGGCCTTTCCTACTTTCCCCAGGGTGAGCGCCGGGAGGATCTCGAACTCGTCGAGACCCGCACCTTCAGCTCCCAGGTCATCTACCTCCGCTACCGCGTGACGCGACAGGCCGCGACGTAGCGCGAACGATCCCCGCTTGCGCTTATCCCGCGTGTGCAATTATTGTCATCGCTCGTAAGCACCTGGCGCAATCGGGCGCGTTCGTCGCCTCCCGCCGTCCACAGCAAGGAAGATCCGCACATGACCACCCCGGTCCCCACCCTCACCCTCAACAACGGCGTCGAGATACCGCAGCTCGGCTTCGGTGTCTTCCAGGTCCCCGACGCCGAGACCACCGCCGCCGTCACCGCGGCGCTCGAAGCCGGCTACCGCTCCATCGACACCGCCGCGATCTACGGCAACGAGGCCGGCGTCGGCCAGGCGCTCGCCGCCTCCGGCATCGCCCGCGAGGAGCTGTTCGTCACCACGAAGCTGTGGAACGCCGACCAGGGCTACGACGCCACCCTCAAGGCATTCGACGCGAGCCTCGCCAAGCTCGGCCTGGACCACGTCGACCTGTACCTCATCCACTGGCCGACGCCGGCCCGCGATCTGTACCGGGACTCCTGGAAGGCCATCGAGCAGCTGGTGGCCGACGGCAGGGTCCGCACGGCCGGTGTGTCCAACTTCCAGCCCGCCCACCTGCGCCGATTGCTGGACGGTGCCTCGCTGGTCCCGGCCGTCAACCAGATCGAGCTCCACCCCGGACTGCAGCAGTCGGAGCTGCGCGCCCTGCACGCCGAGCTCGGCATCGCCACCGAGGCCTGGAGCCCGCTGGCCCAGGGCGCGGTGCTCGCCGAGGCCCCGCTGACCACGATCGCGGAGCGGCACGGCAAGTCGCCGGCCCAGATCGTGCTGCGCTGGCACCTCCAGCTCGGCAACGTCGTCATTCCCAAGTCGGTCACCCCCGCCCGGATCCGGGAGAACATCGACGTCTTCGACTTCTCCCTCAGCGACGAGGAGATGGCCGCCATCGCCGCCCTCGACCGCGGTCTGCGCACCGGCCCGGACCCCGACACCCTCAACTAGCCGCTCTTCCAAGGCCGGAGCTTGTCCGGGTTGAGCACGGCCCAGATGCGGTGGATCCGCTCCCCCGCGATGTCGAACGCCAGCACCGAGACGGTGACGCCGTCCTGTTGGGCCGCCAGTCCGGGCTGGCCGTTCACCGTGCATTCCAGCAGCGTCAGGCCGGGAGGCACGGCGGCGCGAAGGACGTAGAAGCGTGCGATCTCCTCGGCGCCTTCGACCGGGTGGAGTGCGGCCCTGACGCGACCTCCGCCGTCGCCCGTCGCGGTGGCGTCGGGGGCCAGTACGGCGATGAGGGCGTCGATGTCCTTGGCCTCCCAGGCCTGTTTGAAGGCACGGACGAGGTCGGCGCGGTGCGCCGTGGGGGTGGTCGTGGGGGTCTGTGTCGTGCGGATGCGGCGGCGGGCCGAGGAGGCCAGTTGGCGGCAGGCCGCCGGCGTGCGGCCGACGATCGCGGCGACTTCTGCGAAGGGGTACCGGAAGACGTCGTGCAGGATGAACGCGACGCGTTCGGCCGGGGTCATCGATTCGAGGACGACGAGAAAGGCCATGCTGACCGACTCGTCGAGGGTGACCCGGTCGGCCGGGTCGGCCGGGGTGGCGCCCGACCGTCCGCTGATCCACTCCGTGCGGTCGGGCACCGGCTCCGGGAGCCATTCGCCGACGTAGCGCTCCCGCCTGGCCCGGGCCGAGCCGAGCAGGTCGAGGCAGATGCGGCCGGCGACGGTCGTCAGCCAGCCGCCGGGGGACGCGATCTCCTCCTGCTGCTGCCGGGACAGGGCGTACCAGCGGGCGTAGGTCTCCTGTACGACGTCCTCGGCGTCGGCGAGGGAGCCCAGGAGCCGGTAGGCAAGATTGATCAGCTGCCGTCGCTCGCTCATGATCGCGCTCAGGCCGGGGTCGGGCGGTGTGGTCATGCCGGCGTCTGCCTCCTCGGTCGCTGTGCTCCCACCCACTTCGACGAGACAGGACGGCTATATGTGAGGTCGCGCGTCACCGCTGAAGGCGGGCCGCGCGGCCCGATTCAGGCGGCGAAGCCGATGTTCGTGACGTACTCGTACTGACCCCACTGGGAACCCAGGTCCACGACCACGTCGTTGATCCATGCCTCGTCGAGGCCTTCGTAGTCGCTCGCGGACCACGCCTCGACGATCCGGTCCCAGTGGCGGACGTTCAGGGTGCGGTATTCCACGACGCGCTGGCGGGGGCGGTCCACCTGGGACTGGTTGAGGGGGTGGAACTCCACCCGGGTGCCCCGGCCTGCGGCGTTGAGGCGGCGCAGGAGGTAGACGGAGACGTTGCGCCGGCGGACCAGGAGGTAGGCGGACTCGATCCGTTCCAGGTTGCGCCGCGAGGGGGTGCGTCTGCCGTCCAGCCAGGCCTTGAGCGTGCGGTCGGTGACCGTGAGGCCGGCCTCGCGGGCGGCGGCGCGGGCGTGGTCGGTACGGGTGAGGTAGTGCAGCCGGGCCAGCAGTCCGCGGCGGGCCGTGACGGGGGTGACGACGAAACCGGCCAGGGCGTCGAGTTGGCGGGCGACGGCCTCGTGGCCCTTGATGCCGCGGGCACCGTACTTGCCGAATTCGATGGTGCGGTCCGGCACTTCGCCTCCCGATCGGCTCCTGGACTGCGTGACGGCGCATCAAGACTATTTCACGCGGTCGCGGACGCGCCCCCAGACGGCGCCGTCAGGTGCAGCTGTCGCTCACCACGAAGCTCTCGGCCTGACCGTCCGTGCCGAATGTGGCGCTCGTCCCAGTCTCCGGGCCCCCCTGACAGGCTCCCGACGTGGGCGGTTAGCATATGAGCACCGCCTAGCTCGAAAGAGACTTCTGTGACTGTCAACGACGACTCGTTCACCAACTGGAAGAACCGCGAGGAGATCGCGGAGTCGATGATCCCGATCATCGGGAAGCTGCACCGCGAGCGGGATGTGACGGTCCTGCTGCACAGCCGCTCCTTGGTGAACAAGTCGGTGGTGAGCATCCTCAAGACCCACCGGTTCGCCCGCCAGATCGCCGGTGAGGAACTGTCGGTCACCGACACGCTGCCCTTCCTGCAGGCGCTGACCGCTCTCGACCTCGGCCCGGCCCAGATCGACATCGGCATGCTGGCCGCGACATACAGGTCGGACGACCGCGGTCTGTCGGTGGCGGAGTTCACCGCCGAGGCCGTCGCCGGTGCCACGGGCGCCAACAAGATCGAGCGCGGCGAGGGCCGTGACGTCGTTCTGTACGGCTTCGGGCGCATCGGCCGTCTGGTCGCCCGGCTGCTCATAGAGAAGGCCGGTTCCGGCAACGGCCTGCGGCTGCGGGCCATCGTCGTGCGCGGCGGCGGCGACCAGGACATCGTCAAGCGGGCCTCGCTGCTGCGCCGGGACTCCATCCACGGCCAGTTCCAGGGCACGATCACGGTCGACGAGGCGAACAGCACGATCATCGCCAACGGCAACGAGATCAAGGTGATCTACGCCAACGACCCGTCGGAGATCGACTACACGGCGTACGGCATCAAGGACGCCATCCTCATCGACAACACCGGCAAGTGGCGCGACCGCGAGGGGCTGTCCCAGCACCTGCGTCCCGGTGTCGACAAGGTCGTCCTGACCGCGCCCGGCAAGGGCGACGTCCCGAACATCGTGCACGGCGTCAACCACGACACGATCAAGCCGGACGAGCAGGTCCTGTCCTGCGCCTCCTGCACCACCAACGCGATCGTGCCGCCGCTGAAGGCGATGGCCGACGAGTACGGCGTGCTGCGCGGCCACGTGGAGACCGTCCACTCGTTCACGAACGACCAGAACCTGCTGGACAACTACCACAAGTCGGACCGGCGCGGCCGTTCGGCGCCGCTGAACATGGTCATCACCGAGACCGGTGCGGCCTCCGCCGTCGCCAAGGCGCTCCCGGACCTCAAGGCGAAGATCACCGGCAGCTCGATCCGGGTGCCGGTGCCGGACGTCTCGATCGCGATCCTGAACCTTCAGCTCGGCCGCGCGACGACCCGCGAGGAGGTCCTGGACTACCTGCGCAATGTGTCGCTGACCTCGCCGCTCAAGCGCCAGATCGACTTCATCACCGCCCCCGACGCGGTGTCGAACGACTTCATCGGCTCGCGTCACGCCTCGATCGTCGACGCCGGCGCCACCAAGGTCGAGGGTGACAACGCCATCCTCTACCTCTGGTACGACAACGAGTTCGGCTACTCGTGCCAGGTCATCCGGGTCGTCCAGTACGTCTCCGGCGTGGAGTACCCGACCTACCCGGCTCCGGCAGTCTGATCGACGAAGGCCCCCGAGCGGGCGGCGACGGAAGGTCCGTCGCCGCCCGCTGTCGTTTCCTCCTGGGGCAGGTCAGCCCATCAGCCCCGCCGCGAGCGTCGCCCCGAGCTCCCAGCACGCCTCGACGTCGGCCTTGGCGGGCTCGCCGGTCACGGTCACGGCATCGACCGTGCGCCGCCAGCCGAGGCCGGTCGTGATCGACTCGATGGAGCGGACCGCCCCGGTGACGTCGTTCCCGCCGTGCACGTAGTAGCCGAAGGGCCGGCCGCGCGTGGCGTCCAGGCAGGGGTAGTAGACCTGGTCGAAGAAATGCTTCAGGGCGCCGGACATATAGCCGAGGTTGGCCGGGGTGCCGAGCAGGTAGGCGTCGGCGTCCAGCACATCGGACGCCGTGGCGGCCAGCGCCGCGCGCCGTACCACCCGTACGTTCTCGATCTCGGGCGCGGTCGCCCCGGAGACGACGGCCTCCAGCATCGCCTGGCAGTTGGGCGAGGGCGTGTGGTGCACGATCAGCAGAGTTGCCACACGACGGAACCCTGCCGTGACGGCCCCGGTCATCGCAAGCTCACACCGGATTCCGTACGTCCGAATATGTCCGTCTCGCGCTTTTCTCAGGGAATTCCCAGTGCTCGGCCAGGACTGGTCCACCGTTCAACAGCGGTATCGTCAAGGCAATTCAACGGGAGGAAAAATGCTTCGCGCGCGGTGAGCAGGGAGGCGTGAGTCATGGACTGGAGCGGCCCGGGTGTCCGCCGTGTGGCCCGCGGGATCCGACGCCGGATCCGGAAGCGGGTCGTGCGCCCCGTTCCCCGGTCGGCCCACCGGCTCGTACCGGACCCGGTGTTCGTCCTCTCCTCCGTGCGCTCGGGCTCCACGCTCCTGCGGGTACTGCTCAACAGCCACCCCCTGATCCGCGCCCCGCACGAGATGCACCTGCGTACGCTGGCCGTCGATCTCACCAAGCCGTACACCAAGAAGGCGATGACCGAACTCGACCTCGATCAGCGGGAGTTGGAGTATCTGCTGTGGGACCGGATCCTGCACCGCGAGCTCGTGCGCAGCGGGAAGCAGATCATCGTCGACAAGACTCCGGGCAACGCCGCGGTGTGGGAGCGGCTGCACGAGGGGTGGCCGCGGGCGCGGTACATCTTCCTGCTGCGCCACCCGGCGTCGATGGTGAGCTCGCTGATCACCGGCCGTCCGGACCGGGATCCGGAGGCGACGGTGCGGGAGGTGCTCGGGTATGTCGAGGCGGTCGAGGCGGCCCGGCAGGCACTGCCCGGACTCACGGTCCGCTATGAGGAACTCACCGAAAGACCCGTCGAGGTCACCCAGGAGATATGCGCGTTTCTCGGCGTGGAATGGACGCCGCGCATGCTGGAGTACCGAAAAGTCGATCACGGTCCGTTCGTGCCGTTCATCGGCGACTGGAGCGACAACATAAAGTCCGGGAAAGTCCAGAAGGCTCGGCCGCTGCCCGACCCGGCCGACGTTCCGCCCGCGCTGCGCGACATCGCCCGCACCTGGGGATACCCGAGTTGAGCGAGCCGAGGTGCCGGTGCACCTGTCCGGGGGCGACGGTGTGGGTGACCGGCCTGCCGACGGCCGACCGGCTGGCCGCCGCCTATGCGCTGGCGGAGCGACTGCAGGCCGAGCGGCGGCGGGTGGAGGTGCTCGACCGCTACGACGACCTGTGCGCCGACACGGGCCGCCTGGGCCTGATCGCCGAGGTGCTCGCGCGCAACGGGGTCGTCGTGATCGTTCCGTGCGCCGCACAGGGCGCGCCCGCGGTGCGTTCACGTCACGAGGCGAGCGGTACCCGGTACCTGGAGGTGTCCGTCACCGGGCGCACCAGCCCCGAGGAGTCGGTGGCGGCGGTCCACGGACAGCTCGGCGCGCACGACTGACCGCGCGGTGCCACGACGGTCACATCATGACCATCCGGGTTTACGCGCCTGCACAGCCGTCGCTACGGTGTCCCACACGTCCGGCACACGGGTCGCATAGGTAACTTCTGTAAGAGGTGTTCTGCTCTGTCTGGGTTCCGTCGGGAAGGAATCGTGCAGCAATCGCTGCTTTCGCGCATACCCGGGCAGGCACCGCCGCCTCCGGAGTCCGGCGCCGCGCCGGCCGGGCGGACCGGTCGGTCGGTCAAGCAGCGGGACGCGTTCTTCGACAACGCCAAGTACCTGGCCATCGTGCTGGTGGCGATGGGACACGCGTGGGAGCCGCTGCGGTCCGAGAGCCGGACGGTGACCGCGCTGTACATGGTCGTCTACGCCTTCCACATGCCGGCCTTCATCGTGATCTCCGGCTACTTCTCGCGGAGCTTCGACGCGAGCCCGGGTCGCATCAAGCGGCTGGTGACCGGGGTCGCCGTCCCGTACGTCGTCTTCGAGGTGGCCTACACCTTCTTCACCCGGTGGACGGACAACGAGCCCGAGCGGCAGATCAGCCTGCTGGACCCGCTGTACCTGACCTGGTTCCTGGCGGCGCTGTTCATCTGGCGGCTGACCACTCCGCTGTGGAACGCGGTCCGCTGGCCGCTCCCGCTGGCCCTCGCCGTCGCGATGCTGGCCACCATGACGCCGTCCATCGGCAAGGACCTGGACCTTCAGCGCGCCCTGCAGTTCCTGCCCTACTTCGTGCTCGGCCTGTGCCTGAAGCCGAAGCACTTCGAGATGGTGCGCCGCCGCGAGGTGCGGCTGCTGGCCCTGCCCGTCCTGCTCGGTGCCTCCGTCGTGGCCTACTGGGCGGTCCCGCGGATGAACTACGCCTGGTTCTTCCACCGCACCAGCGCGGAGCAGCTGGCCGCACCGGTCTGGTCCGGGCCCATCATGACGCTGGCCCTCTTCGGCTGCTCGGTCGTCCTGGTCACCTGCTTCCTGGCGCTCGTACCGAGGCGCGGCATGTGGTTCACGGCACTGGGCGCGGGCACGCTCTACGGCTATCTGCTGCACGGCTTCTTCATCCAGGCCGCGAACCGCTGGCACTGGTCGGACAACGGCTGGTTCCACAAGCCGCTCGGGGAGATCACCGTCACCCTGATCGCCGGAGCGGTCGTGACGGCACTGTGCACACCGCCGGTGCAGCGCCTCTTCCGCTTCGCGATGGAACCGAAGATGGACTGGGCCTTCCGGCAGCAGGCGCCGTCGTCGGCCGACCGGCCTCGGTAGGACCAGCCCTCCGGGGCGGACGCCTCGGGCCTCGGCTACTGTGTCCCGCCGGGTTTCCGAGGGGAGATGCAAGTGCTGGTCGGGGCGGGTGCGGCGGGGCGTCGCGCGGTGTGTGCGGTGGCGTTGGCCGTGGTGTTGACGGGGTGTTCGGCGGGGGCCGAGGACGACGCGAAGGCGGCGGAGAGTACGTCGGCGTCGGCGGCCTCCGTCGCGCGCAGCGGTGGGTCGCTCGGGGCGAAGGGCTCCGACTGTGAGCTGCCCGTCACCTTCGACATCGCCGAGGAGTGGACCGCGGAGGCCGTCGACGGCTCCACGGAGGCGGACGGCGAGTTGGCCGAGGAGCTCGCCGACGCCCTGCTGCACCAGGGGCCGGTCACCGCGGCCTGCGAGGTCGACGCCAAGCCCGCCGGGAACATCGGATTTCTCCGTGTGTGGACGGGCGAACCGGGCGACGACGACGCCCGCACCGTGCTGAAGGCGTTCGTGGCGGCCGAGGACGGCGTGAGCAAGGAGCGGTACCGCACGTTCACCACGGGCGGCCTCACCGGCGCCGAGGTGGAGTACCTCTACACCAGCGAGATCCTTGAGGAGACCAAGGAGGAGCGCGCCCTGGCCGTCACGACGCCGCGAGGGCCGGTCGTCCTGCATCTGGGCGGGCTGGACACCGAGGAGCACCGGGCCATGCTTCCGGCGTACGAGCTGGCCAAGAAGACGCTGCGGACCGGCTGACGGCACCTGCTTCCGAGCCAGGAGGCAAGGACGGCACGGGTGTTGCCGCCGCGTCGAACAGGTGCGCTACATTTTGCATCTCCTTGACCGCGATCATTCACGATCCCTCACAGTACGGAGCCGGCCACCCCATGAGCGACATCGTCAACGGACTCGGCCGGGCCAGCGCTTACGGCGCCCTCGGCCTGGTCCTGCTGGTCCTCGGCATCGTCCTGATCGACGTGCTGACGCCCGGAAAGCTCGGCCGGCTCATCTGGGAGCAGCGCAACCGCAATGCCGCGGTGCTGCTCAGCTCGGCGCTGCTCGGTATCGGCGGCATCGTGTTCACGTCCATCTGGACGACGTACGACGACTTCGGCAAGGGGCTGGCCTCGACCGCCGCGTTCGGTGTGCTGGGCCTGGTGATGATGGCCGTGGCGTTCCTCGTGGTGGACCTGATCACGCCGGGCCGGCTGGGCGTGACGCTGGTCGAGGCGGAGCACCACCCGGCGGTCTGGGTGACGGCGTCCTGCAATGTGGCGGTGTCGGCCATCCTGTCGGCGTCCATCGCCTGACGCACCGTCCGGCCCACCTCGTCCGAGGCCGTGCCGCCGCGTTCTCGCCGGCGGCACGGCCTTCGTGCGTCAGGCGTGCGCCTGCCGGTGGGCGCGGATGAGGTCGGCATAACGCCGGCCGCTCGTCTTCATCGTTCGGGTCTGTGTCGCGTAGTCGACGTGGACCAGCCCGAACCGCTTGTCGTAGCCGTAGGCCCACTCGAAGTTATCGAGCAGGGACCAGGCGTAGTACCCGGCCAGCGGTGCGCCCTTGCGCAGGGCGCGGGCGCAGGCGGCCACGTGCTGTTCCAGGTAGCGGGTGCGCTCGGGGTCGTGGACGGTGCCGTCCGGCGCGACGGTGTCGGGGAAGGCCGAGCCGTTCTCGGTGACGTACAGCCTGCGCACGCCGTAGTCGTCGGTCAGCCGGAGCAGCAGGGCTTCCAGGCCGTCGGCGTCGATCTGCCAGTCCATGCCGGTGCGCGGTACGTCGGGCAGGCTGACCTCTCTGGCGTACGGGACGGGCCCTTCGGGGTCGTCGGTCACGGTCGCCGGGAAGTAGTAGTTGAGGCCGTGCCAGTCCAGGGGCGCGGCGATGGTGTCGAGGTCGCCGGGTCGCTCGGGCAGTTCCACGCCGTACAACTCCCGCATGTCGGCGGGGAATCCGCGGCCGTAGACCGGGTCGAGCCACCAGCGGTTGCTGTGGCCGTCCATGCGGGCGGCCGCCGCGAGGTCCTGCGGCCGGGTCGAGGCGGCCGCGACGGTGGAGTGGTTGGTCACCAGGCCGATCTCGGCGCCCGGCACGGCCGCGCGGATCGCCTGCGTGGCCAGGCCGTGCCCGAGCAGCAGGTGGTACGAGGCGCGCACGGCGGCGGTGAGGTCGGTGAGGCCGGGGGCCATCCGGCCTTCGAGGTGGCCGATCCAGGCGGAGCACAGGGGCTCGTTGAGGGTGGCCCACCGGGTGACCCGGTCGCCCAGCCGCGCGGCCACGGCGGAGGTGTAGGCGGCGAGGTGTTCCGCCGTGTCGCGGACGGTCCAGCCGCCGCGGTCCTGGAGCGTCTGCGGCAGGTCCCAGTGGTAGACGGTGATGTTCGGGGTGATGCCCGCCGCCAGGAGAGCGTCGACGAGCCGGTCGTAGAAGTCGAGGCCGGCCGGGTTGACCGGGCCGTCGCCGCCGGGCACGACGCGCGGCCAGGCGAGGGACATGCGGTAGGCGTCGGTGCCGAGTTGCCGCATCAGCGCCACGTCCTCGGGCCACCGGTGGTAGTGGTCGCAGGCCTCGTCGCCGTGGTCGTCGTGGTCGACCTTGCCCGGGGTGTGGGAGAAGGTGTCCCAGATGGAGGGGGTGCGGCCGTCCTCGGCGACGGCGCCCTCGATCTGGTAGGCGGACGTGGCCGTGCCCCAGCTGAAGTCGTCGGGGAAGGCGGCGAGGTCTATCGGTTCGGGCACAGAGAACCTCTCTGGGTCGGTCGGGCGCGCGGTCACTTGACGGCCCCGGCGGTCAGGCCGGTGACCAGGTAGCGCTGGAGAAGAAGGAAGCCGGCGACGACGGGCAGGCTCACGACGAGGGAGGCGGCCATGATCTGGTTCCAGTACACGTCGTTCTGGGTGGAGTAGCCCTGGAGCCCGACCGCGAGGGTGCGGGTGGTGTCGTTGGTCATGACGGAGGCGAACAGGACCTCGCCCCAGGCGGTCATGAACGCGTACACGGCGACGGCGACGATGCCGGGGACCGCCGCGGGCACGATGACCCGGAAGAGGGCGCCCAGCGGCCCGCATCCGTCCACCTTCGCGGCCTCGTCGAGGTCTTTGGGCACCGAGTCGAAGTACCCGATGAGCATCCAGATGGAGAACGGCAGCGAGAAGGTGAGGTAGGTCAGGATCAGTCCGCCGCGGGAGCCGAACAGGGCGATGCCGGTGGCGTTGCCGATGTTGACGTAGATGAGGAAGAGCGGCAGCAGGAAGAGGATGCCCGGGAACATCTGGGTGGAGAGCACCGTCACGGTGAAGACGCGCTTGCCGCGGAAGTGGTAGCGGCTGACGGCGTACGCGGCGAAGACGGCGATGGTGACGGAGCAGACGGTGGCCGCGCCCGCCACGATGAGCGAGTTGGTGAAGTAGTCCGCCAGCGGGACGGTTTCCCAGATGTCGAAGTAGGGGCGGACGGTGAGGTCGGAGGGCAGCCAGGTGAACTTGCCCGAGACGTCCTGGAGCGGTTTGAGGGAGCTGGAGATCATCACGTAGACCGGCAGCAGGACGAAGCCGGTCAGGAGCGTGAGGAAGATCCGCCGGCTCCACAGGAACGACTGCGGGGGCGCCATCGGGGAGCGGGGCCTAGGCATCGGTGGCCTTCCTTCCGCGGGAGGTCAGCAGGAGGTAGACGCCCGTCACCGCGAGCAGGAACAGGAGCAGCAGGACCGACATCGCGGAGCCGGTGCCGAAGTTCCAGGTCTGGAACGACGACTGGTAGATGTGCAGGGAGATGAGGTCCGCGGCCTCCGGTGCCGCCCTCCCGAACAGGACGAAGGGGGTGTTGAAGTCGTTGAACGTCCACAGGAACAGCACCAGCACGAGGACCTGGTTGACCGGGCGCAGCGACGGCAGGGTGATGCGGCGGATCTGCTGCCACACGCCCGCTCCGTCGAGCGCGGCGGCCTCGTAGAGGTCCCTGGGGATGTTCTGGAGCCCGGCCATGACGATGAGGAAGGCGAACGGCCAGCCCTTCCACACCGAGACGACGAGCAGGGTGACGAAGCTGTTGTCGCCGATGAGCCAGAACGGCGGTGTGTCGGTGAGCCCCAGCTGGTCGTGGAGCACGTGGTTCACCAGGCCGTTGTCGCGCTGGAACATGAACGCCCAGGTGATGACGGCGGCGTAGACGGGCAGCGCGTACGGCACCAGGAAGATCGTGCGCAGCAGGCCCCGGCCGCGGAAGGTCTCCTGGAGGTAGACGGCCGCGGCCGTGCCCAGCAGCCAGCACAGGCCGACCGAGAGGACGGTGAACAGGCAGGTGGTGACGAAGGACTTGAGCAGGGCCTCGCCCACGGGGGCGTCGAAGTCGACGGAGACGGCGTAGTTGTCCAGGCCGGACCAGGGGGCGGTGCTCCAGTCCCGGATGTAGAACTGGGTGAGCTCCTTGAAGCTGACGACGATGCCGATGACCATCGGCACCAGGTGGACCAGGAGTTCGAGGAGCAGGGCGGGAAGCAGCAGCAGGTACGGCAGCGAGATGCGGCGCAGCCGCCCGGAGCGGCGCTTGCGCGGTGCCGCTCCGGGGTCGTGCTTGCGTGCCGTCCGCTCGCCGGTGCCCCGGGCAGCGGTGGTGGTCGTCATGGGGGTGTCCGTGCTCACTGGTTGGGCATCTGCTGCTGGGCCTTTTCGAGCTTCTCGCGCACCGACTCGGTGGTGACCGCGCGTCCGGCAGCGGCGTCGGCGAAGAGTTCCTTCACGGCGGTGCCGACGACGGTCTCGAACTGCGACTCGTCGGGGACCTGGGGCAGCGCGGTGGCGCTGGTGGCGAGGGTGTCGCGGAGGACGGCGAGGGCGGGGGTGTTGAACGCCGGGTCGTCCTGGGCGGACTTGACCGGCGGTATGGAGCCGTAGGCGCTGTTGAGGATCTTCTGCTCCTCGTCGCTGGTCATGAACTCCACGAACTGCTTGGCGCCGTCGATGTTCTTGGTGTTCTTGAACACCGCGAGGTTGATGCCGGCGACCATGGAGTTGGTGGCGGTGCCCTGGCCGGGTTCGCCGGAGGGGACGGGGGCGGGTGCCACGCCCCACTCGTCGTCCTTCATGCCCTGCGACTTGAAGGTGGCGGAGGCGGTCTGCCACAGCACCATGGCCGTCTTGTCCTTGGCGAAGTCGCTCAGCGACTGGTTCTGCGCGTACTCGGCGTTCCCCGGCGCGATGATCTCGTCCTTGGCCATGAGGTCGACGTACTGCTTCACGGCTGCCACAGCGCCGTCGGAGGTGAAGTCCGCCTTGCCGTCGGGGGTGAAGAAGTCGGCGCCGTGCTGCTGGCCCAGCACGAAGACCTGGTGGATGTTGTTGGCGAGGTTCGAGCCCTCCGCGCCCAGCGCCCACTTGCCGTCCTTGGACAGCTTCTTGCCGATCTCGCTCATCTCCGCCCAGGTGGCGGGCGGCTTCTCGATGCCCGCGTCGGCGAACATCTTCTTGTTGTAGTAGAGGGCGTAGGCCATGGAGTAGAGCGGCACGGCGGCAGGGTCCTGGCCCTGGGCGCCGGTGGAGCCGAGCGCGGAGGCGACGAAGCGGTCCTTGCCGCCGATCGCCTCGAAGTTCTTCGCGTCCCAGGGCAGCAGGGCGCCGGTGGCCTGGAGGGAGGCGCTCCAGGTGTTGCCGATGTTGAGGACGTCGGGTCCCTGGCCGGAGGTGGTGGCCGTGAGGATCCGGTTCAGCAGATCCGACCAGGGCACGACCTCCAGCTTCACCTTGATGCCGGTCTCCTTCTCGAACTTGTCGAGTTCCGGCTGGAGGACCTCCTTGTCCACCTCCAGGTTGGCGCCCTGGTTGGAGGCCCAGTACGTGAGGGTCTTCGGCTGCTCGTTGGATCCTTCCGAGCCGGACGACCCCCCGCCGCAGGCAGCCACGGTGAGGGCGAGCGAGAGGGTGAGGACGCTGAGGGATGCGGCTCTGCTTCTGCGCATGACGTCAGGGGCCTTCCGAGAAGTGGCGACTGTCGCCCGCGGAGGGTCCGGGGCAGCGCCCCGCGTGCGGACCCGCACCCCCCACGGCTTAATTTAGAGTGTGAGTTAAGCTTCAAGCCAAGGGCGCGTCAAGGGCCCTGTCCAGGTAAGTTGCGATGAGGATGTCGACACGGAGGAGCACGCGTGAGAGTGCGCAGCGGCCGTACGGTACGTGACCTGCGGCGGGAGAATCGCACCGCCGTCCTGCAGCGGCTGTACTTCGACGGGCCGCTGAGCCGCTTCGCGCTCGGCCCCGCCACCGGACTGAGCTCGGGTTCGGTGAGCAACGTGGTCTCGGAGCTGATGGCCGAGGGTCTGGTGGAGGAGGCCGGCAGCGTCGACTCCGTCGGCGGCCGCCCGCGCACCCTGCTGCGTGTCCGCCCGCGGAGCGGCCACATGATCGGGGTCGACGTGGGCGAGACCCGCGTCCGCGTCGAGCTGTTCGACCTCGCCCTCACCGAGCTCGCCCGGGTCGAGAAGCCCCTGGCGACCGAGAGTCCGCGCCGCGTCGACCGCTACGACGTCGACGTGGTCGTGCGGCATCTGCGCGAGGGCATCGCCGAGGTGCTGGAGCGGGCCGGGATCCCGGCGGAAGGGCTGCTCGGTGTCGGGATCGGCGTCCCGGGCATCGTCGCGCGGACTCCCGAGGACGGCGCCATCGTGCACGGGCAGACGATCGGCTGGGACGCGGTCCCGCTGGAGCGCGCACTGCGCGACTCCGGGCTGCTGCCGGAGACGGTGCCGTACTACATCGACAACGGCGCCAAGACCCTAGGACAGGCGGAGATGTGGTTCGGCGCCGGCCGGGGCGCGCAGAGCGCAGCAGTGGTGCTCTTCGGCTCGGGCGTGGGCGCCTGTGTCGTCTCCGCCGACATGGGACCGGGGCGGGCCGTGGAGTGGGGGCATCTGACCGTACGGGTGCGGGGGCGCCGCTGCCGCTGCGGCACCCAGGGGTGTCTGGAGGCGTACGCGGGCGCCGAGGCGCTGCTCGAACGCTGGGCGGAAGCGGGCGGGCAGCCGCCGACCGGAGTGGACGAGGAGACCGCGCTCACCGCGATGCTCGCCGCCGCCTACCCGGCCTCCGGGCCTGCCGACGGGACGGCCCTGGCCGTTCTGGAGGAGACCGCCGAGTACCTGGGCGCCGGGTTCTCCGACCTGATCAACCTGTTCCAGCCGGAGCGCATCCTGGTCGGCGGCTGGGCGGGGCTCCAACTGGGCCGCCGTTTCCTGGACTCGGTGCGCACCCACGCCACCGCCTACTCCCTGCGCTACCCGGCCGCGCGCGTGACGATCGACCTGGGCACCCTCGGCCCGGACGCCGTCACGGTCGGCGCCGCGATCCTGCCGCTGGCCGACTTCTTCGCCCGCGGCGGGCACCCGGTGGAGACCGAGCCGAAGGAGCCGCGTCCCGCCTGGCGGACCAACCTCCAGGACCGTGCGGCGCATTGAGCGCCGGGCCGGACGCGGCGCCGTCCGTGTCCGGCCCGGAGGGATCGGTCAGGGGTAGGACACGACCGTGGACGGCACGGTCGAAGTGCCCGCGGGGACCGTGGAGTTGCCGGTGTCGTTGATCACGTGCTCGTAGTGGCCGTTGCCGCCGAGGGAGACCACGAGCAGGCTGTGGAACTTCACCCCCGGCTTCACCGGCGACTTGAAGCCGTGGTCCTGGCGGATGCTGGGGTCGACGTTGTAGTAGCAGTAACTGCCCATCCCCCACCCTTCATGGGTGTCCACCGAGTCGTCGACGCGATAGGCCGCGTACCCCTTGGTGGAACCGTTCTGGATGGCGGCCTGGTTCGGCGCGTCGTAGGCCTTCTCGTTCTGGAAGAAGATCGTCCGGCCGCGTTCGCCGTACCACTCGACGTCGTACTTGTTGAAGTGCTCGACGAACAGGCCGGTCGCCAGCACATCGTCACCGTTGACGCGTACGCCGTAGTCGGCGCGGTTGGTCTCCCAGCCGACGCCGTCGCCGTGGTCGGCACGCCACACCCAGGTGTGGTCGATGATCGTGTCGTCGCTGTTGACGACCATGCTGGTGGTGGCCTTGCCGGCGCCCGCGCCGCCGATGCGGATGTAGACGTCCTGGACGGTGGTGGGGTTGGCCCCGTGGTCCGCGGACGCGCCCTCGGGCCCAACCTCCAGCAGGGTCGGGGAGTTGACCGTCCCGGCGTCGATCAGGAAACCGGCCAGCCGGACACCGTCCACGTCGCCGACACGCATCGCCGTGACGCCGTTGTCCGGGATGATCGTGGCCAGGCCCAGGCCGAGCACGATGGTGTCGGCCCGGTCGATCTGGATCGTCCGGTCGACGTGGTAGACGCCGGGAGTGAACAGCAGGTGCAGGCCCTGGCTCACGGCCCGGTTGATGGTGGCCGCGTCGGCGCCGGGCTTGACCACGTAGAAGTCGCTGAGCGGGACGGACCGGCCCTGCGGGGTGCCGTTCTCCCATGTCGTGCCACGGGCGTTGGTGCGCAGCCCGGGCGCGAACACCTTGTAGTCGTCGCCGTCCAGGTAGAGGAAGGGCTTCTCGCGTGAGAGGGGTGTGTTCGCCAGCGTGGTGTACTTCGGCTCGGGGAAGCCGGTCGCCGGGGCGCCGACGGTGCCGGAGAAGACCTGGTTCCACACCGAGTTGGACCAGCCGCCTATGGAGCTGTCCCGGGTGTACCACTGCTGCTGCGAGTAGTTGCCGATCTGTCCGTCGACCTTGGAGTCGGCGATGTAGCCGCCACTGGCCCAGCCGTAGCCGTCAGGTGCGAGGTTGAGTCCGCCCTTGACGTGCATCCGGCGGAACGAGGACGCCTGGGACACCGCCCAACGGTTGGTGCCGTTCACCGGGTTGACCGCGAGGTTCTCGGCGGCGCGCCAGAAGTTCTGGGTGGCGTTGCCGTTGAACCAACCCGCGTCGACGGTGATGTCGCCGTTGATGGTGGTGTCGTCGGGCCGCAGGCCGAGCCCGGCGATCTGGGTGTAGAAGCCGATCTGGGCGTTGAGGCCGTTGTAGGTGCCGGGCTTGAAGAGGAAGGCGTGCCGGCCGTTGCCGAACTGGGCCGACTCCTGCTGCCGGAACACCTGGTCCAGCTTGGCCTGGATGCCGGGCGACGAGGGGTCGAAGACATGGACGTTCGGGCCGAGGTCGCCGCCGCCCGGGATGACAGGGCCGCCGTCGGGGGTGCCGTAGACCTTGAACTCCCACAGTGAGTAGCCGTATCCGGTGGCGCGGGCGGTGCCGAGCATACGGACGTAGCGGCCGGTGGCGGAGACGTTCAGGGTCTCGGTGCCGCCGGTGCCGGTGGTGGTCGAGTGGGCCGTGGACCAGTCCGTGCCGTTCTGGGAGGTCTCGATGCGGTAGGCCGTCGCGTAGGCGGCCTCCCAGCGCAGTTCGATCTGGCTGATCGCGGCCGGGGCGCCGAGGTCGATGCGGATCCACTGCGGGTCGGAGAAGGCGCTGGACCAGCGGGTGCCGTTGTCGCCGTCGACCGCCGCGGCGGCCGGGGTGCCGGCGTGCTCCGTGCTGGAGGCGGTGACCGGCTTGCCCTGGGACAGCAGTGTGGGCGCCGCGGCCGCCCGGGGGGCGGGGACGACGGCGAGCAGGGCGGCGGCCAGGGCGAGAACGAGCGCGCCGATGACGCTGCGACGGGATGGTCTGCTGTGGGGTGGAGCCGCTGCGGGGGGTGGTCCGGCTGCGGGCATGAAAGGGCTCCTCGAAACGAGAGGGAAACGGAAGAGCGCGCTCTCGGGGAACCCTGCCCGTGCCGGTCCGGTCCGGTCAATAACTCCGTCACGACTTTTCTTTCACCTTTCATTAAGTAGGGAGGGGTTCTGAGTTGAGCATCACGCGGGCTGGACCGGTTCAGCTCACGTGGGGCCGGGCCGGAAATCGGCGGATGGCCGAGATCGACGGGACGTCCCCGCAGCCGGTGACCACGGAGGCCGTCCGGTACGCGCCATTACCGGAGAGGCCCGGCGACCGCGCCGCCCCGGCCCCGGATGCGCGTATACAGCCCCGTAGCCCGCTTCACGGTTCCGCCACGGCTTCTTCACATGAGGATCACTTCCGGCCGAACCGGTCCCAGTTGGCGCCCCGCGGTGCAGACGACGCGCCCGGCGCCTGCCTAGCCTCCCGGGCCATGCGATCACCTCTGATGAGACGTCTCGGTCTCGCCGCAGCCCTCGGTCTCCTGCTCGCCGCGTTCGGCCTGGCGCCCGCCGCGAGCGCGGCCGAACCGGCCCCCGCCACCCTGACGTTCAGCACCGACAGCGCGACCACCACGCCCGGCGGCACGGTGAACCTGTCGATGACGCTCACCAACAACGCCACCTACGACATCTGGTTCGTGTACCAGACCATCGACCCCACCTGGCTGACCACCCAACGACCCGACCTGAAGTACAGCTTCACGTCCTGCGCGCTGGCCACGGCCGCGGGCAGCACCCCCTGCTCCGGCACCGGCCCGGCCAACCTGGGCCCGAACTACGGCGCCACCGTCCCGCCCGGCCAGAGCCGCACCGTCACCCTGACCCTCCAGGTCGCCGCCGACTCCGGCTGCAACGGCAACATCGGGTTCTACTCGTACTTCTACGCCGAGTTCAGCAACAGCACGAGCGTCAGCGGCGGCCCGGTCCACACGCCCGAGACGCGCGTCCTGTGCGCCTGACGGAGCCGAGGGTCCCGGCGTGACCTGAAACCGGTCTGCGATCGGCAGCATCGAGTGGTCCAGACCACCGGCAGTTGCACCGGCGGGCCGCAGCCGCCCGCCGGTGCACGGGTGAGGCCCCGGCCTGCACTCCAGGCTCCGACCGCCCCGGGCCCCACCCGACCGGTGGTCGTCCGCAACCGATCAATTCCCGCTCGATCACGACCTGTTGGACACCTGCGCTTTTCCGTCATGTTTCGCAGGACGACCACGAAAGCTACACAGAGACACCACCATGTGACGCGACGGATGCGACGCCGACCGGCTTCCGAGGGGGGTTCGGCGTCGCCCGAGGGGGTGCGTCCGCTCCATGCGAGCTGTACCCACCCCTGCCCGGGGAGGGGACAAAACCGCATGAAGCGGATCTTATGCACCACTGCACTCACGGTGGGTGCAGTCATCGCCGCGCTCGGCCTTCCGGCCGGCGCGGCCCAGGCCGACAGCACGCCCCGCATCGATCTGCGGGTCCTGGTCGTGAGCGACGGCGGCCCGTCCACCGACGCCATAGCGGCCGAACTGGACACGGCAGGCACGCCGTACACCGAGATCGACCTGACCGCGGCCGGCCGGCCGGTGATCGACGCGGAGCTGCTCGCGGACACCGTCGACGGGCGGCCGCGGGCCAAGTACCAGGCGGTCGTGCTGCCCAACGACAACCCGTTCGCGGCCGGTTCCGCCGAGATGGCGGCCCTGGTGGCCTACGAGCAGACCTACGGCATCCCGCAGGTCGACGCCTACACCTACGCGCGCCCCGAGGCGGGCCTTCAGTACCCCGACTACTCCGGGAGCCTGGACGGAGTGCGGGCCGAGGTGACGGACGCCGGGCGGGCGGGCCCCTTCGACTACCTCGACGGCGCGGTCCCCTTCGAGGACAACTCCCCGTCCGTCGGCGAGAGTTACGCCTACCTATCGACACCCGTCGCGGGCGCGGAGTTCACGCCCTACGTCGACGCCGCGATCCCCGGCTCCGCGCAGCGCGGCTCCTTGGTGGGCGAGTACCGGCACGACGGGCGCCGCGAGCTCGTCGTCACGTTCGTCTACAACCAGTACCAGCAGCAGTTCCGGCTGCTGGCCCGCGGCATCGTGGAGTGGATGACGGGCGGGGTCCACCTGGGCGCGTCACGGAACTACTTCGCCGTGCACGTCGACGACGTGTTCGCCGCCGACGACCGCTGGAACTCCGAACTGAACTGCACGCCCGGCGACGTGGACTGCCCGGAGGGCGCGGGCACACCCGACCCCATCCGGATGACGCCCGAGGACGTCGACCTCGCCACCGCCTGGCAGGACAGCCACGGCTTCACCCTCGACATGGTCTACAACGGCGCCGGCAGCGTCGATCACCGCGAGGACAACGACGGGGCCGACCCGCTCGCCGACAAGCTCGTCGCCGACCGGTCACGCTTCCGCTGGATCAACCACACGTACACGCACGCCTTCCTCGGCTGCGAGCAGGACACCACGGTCGTGCCGTGGCGGTGCGCCACCGAAACCGACGGCAGCGTCCGCTGGGTGAGCCGGACGGCCGTCGCCGACGAGATCGCCACCAACCGGGCGTGGGGAGAGAACGCCGGACTGCCCCTGGACAACGACGAGTTGGTCACCGGGGAACACTCCGGGCTGAAGGTGCTGCCGCAGCAGCCCGACGACAACCCGAACCTGGCGCTCGCCCTGGCCGACACCGGCATCACCTGGCTCGCCTCGGACAACTCCCGGGATCCGCAGCAGCGGCAGGTCGGCCCGTCGACCACCGTGCCCCGCTACCCGATGAACGTGTTCTACAACGCGGGCCGGGCGGCCGAGCAGGTCGACGAGTACAACTGGATCTACACGAGCCGCGCCCAGGGCGGCAGCGGCATCTGCGAGGACAACCCGGCCACCTCCACCTGTCTGACGGAGCCGCTGGACACCGCCACCGGCTACGCCGATTACATCGTGCCGCTGGAGACCGCCACGGCCCTCGGCCATGTCCTCTCCAACGACCCCAAACCGCACTTCATCCACCAGTCGAACCTCGCCGAGGACCGCATCGCCTACCCGGTGCTCAACGGCGTCCTCGACGGCTACGACGCGCTGTTCGCCGCCAACACGCCCGTGGTGAACCTGCGGATGAAGACCATCGGCGCCGAACTGCAACGGCGTGCCGCCTGGAAGACGGCGGTTGAGGACGGCCGGGTGAGCGCCTACCGGATCGCGGACACCGTGACCGTCGAGGCACCCGAAGGCGTCGCGGTCACCGCGACCATGCCCACCGGAACCACGCTGGCCGGAGCCGCGTTCGGCGAGGCCTACGCCGGTGAACGGTCCGGCTGGACCGCCTCGACCGGCGCCCCGCTCACCCTCGCCCTGCCGTCCTCCGCGACGCAGGCGCCCACCACCACCGCCGAACCGGCGCCGGTCACGGACCCGGCGCCCACCACCCGGATCCCGGAAGGGACGAGAGAGCACACCGCGGCGAACTGAACGGCGCACCGACCGACGGTCCCGGCCGCCCACGCGCGGCCGGGACCGGCACGACCACCCCACACCTCGGCCGTGGAGCACATCGATGCACGTTCACCCCGACGCGCGCCGCTCCGGCGCGACGCGCGTCACCCTGCTCACCGAAGGCACCTATCCGCACAGCCACGGAGGCGTCAGCGTCTGGTGCGACCAGCTCGTCCGTGGCATGCCCGACCTGCACTTCGACATCGTCGCCGTCACCGGCACCGGACATGAACCCGTCGTATGGGAGCTGCCCGCCCATGTGTCCCGCGTCTGGTCCGTCCCGATGTGGGGCGCACCACCGCAGGGCAACCCGCCCCGAGGACGGGCCCGCAACCGCCTCGCCCAGGCCTACGAGCGGTTCCTGACCGCGCTCCTCGACCCGTGCGCCGAGGACGGCTTCGCGCCCGCCCTGGCCACGCTCGCGCGGGCCGCGGCGGACGGCACGCTCAGCCCCTTCCTCCGCGGTGACCGGGCCGTCTCCGTGCTCGCCTCGGTGTGGAACCGGCCGGGGCTGGTCGTGCGGGAGGCGCGGCCCACGCTGCACGACGCGCTGACCGCCACCGCACTGCTGGAGCACGCGCTGCGCCCGCTCGCCGCTCCAGTGCCCACCGACGGGGTGACACACGCGGTGAGCGGCGGCGTCGCCGTACTCCCTGGGCTGGCGGCGCTCGAACGCCACGGCGTTCCGCTGCTGCTGACCGAGCACGGCGTCTATCTGCGCGAGCGCTATCTCGGCTACCGCACGGCCCCCTACCGCTGGCCGGTGAAGGCGGTCGTCCTGGGCTTCTTCCGGCTGCTGGCGGAGGAGACCTACCGGCGGGCCGCCCTGATCACACCGGGCAACCGCTACAACCGCCTGTGGGAGGAACAGGGCGGTGCCGCGCCGGAGTCGATCCGGACCGTCTACAACGGCGTCGATCCGGCCGCGTTCCCGCCCGCCGGCCCCGAACCCGAGGTACCCACCCTCAGCTGGGCGGGGCGCGTCGACCCGATCAAGGACCTGGAGACTCTCATCCGCGCCTTCTCCCTCGTCCGGGAGCGGCAACCCGAGGCGCGGCTGCGGCTGTTCGGCGGCACACCGCGCGGCGGGGAGGCGTACCGGGACAGGTGCCAGGCGCTGGCCGCGGAGCTGGGGCACGCGGACGCCGTCACCTTCGAGGGCCGGGTCGACGACATCAAGGACGCCTACGCGGCCGGCAACGTGGTGATGCTCTCCAGCATCAGCGAGGGCTTCCCGTTCACGCTGATCGAGGCGATGTCGTGCGGGCGGGCCACGGTCTCCACCGATGTCGGCGGGGTCCGCGAGGCCGTCGGCGACACCGGGCTCGTGGTGCCGCCCCGGGATCCGGCCGCGATGGCGGCCGCCGCGCTGGAGCTGCTGGGCGACCCCGGGCGGCGTGCGGCGATGGGCGAGGCGGCGCGGCTGCGGGTGATCGAGCAGTTCACACTGCGCCGGACCATCGACACCTTCCGCGCGATCTATCAGGAGCTGCGCAACCCGGTTCCGGTCGTACCGGACCTCCCGGCCCCGGCAAGGAGCCTGGCCGTATGAGCGGGCCGATGGCACTCGAACCGCGGGGTGCGGAAGAGGAAACGCTCGCGCTCCGGCTGGCCGGGCCCTACCTGGGTCTGCCACGGCACGCAGGGCAGCAGGCCGACGTGGACCGTCTGGCCGCCGAGCTCGCCGACCGCATCGGACCGGCCGTCCATCCCTACGAGGTGGCCGCCCTGTTGGAGTCGGAGGGACTGACCGCCGCGGTGGTCCAGGAGCGGTACGGGCAGCCGGACATCTTCGCGCTCGCCTCCGCCCTGTACGAACGGGTGCCGCGGACGTTTCCCGAGCCCGCGCCGGCGGCCGATCCCTGGCGCCCGGACCATGTGCGCTGTCTGCTGCGCGGGGTGCTCTTCGCGCTGCCCGGACTCGCCTATCTGCTCGCCGCTCCCCTGTGGCACACCGCCCGCCACGCCACCGCGCTGATCGTCGCGGGACTCGTCTCGTGGGCGTGGGGACAGGCACTCGGGCACCGGGCCCATCTGCGGATGGCGACGGGCCGCCGGGAGGCCGGCCGGACGCTGCTGACGGGCGCCCCGCTCGGTGCCGCCGCGGCGACGGCCTGCGCGGCGCTCGCCGCGCAGGGCGGCCCGGTGACCCTGGTGGCGGCCGCGCAGTCGGTCTATCTGGCCGCGGCGGGTGTGCTGCTGGTGCTGGGCGGGGAGTGGCTGCTGCTGGCGGCGCTGACTCCCCTGGTCGCCGGTTCCGCCGTCCTGCCCTGGTGGGAGCCGGGGCCGGTGCTGCGGGCCGGGCTGCCCGCGCTGGCGCTGCTCGCGACGCTCGCCGTCACCGGATACACGCTGCGGGCCGCCCTCGCCACGCCGTCCGCGCCCGGCGCTCCCCCGCCACCACGTCACCGGTCCCTGCCGTACGGCCTGTTCGGGCTGGCGGCCGGGATTCTGGTGCTGCTGGAGGGGCGGCGGCATCCGTACGCGGTGATCGTGCTGACGGTGTCGATGGGGCCCGCCGAGTGGCTGCTGTACCGGTTTCGCGGGCTGTCGGTGGATGCGCTGCGGGCGGCCGCGACGCCGGTCGCGTTCCTGTGGCGCTCGGCAGGCGTCCTCGGCATCTGTGTGTTTGGGTATCTGTTGCCCCTGGTGCCCGCGGCCCTGCTCACCGGCAGCGACCCGCAGGCGCTGCTGCCGCTCGCGGCCACCCTGTGGACGGCCCTGCTGCTGCAGGCGTTCGGTACGGCCTGGCCGCCGGCCGTGATCTGTCTGCTCGCCGCCGCGGGCGCCGCCACCGTCACGCTGCTGGATCTGCCCGCGCTCCCCCTGTGCTACGGGGTCGCGGCGCTCTGTCTGACCGTATGCGCGCTGTGGACGCTCGGCCGGCCCGCCCCGCACGTCTGAGCCGGCCCGCGCCCCCGAGCACCTCCAACCAACCGGAAGGACCCCTGAGTTGACCTCCGCACCGCTCGCCGCCGTCACCGGGGCCGAGGGCTTCATCGGCTCCCATCTCACCGAGGCGCTGATCGCCTCCGGCCACCGCGTCAGGGCGATGGCCCAGTACAACTCCTTCTCGTCCTACGGATGGCTGGAGACCCTGCCGTCCGACGTCCTGGACCACGTCGAGATCGTCCTCGGCGACGTCCGCGACCCCGGCTCGGTCCGCGCTCTGCTGGAGGGCGCCGACTGCGCGTACCACCTGGCCGCCCTCATCGCGATCCCGTACTCCTACCAGGCACCGCACAGTTACGTGGACACCAACGTCACCGGCACCCTCAATGTGCTGGAGGCGGCCCGCGCCCTGGGCACGCCGCGGCTGGTGCACACCTCTACCAGCGAGACGTACGGCACCGCGCAGACCGTGCCGATCACCGAGGACCATCCCATCAACACACAGTCCCCGTACGCCGCTTCGAAGGCGGGCGGGGACCGGCTGGCCGACAGCTACCACGCCAGTTTCGGCACCCCGGTGGTGACGCTGCGGCCGTTCAACACCTTCGGCCCGCGCCAGTCGATGCGGGCGGTGATCCCCACCGTCATCGGCCAGGTCGCGGCCGGCGCGCGCACCATCACCCTCGGAGATCTGCGCCCCACCCGGGACTTCACCTTCGTCAAGGACACGGCGCAGGCGTTCCTCGCGGTGGGCACCGCGCCCGCGGAGCGGGTCGTGGGCCGCACGTTCAACGCCGGGACCGGCGGCGAGATCTCGGTCGGCGACCTGGTCGCGCTGATCGGCAAGGTGATGGACACCGCGCTCGACGTACGCGAGGACACCGCACGTCTGCGGCCCGCCGCCTCCGAGGTGATGCGGCTGGTCGCCGACGCGAGCCGGCTGCACACGGCGACCGGCTGGCAGCCCGCGCACACCCTGGAGGAGGGGCTCGCCCGCACCGTGGAGTTCTTCCGCGACCCGGCCAACCTGGCCCGCTA
The DNA here is from genome assembly GCF_040686775.1 of Streptomyces sp. NPDC079141. Lineage (NCBI taxonomy): Bacteria > Bacillati > Actinomycetota > Actinomycetes > Kitasatosporales > Streptomycetaceae > Streptomyces > Streptomyces sp. NPDC079141. The sequence continues at coordinate 88,013 of NZ_JBFBLP010000009.1, read as the reverse complement.
CAAGACCGGCATCTACAACATCTGACCCCCCACAAAGGAGCAGTCCCATGCACGCAGTGATCCTCGCGGGAGGCAAGGGCGTCCGGCTGCGCCCCTACACCACCGCCCTGCCCAAGCCGCTCGTGCCCATCGGCGACCAGCACGCGATCCTCGAAATCGTGCTGCGCCAGCTCTCGGCGGCCGGTTTCACCCACTGCACCCTCGCCATCGGACACCTCGGGGAGATCATCCGCGCCTACGTCGGCGACGGCTCCCAGTGGGGCATGAACGTCGACTACGCCACCGAGGACAGCCCCCTCGGCACCATGGGCCCGCTGCTGTCCTTACGCGACCGACTGCCCGAGAACTTCCTGGTGATGAACGGCGACGTCCTCACCGACCTCGACTACGCCGACGTCCTGCACAGGCACCGGCAGTCGGGCGCGCCGCTGACCATCGCCACGTACGTGCGCAAGGTGCACATCGACTTCGGGGTGCTGACCACCGACGCCAGCAAGGTGGTGGCGTTCACCGAGAAGCCGAGCATGGACTACCGCGTCTCCATGGGCGTCTACGGGCTGTCGCGCGCCACGCTCGACGCCTACACCCCGGGGCTGCCACTGGGCTTCGACGAACTGGTCCTGGACCTGCTCGCGAGCCAACAGCCGCCGCACGCCTACGAGTTCGACGGCTACTGGCTGGACATCGGCCGCCCCGACGACTACGACCGGGCCAACGCCGAGTTCACCAGCCGCAAGTCCCTTCTGCTCAAGGGAGCCTGAGCACCGCATGCGCATTCTCGTCCTGGGCTTCACCGGCTATCTGGGCGGTCATGTCGTCGAGCGGCTGCGTGCCCTGCCGGGCACGCAGGTGCTCGGCGGCGGCCGCTCCCCCGACGCCGACCACCGCATCGACCTCGCCTGCGCCGACCCGGAACGGCTGGCGAAGACGCTGGAGTCGGCGGCGCCCGACGCGGTGGTCAACTGCGCGGGCGCGACCGGCGGTGACGCCGTCACGCTCGCCGAGGTCAACGCCCGCGCCCCTGCCGTGCTGTGCGCGGCGCTGCGGGCGGCGGCACCGGCCGCACGGCTGGTCCATCTGGGCTCGGCCGCCGAGTACGGCCCCGGCGTCCCGGACGTCCGGGTGACGGAGTCGGCCGCCACCAGCCCCGTCGGCCCGTACGGCGCGACCAAGCTCGCGGGCACGGCCGCGGTGGCCGCCTCCGGCCTGGACTCGGTCGTGCTCCGGGTGGGCAATCCCGTCGGCCCCGGGGCCCCGGCGACCGGGCTGCCCGGCCGGGTCGCCGCCCTGCTGCGCGAGGCGGGCCCCGATCCGGAGGCGGTGCTCAGGCTCGGCGATCTGTCGGCGTACCGCGACTTCGTCGACGTACGCGATGTGGCGCGCGCCGTGGAGCTGGCGGTCGGCCGGCCGGGACCGCTGCCGTCCGTGCTGAACATCGGCGGCGGATCACCCGTGCAGGTACGTGAGTTGGTGCGCCTGCTCGCCGATCTGGCCGGCTTCCGCGGCCGCGTCGAGGAGACCGCACCCAGCTCCGCCCGCTCGGCACAGGTGTCCTGGCAGTGCTCGGACGTCTCGGCCGCGTACCACGCCCTCGACTGGCGCCCGACGCGCACGCTGGAGGAGTCACTGACCGCGCTCTGGAAGGGCGGTCGGGCGCCGTGAGCCTGCTGATTCCGCTGTACGTCCATCCGGCCGAGGATCCCGGTGCCTGGCACCGGCTGATCTCGGGCGTCGCGCGCACCTACGCGGTGATCCTCAACCCGGCGAGCGGTCCGGGCGCGGAGCCCGACCCGGCGTTCACGGCCGCGGCCGAGGCCCTGCGCGCGGCGGGTGCCCGGGTGCTGGGCTACGCGGACACGGACTACGGGGCGCGCGAGCCGGCCGAGGTCGTCGACGAGGTGCGCCGGCACCGGGACTGGTACGCGGCCGACGGCTGCTTCCTGGACCGGGTGCCGGCCTCACCGGACAGGCTGGCGGGCTGCCGGAGGCTGGTGCGGTCGGTGCGCCGGCTGGGGGCCTCCACCGTGGTCATGAACCCGGGCGTCCACCCGGCGCCGGGCTACGTCCGGCTGGCCGACCTGACGGTCACCTTCGAGGGGCACTGGTCGACGTACGTCTCGGCGTTCAGCCGCCCGGCGTGGACCGCGCGGCATCCGCCAGAGCGGTTCTGCCATCTCGTCTACGGTGTGCCAAAGGCGCTCGTCCCGCTGGCCGTGCGGACGGCACACGAACGCGGTGCGGCGGTGTCGGGGCCCGTCACGGGTGAACAGCCCAACCCCTGGACCGAGTTGACCCCCGCACTGACCGGAGCACAGCGATGAGGAATGCCGTGCGGGCGGGAGCCGCCCTGCTGACCGCACTCGCCCTCACGGGGGTTGCCGGGTGCTCGGGAAACGGGGACGCGGCGCCGACAGGGGCGGGCACGTCGTCGGCGGCGCCCGCGTCCGGATCGGGCGCGGCGCCGTCCGCGCGTTGGCGGCCGCGTCCCGGGCTGGCCTGGCAGTGGCAGCTCGACGGGCGGGTGGACCCTTCGGTCGACGTGCCGGTCTACGACATCGACGGTTTCGAGAACTCCCGGGCGGACGTGGCGCGGCTGCACCGCGACGGACGCAAGGTGATCTGTTACGTCAACGTCGGGGCCTGGGAGGACTTCCGGCCCGACAAGGACGCGTTCCCCGCCTCCGTGCTCGGACGGCCCAACGGCTGGAAGGGCGAGCGCTGGCTGGACATCCGCCAGGTGTCCGCGCTCCGGCCGGTCATGGAGCGGCGGTTCGACATGTGCCGGGACAAGGGCTTCGACGCCGTGGAGCCGGATCTGATGGAGGGGTACGGCAACGACACCGGCTTCCCGCTCACCGCGCGGGACCAGCTCCGGTACAACCGGATGATCGCGGAGATCGCCCACCGGCGGGGCCTGTCCGTGGGGTTGAAGAACGACCTGCCTCAAATCCCGCAGCTGGTTCGGTACTTCGACTTCGCGGTGAACGAGGAGTGCGCCCAGTACGACGAGTGCGCGCAGCTGACTCCGTTCGTCGCGGCCGGCAAGGCGGTCTTCCATGTGGAGTACGCCGAACCGACCGCCGAGTTCTGCCCGGAGTCCCGCCGTCTGAAGCTGTCGTCGATGCGCAAGAAGCTGGAACTCGGGGTGTGGCGCAGGCCCTGCTGACGGCCCGGGCCGTCACCGCTTTCGCCTGCGGCGCATCGCGACGGCCTCGGGGTCGATCTCCGGCAGGGACCACTCGGCCGCGAGGGCGACGCTCAACGCGCGCCCCGCGGCCACGTGGTCGTGGGCGAGTGAGGCGGCCCGGTCGGCGTCCCCGGCCGCGATGGCCTCGTGCAACTGCTCGTGTTCGGCGCACTGTTGGCCCGGGTCGCGCTGGGCGGTGAGCCGGAAGAGCCAGTGGGTGCGTGCCTCCAGCGGGCGCATCATGCCGGTCAGCAGCGGATTGGCGGCAAGGTCGACGATGTCGTTGTGGAAGCCCGCATTGGCGGCCGCGATGGCGTCGCGGTCACCCGCGCGAGTGGCGGCGCGGGCGCTGTCGAGGCGGGCCGCGAGACGGTCGAGGCCAGGACGGTCGGCGCGTTCGGCCGCCAGCCGGGCGGCCAGGGACTCCAGTGATTCGCGTACGTCGAACAGGTCGCGGACGTCGGCCGGGGTGAACGGCGCGACCAGGGCGCCCCGGTGCGGGACGAGGAGGACGAGGCCGTCGGCCTCCAGCAGCCGCAGGGCCTCGCGCAGGGGGATGCGGGAGACCTCCAGTTCGGCGGCGAGGTCCCGCTCCACCAGCCGTTGTCCGGGCTGGAGTTCGGCCTCCACGATCCGACGGCGCAGCGAGTCGTACGCACGCTGACGCAGGGAGCCGCGCGGCTCGGCGGCCGGCTGGGCTGCGTTCACCAGAGGTTTCCTCCACTTTCCGGGGCTGCCCACTCTAGGCGGCGCTCGCGGAGACGCGGCGAGTGCTAACCGCGCCCTAACACCGGTGAAACAGAGGGCTCGGACACTGATGCCACTTAACGGTATACCAGTAAATGGCTCACGGGCCCTGTCCCCCGGAGGCTCCCAGTGGCGTACTCCCCCATCCACCGATCCCTGACCTGCGCGGCGGCCGTCGGCACGCTGGTCGCCCTGTCCGGCTGCGGCGACTCCTCGTCCGGCGCCGCCGACGCGAGCGGACTGAAGGTCGGCGTGCTCTTCCCCGGCTCGCTCTCCGACGACGGCTTCATGGAGTCGGCGTACCGCGGCTACCAGCGCGCCGCGAAGCGGCACGGCGGCACGATCAGCTTCAGCAAGGTCGAGCAGGTCGCCCCGGCCGACTACGAGCAGGCGCTGGTGCGCTTCGCCACCGGCTCCGACCTCGTCATCTCGCTCGGCGGCCAGACCGACGCGGCCGTACGCAAGGTCGCCGCCCGCTTCCCCAACGTCAGGTTCGCCGAGATCGGCGGCCCGGCCGACGCCAAGCCGCTGGCCAACCTCGCGCTCTACGACCCCCAGCAGGCCGAGGGCGCCTACCTCGCGGGCGCCGCCTCCGCGCTGCTCTCCAAGACGAAGAAGGTCGCCTTCGTCGGCGGCGCCGAGCTGCCCGCCATCGTCAACGCCGCCGAGGAGTACGAGAACGGCGCCCGGGCGGCCGACCCGGAGGTGAAGGTCCTCGCACCGCAGTACGTGGGCGACTTCAACGACGCGGCCAAGGGAAAGCAGTCGGCACTGGCGGACTACGGGGCCGGGGCGGACGTCCTCGGCCAGATCCTCAACCTGGGGCACAGGGGCGTCGCCCAGGCAGCCACGCAGAGCGGCACCACGCTGATCGGCGGGCCCATCGCCCACGACTGCTCCGCCGACCCCGCCTACGCGGGCTATGTCGAGACGGACATCGGCGCGGAGATCGAGTACGCCGCCGACCAGCTCGCGGCCGGCACCTGGAAGGCCGAGGCGGTCCGTTTCGGGCTCACCTTCGAGGAACCGCACAACGACATCGTGCTGTGCGGCAGCCCCGATCCCGCGGTCGGCAAGAAGCTCGACGACCTCAGGGCGAAGATCGTGTCCGGGGAGATCACGACCCGATGAGCACGACGGTTCCCGCGCTGGAAGTACGCGGCCTCGCCAAGGCGTTCGGCGCGGTACGCGCGCTCGACGGCGTCGACCTCGTGGTCCCGCCCGGCAGCGTGCACTGCGTCCTGGGCGAGAACGGCGCCGGCAAGTCGACCCTGTGCCATCTGATCGGCGGGGGCCTCACGGCGGACGACGGCTCGATGCGGCTGTATGGCCGCCCCTACGCGCCGCGCCGCCCCGCCGACGCCCTCGCCGCCGGGATCGCCATGGTCCATCAGCACTTCAGTCTCGTCCCCACCCTGACGGTGGTCGAGAACCTACGGCTGCTGCGGCTGCCCGACCTACCGGCCCGTCTGGACCGGGTGGCGCGGGAGTACGGCCTGTCCCTGGATCTGGACGCGCGGATCGACGCGCTGCCGGTCGGGCTGCGCCAGCGCGTGGAGATCGTCAAGGCGCTGCTGCGGGAACCGCGGCTGCTGCTCCTCGACGAACCGACCGGCGTCCTGGACCCGGCGGGCGTCGACGCCCTCCTCACCACCTGCCGACGCATCGCCGACGCGGGCGGTGCGGTGGTCCTGGTGACCCACAAACTCGGCGAGGTCGCCCGGGCCGGAGACGCGGCCACCGTCCTGCGGGGCGGCCGGGTCGCCGGCGGCGGACCGCTGACCGAGCTGCCTGCCGAGCGTCTCGTACCGCTGATGATCGGCCGGTCGGCAGACGGACTGGACCCTGCGCTGTCGGGCACGATCGGGCTCGGGGCGGGGCGCTCGGGCGACGGCGACGGCGACGGCGACGGCGACGGCGACGGCGACGAGCAGGGGATGACGGACGGGCTGGATACGGTCCGGCCCGGAACGACGCGTCTCGCCACGGGTCCCCGCGACCGGACACCTGCCCTCCGCCTGCGCGGCATCACCGTGCGCCGCGCCGACGGCACACCCGCGCTCGACGACGTGTCCCTCGACGTCGCCGCGGGCGACATCGTGGGCGTCGCCGGGGTCGAGGGCAACGGGCAGAGCGAGTTGATGGCCGTGATCGGGGGTTCGCTCGCCGCCCAGGCCGGGACCGTCGTCGTGGGTGGTGTGGACGTCACCGGGGCGGCGCCGCGCCGGCGGTCCCTCGCCGGGCTCGGAGTGGTGCCCGAGGACCGGCACCACGAAGGGTGCGTGGCCGAGCTCTCCGTCGCGGAGAACCTGTTCCTCGGGCGGCTCGACCGCTTCCGACGCGGCCGGGTGTTCCTGGACCGCCGTGCCCTGGGCCGGGCCGCCGAGGGTGTGATCGCCGAGCACGGCATCCGCGTCGACGGCCCGGACGCCCCGATGGCGTCGCTGTCGGGTGGCAACCAGCAAAAGGTGGTCCTCGCCCGGGAGTTGGCCCTGGACCCGCTGACCTGTCTCGCCGCCGCACAGCCCACCCGTGGTCTGGACGTCGGCGCCGTGGACGCCGTGCACCACCGGATCCGCGAGGCGGCCGCGCGCGGGGCCGGTGTCCTGGTCGTCTCGTCCGAACTGGACGAACTCCTCGCCCTGTGCGACCGGGTGGCCGTCGCCTACCGCGGCCGTCTGTCCGAGCCCGTGTCCGCGGACGCGCCGGATGCGCGGAAGCGGGTCGGCCGTCTGATGCTCGGCGCCGGAACGGTCGCGGACCCGGAGCCCTCGGCCGTGCACGCGACCGGCGCCTGAACCCTCGTACCCCCTCCCCCTCCCCCCTCACCCCGAGGACCCCCATGACCGCATCCCTGGCGCCCCCGCGCCCTCGCCTCCGGCATCCCCTGTCCCTCGCTCTCCTGGCCGCCGTGGCCGCAGGCGGTGTCGGCGTGCTGCTCGTCGTCGCCGCGGGCGCCGCTCCCACGGCCGCCTGGGCTGCCCTCGACGAGGGCATGTTCGGTTCGCCCTACTCGGTGGGCAGCTCCCTGAACTCGGCCGCCGTACTCGCCCTGATCGCCACCGGGTTCACCGTCGCGCACCGGGCCGGTCTGGTAAACGTCGGCGGAGAGGGGCAGCTGTGCGCGGGCGGTCTCGCTGCCGCCGCCACCGGCCTGGCCCTGCCCGCGCAGGTGCCCTCCGCGATCGGTGTGCCCCTGATCCTGCTGGCCGGTTTCGCCGCCGGAGCCGCCTGGGCCTCGGTCGCAGGCGTGCTGAAGACTCGGCGCGGCACCAGTGAGGTCATCACGACGCTGCTGCTCAACTTCGTGGGCGCAGGCGCGGTGTCCGTCGCCGTGCACGAGGAAGGACTGCTGCGTCAGCCCGTGACGTCGTCGGAGACGCTCCCGCAGTCCGCACCGCTGCCGGCGGGGGCGCAACTGCCGCTGGTGGCCGGGGTGGAGTCGCCCGCGACGGCGATCGTCGTGCTGGCGGTGGTGGCGGTCGTCGTGACCGGCGTCGTTCTGCGAGGCACCGCGGTGGGGCTGAAGCTGAAGTCGGTGGGCCACTCCCCCGCGGCCTCCGCCCGGCTCGGACTGCCGGTGGAGCGCTTGCAGGAGGGCGGACTCGCGGTCGCCGGCGGGCTGGCCGGGGTGGCGGGCGCGTGCCTCGTCGCCACGGCTCCGTACGTGCTCGCGGAGCACTTCTCCTCCGGATACGGCTTCTCCGGGCTGGTCGTAGGGCTGCTGGCCCGTGGCTCGCTCGTCGCGGTAGCGGCCGTGTCCCTGCTTCTCGGCTTCCTCAACAGCGGCGGAATCAATCTGCAGTTGGCGGCGGGGGTGCCCGCCTCCTCCGTGCAGATCGTCCAGAGCGTCCTGGTGCTGCTCATCGCGGCCGCCATGCTGTGGAGCAACCGGCGTCACCGGAGCGGCTCATGAGCGCCGTGGTCGACGAACTCGCCGCGGGCGGCGTGCGGTTGGCGATTCCACTGCTGCTGGCCTCGGCCGGGGAACTGCTCAGTGAGCGTGCGGGCGTACTGAACCTGTCGGTGGAAGGGATGATGCTCACCGGCGCGTTCGCGGGCGCAGCGGGCGCGCTGGCCTCGGGCAGCGCCGCCGTCGGGGTGTGCGCCGCGCTGGCCGCGGGTCTGCTGGTCGCCCTGGTCCAGGCGGTGCTCAGCGTCGCCCTGCGCGCCGACCAGATCGTCACCGGCATCACCCTCAACGCGCTCGCGCTGGGTGCGACGACGTATGCGGCGCGGCTGCTGTTCGGCGACGGTGACGCGGATGCGGTGCCCGGCTTCGATCCGTTGCCGGTGCCGGGGCTGCACGAGCTTCCGGTGGTCGGCCCGGCCCTGTTCGAGATGACCGCGCTCGGCTACGCGGCCTGCGCCGTCACGGTCGTCCTGGCCGTGGGATGCACTCGGCGGACCCCCTGGGGCCTCGCCGTCGACGCGGTGGGCGAGGACGCCACGACCGCCGACCGCTGCGGTCTGCCGGTGCGGGCGATCCGCTGCGCCACGGTGCTGGTGACGGGGGCCGCCTCGGGCCTGGCCGGCGCCCAGCTCGCCCTGTCCGAGGTGCACGGCTTCAGCGACAACATCACGGCGGGGATCGGATATCTCGCGGTCGTCGCGGTGATCGCGGGCCGCTGGCGGGCCTGGCCGACCGTCGTGGCGTGTCTCTTCTTCGGTGTGGCGCAGGCGTTGCAGTTCGCGGCGCCCGCTCTCGGCCTGCATGTCTCCGCGCCGCTGCTGACCACGCTGCCGTACCTGTTCGCGCTGCTCGCCGTGAGCGGACTGGTCGGGCGCAGCCGGGCCCCGGCCGGGCTCACCGTGCCGTTCGCGCGCAGCAGTTGACCCCGTCGCCCGTACGTACTGGAGTCCAGCCACGATGACCTTGATCCTGACCCGTTCCGACATCCACGGCCTGCTCGCGGACGCCACCGCCGCGGTCGAGGCGGCCGTGGAACAGGCCCACCGGGACCTCGCCCTGGGCCTGGCCGCGCTGCCCGCTCCCCCGGCGATGGGCGTGCCGGACTCGGACGGCACCTTCCTCGCCATGGCCGCCGCCTCCGGCCCTGCCGGTCTGGCCGCGGTGAAGCTGCTGGCCGACCTGCCCGCCAACCGGGAGCGCGGGCTGCCCGTGCAGCGTTCGGCGGTGCTGGCCGTGTCGGCGGAGTCGGGCGCCGTGGAGGCGGTGCTGGACGGCGCCGTACTGACCCGGGTCCGTACGGCGGCGGCCACCGCGGTCGCCACCCGAGCCCTGGCCCGGCCCGGGGCCCGGGTGCTGGGCCTGATCGGAACAGGACCGCTGGCCCGGGCCCACGCCCGCGCGCTGCACACGACCAGGGACTGGGACCGGGTGGTGCTGTGGGGACGAACGCGGCAGCGGAGCGCCGAACTGGCCGCCTGGATCTCGGCCGAACTGGGCCTGGACGCGGTCCCGGCGGCCGACCCGCGGGCCGTGACCGAGGAGGCCGACGTCCTGTGCACACTGACCCCGTCACGTGAACCCCTGGTCAGGGGCGCCTGGCTGACGCCGGGTCAGCACATCAACGCGGTCGGCGCGCCACCGCGCCCGGACCACCGGGAGATCGACACCGACGGCGTCGTGCGGTCCCGGATCGTCGTCGATTCCTTCACCACGGCGCGCCACAAGTCCGGCGAGGTCCTCGTCCCGCTCGCCGAAGGAGCGTTGACCGAGGACGACTTCCGCGCCGAGTTGGGTGCGGTGCTGACCGGCCGGGTCCGGGGCCGTACCTCGGACGAGGACATCACCCTGTTCGACTCTGTCGGCGTGGGGATTCAGGATCTGGCCGTGGCGCGGCTGCTGATCGATCTGGCGCGGAAGGAGGGGGCGGGGACCCGGATCGATCTCACGGCGTGACCGGCGCTCACAGCGGACCGCCGGTCTCCGCAGGGCCGACGGCCTGATCGGCGCCTCCGCCGGCTCACCGCGGGGGCTGCCCGCCCGGCCGGCCGCGCCCCGGTACCTCGGGCACCGCCGGCACGGGCATGCCCTCGCGCAGCTCACCGCGGGCGCTCGCGGCGGCCCGCTCGTGCCAGGCGCCGTACCTGTCGGCCAGCCCCACGGCAGAGACACCGTGCAGCAGCACGCTGAGGCCCACCGTGACCGCCACGACCTCACCCAGGAGCTGAACCCCGGCCACGGCCGTGTCCTCCCCCACCACGAGCAGTCCCAGGACGACGGACGCCAGTCCGCGTGGCCCGAACCAGCCGATGTACGCGACGGTCGGCGGCCGCAGGCCGCTGCCGGCGAGCGCGAGCGCCACGGGCACCATCCGCACGACGGTGAGGCTGAGTGCCGCATACCCGACGATCCGCCAGCTGAGATGCTCCAGCGCCGGGCCGAGCAGCACCGCTCCGAAGAGCATGAGGCTGACCGAGGCCAGAAGCCCGCCGAGTGTCTCGGTGAAGTCGGCCGTGTCATCGGTGCTCGGTTTCCCCTCGACCGGGAACCGACGCAGGACGACTCCGAAGGCGAAACCGGCGACCCAGGCGGCGATGAAGCCGCTGCCGTCCACCACCACCGCGAGCCCGTACGACGCCGCCGCGACGGCCGGGACGAAGAGCATGCGCCACTCCCGGTCGACCCACCCCTTGCCCCGTGCCGCCTGCAGCAGCCGGCCGCCGATCACGCCGACCGCCAGGCCGATGACGCTGCTCAGCAGCAACGCCTGCCAGAAGGCGCCGGCCACCCCGTCCTCGGAGGCGGCCGTGCCGGGGATGGCCGCCAGGAACAGGACGAAGAAGGGCAGCACCATGCCGTCGTTCAGTCCGCTCTCGACATTCAGACCTTGCCGTACCAGCGGGGGAACCCGCGGGCTGGACATGGCGGTCTTGCCCAGAGCCGCGTCGGTGGGGGCGAGGATCGCGGCGACGAGCGCGAGTTCCCACACGGTCAGCCCCGGGAGCAGCGGCCAGGCGAGCAGCCAGCCCGCCCCGATGGTCAGCGGCAGGCCGATGCCGAGGAGACGGCCGGGCAGGAAGCCGCCGGTGCGCAGGTCCCGTCTGTGGACGGTCATGGCATCGGTGAACAGCACCAGGGTCAGGGCGGCCTCCAGCAGGGCGACGATCAGCTCGGAGTCATGGGCGAGGTCGACGATGTCCAGCCCCAGCGGGCCGATGAGCATCCCCGCGCCGACGAAGACCATCGCCGACGAGACCGGCGTCGACGACAGCCGCCGTGACCCCAGGGCATACGCGGCCGTGACACCCGCCACGGCCACCACGGGCCACGCGCCACCGCTCATCCAGGCCCCTCCGCCCTCCGGTCCGTTGCGTCTAGTCGCGCATGAACGCGCCCGTGGCCTCCTTCTCGGCATCGGCGAAGGGCTGTCCGCTTACGTCGACCAGCACGTGCCGGATGCTGCCGCCGTCGAACGCGAACGGTGGGGCGTAGTCGTCGGACACCGGCTGGCCGCTGTCACGGCCGACGCACAGCCCCTCCCCGACCAGCGAGAACATCCCGGGCTGGGTCCTGATGTGGATCTGCCCGACCTCGCGGTCGTCCGCCCGCAGGGTGAGGGTTCCCTCCGCCATCGGCCCCGCGCCGTCCTCGGGGGTGAAGGACGCGGAGAGGATGTGGTCGCCGACGGTCACCGGCTCCTGGGAGGTCACCTTCTGCTCCAGCTGCCCGAGCCAGTTGTAGACGTAGTGCAGCCGCTCGTCCTGGAGATACAGGCTGTGGCCGCCGAACCGGCCGCCGTGGGCGAACAGGACGCCGTGCGCGTCGGGCGTGTCCAGGTGCACGTCCGCGGCGATGGTGTAGGAGCGTCCGCGGATGCTGACGGCCACCGACTCGGGGACGTCCGCGCAGTCGGGGTAGTACAGGTAGCGCTCGCGGGGCCGGGCGAGCTGCGGCCGCGGCGAGGTCATGATCTCGACCGCACCGCGGTCGTCCAGCGGGAAACCGTTGTACTTCTCCGCCTCCCGCGCCCACAGTTGCTTGAGCTCGGCCACCTTCTCGGGATGCTCCGCCGCGAGGTCGCGATTCTCGGAGCGGTCCTCGCGCAGGTGGTACAGCTCCCAGACGTCCTCGTCGTAGCGCCCCCAGCCGGACGGGGCCGGCGGGTGCATGGCCGTGGCGTGCCAGCCCTCGTGCCAGATCCCGCGGGAGCCCAGCATCACGTAGAACTGGGTCGAACGCGGGTCCGGCGCCCGGGCGTCCTCAAGGACCGGGCGGAAGCTCGCTCCTTCGATCGGGCTCTGCCGGTGGCCCTTGACGGTCTCGGGCGGCTCGATGCCCAGCAGGTCGTACAGCGTGGGAACGATGTCGATGGCGTGCACGTACTGGTGCCGTACCTCGCCCGCGGCCTTCAGCCCGGCCGGCCAGGACACCACCATCGGGTCGGCGACGCCGCCCTCGTACGACGCCCACCGCTTCCAGTACTTGAAGGGTGTGTCGAAGGCCCATGCCCACCCGGTCGGGTAGTGGTTGTAGGTGGTCGGGCTGCCGAGTTCGTCCAGCCGCCGGATGTTCTCCGCCATGTCGTCGGGCACACCGTTGAAGAAGTTGTTCTCGTTCAGGGAGCCGTTGGGGCCGCCCTCGCCGCTGGCCCCGTTGTCCGAGACGACCACGACGACGGTGTTGTCGAGCTGCCCGGAGTCCTCCAGGTAGTCCAGTACGCGGCCGAGCTGGGCGTCGGTGTACGACACGAATCCGGCGAACACCTCGGCCATGCGGACGAAGACACGCCTCTCGTCGTCGGACAGGGAGTCCCAGGGGCGCACGAACTCGCCGGGCGGCCAGGGCTTGCCGCCCGGGCCGAGCACATCGGGTTCACCGTGCGGATTGATCGGCGTGAGTTCGGTTCCCTCGGGCATGATGCCCATCGCGATCTGGCGCTCCAGCGTCATCCGGCGGTAGACCTCGTACCCGTCGTCGAACACGCCCCGGTACTTGTCCGCCCACTCCTTGGAGACGTGGTGCGGCGCGTGCCCGGCCCCCGGGCACAGGTAGGTGAACCAGGGCTTGTCCGGCGCGATGACCTTGGCGTCACGGATGAACTCGATGGTCCGGTCGGCGAGGTCCTTGGACAGGTGATAGCCCTGCTCAGGGGTCAGTTCCACCTCGACGTGGTGGTTGTCGTAGACCAGGTCCGGGTAGTACTGGTCGCTCTCGCCGCCGAGGAAGCCGTAGAACCGTTCGAAGCCTCGGGAGAGCGGCCAGTGCCGTTTGGAGGAGGCCATGTTCTCCTCCTCGGCCGGGCACAGGTGCCACTTGCCGATGCAGTAGGTGTTCCAGCCGCGTTCGACCAGTACCTCGGCGATGTTGGCGTTCTCGGCCGGGGTCCTTCCGTTGGAGCCGGGGAAGCCGCTGGTGGCCTCGGTGACGCAGGCCATTCCGTTGCTGGTGGCGTTGCGGCCGGTCATCAGACACGAGCGGGTCGGTGAACACAGCGCCGTCGTGTGGAAGTTGGTGAAGCGGACGCCCGCGTCCGCGACGCGGCGCATGGCGGGCGCCTCGACGAGCCCGCCGAAGAGGTCCAGCGTTCCGAACCCGACGTCGTCCCAGACCAGGTAGAGGACGTTGGGCGCCCCGTCCGGCGCCTCCGGTTGCTTGTACGGATCCCAGTCAGGCACCGAGTCGCGGATGTCCTGCGCGATTCTCCCCCGGAACGGAACGGCCATGGCAGCCTCCTCGGATCATGGGTCCGCCGTCTTATCGCACCAGGGCCCGGCCGGCCTGACTTCACCCGTTCGGGGTGGTTGCCCGTACCGTCCCCGGCCGCGCGACGGCTCCTGACCCGTACGGCCCAACCGGGCGCGCGGTTTCAGCGCCCGGCGGCGGAAATGGAGGCAGGCCCCTACACCTTACGGAGCACCGATGACCAGCCAGCAGGAACCACCCACGGGTGACTCGGCGGGCCCGAAACACGGCTCAGCGGCGGGCAGATGGGCACGGAGCGTCTCTTCGGCGGTTCTCCTGGTCCTCACCTGCATCCTCGTGCCGGTCGCGCTGCTCACGGTGTGGGTGCACGACATCGCCCTCGACACCGATCGGTATGTGGAGACGGTCGCCCCGCTCGCGAGCGATCCGGACATCGAGGCGGCGGCCGTCAACCGCATCACCAAGGCCGCCGACGTACGAGTCGACGGGCCTCAGGTCGCGGCGGACATCTCCACCTGGCTGCAGAGCGAGGGCCTGCCGCCCCGCGCCGCGGACGCGGTGAAGAAGCTCGGGCCCCAGCTCGACTCGGCCGTCGACGGTGCCGTCGAGAAGGTCGCCACCCGATTCGTGGAGAGCGACCGGTTCGAGAAGGTCTGGACGACCGCCAACCGGACGGCTCACAGCGCGGTGGTGCACGCCCTGACCGGTGAGGGCCGTGGCGCGGTCGGCGTGGACGAGGGCACGGTCACCCTCGACATCGGTCAGGCCGTGGAACGCGTCAAGGAAGACCTGGTGGACGCGGGCCTGGAACCCGCGAGCAAGATCCCGGACGTCAACAAGCAGATGGTGCTCTTCCAGTCCGACAAGCTCGACCAGATCCGCGACTTGGCGCACGCCCTGGACGTGGTGGGCAACTGGTTCCCCGTACTGGTGGTGCTGCTCGGCGCCGTCGGCGTGCTCCTGGCCCACAAGAGGCGGCGGGCGCTGGCGCGCACGGGACTGGGAGCGGCGTTCGCCTGTCTGATCATCGTCATCGGCCTGGTGATCGCGCGCCGCTACTACCTCGACCACCTCCCGTCGCAGATCCAGTCGGAGGCCGCCGCGGCGTCCGTGTTCGACACGCTGCTGCACTTCCTGCGGGTCGCTCTGCGCACGGCGATCGTGCTCGGCGTCGTCATCGCCCTGGGCGCCTATCTGATCGGCCCCGGCCGACTGCCCGTCGCGGTACGGGGAGCGGCGGAGCGCTCCGCGGACTCGGCCGCCACCTGGGGATACGCCCACCATGTGCGGACCGGCCGGGCCGGCGTGTGGACCCAGGCGAACCGGCGGTGGATCACTCTCGGCGCCCTGCTGATCGTGGCCCTGCTCTTCGCACTGTGGAACCATCCCACCGCCCTGACCATCCTGCTCCTGGTACTGATCCTGCTGGCCGTCCTCGCGCTGATCGCCCTCATGGCGGCGAGCGGCCGCGCCACGACCGACGCCGAAGGCCTGACCCCGGCGCGTCCGGAGGGCGAGGCCTGAACGATCCGGCGCGCCGTTCCGCCTCACCCGCGACGGGTGAGGCGGAACGGCGCGCCGCAGGTGAACGGTGCGAAGGCCACTCGGGTGATGTCAAAGGAGATCCACGTCCATGACGCGAGACGTGCCCAGCTGCTGCACACCCGGGCGCCACTCCGCACCGCCGGACCGGACGGCTCACCGGCCCGCCCACTCACCGCAGGACGGCGGCCCCGGCGACGGCGAGCGGCTGATCCGCCTGGACGGCGGCTGGTTCACCATGGGCTCCGACGACGTGCACGCCTACCCGGCGGACGGCGAAGGGCCGGTGCGCCGCGTGCGCGTCAGCCCCTTCGCGATCGACCCGCACTGTGTGACCAACGAGCGCTTCGCCGCCTTCGTGGCGGCCACCGGGCATGTCACCGACGCCGAGCGGTACGGCAACTCCTTCGTCTTCGGCGGGCTCCTGCCCGAGGACTTCCCACCCACCCGGGCGGTCGCGGCCGCACCCTGGTGGCGGGAGGTCCTGGGTGCCGACTGGCGGCACCCGGAGGGCCCGGAGTCGGACCTGGCCGGGCGCGAGCAGCACCCGGTCGTCCACGTGTCGTGGAACGACGCGATGGCCTACTGCGCCTGGGCCGGCCGACGACTGCCCACCGAGGCGGAGTGGGAGTACGCCGCCCGGGGCGGGCTGGAGGGCCGCCGCTTCCCGTGGGGCGACGAACTGCGTCCCGCGGGCCGCCACCGGATGAACGTCTGGAACGGAAGCTTCCCCGACCGCAACACCCTGGACGACGGCTACCTCGGCACCTGCCCCGTGGACGCCTTCGAACCCAACGGCTACGGGCTGCACAACATGACCGGCAACGTCTGGGAGTGGACCTCCGACCGGTTCCACCCCGCCGGGCCGTCGGACGGTACCGCCCGCGCCCTGCGCGGCGGCTCCTACCTCTGCCACGCCTCCTACTGCCGCCGCTACCGCGTCTCCGCCCGGATGCCGAACACGCCGGACTCCTCCACCGGCAACATCGGATTCCGCTGCGCACAGCCCGTCGGGCCGTAACGGAATCCCCCGCTCACCAGCAGGAGCGATGTCCTAGTGTGAGCGGCATGACCGAGGTGCGGATCCAGGTGGTGCAGTTGCTGGTGTCCCCCGTGCACCGACTCGCCGGGCGCCCCTCGGAGGGCCTCCCGGCCGAGCCCGCCGGCGAACTCGTGCGCCGGGTGGAGGTGCGCGAGGGACTCGGGCTGGTGGGCGACCGCTACTTCGGGCAGCGGGCCCACCGCGACGCCTCGGTCACCCTCATGTCCGCGGAGAACCTCCCCCTCGGCATCGACCCTTCCGTGGACCTGGGCCAGACCCGACGCAACGTCCTGCTCAGCGGCGTCGACATCGACGCCCTCGTCGGCTCGGTCGTCAGCCTGGACTGCGGCACGGGCCCGGTCACCTTCGCCCTCAACCGCCCGGCCCGCCCCTGCGCCTGGATGGACGTGACCATCGGCCCGGGGGCCCAGGGCGCCCTGCGCGGCAAGGGCGGTGTGCGGTGCACTCCCTTGACGGACGGGATGCTGACGGTCGGCGAGGCCACGTTCCGGGTGCTCGGCGAGTCCGGCACCGGCAGCTGAGCACAGGCGGCCTGCCGCTCCGGCAGGCCGCCTGTCAGGACAGGGCCAGAACGCAGAACTCGTGACCCTCCGGGTCGGCGAGGACCGTCCACGGCACGTCGCCCTGGCCGAGGTCGAGGTCGGTGGCGCCGAGGGCCCGCAGCCGGTCCGCCTCCGCTTCCTTGTCGTCGCCGGGGTACGGCAGCAGGTCGAGATGGACGCGGTCCGGCACGGTCTTCCCATCGGGCGTGCGGAGGAATTCGAGATACGGGCCGACACCCTTGGCGGAACGCAACACCGCCTGGTCGTCGGTCACTTCGTGCAGGGTCCAGTCCGTCGCCTCACCCCAGAACCGGGCCATGGCGCGCGGATCGGCGCAGTCGACCACCACGGCCGCGATCGGCCCGGTGTCCCGGTAGATCTCCCGGGGCTCCAGCACACAGAACTCGTTGCCCTCCGGGTCGGCGAGGACCGTCCACGGCACGTCACCCTGGCCCACATCGACGGGCGTCGCACCAAGGGCCTTCAGGCGTGCGACCAACTCGGCCTGATGGGCCGCGGAGGTGGTGGCGAGATCGAGGTGCACACGGTTCTTGGTCGCTGTCTTGGGCTCCGGAACGGGAACGACGTCGATACCGAGGGCGACCGGGTGCGGCCACACAAGGCCACCGGCCGGTCCGACGTAGGTGGTCGCGCCGGCGCTGTAGGCGCTCCAGCCGAGCGCCTGCGCCCAGAACTGACCGACGGCCGAGTGATCAAGGGCCTTGATGTTCACCATCACGGGTCGCAGTGCCATGCGGATGATCTTATGCACCGAACTGTTTGGTTTGGTAAGGCGAAGCACAAAGCGTACGGTAGAACCGAACCGTTTGGTTTGACCTGACTCGATCCAAGGAGCCCGTCATGCAGCACAGGACACTCGGCAGCCAGGGCCTGGCCGTCTCGGCGATCGGCTACGGCACCATGGGCCTGACGATGGCCTACGGCCCCGGCAACGGCGAGCAGGAGGGCATCGACGCCATCCGCCGCGCCTACGAGCTGGGCGTCACCTTCTTCGACACCGCCGAGCTCTACGGCTGGGGCACCGGCTCCAACGAGATCCTGCTCGGCAAGGCGGTCAAGGACTTCCGCGACGACGTCGTCCTGGCCACCAAGTTCGGCTTCGACCTGGCCAACCGGACGGAGCAGGGCTTCGGCCTCAACAGCCGTCCCGAGAACATCCGCAGGGTCGCCGACGACAGCCTGCGCCACCTCGGCGTCGACCGTATCGATGTCTTCTACCAGCACCGCGTCGACCCGGACGTGCCCATCGAGGACGTCGCGGGCACGGTCAAGGAACTGATCGACGCGGGCAAGGTGAAGTACTTCGGCCTCAGCGAGGCCGGCCCGGAGACCCTCCGCAGGGCCCACGCCGTCCAGCCGGTCTCCGTCCTCCAGACCGAGTACTCCCTCTTCGAGCGCGACGCCGAACAGCTCTTCCCCACGCTCGACGAACTCGGCATCGGCTTCGTGCCCTACTCCCCCCTCGGCCGCGGCTTCATCACCGGCACCGCCAAGCCCGCCGACCAGTACGACCCGACCGACATGCGCAGCTTCGACCTGCGCTGGCAGCCGGGCAACTTCGAGAAGAACGTCGAGGCCGTGGGCCGGCTCGCCGACCTCGCCGCAGGCAAGGGCGCCACCGTCTCCCAGCTGGCCCTTGCCTGGCTGCTGACCCGGGGCGAGCACATCGTGCCCATCCCGGGCAGCCGCAGCCCGAAGCGCGTCGAGGAGAACTCCCGCGCCGCCGACGTCACGCTGACCGAGGCCGATCTTGCGGCGATCGACGAGATCCTGCCGCACGGCGGCTTCGGCGCCCGTTACTCCGAGGCGCATCTGCCCACCTGGATCTGAACTCCCGGCAGTCCCCGGGCTCCGCGTCAGGTCAACGGCGCCTGCACGTACGGAACCAGACGCACCGGACCGACAAGGCCGTACGCCTGGCGAGCGGTCGTGCCGAAGACGGCCGGCTGGGCGACCCGGAGCCGGTTGATCAGCGGCGTGGCCACCTCCACCTCGACGGTGTTCGTCCCGCGCCGGAGCAGTGGGCCGATGTCGAGGACGGGGTGGAGGCGGTCGGCCGGTGCCGTCCGGATGCCGTTGACCGTCACCCGGAAGGTGTCGCTGACCTGGCCGAGCTCCAGGCGGGCGCCGTGCGAAGCGTCCCAGTCGGAGGGCAGCTCGACCGTCGTGCGGTAGCGGCCGATGCCCGCGGAGTCGGCCAGCTCGGGGATCTGCGACCACGGCAGCAGCGTGTCGAGCGTGAGCGTGTGCCGGAGCCGGTCCGTCTGAGTCGCGCCGGCTCCGGGGCGCCAGTCCTCCGCCTCAAGTTCCCAGCGGGCCGGGGTGATCGCTTCGGGGACCGACGCGATGCGGGTGGTGACGGTGCGGCCGGAGGACAGGCGGGTGGTGTACGTGCCGGGCGCGGACGCTCGTACGGCCGGGCCGCCCTGCGCGTAGAGCACCTGGTCGGTGTCCGTGGTGACCGCGTGCGGACGGTCCCCGTTCCGGTCGCCGAAGAGCCCGGGCCTGCCCAGCGCGACGACGGTCGTCTGGCCGGGCTGGAGGGTGATGCGGAGGGTGAACTCGTCGCCGTCCTGGGTGTATTGGGCGATCCGGACGACGTCGCCCGACCAGGGGTCGAACAGGTAGGGCACCGCGCTGCCGCCGTCCCGGGTGCGGCGCAGGGTGACGTCGTGGCCGATCGTCGCGACCGGCGGTTTGACGGTCTCGGCGTGCTTGCCGTTGCACAGGTAGTAGAAGTCCGCCTCGTCGGTGACCCGGTGGGCGTTGAGGAGGGTGGAGGCGGTGGCGTGGCGTACGTCGGGGGTGACGCCGAGCGCGGCCAGGGCGTCGCCGACGGCTGCCTTGTCCGTGACGCGCCTGACGTGGGGCAGGGCGAGAAGGCGGGCCAGGACCTCGCGCAGCCGGTCCGTCTCGTCCCCGTCCGGCACGCCCGGGGTCAGCGCCTGGTCGAAGGCGCCGAGCAGGATCATGGGCAGTCCGTCCTCGGCCAGGGCGGGCAGCTTGCGGGCGTCGGCGAGGGCGAGCGTGGGGGTGGAGCCGTAGAAGAAGTCGCCCTCGACGAACAGTGCCTTGTAGGCGGGGCCGTCGGGGGCCAGGCGGCCCCCGGAGACGGTGGCGCCGGGGAGATCGAGGAGGGGGCCGCTGAGGAACTGGTGGGTCCAGCCGAGCGGGACGCCGGTCGCGGTGAACCAGGAGGCGCCGATGCCGGTGGCGGTGTAGCCGGTCTGCCGGAAGATCGCGACGTCGGCGCGGGCGGTGCCGGACTGGAGGACGCCGTGGACGCGGCCGAGGTAACCGGCGATGTCCTCGACGTGGTGCCAGGTGGGCTGCCTCGGCCCCCAGGACTCGCCGTAGCCGGCGGCGCCGTTGTAGGGACTGAAGGCCGCGAAGCCGGGCCAGCTCACTCCGGGGGCGGTTGCGTAGGAGAAGCCGTGGACGACCGTCTGGTTGACGCCCGCGGCGTAGGCGCCGCCCATGGTGCGCAGGAAACGGTCCCAAGTGGTGCTGTAGGCCGAGCCGTTGTAGGCGCCGGACTCGCAAGACAGGACCGTGTGTCCGGCCATGTCACGGCCGCCCGCCAGACAGCGGTAGTCGTCGAGGTTCTTGAAGCCGAGGCTCTCGCCCTCGGGAATGTCGAGCAGGGCGGCCGAGGCGATCGCGTCGGTCTGGAGTCCGTACGGCTGTGAGCGCAGGCGCATGTCCAGGGAGTGCGCCCAGTCGCGCAGGGCACGCAGGTGGTGCCGGTTGAACAGGTCGGAGACGGTCGCCCAGAAGTCGTGTCTGATCTGCCGGGTCAGCTGGGCCTCGAACGCGAAGACCTGGTTGCTGTTGTCCAGGACCAGTGCGGGCAGGTACGGCAGCAGGGGGCGGCCGGTGCGGTCCTGGAAGGCGGCGGGCAGGTTCGGGGTCCAGACCAGGGCGTCGGTCTCCAGTTCCACCGAGTCCTCGAAGAACGCGCCGCCCGCGGCCTTCAGCAACTGCCGCAGTGTGGGCGTCAGCAGGTGGCTCTCCCAGTGGCCGGTGACGGCGACGGTGCCCGCGGCGGAGAGATGGTCGGCGACGTGGGCGGCGGGCGAGGAGTGGGGGCCGGACTCGGGCTGCTGGCCCGAGCCGCGCTGCCAGTAGGAGACGATCACCCAGTCGCCGTCCTGGGGCGCCGTCCAGGTCAGCGTGGAGTCGCTGACGGTCGCGGTGAGGTCGCGCACACTGGCCGGGTCGAGGCCGGTCTCCTTGCGGGTGGAGTTCGCGGGCTCGACCCGGGCGGCTTGGACGGCAAGGAGCCGTTGCCGGGTGACGCCGGAGGCCGGGGCGTGCACGGGCGGCGGCACCGGTCCCTCGTAGGTGGCGCCCGCGGTCAACGTGACGCGGCCGTAGGCGAGTTCCTGGGCGGCCGCCTCGTCGTCGGGGGTGAGGCCGGGCACGGCGACGGGCCAGCTCGGGCCGAGGGTGAGGTCGACGGTGAGTCCCCGTCTGGCGGCCCGGCGCAGGGCGGCCTCCACGCCGTCCCGCCAGGGGCGGCTGCCCCAGCCGTGGTGTGCGGTGTCCAGGACGGACTTGTCCTTGATGCTGTGGTGGACGGCGGCGATCTCGACGCCGCCGAATCCCGCGTCCGCGATCTGGTCGATCTCCCGGGCGATCTCGTCGGGGTCGACCAGTCCGTCCGGCCACCACCAGCGGAACTTGGGGCGCACGGGCCGCGAGGGGTTGGCGAACCAGTCGGCGACCGGTCCGGCCTCGTCCGCCGAGGCGACGGGCGCGGCCGACCAGAGTGCGGCCGTCGCCCCGGCGGCCAGTCCGGCGGCCAGGACGGAGCGGCGCGATATCCCGCCACGCTGCGAGATGAGTTCATGCATGAGGTGCCCCAAGTGCTGGTTGCTAGGTGCCAATGCAAGTCTTGAATCGTTTCAATCACTCTCAAACGCGGGAACGCTAAGCCGGTGGGCGGGGCAGGGTCAAGGGGTCGGCGGGGGTGAGCCGGCGTCTGTGCCGACCCAGCCCTTCAGTTGGCGCTCAAACAGCTCAGCTGGCACTTTGAGCACCGGACACGGCCATGGGACGGCCGATCGAAGGGACGGGGCGATGCGTGCGAGCGAGGAGCGGGAGCGCTGGGAGCTGCTGCCCGAAGTCGGTCTGGGGCCACTGCGGTTCGGGATGAGCGCGGGCGAGGTCGCCGACGCGCTGCAGGTCGCCGGGCCGCTCCGGCACGTGGGTCGTCCTTACGGGCAGGAGGACTTCGCCGACGGAGTCAAGGTGTTCTACGACGCGGGCAAGCTGGCGTGCGTGGCACTGGACGCGGTCACGGGTCCACAGGTCCTGCTGGCGGGCTTTGCGCTGGCCGGCCGCGATCCCGGGCAGGTGCAGCAGTTCCTCCTCGACTACGCCGCCGAGCACGGGAGCTGTCTGCTGTACACGCCCGACGGGTCCCTCTCCCTGGCCGATCTGGGGCTTCTCGTGCGTTCGCAGAAGGTCGGGGACGTATGCCTGTCGCGTCCGCTGCTCGTGACGAAGGCATGGCTGGAGTCGCACCACCACCGCGACCACCTGCCGCTGGAAGGCGCCGCGGTCCCGGTTGAGCCGCTCCGGCCGTAGCCTACGGCCGGGATGGTGGCGTTCATGCTGCCCCCAGGCCGTTACGGCCCACGCAGCCAGTGAGTCGGGAAGCTCACGACGCCACGCCGGACACGAACCGGTCGATCGCTGCCGTCAGCTCCTGCGGCCGCTCCACGGGCAGTTCGTGGCCCGCGTCGATGATGCGGACCTCGGCGTCCGGGCAGGCCTTTGCCATCCGCAGCATCTGGGTGACCGGCAGCTGGATGTCGTGGTAGCCGTGCACCATCAGCGTGGGCGCGCGCAGCTCGCCGAGCCGGTCCAGGACGTCGAACGCGCGCATGGCGCCGTAGAGCGTCATAACGACCTCGCGCGGGGTGGCCGCGGAGGCGCGGATGTAAGCGCGGATCTCCTCGCGGGGGTAGCCGGGGGCGAAGGCGCGCTGGATGTTGGCGGCGACGAACATTTTGAAGGGGACGCGCGTGGAGGCGGCCATGAGCAGGCCGCGGCCGCGGCTGTACGCCATGCGGCCGATGGAGTTGACCAGCACCAGGCGCTCGACGCGGTCGGGGTGGGCGAGGGTGATGGTCTGCGCGATCATCCCGCCCATCGAGTGGCCGATCAGGACGCAGCGTTCGATCTTCAGGTGGTCCAGGAGCGCGAGCACGTCCCGCGCGAGTTCCTCGATGGTGCGCACGCCCGCTCCGGTGCTCTCGCCGTGTCCGCGCAGGTCGAGCCGGACCACCCGGCGCTGCCCGGCGAAGTGCGCCAGCTGGTGGTCCCAGCGGTGCCGGTTCGCGGTCCAGCCGTGGACGAAGACCAGGGGCACGCCGCCGTCGTGGGGGCCCTCGTCGTCGTACGTCAGTGCTGCGCCGTCGACTTCGAGCTGCGGCATGATTCCTCCTGCACACGGTCCGGTTACCGACCGGTAGGGTATCCGTCCGGCCCGCGCACAGGAAGGCCCGGGCGCCGCCTGTCCAGCGACGGCCCGGGCCTTGCGGGGTGTATGCGCCGTCAGCCCCCGCTGAGGCGCGAGCGCAGCAACTCCTTCCCCAGTTCCGCGCCCTTGCGGCTGTCCGCCTGGGCCCTGCGGAACAGGTCCGCGACCTCGGTGTCCTTGCCGCGTTCGGCGTCCTGGATGTAGGTCTCCAGCCGCAGGGCGTTGCTCAGACACGCCTCCACGTACCAGATCAGGTCGTAATCCTTGTCCCGGGTACCCGTCACACCGCCGGTTTCGGCACTGCCGGCCATACGAACCTCCTCCCTCTCCGCCGGGCCGGGGCCGCCCCGGCTCCGGCTCCTCTTGTCGTGCGCGGCGGGTACCCGCCGCGGCCCAGGCCAGTCGGGTCGACGTCGAAGGACATACGACGGCCAGGCCGCCGTACCGCCAACTCGCTTTTGCTGTACGGCAATTCAGACAGTTGACGCAGAAGCGAACAGAGAGCGGGCAGTTTCGGAGTGAACCGTCGATCTGGCGTGCGAGAGCGGTCGATGACGGTGTGTACTGTGCTGCGAGCGCCTCGTGAGGGGCTTTCGCACTCTGCCCTGCCCGACTTCTCTGGATACCGATTCGATGATCGAATTACCGGACCTTGCCGTCGGCGGACTCGCCGTCGGCACACTGTCCGCGCTCGCCCTCGGGGGCGGGCTCCTCCGGTCGCGGCGCCAACGGGCCGTGCAGCGCGACGAGATCGCCGCCCTACGGGCCCATCTGGACGGCGTACTGCGGACCTTCACGGCCGAGGTCGAGCATCTGGCGGCGCAGCGCGTCCCCGCCGCCGCCCGGCAGTTGACGCACCCGCACCTCGCGGTGCCCGGCCCCCGCGACCCACAGGCGGCGGCCTCGCCCCTGGGCGCCGCGCTGGAGCACGTACTGGACCAGCTGCGCATCGAACTCACCGCGCAGCGCATACGCGTCGACGCCGCCGCGCAGGCCGGGATGCGCGGCGCGACCCGCGAGATCCAGGCCGCGCTCTACCGGCTCCAGGACGCACTGCGCGGCCTCCAACAGCGCTACGACGACCCCGAGTTGACGCAGACACTGTTCGAACTGGACCACGAGAACGAGCAGTCGCTGCGGCGCGCCCAGGTCGCCGCGGTGGTGTGCGGGGCGTGGGTGGGGCTCGCGCGCGAGGAGTCCCATCTGGTCGACGCGGTGACCGGCGGCCAGGCCCGGCTCGCGGGCTACCACCGGGTCCAGGTCCACAACCACCTGCGTGCGGGCACCGCCCTGGTCTCGCACGCCGTGGAACCCGTCGCGATCATCGTCGCCGAGCTGCTGGACAACGCGCTGCGGCACTCCGCGCCGGACACGGACGTCGTGGTCAACCTGGAGCACGTCCACCACGGCGCCTGCGTCACCGTCGACGACGCCGGCCTCGGCATGACCCAGGACGAACGCGCCCGCGCCCAGCGCATGGTGGCCGGTTCCGACCCGATCCTGCTCACCGACCTCGGCGACCCGCCGCGTATGGGGCTCGCCGCGATCGGCCAGCTGACCCGGCAGTTCGACCTGGGCGTGGACCTGTCCTCGCCCTCCCCCTACGGCGGCGTACGGGCCGTGCTGCGCGTCGACAGCCACCTCCTGACCCGGATCGATCCCGAGGAGCAGCCGCCGGCGGCCAGCGCCCCGCGCCCGACCCGCCGGCCCGAGCCCGAGGAACCCGCCGCGGCGTCCCACGCCTACGGCACCGAGCCGGGCGACGGCGCCGCCGCCCCCGTACCCGGGCATCAAACGGGCGCCCTGCCGCAGCGGCGGCGACGTGAGCGCCTGGTCGCTCAGGCCGAACCGGCGCCCCCACCGCCCGCGCGGGGTCCGGAGGAGGCCGCGGCCGCGCTCGGCGCGCTGCAGTCCGGCACCGCCGCGGCCCGCGCCCGGATCCATCCGCAGACCGACGACACCGAGTACGACGACGCAGAAGGGGGCACGGCCCGATGACCGGCCGCGAAGCAGGAGACACGGCGTGGGTGCTGGACCCGATCCTCCAGGTGCCGCATGTCGTGGCCGCCGTGCTGCTCACCCGGGACGGGTTCGTCACCGGCTACACCGACGCCCTCTCGCAGCCGTCGGCCGAGCGGGTCGCCGCGATCACCAGCACCGTGCAGGGGGCGTGCCGCACCGCCGCGGCCGCGTTCGCCGACCGGGAGCGGGCCGAGGTGCGGCAGGTTGTCATCGAGTCGGACCACGGGTACGTGCTGATCGTGCCGACCGACCACGGCACCTGTGTGGCCGCCTACGGGGACGGCGAGGTGCGCCTGGACCTGCTCGCGCACCGTGTGCACTCCCAGGTGGCGCGGCTGGGTGAGAAGGCGATGGCCGCGGTGCCCCGAGGAGCCGACGGCGGCGCGCCGGCATGACCGGCCGCCCCGCCGGCCGTCCGCTCGTACCCGCGTACCTGTCGACCGGCGGTGTGGCCCGGCCCAGCCGTCCGCAACTGGAACGGCTGTCGGTGCTCACCGGCAGCGGCGCCCCGGCGCCGCCCGGCCTGCCCGCCGCCGAACTCGCCCTGCTGGACACCCTGGACTGCGGATCCCTGACGGTGGTGGAGGCCGCGGCGCTGCTGCGGCTGCCGGTGTCCGCGGTGCGGGTACTGGCCGGCTCCCTCGTCGACCGGGACCTGGTGCTGTCCCGCGCGCCGGTCCCGCCCGCCGAACGGTTCGACCCCGACCTGCTGAAGAGAGTGGCCGATGGCCTTCGCGCCCTCAAGCACGACTAGCGGCATCCATTTGCCCGACACCGCCCGTGACCTGGTGAAGATCCTGGTCGCGGGCCCCTTCGGGGTGGGCAAGACCACCCTCATCGACTCCGTCTCCGAGATCCGGCCGCTGCACACCGAGGAGCAGCTCAGCGAGGCCTCCGCGCGCTCGGACGACCTCGCCGGGGTCCGGGACAAGGCGACCACGACCGTCGCCATCGACTTCGGCCGGATCAGCCTCACGGGCGGGATCGTGCTGTACCTGTTCGGCACGCCCGGCCAGGAGCGGTTCCGTTCCCTGTGGGACGACATCGCCTACGGGGCACTGGGCGCGCTGGTGCTGGTGGACAGTCGCCGGATCGACGCGTCGTTCGACGTGCTCGGGCTGGTGGAGGAGTCGGGGCTGCCGTACGCGGTCGCCTTCAACTCCTTCCCCGACGCCCCGGACCACTACACCGAGGAGGCGTTGCGCGCCGCGCTGGACCTGGAGCCCGGGACGCCGATGGTGACCTGCGACGCGCGCGACGCCAACTCCTCGATCGACGCCCTGCTCGCCCTGGTCCAGCATCTGATCGACCGCCACCCTCCGGAGAACCGGTGACCACCTACCCCGCAGCCCAGCAGACCTTCTCCCGCTCGGCACCCGTGCGCCTGTGGGAGGACGGCTTCGCCCAGGACCCCTACCGCTACTACGACGCCCTGCGCGCCCAAGGTCCGGTCGGCTGGGCCGAGTTGGCGCCGGGCGTACCGGCGTACGTCGTCACCGGCCGGCGGGCGGCGCTGGACCTGCTGCGTGACACGGAGACGTTCTCGCACGACCCGCGGCCGTGGGAGTCGACGGTCGCCGACGACTCGCCGGTGCTCGGCATGATGCGCTGGCGGCCCAACACCCTGTTCGCGGACGGCGCCGCCCATGTCCGCTACCGGACCTCGCTGATCGACACCTTCGACCGCGTCGAACCGCACGATCTGCGGGCGCGGGTGCACCGGGCGGTCCATCTGCTGGTGGGCCGGATCGGGCCCAAGGGCGAGGCGGATCTGGTGGGCGAGTTCGCGCGACCGCTGATGGCGCTGGTGTTCAACAGCCTGTTCGGGCTGCCGGACGAGGCGAGCGACCGCCTGAACGCGGCGCTGGGCAAGATGATGGAGGGCGGTGCGGAGGCCGCCGAGGGCGAGGCGGAGTTCGGCGGGTACGTGCTGGAGCTGATCGCCGCCAAGGCCGAGCGGCGCGGCGACGACCTGCCGAGCTGGCTGCTGGACCATCCGGCCCGGCTGAGCCCGGAGGAGGTCACCTGGCAGGTGTTCCTCACGCTCGGCGCGGGACACGAACCGACGGCGAACCTGGTGTCGAACGCGCTGTCCCGCATCCTCGGCAACCCCGCCTACTACTCCACCCTCACCAGCGGGGCGCGCCCGGTGATGGACGCCGTGGTCGAGGTGCTGCACCGGGAGACGCCGCTGGCGAACTACGGGATCCACTACGCCCGTCGGCCCGTCTCCTTCCACGGGGCCTGGATCAGGGCCGCGGTCCCGGTGGTGATCTCCTACGGGGCGCTCGCCCACGCCGCCGAGCGGGAGGGAGCCGGTGCGCCGCGCCCGGGGGACGCCTCGCACCTGTCCTGGTCGGCGGGCCCGCACGCCTGCCCGGTCAAGCAGCACACGCTGCTGATCGCGACCGAGGCGATCGAGCGGCTCACCCAGTGGCTGCCCGACCTCGAACCCGTCCTGCCGCGCGACCGTCTCACCTGGCGGCCCGGCCCGTTCCACCGCTCGCTGACCGCGCTGCCCGTCAGGTTCAGCCCCCGCTCCCCCGACCAGCCAGGAGTCCCGTCGTGACCGTGACCGACCGCATCGACCGCTTCGCCATCGACCCGTTCGGCTCCGACATCCCCGCCGAGTCCGCCCGGCTGCGCGCCCTGGGCCCGATCGTGCCCGTGGAGCTGCCCGGCGGGATCCCCGCCTGGGCACCCACCGGCCACGACGTCCTCAAACAGCTGATCCTCGACTCCCGGGTCAGCAAGGATCCGCGGCAGCACTGGAAGTTGTGGCCCGAGCTCGGCGAACACCCCTCCTGGGGCTGGATCCTGGGCTGGGTCGGCGTGGTCAACATGTTCACCACCTACGGCATCGAGCACACCCGGCTGCGGAAGCTGGTGGCGCCGAGCTTCACGCAGCGGCGCACCGAGGCGATGCGGCCGCGGGTGGAGGCGATCACGGCGGAGCTGCTGGACAAGGTGGCCGCCGCGGAAGACGGCACCGTGGACATCAAGGCGGCGCTGGCCCACCCGCTGCCGCTGCGGGTCATCTGCGAACTGTTCGGTGTGCCCGACGAGTTGGTGCCCGACACCGTCCGGCTCATCGCGGCCATCATGGACACCTCCGACCCGACGCCCGAGCACGCCGCGTCCGTGCAGCGGCAGATCGGCACGGTGCTGCCCGCGCTGATCGCCCACCGCACCGCACACCCCGGGGACGACCTGACCACCGAACTGATCCGGGTGCGGGACGAGGACGGCGACCGGCTCAGTGACGAAGAGCTGCTGTACACGCTGCTGTTGGTCATCGGCGCCGGTTTCGAGACGACGGTGAACCTGATCGGCAACGCGGTCGTCGCCCTGCTGCGCGACCCCGAGCAGCTGGCCGCCGTACGGTCCGGGCAGACCGGCTGGGACGCGGTCGTCGACGAGACGCTGCGGGTGCACCCCTCCATCGCCGCGCTCCCGCTGCGGTACGCCGTGTCCGACCTCACCGTCGGCGACGTCACGATCCCGGCCGGGGACGCCATCATCACGACGTACGCGGCGGCCGGACTGGATCCGGCGCACTACGGGGCGGACGCGGACGTCTTCGACGCCTCCCGCGGGGCGGACGACCACATGGCGTTCGGGATCGGTGTGCACCGGTGCATCGGTGCGCCGCTGGCCCGGATGGAGGCGCTGACCGCGCTGCCGGCGCTCTTCGCGCGCTTCCCCGACCTGCGGCTTGACGTCGAGGCGTCCGAGCTGCGGCAGGTGGCGTCGTTCATCGCGTTCGGCTGGCAGGAGATCCCGGTGCGGCCGGGCGGCTGACGGCCGTGGGGCGGAGGCGCGACCGGTCCCCCGTTCCGGTCGTGCCCCCGCGGCTCGTCGAACCTACGGGCATGGCGGCGGGCTTGTGAACCGCGGCGGTGCCCGCTGATCGGGCCGCGGGACTCACCTGTGCACAAGTGAGTCCGGATGGCCCGGTTTCGCCCCGTGCAGAACCGGCTGATCCAGGTCTCCCGCCACCAGGTGGGCCAGGACCACCTCGTACAGATCAGTGCCGCCGGCGAGCAACTGCCGCTCCAGGACCGGCTCTGCGCCCCGGACGTGCTCGCGCACGGTCTGGGCGTGGACGCCCAGGGTCTGCGCCGCCCGTTCGGCGTTGCCGCCCCCGGCGATCCAGGTGCGCAGGGTACGGCGCAGGGGGCGGGCGTCGTCGTCGAGGCGGGCCAGCAGATCGTCTGCCCACACGTGCAGCGCGGGCCCCTTCAGCAAGTCGTCGAGGCGGGCGCGGCCGGTCTGCGGGGCGCCGCCGTCGGTGGGCCCGTGCTCCAGGCTGACCTGGGTGTTGAGGGCCAGGTGGACGACGGCGCGGGCGGTGAGGTCGGAGAAGTCCGTGCCCAGCACGGACTCCACGCGCTCCATCCGGGCGCGCACGGTGTTGCGGCTGACGCCGAGGACCTTGGCGGCGCTGACGGCCGTGAACTCCAGGCCCAGGCGGGTGGTGG
This sequence comes from Streptomyces sp. NPDC079141, assembly GCF_040686775.1. Lineage (NCBI taxonomy): Bacteria > Bacillati > Actinomycetota > Actinomycetes > Kitasatosporales > Streptomycetaceae > Streptomyces > Streptomyces sp. NPDC079141. Next base: position 58,305 of record NZ_JBFBLP010000009.1, on the reverse strand, counting down.
CGAGCAGTTCGGCGCGGGTGTGGTGGGGCAGGGTGTCGAGGGGACGCAGCAGGTGGTCGGTCCACGCGCGTAGCGCCGCCGGGTCCATCAGGCGTTCGGGGTGGGTGCGTTCGGCGTAGACGGCGGCGTTGTCCGGGCGGAAGTGCGCCACGGCCAGCGCGCTGACGGCCTGGCCGTAGGCGGTGGCGGTGCGGGCGAGGCTCTGCCGGGCGCTGCCGCCGAGGAACACCCGGGGGCGGCGGCCGATCAGGGACCGCAGTTCACCGGCCACCGTGTCGCGGGGCGTCACCACGATCACATGCCCGTCCATGGCCGGACAGCGCACGACCAGCGCCTGCTCACGCGTCGCGTCCAGGCACTCCTCGGCGAGCCGGTCGCGCTCCTCGGGGCTGCTCTCGACGACGTAGACACAGGCCGAGTCCGTGTCGAGCAGGCCCGGCCACAGGCCCGCGGCGACACGGCGGGCGGCGATGATGTCCTCCACCATCAGCAGCTGCAGGATCGCCAGTCTCAGGTCGGAGGTGGCGCGTGCGAGCCGGTGTCCGGCGGTGCTGGTCTCCCGCGCGCTGAGCAGCAGTTCGAGGACGTGGACGGTGCGCGTCACGATGTCGGCGCTGCGCCGGTCGAACGCCGCTGTGCGGGACACCGTCAGCACACCCGCCGACGCCGGACCCGGATTCTCCACGCGGACCAGCCGCAGATGCCGTCCCTCGCCCTCCCAGGCGGCGGAGGCGATCCGGCCCGCGGCGACATCGCCGACCAGGTCCTCGAAGAGACCCTTGTCCAACGGCGTGTGTGTGCCGGCCAGGAAGGTGCCCGTGTCGTCCTGGAGACAAGCGGTGCCGTCCACGGCGTCCGCGAGCCAGGCCACGACCCGGCCGGGGTCGTGCCGGGCCGTCCGCAGCAGATCCAGCAGCTCCTGCGCCCACGCCCCGTCGTCGGAACCCTTCGCCTCCGTCCGGCGGATCCCGCCCTCTCGGCCAGCCACGTCGGCCTTCCCTTGCCCTTCACTTCGTCCTTGACGTACCGGCCTGGGACGTTACCCCACACCATCCCGTCCGGCCGTCGGCGGTTCACATCGGGGACGGGTGCCCAGGGTGGTGGAGGTCAGACGTGGCGGATCAGCAGGTGCGGACACCTCCGGGGGAAGGCCGGTACGGGCCCGGCCTGCGCGTCGGACGCTCGCGCAGGGCATACGCTCGGCGGATGGCGAAGTACTTCGACGTGCACCCCGACAACCCCCAGCCGCGTACCGTCTCCCAGATCGCCGACAGCATCCGCGCCGACGCGCTCATCGCGTATCCGACGGACTCCTGTTACGCCCTGGGCTGCCGGCTGGGCAGCCGTGACGGCATCGACCGGATCCGGACCATCCGCAAGCTGGACGACCGGCACCATTTCACCCTCGTCTGCCAGGACTTCGCGCAGCTCGGCCAGTTCGTGCGGGTCGACAACGACGTCTTCCGCGCGATCAAGGCGTGTACGCCCGGCAGTTACACCTTCATCCTGCCCGCGACCAGGGAGGTGCCGCGCATGCTCCAGCACCCGAAGAAGAAGACGGTCGGCGTGCGCATCCCCGACCACGTCGTGACCCAGGCGCTCCTCGCCGAGCTGGGCGAACCGCTGCTGTCCAGCACGCTGCTGCTGCCCGACGAGGACGAACCCATGACCCAGGGCTGGGAGATCAAGGACCGGCTGGACCATGTGCTGGACGCGGTGGTCGACTCCGGGGACTGCGGCACCGAGCCGACCACGGTCATCGACTTCTCCGGCGGCGAGGCCGAAATCGTACGGCACGGGGCGGGCGACACCTCACGGTTCGAGTGAGGCAGCGGCTTTTGCCGCACCCCTGACCTTTTCGTTCATCGCGCTCCCCGCACAGAGAGGCAAACAGCTGTCATGACCGCCATACAGGGAACCGACGTCGACATCGCCACCGAGGACGGCACCGCCGACGCGTACCTGGCCCACCCTGCCGACGGGAACCCCCGGCCCGGGGTCCTGCTCTTCATGGACGCCTTCGGGCTGCGGCCCCGGCTGCGGGCCATGGCCGACCGGCTGGCCGGGGCCGACGCCGGGTACACGGTGCTGGTGCCCAACGTCTTCTACCGGCACGGCCGTTCGCCGGTGGCCGAGCTGCCGGAGTTCATCGACCCGGAGGCACGTCCGGAGATCTTCGAGACCCTCGGCCCGATCATGCGGTCGCTGACGCCGGACCTGGCGATGCGGGACGCCGGTGCCTGGCTGCGGTGGCTGGCCCGGAGCCCGCTCGTTGCCGACGGCCCTGTCGCGGTGACCGGCTACTGCATGGGCGCCCGGCTGACCCTGCTGACCGCCGGTACCCATCCGGAGCGGGTGGCGGCCGCGGCCGGCTTCCACGGCGCGCGCCTGGCGACCGAGGACCCGGACAGTGCACACCTGGTCGCCGACCGGATCACCGCCGAGGTGTACTTCGGCCACGCCGACCAGGACCCGGCACTCCCCCGGGAACAGATCGACCGCCTCGACGACGCCCTGACCGCGGCGGGCGTACGCCACCGCTGCGAGGTCTATGCGGGAGCACCCCACGGCTTCACCCAGGCCGACACCGCCGCGTACGACCGGGAGGCGGACGAGCGGCACTGGGTGGCGCTGCTGGATCTGCTCAAGCGCACGTTCTGACGTCAACAGTGCAGAATGTCCCCCTGAGGGCAGATCCGTTGGGGGGTCTTTGTGCTGTTGCTCGATCTGGAAAGCGTGCCGCCACGTGAGCGGCCGGAGGCGTTTCGCCATGCGCTCACGGACAAGTCGGTGCCCAACGACGTCACCGTGGAGGAGCCGGAGACGGGTGTCCACGCGCGCGTGGAGCGCTGGCAGGTGAGTGATCTTGATCTCTTCGCCATCCGCAACTCGGGTCTTGAGGTGCGGCGCACCGAGCGTCATGTGCACCACCACCGCAGCCGTCCGGTGGTCTCCGTCTCGCTCCAGACGGAGGGCGTGCACCGGGCCGAGGTCGCGGACCGGCGCACGCTCCTGGGCGCCGAGGACATCTGTGTCTTCCACGAGTTGTCGCCCCGCACCTACGGCTGGTCCGGGGACGGGGCCTCGCAGTCCGTCCTGTTCGACATCGGCCGTCTCGGCGTTCCCGTGGACACGGTGGTGAAGGCCTCCCTGCAACTGCGCGCCAGCCCGATGCACGACCTGGTGCTGGGCCATCTGCGGGGCATGTTCCGCGATCCGGAGCGCATGGCGGACGATCCCGGCGCGCAGGCCCTGGCGAACGCGACCACCGAACTCGTACGGGCGCTGCTGCTGTCCGCGGCGCACGCCGTAGAGTCCGACACGGTCCGGTCGGTCATGGACGACACCCTGCTGACCCGGGTCCTGGCGCACGCCCGACGGCATCTCGCGGACCGCGACCTGACCCCCGAGCGGATCGCGGCTGAGCACGCCGTCTCGGTCCGCAGGCTCTACCTTCTGCTGAGCGAGGCGGGCATCAGCCTGGAACAGTGGCTCATCACCGAACGCCTGGCGAAGGCACGGAAGATGCTGGCCTCCCCGCGCTACGACCGCCTCACCGTCGCGGCCGTCGCGGCCCGGTGCGGGTTCAGCAGCCCGAGCCACTTCAGCCGCCGCTTCCAGAGCGCGTACGGGGTGACGCCGAGCGAGTGGCGGCGGCACCGCGAGCACCGGTGACGTCAGGCGGCTCTACCTTCTTGATCGGGTTGATCGAGCCATTCGTAGGGTTGGGTCACCCAGGGGTGCTGGGTGTGGCTATCAGGCGGCTGCCGTCTCGTGGCTGAGCACGCTTCGCCGCCCGGCACCCCACGACGACTCGGCCGCCGATTAGGAAATGCGAACATGTCGCTGAGTAGAGCAATGCCGGCGAGGTCGTCCGTGGTACGAACGGAACGAACGAGCACGCCAGGAGCATGATGAGCCGGATATGGGCGGGGATCGACAGCGGCAAGGGTCACCATCACGGGCTCGCGCTGGACGCAGACGGCAAGACACTGCTGTCGCGGCGGGTCGCCAACGATGAGCCCGAGCTGCTGAAGCTGATCGGCGATGTCCTGGACCTGGCCGACGGCCGTGAGGTCACCTGGGCCATCGACATGACCGGCGGCGAGCCTGCGCTGCTGCTGGCCCTGCTGGTCAATCACGGCCAGGAGGTCCTCTACATTCCCGGCCGCCTGGTCAACCGGGCCTCGGACGGCTACCGCGGCGAGGGCAAGACCGACGCCCGCGACGCCTACGTGATCGCAGACCAGGTCCGGATGCGCCGCGACCTGCGGCCCATCCACCCCGGCGACGAAGCGGCCATCGAGCTGAAGCTGCTGACCGGACGCCGGTCCGACCTAGTCGAGGACCGCACCCGTTCGGTCAACCGCCTGCGTTCCACTCTGATGAGCATGTTCCCGGCCCTGGAACGGGCCCTGGACGTCACCAACACCGGCCCACTCCGACTGCTGACGGGTTACCAGACCCCGGCCGCGATCCGCCGCGCCGGCGTCGCGCGGCTGACGAAGTGGCTGGCCAACCGCAAGGTCCGCAACGCCAGAGCCCTGGCCGAGGCTGCGGTCGAGGCCGCCGAGCGGCAGCACACCGCCGTCCCCGGCGAGAAGACCACCGCCCGGCTGGTCCACACCCTGGCCGGGGAGGTGATGGCCCTCAACGAGCAGATCACCGAGATGGACAAGCTCATCGAGGGCCGGTTTCGCGAGCACGAACTCGCCGACATCGTCCTGAGCGTCCCGGGCATCGGCGCGACGCTCGGAGCCGAATTCCTCGCCGCCGTCGGCGGCAGCCTGGACGAGTTCGACTCCCCGGACGCCCTGGCGGCCTTCGCCGGCGTCGCCCCCGCACCGCGCGACTCGGGCAAGGTCAGCGGCAACCTCCACCGGCCGGTCACCTACCACCGCAGGTTGCAGCGGGTCTTCTACACCTCCGCGCTGGTCAGCGTCCGATGCGACCCGAACTCGCGGAAGTTCTACGACCGCAAACGCGCCGAGGGGAAGAAGCACGTCCAGGCCGTTCTCGCCCTCGCCCGTCGACGCGTCAACGTCATCTGGGCCCCGATCCGTGACCGACGGCGCTACGAAGTCACGCCTCCAGTGATCGCAACCGCTTGACAACAGCATTAGGAAGCGTGCAGGGCCGCGTGCAGGGTGTCGGTCATCTGGATGCGGGCCGCCCTGGAGGCGTCCGTGCCGCGCAGCAGGTCGAACAGGACGAAGCCGTGGATGGTGCCGTGGTAGCGGACCGACACCACCGGAACGTCCGCCTCCCTCAGCCGCGCCGCGTACGCCTCGCCCTCGTCGCGCAGGACGTCGGCCTCCGCGGTGAGGACGAGCGCGGGCGGCAGGCCCCGTAGCCGCCGGACCGTGGCGCGCAGCGGGGAGACGGTGGCCTGGTCACGCGTCTTGAGATCCGGCGCGTACTGCTGCCAGTAGCCCCGCATGGCGCCGCGGCTGAGGAAGTACCCGTGCGCGAACCGGCGGTAGGACGGGGTGTCCATCCCCGCGTCGGTCACCGGGCAGACCAGCACCTGATGGCGGAAGCCCGGACCGCCGCGCTCCCCCGCCACCAGGGTGAGCCCTGCGGCCTGCTGGGCGCCCGCGCTGACGCCGACCACCGCCATCCGGCTGCCGTCCAGCCGCCAGTGCGCGCCGTGGCGGGCGATCCAGCGAGCAACGGTGTACGCCCGCTCGACGGCGCCCGGGTGGCGGGCGTCGGCCGGCCCGTCGTACTCGGGGACGACGACGGCCGCGTCCGTGCCGAGGACGAGGTCGGCCACCAGCTGACGGTGCGCGTAGGCATCGGTCAGCATCCAGCCGAGCCCGTGCAGATAGAGCACCACCGGCAGGGCCTCGGCGCTGCCGGCCGGGCGCAGGATCCGTACCCGAATGCGCCGGCCGTCAGCTCCGGGCAGGGCCAGCCACTCCTCCTCCACGTCGGGCTCGTTACGGCCGCCGCCGTCCCACAGGGCCGCCATGCGGGCCTTGGACACGGTGGCGCCGGCGTCCGGCGAGACGAGCCAGTTGTGTGCCGCGACGAAGTCCCGCGTCCGCCGCTCCAGCACAGGCGTTCGCCGAAGGGCTGGTACGTCTTCTTCCACCGGGAACTCCTGCGCATGGGGGGACCATCACGGGGCCGCCGGTCGGAGCGGCTCCGCACCGCGGCCGGGCAGGCAGACGCTCGGTGCGGCAGGCGGCTCCCACCCTAGGGGCCCGGGCACGGCGGGCGGACGGCGGCACGGCACGGATACGTGCCGCTGAGTGCACACTTCGGCGACCGCCGGGGCCGGTGCGCCGGTACCCGCGGCGAAGTGCAGTCATTTGACCTAATGCCTCCTCGGAAGGCCGCCGGAGACTCGGACCGTGCACCGACTCCGGACAGCAGAAGGGAGCCGTCGTGAGCACTCGAACCCGCGCGGCCGTTCCACTGGGCGCCGAGGCGTCCACCGAGGTAATCGCCGCCCTGTCGACGTGGCTGGCACCGATGGTGGAGCGCACGGACCGGGCGGGCCGCGACGGCGAGTTCGTGACCCTGCATCACTTCGGGTACGTGCGCATGATCACCTGTGCGGCCGGGCCGCTGCGGCTGGCACGTGACGCGGGGCCGGACGGCGGAGCCTCGGTGGCGCTGCTGCTGCCGCGCGAGGGGACCGTGCAGCTGGCTCAGGACGGCCGGACGGCCCGGGCGGGGAGCGGGCAGCCGGTCCTCGTCGACCTGCGGCGGCCCTTCTCGGTCGAGCACGACAGCCAGGCCCGGGTGCTCTACTTCCGGCTGCCCGCCCACGCGTTGCACGTTCCGGCGGCCTCCCTGCAGTCCGCCACCGCCCGCGTGCTCACGCCGTCGGGCACCGTGGCCGCCCTCCTGGCGGCCGTGCTCCGGTACCTGGACGAGTCGGCGCTCCGGCTGCCCGCCGCGGTCGGCGAGCGGCTCGGGGGGCTGGTCACCGACCTGGCGGCCGCGCTGGTCGACGATCTCGCCGAGGACGCGGGCGGGCCGTCGACGCAAGGAGGGCATCATCTGGTCGCCGCGATCCGCCAGTACGTCGAACAGCACCTGGGCGACCCGGAGCTGTGCGCGGAAGGCATCGCCCGGGCGCATCTGATCTCGGTGCGCTATCTGCACCGCCTGTTCGAGGGCGAGGACGTCACCGTGGGCCGGCTCATCCTGCGCCTGCGGGTCGAGCAGTGCGCCAGGGAGCTGTCCAGGCGCGGACGGGTGACCCCGTCCATCGCCGTGGTGGCGTCCCGCTGGGGCTTTCGCAGCGCGGCGCACTTCAGCCGCTCCTTCAAAGCGGTTCACGGGTGTTCGCCGCTGCAGTGGCGCCGCTCGGGGAGCGTGGCGCCCGCCGCGGACTGACCGGCCGCGGCCGTGGTCCGGGCAGGCTCCCTGCTGTCGCGCCAGTCGCTGGGCGACATGCCGTACGCCGCGCGGAAGCTGCGGCTGAAGTGGGTGGCGCTGGCGAAGCCCCAGCGCCGGGCGACCGCCGACACCGTGATGTCGCCGCGGCCCGGGCGGGCGAGTTCACGCCGGGCCTCCTCCAGCCGGCGGTGCTGAATCCAGCGGCCGACCGTGCTGCCCTGGCCCTCGAAGAGCCGGTGCAGATAGCGGATCGAGATGTGCAGCGCCTCGGCAATGCCGGCCGGGGTCAGCCCGCGGTCCCACAGGTGGGCGTCGACGTGCGCGCGCACCCGCCGGACCAAGGCCTCGCGGTCCTGTCCGGCCCGCGGCCCGGGGTCGGCGTCCCCGGCGGCCAGCAGGGCGACCAGGTCGGCGACGCCGCCGGCCAGATGACGGGCCGTGTACGGCGAGGTTGCGGGCGGTGCCGCGGCGATCTCCCGCAGCACGGAGGCGAGCAGCGGCGCGACCGGCCCGTCGGCGCACGGCGCACGGCCGCAGAGAGCCGCCACCTGCTGATCGGTGAGGGTCAGGGCGCGCCGCGGGATCCGCACCAGGTGCAGGGTGAACTCCTCGGTCTCGCGCAGGACGAAGGGCTCGGCCGCGTCGTGGAGGAAGACGGCGTTCGGAGGGCAGGCCGCGCCGGTCCCCCGGCGGACGAGGGTGGCCCGGCCGACGGTGTGCAGTCCGAGGAGCACGGCGTCGCCGTCGGGGTCGTGGACGACGTCCTGGGCAGCTCCCCCGAAGGTGCTCACCCGCAGGAATCCGAAGGTACGGCGGTCGGCGGGTGTGGGCGGCGAGGTCATGCGGCTCCCTGGTCGAGCGTTTGGTGCGGGTGGTTCCCGATCAGCCTGCGGCGCCGGAACCCGCAGGTGAGAGGGGTGTCCGGCATCGCTGCGGGCAGGGGCAAGAGCCGTGCACGCTGGGGCAACGCGGCGGTGGCACCGTGTTCCTTGAGCACACGGCGAAGGAGCAGCCATGGGGAACGCACCGGCCGGCACGGCGTTGGTGGGCCGGCGACGCGAGCGCCTGCTGCTGGAACGGCGCCTGGACGACGCCCGGTCCGCGGCGGGCGGTTCGGCGACCGTGCTGCGGGGCGACGCCGGTATCGGGAAGACCGCGCTGCTGGACTGGACGGCCGCGCAGGCCGAGCGCCGCGGGTTCACCGTGCTGCGGGCGGCGGGTGCCGAGTCGGAGACCGGTGTCGCCTTCGGCGCGCTGCGGCAGGTGCTCCGGCCGCTGCAGGACAGCTCGGGGGCGCTGCCGGGACAGCAGCAGGCCGCTCTCGAAAGGGCACTTGGCCTGCGGGAGGGGTTGCCTCCGAGCGGCTTCATGGTCGGTGCGTCCGTGCTGGCCCTCGTCTCGCAGGAGGCACGCCGTCGCCCGCTTCTGATCCTCGTGGACGACCTGCACTGGGTGGACTCCTCCAGCACCGCCGTCCTCGTCTTCCTCCACCAGCGGCTGGCGTCCCTGCGTGCGGTCATGGTGTGCGCGAGCCGGCCGGAGGGCCCGGCGCTGGAGGGCTGGCCCGCGCACCCGGTGCAGGTGGAGGCGCTGTCGGGCGAGGACTCCCGGGCTCTGCTGCGGCACTGGCATCCGACGCTGGCCGCCGCCACGGCTCACCGGGTGATGGACGAGGCCGCGGGCAACCCCCTGGCGCTGGCCGAGTTGCCGGACCAGTTGGCGCACGAACAGCGCACGGGTGCCCTGCCGCTGCCGGAGCGGCTGCCGCTCGGGCAGCGGCTGGAGGCGCTGTACGCGCGGCGGCTGCGCTCACTGCCGGCCAAGGCCACGCGGATGCTGCTGCTGACCGCGCTGGACAGCGCCGGGAGCGGTGTCGTGCGGGAGCGCACGGAATCGGTCCTCGACCGTATCGAGGCCGGTGGGCTGGCCCACCTGGACGACACGGGACGGCTGGTCTTCCGGCATCCCCTGGTGCGCAGCGCCGTGATCGCCTCCGCGTCCGAGGCGGAGCGGCGGGACGCCCACCGGACGCTGGCGGAGCGGCTGCCCACGGACGACCCGCGCCGGCTGATGCACGAGGCCGCCGCGGCGCAGGGCCCGGACGAGGCGCTGGCCGCCCGGTTGCAGGAGGCCGGCACCCGCATCGCCCTGCGCGGCGGTGACGCGGAGGGCGCGCTGCTGCTGGACCGAGCGGCCGCGCTCAGCGCCGACGCCGGCAACCGGGCGCGCCGGCTGACCTGGGCGGCCGTGATGTCGGCACGGGGCGGGCGCCTGGCGTACGCGGCCGAGCTGGTGCGGGAGTTGCGGCGCGCGCCGGTTCCGGAGGACATCGCCCCGTTGTTCTCGTACACGGTGGTGTACGTGGACCAGAGCCACCACGTCGACTTCGCGTCGTCGTTCGCGCTGCTGCCCCGGGCCCTGGAGGCCCTGACCGCGCCCGGCGCCCCGGTCTTCGGTGACCTGGTCGAGCAGATGGCCTTCAAGTTGCTGCTGGCCTGCACGTACACGGGCGACGCCCGCGGCTGGGAGGTGCTGGAGCGGCATCGGGAGCGGCTGGCCCCCGTCGCCCGGCTGTGCATGCGTGCCTGGGCGGACCCGCCGCGCACGGCACACGGGGCGGAGGCGGAGCTGCGTGCGCTGGTGGCGCGTACGACGGCGGGGCAGGAGGCCGGCAAGGCCTGGCTGGTGCTGTGGGCGGCGTCGGCGGTGGACGCGGCCGACGCGGAGCTGCGCCGCCTGTTCGGTCAGGACCACGCCTACGCCACGCAGGGCTCGGTCGCGAAGGCGCGCTGCCACCAGGCGTTCCTGCGGGGCGACTGGAGTGCCGCCGAGGACTGCGTGCGCGAGGCGGAGACGGCGGACGAGCTGGGCTATCACTGCAACGCCCTGCTCTTTCGGCACTATCACGCGCACTTCCTGGCGGGCCGCGGCGACGAGCGGGGGTTTCGCGGGGTGCGGGCGCGGATCGGGCCGACGGCGGCGCGGGCCCGGATGCGGTTCGTGACGGACCATCTGGACCGGCTTGAGGCGCTCGTGGACCTGGCGCACGGGCGGCACGGGCAGGCCTACGCGCGGCTGCGCCGGCTGATGGCTCCGGGCGAGCTGCCGCGCGGTCTGTCCTGGTTCCATCTGCCGTTCTTCGACTTCGTCGTCGCGAGCCTCGGCGTCGGCCGCCGGGCGGAGGCGTGCGCCCATGTGGCGGCCGGGCGGGCGGCGCGCATGGACGAGATCTCCGCGCATCACGCCTTTCTGCTGGCCGCGGCGACCGCGGTGACGGCCACGGACGAGGCGGACGCGGCCTACGCGGCGGCCTATGCCGTGCCGGGATCGGGCCAGTGGGTGTTCGATCTGGCGCGGCTGCGGCTGGCGCACGGTTCCTGGCTGCGCCGGCAAGGGCGGTACGCCGAGGCGGACGACGTGCTGCGGGCCGCCCACCGCGCCTTCCTGGAATTGGGGGCCGCTCCCTGGGCGGAGCAGTGCCGGGCCGAGCTGTGCGCCCTGGACCAGGGGCCCCTCACGGCGCAGGAGCTGCGCATCGCCCGCCTGGTCGCGACGGGCCTGACGAACAAGGAGGTCGGCGCCGTGCTGGGCCTGTCCCCGCGCACGGTCGCGGCCCACCTGTACCGGATCTTCCCCAAGCTGGAGATCACCTCGCGTGCGGGTCTGGCGCGGGCGCTGGCAGGTGACGGGTCTCCTCCAGTGCCCGAGCCACTCCGGCACGGGTCGTGATGCCCAGCTTCGGGAAGATCCGGTACAGGTGCGCGCCGACGGTACGGGGTGACAGCCCGAGCCGCTCGCCGATCTGACGGTTGGTCAGGCCCTGGGCGGCGAGTTCGGCGATCCGTGTCTCCTGGGCGGACAGCAACGGGTGCTGTCCGGCTGTGGCCGAGCGGAGTTCCGCGGCGGCCTGTTCGGCCCACGGCCCGGCGTCCAGGCGGGCGAAGGCCGTGCGGGCGGCCCGGAGCCGGTCGGCCGCCTGTTCGGCGCGGCCGTGGCGGCGGAGCCATCGGCCGTGCGCGAGGTGGGCCCGGGCCAGTGGGAAGGGCCAGGTGTGCGCGCCAGGAAGGGCGTAGACGGCCTCGTAGCGACGGTCGGCCTCGTCGTCGGTGGCGGCGAGCGCCTCGGCGACGGCCACGAGGAAGGTGTGGTGGGCGGAGACGCGGGCGAGTCCGGCCGCAGCTACGGCTGTCAGGTGGCGCCGGGCCTCCGCGTGCCGCCCGCTGTCGACCGCGGCCTGCACCCAGTCGACGAGCGACAGATGGAACCAGGGCGTGCGCGAGGGGACCGCGCCGGGCGGGGCGAGGGCCCGCGCGTGGTGCCAGGCCTCGTCGGCCCGGCCGTGGGCGAGCGCGCACAGCGCCTTCAGGGCGTGCAGCCGCTCGGCGACCAGGCGCAGGTGGCATTCCCGGGCCGCCGTGCCGAGGACGGGTTCCAGCGCGGCGAGTCCGGGGCGGTCCCCGCGGGCGGCGAGGACCTGCCCGGCGTTGTGCAGGAAGAGGATCTCGTTGAGCGTGTGGTGGTAGGCGGCGGAGGTGTCCGCGCCCCGGCGGGACACGGCGAGGGACTCGTCCCAGCGCCCGTGCAGGAAGTCGTCGTGGGCGCAAAGGGCTTCGACGAAGGCCTGGGGGACGTGCGGGCCGCCGCGAGCGAGGGAGCGCAGTGCGTCGTGCTCGCCCACGGCGTCCACGGCGACGGCGGCCCACAGCAGGAGCCATACGGCGGCGGTCTCCTGGCCCTTGGGCAGGTCGGCGACCGCCTCGCGCAGCCGCGTCGGCACCTCGTGCACCGTCCGGGGCGGCCCGGACCACGCCCGTACGGCGATGTCGGCCGCCTCGGAAACGTCCGCCGCATGCTGGGCCACGGCCGCCCACGCCCGCTCGTCGCCGGTGTGGACGGCGGCGAGGAGGAGCAGGAAGAGCATCGGCTCGCGCAGTCGCTCGTGCGGTCCCCCGGCCAGGGCCCGGGGGATCAGCTCGATCGAGGGCATCGGGTCGCCGTCCAGCTGGAGGGTGGTGCAGGCGACGGCGTAGGCGTACGGGGCGGCGGGTTCGGGCCGTCCCGGGCGGGCCTCGGTCTCGGCCCGGGCGAGGAGTTCGGCGGCCAGGTTCAGCCGTGCGCCGCGTGCGGCGAGCGCCGCCGCGGTGACCAGGCGCGCGGTCCGGGTCGTGCTGTCCGGGCTGAGGCCGGCCGCGCGCGCCATCATCCGGGCCGCCTCGGCGTCCTTGCCCCGGGCGGCCGTCCGGTCGGCCTCGGTGTGCAGCAGTTCGGCCAGTGCGCTGTCGGTGCCGACGGCAGCGCTCGCCAGATGCAGGATCCGCGCGGGGCTGCTCGCGGGCAGGACGTCCGCGAGCAGCCGGTGCGCGGCCCGGTGTTCGGCCGGGGAGGCGATGTGCAGCAGACCGGCGCGCACCAGTGGATGCCGGAACTCCACCAGATCCTGGGCGGGATCGACCTGGGCCAGCGCCGAGTCCTCGATGCTCTTCCGGGCGGCGGTCCACGACATCCGCGCGTCCCGTTCCGCCATGTCCCGCAGCACGCGGACGCGTTGGGCCGACGGGCCGCCGAGGGCCGCCGCCAGCAACAGGCTCCGGGCCGGGTCCGGCAGGGCGCGCAGCCTGTCCTCGTACAGGCGTCCGAGGCGTTCGCCCAGGGCCAGTTCGTCGAAGAGGTCGGCGATGGCGGTCGCCCCCGGGGTCGGCGGGTGCGTGGCCGCTCTGCGTATCTGCTCGGGCAGCTCGTGCAGGGCGAGCGGATTGCCACCGGCCACCCGCAGCACCCGCCGGCGCGCCCCTTCGGGCAGCCAGGGGTGAAGGGTGCGCAGCAGCCGCTCGGCCTGCGGCTCCTCCAGAGGCGGGAGGTCGATCACGGGGCCGGGAAGGCCCGCCACGGCTCCAGTGTGCCGGGTCGTGGCGATGACGACGACGGGCAGCGGGGCCAGGTGCCGGCACAGGTGCACAAAGACGGCGAGGCTGGCCGGGTCGGCCCAGTGCAGGTCGTCCTGGAGCACGACGACGGGCTGCCGTCGCGAGGCGCGGGCGAGCAGCGCCAGGGCGGCGTCGGCGACCAGGGCCGACTCGGGCGGTGTGCCGTCGCGGACGCCCAACGCGACCTCCAGGGCGTGCCGTTGTACGCCCGGGAGGGCCGGTATGTCGTCGAGGAGCGGCCAGAGCACCTGGTGCAGTGCCGCGTACGGCAGTCGGGACTCGGCCTTCGCGCCGGTCATCCGCAGGACGTACAGCCCCGCACGGCGCGCCGCCGACTCGGCCGCCGCCAGCAATGCGCTCTTGCCCATGCCGGGGTCGCCCCGCAGAACCACGGAGGTACCACTGGCCGCGATGCCCGCCAGCGCCGCGTCGACGGCCGCGCTCTGAACGTCGCGTCCCACCAGCCTGGCCTCGGTCATTCCGCTCTCTTCCCCACCTGCGCGCCCGTGCCGCGCCCCCGCACGGCCCAGTAGACCAGAGAGCGCTCCCGGATCACGCCGACGCCAGGATCCGGACAGCAACGGAGTGGATCAGCGCCGACCGTGCGCTTGCCGCGCTTTCCATGCACTGTGGGGTAAGAGCCGGTGCACTGGCGGTCGGCCTCTCGCGTCCCGAGGTTCCTAACGTGGAGAACCGCGCCGCCCCAAGACCCCGGCGCACCCCCGAGCTCAGGAGAAACTCATGACCGACGCCGTCGAGCCGGTCCAGCCGGTCCTGGAACCGGCGGCCGCCGCTTTCGCCGAGGCGACCGCGAACCCGCCGTACCTGTTCGAGCTGCCGCCCGCGGAGGGCCGCAAGGCGGTCGACGAGGTGCAGTCGGGCGACATCGCAAAGCCCGCGGTCGACGAGGAGTGGATCACCGTCTCGGGCGGTCCGACGGGCAGTGTCCGCGCCCGTATCGTCAAGCCCGCGGGTGCCGAGGGCCCCCTGCCGGTGATCGTCTACATTCACGGCGCGGGCTGGGTGTTCGGCAACGCCCACACCCATGACCGCCTGGTGCGCGAACTCGCCGTCGGCGCGGGTACCGCCGTCGTCTTCCCCGAGTACGACCTCTCCCCCGAGGTGCGCTACCCGGTGGCCATCGAGCAGAACTTCACCGTGGCGCAGTGGGTCGTGGAGCAGGGCGCGACGAAGGGGCTGGACGCCGCGCGCATCGCGGTCGCCGGTGACTCGGTCGGCGGGAACATGTCGGCCGCGCTGACCTTGATGGCCAAGCAGCGTGGTGGCATCCCCCTGGTGCAGCAGGTGCTGTTCTACCCGGTCACCGACGCGAGCTTCGACACCGGTTCCTACCGGCAGTTCGCCACCGGCTACTTCCTGCGCCGCGACGGCATGCAGTGGTTCTGGGACCAGTACACGACCGACGAGGCCGAACGCGCCCAGATCACCGCCTCCCCGCTGCGCGCCACCACCGAGCAGCTCGCGGGCCTGCCTCCGGCGCTGGTCATCACCGGCGAGGCCGACGTGCTGCGCGACGAGGGCGAGGCCTACGCGGCCAAGCTGCGCGCAGCGGGCGTTGCGGTCACCGCCGTCCGCTTCCAGGGCATCATCCACGACTTCGTCATGCTCAACGCCCTGCGCGAGACCCACGCCGCCGAAGCCGCGATCAACCTCGCCGTCGCCACCCTGCGCACCGCGCTGCACGGCAACTGACGAGACGCGCCCCGGAGTTCACGCGCCCCGTACGGCCGTACGGGGCGCGTGGCGTGGCCGGAATTCATCCCTTGGCGATCGGAGTACACGCATGGTGACCAAGTGTTAACCGTGGACTTCTGGTAACGACTTGCTTTACGCGTTCCTTACACGTAGACCTTGCACCACAACCCGCGATGACTCTGGGGGGAGTTGGCGCATGCAAGGCACGGTGGACGGATTCCGCTACGGAGCGGTGACCCTGGTGGCGGCCTACTTGATGGCCTGCCTGGGAGGGGCTCTGGGACTGCGGTGCGTGGTCCGCTCCCTCCTCAACGAGCAGTCATGGAAGCCCGGTTGGCTGGCGCTGGGCGCCGCCTCGATCGGTACCGGCATCTGGACGATGCACTTCATCGCCATGATCGGTTTCCAGGTCGAGGAGACCCGGATCCGCTACGACGCGAGCCTGACGGTGCTGAGCCTGATCGTGGCGATCCTCGTCGTCGGCATCGGTGTGTTCATGGTCGGCTACCGCGGCGCGGGCGCAACCACGCTGACCCTGGCGGGCATCATCACCGGACTCGGCGTCGCGGCCATGCACTACCTCGGCATGGCGGCGATGCAGCTCAACGGCGACATCCAGTACGACGACCTCACCGTCGCCCTGTCGCTGCTGATCGCGGTCGCCGCGGCCACCGCCGCTCTGTGGGCGGCCGTCTCCGTCCGCGGCTTCCTGATGAGCCTCGGGGCCAGCCTGATCATGGGCGTGGCGGTGTCCGGGATGCACTACACCGCCATGGCCGCCGTCGACGTCCATGTGCACAGCGCGGCAAACTCCGCCTGGTCGGGAGACTCGCCCACCTCACTGCTGCTGCCCATGCTCCTCGGCCCAGTCATCTTCCTGCTGCTGGCCGGCGTCGTGGTCATGTTCGACCCGCTCCTGGTGCTCGGCGACGGCGAGTGGAACCGGCCCACGGGCGCCGGCCGCGCACTGCCCGCCGAACCGGCGACGCCCGGATCGCTCTTCGACGCAGCGCCCCGCTCCACGGGCACCGGACCCCGTTGGCAGCAGCCGGGACCGTCGGGGGACGCGGCACCCACGCGCGAGTGGTGACACCGGTGAGGTGAGGGACGGTCCTCGCGCCCGGCCGGAACGTCACCCGTTCGGCCGCGGCCCCGCATGCGCCGCACGCGGGCCCACCGTCCAATGGGACGGGGCGTCGCACCAGCGCGCCTGTCGCCGGTTTCGCGCCAAGGAGAAGACATGATCAGGCAGTTGGAGAACATGCCGGCCGGTGTCGTCGGTTTCGAGGCGTCCGGGAAGCTCTCCGCGGAGGACTACCGCGATGTCGTGCTGCCCGCGCTCGTCGGCGCCGCCGGGACGGGCGAGGTGCGCTTCCTGCTCGTCGTACGCGACTTCGAGGGCATGACGAGCGGAGCGGTCTGGGAGGACCTCAAGGTCGGCGTCGAGCATCTGCGGGCGTGGAAGCGCGTCGCTCTGGTGACCGACATCGAGTGGATGAGCCACCTCACCTCCCTCTTCGGCTGGATGACCCCCGGCGAGACGAAGACCTTCGCGCTCGACGCGCGGGAGCAGGCCCTGGCCTGGGTCTCCGGCTGACCGGGGCGCCGCACCTCAGGGGGCGGCCGGCGGCCCGGCGTCGTCGCTCGCACCGTCCAGCACCTGTTCGCACCAGATGGTCTTGCCCCGGCGCCCGAAGCGCGTCCCCCAGCGCGCGGCGAGCCCGGCGATGATGCACAGTCCGCGTCCGCCCTCGTCGCTCTCACCGGCGTGCCGCAGGTGCGGGGCCGTACTGCTGCCGTCGGAGACCTCGCAGCCCAGGGACCTGTCGCGGATCATGCGGAGCCGGATGGGCGGAGTGCCGTAGCGGATGGCGTTGGTGACCAGCTCGCTGACGATGAGCTCGGTGGTGAAGGCGAGGTCGTCCAGCCCCCAGGCCGCCAGTTGCCGTTCGGCGAGGTGCCGTGCGGTGGAGACCACGGCCGGATCGCCGGGCAGGGTCCATTCGGCGACGTGGCGCTCGTCCAGCCCGCGGGTCCGGGCGAGCAGCAGGACCGCGTCGTCCTCGCCCTGCTCGCGCATCAGGGCGTACACGGCATCGTCGACCAGTTGCTGCAGCGCACGGTCGGGATGCCGCAGCACGCGGTGCAGGGTCTGCGCGGTGGCCGCGAGGCCGGTTCCCGACGCCGAGGCGAGCCCGTCGGTGAAGAGCGCCAGGACCGCGCCGTCGGGCAGGTCGGCACACGCGGACTCGTAATCGCCCGTGCCGGTGCCGAGCAGGGGGCCGACCGGGATGTCGAACGCGAGGCGTTCCCCGTGCGGCGAGACGGTCACCGGCGGCGGGTGTCCGGCGCTGGCGGCCGTGCAGGTGCGGGTCACCGGATCGAAGACCGCGTACAGACAGGAGGCGGTCACCGGCTCACCGGGCTCGCGGGGCAGCGCGGCGGCGGTCTCGTCCAGGCCGGACAGCAGCTCCTCCGGCGCAAGGTCGCGCACCGCCAGTGCCAGCAGGGCCGTCCGGAGCTGGCCCATGGCGGCCGCGGCCTCGATGCCGCTGCCACTGACGTCGCCCACGGTGAGGGCGACGCGGGCACCCGAGAGCGGGATGACGTCGTACCAGTCGCCGCCCGCGCCCACGGTGCCGGGCAGATGGAGAGGCACCGTGTCCATGACGGTCGACGCGGGCGGGGTACGGGGCAGCAGGTGCCGTTGCAGGGTGGTGGCGACGGTGCGTTCGCGGGCGTAGCTGCGGGCGTTGTCGATGCTCAGTGCCGTGCGCTGGGCGAGCTGCGCGGCCAGCTCCAGGTCCTCCTCGTCGTAGGGTTCCGGATTCCTGTGGCGGTAGTGGCCGAGGATGCCGAGGACGGTGCCGCGCACCACGAGCGGCGTGACGATCAGGGAGTGGACGCCGGCCTGCGTGAGCTGTCGGGCGCGTTCGGCGTCGGCGGTCAGCCACGGCTCGTCCGCGGTGAGACGGGCGACGAGGCGGGGCCGGGCGTCGTGCAGGCTCTGGGTGAAGGGGGTCGGGAAGGGGAAGGTGATCAGTCCGCCCGGTTCGATCGGTCCCGCCGCCCCGGTGACCGAGCGGAACGCGGCACGCCGCAGCGGTACGTCGGCACCCACCGGGCCCTCGCGCGGGCCGGTTCCCCGAACCGCCTCGTCGAGGATGTCCACGGTCACGGCGTCCGCGAACCGGCCGACCACCACCGCGGTCAGCGCCTCCGCCGTGGCCCGCACGTCCAGGCTGGTGCCGATCCGCCGGTGGGCGTCGTGCAGGATGTCCAGCCGGTCCGCGGCGCGCCGGCGCGCGGTGACGTCCTGCACCACGGCCACGCCGCGCACGGTGCCGCTGTCGAGCCGGACCCGGAACATCGACAGGGAAACGGTCATCCCGTGCCGGGGATCGTCCGGGGTACGCCCGCCGAGCAGCAGGTCCCGCACCTGGGCGCCGCCCGTGAGCACCTGCCGTGCCAGCACGGTGAGTTCGGGGTCGTCGAAGTCCTCGGCGAAATCTCCGAGCCGGTGTCCGATCACCGCATCGGGGCGGAGCCCCCGCACGCCGCGCGCCGCGGAGTTGTAGCGGACCACCCGCAGCTCCTCGTCGAAGACGAAGAGCCCCACGGGCGCCTGGGTGAACAGGGCCTCCAGCACAGCGGCGTCCAGCTCACTGCCGTCGGGTCCGGACACGGGTGCACCTCCGGGCTGGCGCGGTCGTTCATG
The DNA here is from genome assembly GCF_040686775.1 of Streptomyces sp. NPDC079141. Classification (NCBI taxonomy): domain Bacteria; kingdom Bacillati; phylum Actinomycetota; class Actinomycetes; order Kitasatosporales; family Streptomycetaceae; genus Streptomyces; species Streptomyces sp. NPDC079141. The sequence goes on along the minus strand of NZ_JBFBLP010000009.1, from coordinate 39,591 downwards.
AGCGGCGCCGGGCCCCGTTCCTTCCCGGTCGGCGGCATCTCCCGCGGGACGACGGCATCCCTTCCAGCTTCGGGCACACAGCGCCGGGGGACCACGCGGAATGGGCCGCTGAGGTGAGACGAGGCGGTCCGGCACCGAGGGTCGCCAGTGCGAACCGTGTCTGGTCTACTCGGGGCACAAGATCCGATGAGCGACGGGGGCGGGCCATGGGCGTGCTGTACGACTACTTCCACGCGACCGACCACACCACGGCGGTGAACCAGGCCGTCGGCCCCGGCGGCGACTGGCACCGAGGGACATCGCTGGAGGAGACGGGCGCGGACTGGATCGACGCCAAGGGCCTGGACCCGGACGTCGTCCTGGCCCAGCTCGTCGCCTACGCCGAGGCCGTCCCCTTCCCCGATCAGCCGGACCAGCCGGAGCTGGTCTGGCCCGAGTCGCCGTACCCCGAGGGCGAGCCCGTGGACGCCGGCTCCCCCTGGGCCACGGGGTTGATACTCCAGCAGCTGCCCGACCGCTGGCGTGACGTCCTGGCCGCCCTCCCCGAGTACGCCGAGCCGATGGTCGCCGCCCAGTGGTACGACATCGAGGAGGTCGACTTCGCGGAGTACCGCGACGCCAAGGAGGCAGTGGGGGTGTTCGTGGCTCTGGCGCGCCGGGCGCTGGCCGCGGACGCCCATCTGTACTGCCGGTCCAGCCTGTGAAGCGGGCCCCCGCTACGACGGAGGCTTCGTCTGGCCCTGCGCCGCCTTGAGGTCGGCGAGCAGTTCGGCCTGGCCCGCCAGGACGCCGGAGAGGATGGTGCGGGCGACCCGGAGGAGCTCGGCGACGTGCGGGCTGGTGAGCGAGTAGTAGACGGTCGAGCCCTCCTTGCGGGTCACGACCAGGTTCGCGCGGCGCAGGACGGCCAGCTGCTGGGACAGGTGGGCGGGCTCGATGCCCACCTCGGGCAGCATCTCGGCGACCGCGTGCTCGCGCTCGCTCAGGAGCTCCAGGACCCGGATACGGGCGGGATGACCGAGCGTCTTGAAGAACTCGGCCTTCAGTTGGTAGAGCGGCGTACTCATCGTGCCGTCCCCTTCCCGACACAACAGTGACGACCTCAGGAGTTGCCGACATTAGCAATTCCCGAGGTCATGCGTGTGAGAGGGGGGTAGGCAGGCGCCGTACCGGCGGAATCAGTCCTCGGCGGGCCAGCCGGTGGTGCGCCACTCCTGGCGGCCCTCCACGGGCTCCGCGCAGCCCGCGCCGTGCGCCGCGAGCGCGGCCCGTAGGTCGGTGTGCACGGGGATCGGCGGGCCGTCTCCGGTCGGGACGAGGGAGCCGTCGGCGGGGATGGCTGCCAGCTCCAGGCTGCGGCCGGCCTCCAGCAGCCGGAGTGCGGCGGCGGCGATCGCCATCTGTCCCTCGGTCGACCAGTTGCGCAGCTCGGTCAGGTCGACGATCACCGGCCCGGTGCCGCGTGCCAGGGCCCAGCCGACCGCGCCGGTGAAGCGGCGGGCCGCGTCCGGGCCGAGGTAACCGGCGACGGAGAGGATGCCGAGGTTCTCCTCGACGGTGTAGCGCCAGTCGATCGTCATGGGGGTGTACTTCCTTGTGCGGGTCGGCCTGTCGGGATGTGCTGTCCGGTCAGAGGGGAAGGGTGATCCAGATGCTCTTGCCCCCGCCGTCGGCATCCGCGCGGACGACCGCGGTGCCGCTCAGGGCGAGGACCAGTTCCATGACGGTGGCCAGGCCACCGGTGCCGCCGGCCACCCGGTACAGCGGGGGCAGACAGGGATGGCGGTCGTGCACGGCGAGGGCCAGGCAGTCGGTACCCGCCGCGTAGACCACGGTCAGCTGCGGGGAGACGGCGGCGGCGTGCCGGACGCTGTTGGTGACCAGCTCGCCGAGGATGAGCAGGGCCGGGTCCACCGTGGGGTGGCGCAGCCCGATCCCCCATTCGACCAGGGCGTGCTCGGCCGTCTCACGGGCGATCCGGACGGCGGACGGCTTCGTGGGCAGTGTGAGCACGTGCCTGCGGGTGAGGGCTTCGCCGTGCGTGGACATCACGCCTCCGCGCGGCCGGCGCTGTGAGCGCTCATCGCGGGGTTTCCTCGGCGGCGGTCACGGACTTCTGCGAGGGAAGGGCGGGCAGCAGGCCGGACGTCTCCAGGTGGTCGCGGGCGGCGCGGATCGCCTCGGGGGTGGTGGCGTACTCGCGGCCGTCGAGACGCAGCAGCTCCAGCGCGCCGACGGAATCGAGGACCTGGCGCTGACCGGGGCGTATGCCGGAGCTCATGACCACGATGCCGCGCCGGTTGAGCTTCTCCACGGCGTCCTTGAGGACGAGGGCGCCGGTGGCGTCCATGGTCGAGACGCGGGACATGCGCAGGATGACCACGCGTACGTCGGCGACCTCGGTCAGCTCCAGCAGGAAGCGGTGGGCGGCGGCGAAGAACAGCGGGCCGTCGATGCGGTACGCCACGATGTGCTCGGCCAGCAGGGCGTGTTCCTCGGCGCTGTGGTCGCCGCGGTCGAGCGGCACCTGGTCGAGCCGGGCCTGCTTGGCGACGGCGCGCAGGGCGAGGGCGGCGGCGACGGCCAGGCCGATGATGACGGCGTACACGAGGTCCAGGGCCAGGGTCGCGACGGCGGTCAGGATCAGGATCAGGGCGTCGGAGCGGGTGGCCTTGGCCATGGCCCGCAGCGAGCCGACCTCGACCATGCGGATCGCGGTGGCGAGCAGGACGCCGGCGAGGGCGGCGAGCGGGATCTTGGAGACCAGCGGGGCGGCCGCGAAGACGATCACGGCGAGGATCGCGGCGTGGGTGAGGGCGGCGAGCCGGGAGCTCGCTCCGGTGCGGACGTTGACCGCGGTGCGGGCGATCGCGCCGGTGGCGGGGACGCCGCCGAAGAGCGGGGCGGCGATGTTGGCGAGGCCCTGCCCGAACAGTTCGCGGTCGGGGTCGTGCTGCTGGCCGACCGTCATGCCGTCGGCGACCGACGCCGAGAGGAGGGACTCCAGGGCGGCCAGCGCCGCGACCGCCACCGCGGGGGCGAGCAGGGTGCCCAGCGAGCCGAGATCGAGGAAGGACAGCGAAGGAGCGGGCAGGCCGGAGGGCAGGTCGCCGATCGGCTGCGCCGCGTCCAGCCCCGCGGCCTGCGCGACGAGCGTCGCGGCGATCACCGCCACGATCGAGAACGGCACGGTCGGCCGCCACCGCGCACCGGCCAGCATGACCGCGGCCACCGCGACCGCGAGACCGACCGCGGTCCAGTTCGGGGCCTTGGCGAACTCCTCGATCGCCCGCCAGGTCACCGGCAGGACGCGATCGCCCTCGGGTTTGGGCACGCCGAGGGCGTTGGGGATCTGCTGGAGCCCGATCACGCAGGCGATGCCCAGGGTGAAGCCCTCCACCACGGGGGCGGGGATGTAGCGCATGTAGCGGCCGGCCTTCAGCGCGGCCAGCGCCACCAGCATGACGCCGGCCATCAGACCGACGGTGAGGACGCCCGCCGGTCCGTGGGCGCCCACGATGGGGAGGAGGACGACCGTCATGGCGCCGGTCGGCCCCGACACCTGCAGATTCGATCCGCCGAAGAGCGCGGCGAGCGCACCGGCGATCACGGCGGTCGCCAGTCCCGCCTCCGCGCCGAGGCCGGAGGAGACGCCGAAGCCGAGGGCGAGCGGGAGCGCCACGATGGCCACGGTCAGCCCGGCCAGCAGGTCCCGGCGGGGGTCTCGGCGCATCTCCGCCAGGTCGGCGCGGGCGGGCAGCAGCGAGGTGAGGCGGGCGAGCAGGTCGCTCATCGCTCGGCGACCTCGGCTCCGCGCAGCTCGGCGAGGAGTGCGCCGCGCCCGGACAGCATCTCCGTCAGGATCCGCCGGGCGGCCTTCATCAGGTCGGCGACGTCGCCGCCGGCCAGTTCGTACACGACGGTCGAGCCCTCGCGGGTCGCGGTGACGATCCCCGAGCGGCGCAGCACCGCCAGCTGCTGGGACAGGCCGGAGGGCTCCACCTCGATGGCGGCCAGCAGGTCCCGTACCGGCATCGGCCCGTCCTGGAGGAGCTCCAGCACCCGGATTCGTACGGGGTGCCCGAGCATCCGGAAGAACTCGGCCTTGGCCTGGTACAGCGGAACGGACACGGTCCCTCGGCTTCCCTGCGGGCCCCACCTCGGGAGCGAACGCGAAGGCTGTGCCCGCGGCTACCTGCGAGCACAGCCAACACAGCATCTAACCAATTGCGAAATTTTGCAATTCCGCATCAGCTCGTGGCTCCGGCGTTCCGCCGAGGAGGGGGTCAGGCCTTCTTGACCACGCTGGACTTCAGCTGCATCGCCCCGAAACCGTCGACCTTGCAGTCGATGTCGTGCCCGTCGACCCCGTCGACCAGCCGGATGTTGCGCACCTTGGTGCCGGCCTTGATCCCCGAGGGGCTGCCCTTGACCTTGAGCGCCTTGACGACAACCACGCTGTCGCCGTCCTGGAGCACATTGCCCACGGAGTCCTTCACGACGCGCTCACCGGCGGTGCCTTCGCCGTCGGTGGCGCCCTCGGCGGGCACCCATTCGTGGCCGCACTCGGGGCAGACCACGAGGGCGTTCATCTCGTACGTGTACTCACAGGAGCACTTCGGGCAGGGGGGAAGGTTCTCGATCATCCTTCCAGCGTACCCAGCGCCGGGAGCGGTGGGCTGCGCCCCGAGGACCGCTCCGCGACCGCGGGCGGGGCTTCGCGCCCCAACTCCTTTGCCCGGCAAGGCACTCCCGCCGTAAAGGCGTTCGTAGATCATTGTTACGGTTCACCGATGCCCGACTCTTCACGCGACACCGCCGAAGGCGCCGGCTGGGGCTCCGCAGAACGCGGTGAGTACCACCGGCTCATGCCCACCGAGGTCCAGAAGATCTCCTGGCTCGATCCGAGGATGCTGTGGGCCGCCCGCAACGGCGTGCTGGCCTCCTGGTTCGGGGACCCCACCGGACGGACCCGCAGCCGCTGGGTGGCCCAGCGGGCGGCCGCGGGTGCGCCCGCCGACAAGGTCGTCCGGCGCGAGGAGGCGGACCGGTTCTCCTTCCTCGTCATCGGTGACACGGGCGAGGGCGATGATCCGCAGTACGCCGTCGTGCCGGGGTTCTTGAAGGTGGGCCAGGACACCAGCTTCGCGGTGCTCGCCAGTGATGTGATCTACCCGGTGGGCAGCGCCGACGACTACGCCGGCAAGTTCTTCCGCCCGTATCAGGACTACCGGGCGCCGATCTACGCGATACCCGGCAACCACGACTGGTACGAGGATCTGGGCGCGTTCATGCGCGTCTTCTGCGGCGACGCCCCGCCGCTGCCGGCCGAGGCGAAGCCGCGCCCGCTCACCCGGGCCTGGCTGCGCTCGCTGCTGTGGCACCGGCCGCGCACCGGGGACGGCGCGCGGCTCGCCGAGGCGCGGCAGTTGCGGGCCGAGCCCGCCCAGCAGGCCGTCCAGCCCGGCCCCTACTGGGCCGTCGACGCCGGACCGGTGCGGATCGTCGGGATCGACACCGGTCTGCTGGGCACCCTCGACGCCGAGCAGGGCGCGTGGCTGCGCGAGGTCTCCCGGGACCCGCGCCCGAAGATCCTGATCACGGGCAGGCCGCTGTACGTGGACGGCGAGTACCACCCGTGCGCCATCGAGGGCGGCGGCACCGTCGACGACATCGTCCGCGACCCCGCCCACCGCTATGTCGCGGCGATCGGCGGCGACATCCACAACTACCAGCGCTATCCGGTGCAGGTGGACGGCCGCACCATCCAGTACGTCGTCTCGGGCGGCGGCGGCGCGTTCATGCACGCCACGCACACGATTCCGCGCGTCGACGTGGCGAACGTGACCGAGCAGGACTTCCGCTGCTATCCGCTGCGCGGCGACTCCCTGGCCTTCTACAGCGGCGTGTACGGCCGCCGGCTGCGGCTGCGCCGCTTCTTCACCCTCACCGAGGACGAGGCCACCGCCGTCGTCGCCGAGCGCCTGGGCATCCGGCCCGGCCGCGCCCCGGGTCCCGAGGCCCGGATCACCCGCCGCACCCGGCTGGTCGCGAGCCTGCTCGGCGCGGGCCGCCGTCCCGACCGCAGCGCACGCTTCCGGCTCCCCGTGCGCAAGATCTACACGCAGTTGTTCTCGCCGGGTTCGGCGACCTACAGCCCGCCCTTCTTCAAGTGCTTCCTGCGTGTGGACGTCTCACCGGAGGCGGTCCGGCTGCGCTGCTACGCCGCCACCGGCAACCGGGCCCAGGAGGTCGACCCGCCCGTCGAGGACGAGATCACCATTCCCCTGGTGTGAGGGAACAGCACCGGCGGGCGCGGGGTTGGCCCCGACAGAGACTCTTGAAAGTTGGAGGAACTGTGTCGTCGACTCCGCGTCCGCTGCGCAAGCTGGGCTTTGTGACCATCGGGCTGTTCGACGGGGCGGATCCGCGCGCCGGTCACGAGTCCACGCTCGGCATCATCGAGCTGGGCGAGCGGCTGGGTTTCGACAGCGCATGGCTCCGCCACCGGCATCTGCAGTACGGCATCTCCTCCCCCATAGCCGTGCTCGCCGCGGCCTCGCAGCGCACCAGCCGCATCGAGCTGGGCACGGCGGTCACCCCGCTCGGCTGGGAGAACCCGCTGCGGCTGGCCGAGGACCTGGCCACCGTCGACGTCCTGTCCGGCGGCCGGCTCAACCCGGGGGTGAGCGTCGGCCCGCCGATGCACTTCGACCGGGTCAAGGACGCGCTCTACCCGGACACCGCGGACGCGGAGGAGTTCGGGTACGAGCGGGTGCGGCGGCTGCTGGACCTCGTACGGGGCAAGCCGGCCACCGACTTCAGCGGCGTGGAAGGATTCGAGGTCTTCTCCGACCGCGTCCAGCCGCACTCCCCCGGCCTGGGCCGCCGTATGTGGTACGGCGGCGGCAGCCTCAACTCGGCGCGGTGGGCCGGTGAGCACGGCATGAACTTCCTGACCAGCAGCGTCGTCAAGGCGGAGGACGCCGAGGGCCCGTACGACTTCGCGGAGATCCAGCTGTCCCACATCCGCGCCTTCCGCGCCGCCCACCCCGACGGCGAGGCGGCCCGTGTCTCCCAGGGCCTCGTCGTCATCCCCACCGACTCCGCCACCCCCGCTCAGCGCGCCAAGTACGAGGAGTACGCCGCCCGGCGCACCCCTCGTACCGCCGCACCGCAGGGTCCGGCGCGGCTGCTGTTCGCGCCGGACATCGTCGGCACCTCCGAGCAGATCGCCGAACGCCTGCACGCGCACGCTGCGTTCCGTGAGGTGGACGAGGTGGCGTTCGCGCTGCCGTTCACCTTCGAGCACGAGGACTACGTGCAGATCCTGACCGACATGGCGACCGTGCTCGGCCCGGCACTGGGCCGGCGGCCGGTCGTCTGACGCGAGGGGATCCCCGCGAACGGTGTGGACCGAGCCGTCCACTACGATGCCGTGCGATCAGAGGGGGAATCGTGGACGAGATACACCGGCCGGAGCAGCCCACCGCCAGACAGGGGCCGAGCCCGGCCTACCTCGTCGTGGCGATCATTCTCGCTGTCGCACTCGCGGGCGGGGGCTTCCTCGTTGGCAGGGCATCCGTCTCACCGCCGGCTCAGACGTCGGACCGGGCCGGCAGCACATGTGATGACGCAACAGCAGCCGCGGACGAGCAGCTGGAGGTGGCCGAGGAAGCATCGGTCGACGCCGCCACGATTCCCGGCGAGGCGGATCGGCAGCACGCCGCGCTCAAGCAGGCAGCCGTGGTCATCGGCCAGAACCCCAGCTGTTTCAGCGCCGCCGAGCGCGCGACGGCACAGACCTTCCTCGACAACGACGAGCAGGAAGCCCTCCGGTCGGCAGCGCAGTGCGCCGCGGCCCAGGACGTCATGGAGCGCTCCCTCTACTGCTGAGGCACCGAACACCGGTTGCCCGCACGGCCGGGAGCACGTCCGCAAGGCCCCTCCTCACCACCTCCCCGGCTCGCTCCCCACGATCGGCTCCGACGGCTTGCCGTTCACCCCGACCGGTACGTCGCCGGCGAGCATCACGCGGTGCATGGTGCGCGGGAAGTCGAGGTGGGCGTTGTCGCTGGGGGCCAGGTGGATCGTGGCGCGGTTGTCCCAGAAGGCGACGCTGCCGGGTTCCCAGCGGAAGCGGACCGTGTACTCGGGGCGCACGGCCTGGTCCAGCAGCAGTTCCAGCAGGGCCTGGCTCTCGGCGCGGGAGACATCGGCGATCTGCTCGACGTAGTAGCCGTTGACGTAGAGGATCCGCTCGCCCGTCTCGGGATGGACCCGGACCAGCGGGTGCAGGGTGGCCACCTGGTGGTCGAGGAGGTGGCGGACGTAGGCGTCGTCGCCGGGGCGGGGCTGGTAGCCGACGCCGAGGCGGTGTTCGGCGCTGAGGCCGTCCACGAACTGACGTACCGGTGCGGACAGTCCGGCGTAGGCGGCGGCGAGGTTGGACCAGGTCGTGTCGCCGCCGTAGGGCGGGACCGTCTCGGCGCGCAGGATGGTCGCCGCGGGCGGGTCGACGCGGGCGCCGTGGTCGCAGTGCCAGCCGCGCAGCAGGGTGTGGCGGCGGCGTTGCAGCCACTCGTCGTGCGCCATGCCGAACCGGCCGCCCAGTTCGAGGCGGTCCGCGGTCGTCTCCACCTCGGGGAAGTCCGGCGGCGACGCCTTCCCTCGGTGCGGCAGGAGGACGAGCTCGCCGAAGCGGCGTGCGAACGCCACGTGCCCGGCGTGGTCCAGCCGCTGCCCCCGGAAGAACACCACCTTCCAGCGCAGCACCGCCGCCCTGATGGCCGCGATCACCGAGTCGTCGAGCTCGCCCGCCAGGTCCACGCCGGTGATCTCCGCCCCGATGTGTCCGGCGACCGGCTTCACCTCGATGCCCGCCGCCTGCTCGCTGCCCCTGTCCGTCGTCATGCGCACTCCGTCGTTCGTCGGCGACTCCGGCCCCGGTGAGCGCCGGTTCTCCGAAGATCGTGACAGTCGTCGGCGCCGGTGGCGACAGGGCCCTGCCGCAAATCCCGTTGTGGCCGGGGTGATTGGCCGCTTACGGTCCCGGTCATGCTGCCCGTGGTGGAGACGGACGAGGAGTGGGACGCGGTCGTCCCCGACGAGACGGTGATGCGTCCCGGAGTCGAGGACCTGTGCGCGCGCCTCGGGCTCGCCGGGGCGCCCCTGACCCGTTTCGCGGACGGTTCGCAGCCGGTCTACGCGGTCGGCGACGAGCATGTGCTGAAGCTGTTCCCCGCGGCCGCCGCCGGGGACGGGGTCGCGGAGGGCCGTGTGCTGTCCTTCCTTGAGGGGCGGCTGCCCGTGCCGACGCCGCGGGTGCGGGACTGCGGCGCGTACGAGAACGGCTGGCGGTACGTCCTGATGTCCCGTCTGCGCGGGGAGAATCTGGCCCGGTCCTGGGAGCGGGTGCCGAGGGCCGACCGGGAGCGGCTCGTCGCCGAGGTCGGCGAGAGCCTCGCGGTGCTGCACTCGCTCCCCGCCGATCCTCTGCGGGATGTGCTCGGTCCCGGCGACTGGGGCGCCTTCGTGGACCGGCAGCGCGCCGGGGCGGTGCCCCAGCAGCGTGCATGCGGGCTGGCGGAGGTGTGGCTGGAACAGATCCCGGACTTCCTGGACTCCGTCGCCCTGCCCCGTACACCGCGGAAGTCACTGCTGCACACCGAGGTGATGCAGCAGCACTTCCTCGTCGATCCCGACGGGTGGCGGCTGACCGGGCTGTTCGACTTCGAGCCCGCCATGATCGGCGACCGCGCCTATGACTTCGTGGGCGTGGGCCTGTTCGTCACGCGGGGTGATCCGGAGCTGCTGGCCCGGCTCGCCGGGGCCTACGGCCATTCCTTCGAGCCGTCGGTCCTGCTCGCGTACACGCTGCTGCACGTCTACAGCAGTCTCCCCTGGTACCTGCGGGAGCTGGGCGAGCCGGCCGAGCGGAGGCTGCCCGCGCTTGCCGAGGCGTGGTTCGGTCTCACACCGTGAACTCGCGGATCACCGTGTTGCGGAACACGGCCGTGCCGTCGATCGAGAACAGCGCGACCCTGTTGTCGATCAAGTACGGGAAGACCTCGGTGGTGTGCACGTACCGGCCGTCGTCGACGAACATCTCCACGGACGTGCGGTCGACCAGGATGCGCAGCTTCACCTTGCGGGCGGCCGGGTCGAAGGGGCTCTTGCTCTCCTGCCAGCGGCCGGAGGCGTCGGGGTTCACGGTGGGGCGGCGGTTGAGGAAGGCGTAGTCGTTGTAGACCCCGAGGTCGATGTGGCGCAGGCCGTCGGGTGAGCGGCGCACCTGGACGCCGGCTCCGGTGAGCTGGTCCCAGGTGATCTCGCAGGTGAGTTCGTAGGCGGTGCCCCGGTAGTCGAGCACGCGGGTGCCGTTGACCTCCACATCGCCCAGGTTCACCGTCCGCGAGACGTAGGAGTCCAGCGCGGCGACCGGGCGCGAGGCGAGGTGGTAGGCGCCCGAGGAGCCGCGCTTCAGGGTGACCTCGCGGACGATCGAGTCGGTGCCGTTGAAGCCGTCGGAGTCGATCGTGGGCGTGGTGTTGGCGTAGTCCCAGTTGTTCAGCCAGCCGATCGCGTACCGGGTGCTCTCGTCGAGGGTGCCGCCCGCGTCGCGCTTGTCGAAGGTGACGGCGCCGTACCAGTCCCAGCCGTGGTCGAGCCACTGCGGGTCGCCCGCGTCGGCGGTGAACGTGGTGCCGTCGAAGGAGCCGGTCCAGTAGGCGTAGGTGTTGGGCAGCCCGGACGCCTTGGCGTTGGCGCTCACGCCCAGCACCCACTTCGCGGTGCCGTCGTCCGCGGTGATGCGGAACAGGTCGGGGCACTCCAGGACGCCGATGCCGTCCTTGACGAAGCCGCTGGCGTACGTCCAGGACTTCAGGTCGGCCGAGTGGTAGAAGCCGACCTTGTTCCGTTCGGCCAGCGTCATCACCCACCGGCCGCGTTCCTCGTCCCGGATCACCTTGGGGTCGCGGAAATCGGCCACGCCGGGGTTGGGCAGGACGGCGGCGGTGCCGTGCGGGGCGAAGGTGCGGCCGTCGTCGGTGGAGTAGTACAGGAACTGCTCCTGGTGGTCGGTGCCGCCTCCGGGCGACATGGTGACGAGCACGATCACGGCACCGGCGCCGAAGCCCGCGGTGTTGTCGGTGTCGACCACCGCCGAGCCCGACCAGACATCGCCGTTGACGGTGGTGTCCTTGGGCACCGCGATGCCCCGGTCGGTGAAGGAAACCAGGTCACGGCTGGTGGCCAGCCGCCAGGCGGTGCCCGCCTCGGTGCCGCCCGCGAAGTAGTCCGGGTTGTACAGGTAGTAGTAGTGGTACTCGCCGTCGATCCACACCGGTCGCTGCGGGTCGTTCTTCCACTGGTCGGGGACCGTGAAGTGGTACGCGGCCCGGTAACGGCCGCACGCGGCGGCGGACTTGGGCCTCGCGGCGGCCGGTCCGGCGGCCGGCAGCAGTACGGCTGCCGCGCCCGCCGTCGACCCGGCGAACAGGGCTCTCCTGGACAGCCCACGCATCACACATCGTTCCTTTCCTCGGAGACGGCGGCTCATGTGGGTCAGGACTCTGCGACCTAACTCGTTAAAGGTCAAGGGTGCACAAGGCTTGACAGGGACGTAACACGCTTCACATCATCTGGGACATCAACCCTGATCTAACACGAGTTAGGCCCGTTAGATGACCGACTCGCACGTCACCCGCCGCGCACTGCTGCGGTACGGCGCCTACGGGGCGGGAGCCGCCGCCCTGGCCGGCACCGCCGCGAGCTGGGACCGGCTCACCGGAGCCGACATCCCCGGCCGCGACGACGACTCCCTCGTCGTCGCCACCCTCGGCCCCGCCTACGGCCCCGATGCCGTCAAGGCGCTGTCCGAGGGCTTCAAGAAGGTCCACCCCGACATCAAGCTGCGCGTCAACGCCGTGCAGGCCGTCGACTGGTCGGACTTCTTCGCGAAGATCCTCACGCAGATCGCCGCGGGCACCGCTCCCGACCTGGTCTACGTCGCCACCGAGGGCGTCCAGCTGTTCGCGGAGCGGCTCGGTGTCGCCCTGGACCACTGGGTCAAGCGGGACGCCGAGGAGCTGCGCGAGTACTTCGCCGACGTCCACCCCTCGCTGGTGGAGTCGATGATGTACGAGGGCAGCCTCTACCAGCTGCCGATCGAGTTCAACGCGGCCGACATGTATCTGAACAACCAGGTGCTGAAGCGTGCGGGCGCGAGCTTCCCGGCCGCCGACTGGACCCGCGACGACTTCACCGGCCTGCTGCGGGACATGAAGAAGTCGAGCGGCTCGCAGTTCACGCCGTACTTCTGGACCAACCGGCTGTGGGGCGGCGTGGTGCCCTGGCTGTTCGCCAACGACACGAACCTGCTCTCGGAGTCCAAGGCGCCGGGCGGCTCGTGGCTGTGGGACAGCTTCTACCCGGCCGCCGACCGGACCGGGCGCGGCGGCGGCTTCCGGTGGACGACCCCGCAGGCCACCGACGCGCGCGTGGAGGAGGCCTACGACTACCTCGCCTCCCTCATCCAGGAGGGCCTGTGCTCCCGCCCGGAGGGCGGCAACGGCCAGAACCTCGTCGGCGTGTTCTCCACCGGCCGGGTCGGCGTCACCCCCGCGGGCGGCTTCTGGGCGGGCGGTCTGCACCTGGCCGGCATGCAGTCCGAGGACTACGACGTGCAGTACTTCCCGCGCTGGCGCACCCAGCGCATGCAGTACGGCGCCGCCGGCTACGCGCTGCTGCGCACCTCGAAGAAGCAGGACGAGGCCTGGGAGTTCATCAAGTACGCGGCCCGCAGGGAAACCCTCGACGAGCTCTTCGTCACCAACCAGACCACCCCGGCCCGCCGCTCGATGCTCACCGCGGACCGCTACCGGGAGACCGGCCCGAACCACTGGCAGGTCTTCTACGACACCCTCGACAAGTTCCCCGACACCGGGCCGATCCCGGCCCCGCCGCAGGTCGCCGAGGTCGAGCAGGTGCTGCTCAAGCACACCGGCACGGCGCTTGCCTCCCGGCGCGCGGTGGGTCCCGCGCTGCGCCGGATGCAGAGCGACCTGGAGAAGGCCATGGAGCGTGACGTATGACCACGAACACCCAAGCACCGGCCGCACGGCCGCAGCCGAAGGCACCGGCCGCCGCCGCCCCGCAGCCCTCCGCGCGCGACCGCGGCTCCCGGCTGCTGGCCACGCTGTTCCTGACGCCGACGATCGTCGGCATCGTGGTCTTCACCGTCGTACCGATCATCGGCTCGGTCGTGCTCAGCCTGTTCCACTGGAACGTGATCGACGACCCGAGCTTCGCGGGGACCGACAACTACCGGGAGATCTTCAGCGACTCGACGGTCCTGGTCTCCTTCCGCAACACCCTGGTGTTCATGGTGTTCGCCGTCGCGCTGCAACTGCTGATCGCGCTGGTGCTGGCGCTCGCGATCAACGGGCGGATGCCGGTGTGGCTGCGCTCGGTGTTCCGCTCGGCGTTCTTCTTCCCGCTGGTGCTGTCCGCCGCCTCGATCTCGGTGGTGATGAAGTACCTGTTCAACCAGGACTTCGGGGTGGTGAACTGGCTGATCGGGCTGTTCGGGATCGCGCCGGTGCCCTGGCTGACATCTGAGAACGCGGCGATGACGACGGTCGTCCTGGTCTACGTCTGGCAGCAGTTCGGGTTCTCGTTCCTGCTGTTCGTCGGCGGCCTGAACAACATCCCCAAGGAGATCCACGAGGCGGCTTCCCTGGACGGCGCGACCGGTCTGCGCAAGCACCTCACGGTGACGCTGCCGCTGCTGTCGCCCACGCTGCTGGTCGCCTCCGTGGTCGGCATCATCAACGCCCTCCAGGTCTTCGAGCAGCCCTACGTCCTCACAGACGGCGGGCCCGGCGACTCCACCCGCACGGTGGTGATGGTCATCTACGAGAGGGCGTTCGAGCAGCTCCGCTTCGGCGAGGCGTCCGCGGTGGGCGTGCTGCTGTTCGTGCTGATCATGGCGGTGACCGCCCTCCAGTTCCGGCTCAGCCGGCGTTTCGTCCACTACCAGTGAGCCGGGTGAGTCCCTTGAGCCAAGCAACCCTGTCCCTGAGCCGCGCCCGGTACTCGCTGGCGCCGTGGGCGCGGATCGCCGCTCTGACGGTGTGCGCGCTGCTCACCCTCGGGCCGGTCATCTGGACCGTCTCCACGTCGCTGCGCACCCCGGCGGAGTCCTTCGACCTGCCCCCGAAGATCATCCCGACCAGCCCGACGACCGAGGCGTACTCCGGGGTCTTCGACCAGATCGACGTCTGGCTGCTCGCCCTCAACTCGACGCTGGTGACCGCGCTGATCGCGGTCGGCCAGATGATCACGGCGGGGCTCGCCGGATACGCCTTCGCGCGGCTCGAATTCCGGTTCAAGAAGCCGCTGTTCGGGCTGGTCCTGGCGACCATGATGGTGCCGCTGCAGGTCACCATCGTGCCGGTGTTCCTCGTGCTGAAGTCGATGAGCCTGACCGACACCCTGCTCGGGCTGATCATCCCGGCCTTCCCGACCGCCTTCGGCACCTTCCTGATGCGCCAGTACTTCCTCGGCATGCCCAAGGACCTGGGCGAGGCGGCGATGCTGGACGGCTGCAGCCCCTGGCGGACGTTCCGGTCGGTGTACGCGCCGCTGGCCACGCCCGGGCTCGCGATCGTCGGCGTGCTGGCGTTCAACTACCACTGGAACGAGTTCTTCCGGCCGCTGATCCTGGAGACCTCCGGCCAGAACTACACGCTGCCGCTGGGCCTGGTCTCGCTCCAGGGCAACCTCGGAACCGGCTCGATCTCGGTCGTGCTCGCCGGTGTCGTCCTCTCCATGATCCCCGCCGTCGCCGTGTTCGTCGTAGGACAGCGTCCTCTCCGTGAGGGCATCACCTCCGCAGGAGTCAACCGTTGAGCAGCGCCCTGCCGTCCCTGGACCCCAACGCCCCCCGCTTCCGGGTCCGTCCGCCCGCCAACTGGATCAACGACCCCAACGGTCCCTTCCGTTGGCGCGGCCGGTACCACCTGTTCTACCAGCACAACCCGGACGCTCCCGTCCACACGAACGTCCACTGGGGCCATGTCTCCAGCCCTGATCTCGCCGACTGGGAGCACCACCCGATCGCGCTCACGCCGACGCCGGGCGGCCCGGACGAGGCGGGCTGCTGGTCGGGTTGCATGGTCGACGACGACGGCGTACCGACGGCCGTCTACACGGGTATCGACCACCACCACATGGGCCTCGGCACGATCTGCCTGGCCCGGGCCGCCGACCCCGACGACCCCGCGCTCGCGGAGTGGAAGCCGCTGCCGACCCCGGTGGTGACCGGCCCGCCCGCCGACCTCGACGTGGTGATGTTCCGCGACCCGTTCGTCTTCCGCAGCGGCGGCCGGCGCTGGGCGCTGGTCGGCGCGGGCCACGCCGACGGCACCCCGTCGGTCCTGCTCTACGACTGCGACGACCTCGCCGACTGGCGCTTCGCCGGCGTCCTGCTGGACGGCAACGACCCCGTGGCCGCCGATGTGCTGGGCGACCGGTCCGTCGGCTGGGAGTGCCCGCAGATGTATGTGACGCCGGGCGGCGACTGGGTCCTCGTGCTCTCGCTGTGGGACGGCGACCCGTGGGCCACCGGCTATCTGACGGGCCGTCTGGCCCCGGACGACGAGGGCGGGTTGCGCTTCGAGGCGCGTTCGGGCGGTCACCTGGACCACGGGCGGGACTGCTACGCCCCCGCCGTACTCCAGGAGGACGACCGCGCCCTGCTGTGGGGCTGGTCCTGGGAGGCGCGGGGGCAGGACGAGGTGGACGCCGCCGGATGGGCGGGGGTCCTCACCGCACCCAGGGTGGTCGACGTGCACCCGGACGGCTCACTGCGCGTCTCGCCCGCCCCGGAGCTGGAACTGCTGCGCGCTGCCTCGCCGTTCGTGACCGCTCCCGGCACCGTGCCGCTGCCCGAGGCCTACGACCTGACGGTCACCGCGCACGGCCCGACGGCGGTGACCCTGCTGCGCGCCACCTCGGGCGCCGAGCTGACGGTCCGGGTGGACCCGGCCGCCGGCATCGTGCTGCTCGACCGCACCGACTGGCCCCGCACGGGGCGGGAGGATTCCGCGCCGATCGAGGTACGGGTACCGGGCGTCCCGCGCCTGGACGTACGCGTCCTGGCCGACGGCTCCCTCCTGGAGCTGTACGTCGCCGACCGGGCGACGGTCACCGAACGCGTCTACCGACGCCCGGACGACGTGTCCGAGCTCGCGGTGACGGGGGCCGGGGCGGCCGTCACCGGGTGGGAACTGGTCCAGCCGACGCCGCACTGAACCGACCGCCTCACAGGCCGGACGCCGCCTCTCGCGAGAGGCGGCGTCCGGCCTGCGTCTATGAGCCCTGTTCCGAACGTCGGCCGTGATGGCGCCCCGGCTCCGGGCTTCACGAACCGCTGGTATGCGCACCCGAGCCGATGGCAGCCGGGAGCGGCCCGGCGCCTCTCCGTCACCCCGCGCGAACCGGCCCCACCGACGCCCGGCTGACCACCTCGCAGGCCAGGCGCCGGGTTGTGGCGGGCGGTGTCCGGCCCGTGTCGATGGCGTCCAGCAGGAGGCGGGCGGCGGTCTCGCCCATCGCCCGGTGCGGGAGGGCGACCGTGGTGAGCGGCGGTGCGAGGAACGCGGCCATGTGCTCCTGGTCGTCGTAGCCGACCACAGACAGGTCGTCGGGGACGGTGATGCCGAGCCGGGTCGCGGCGTGCAGGACGCCCGCCGCGACGCGGTCGTTGTAGCAGAAGACGCCGGTCGGGCGGCGGTCGGCAGGGGCGCCGTCGAAGATGCGCAGGGCGCCCTCGTAGCCGCCGGAGATCTCGCCGCCGGCCCGCACGACCCATTCCTTGGGGACGGTGATGCCCTCGGCCCGCAGGGCGTCGCGGAAGCCGCGCAGGCGTTCGATGGAGGCGATGTCGTCGAGGCCGCCGATGTGGGCGATCCGGCGGTGGCCCTGGTCGAGGAGGAGTCTCGCGGCCGTGCGTCCCCCGGCGCGCTCGGCCGGGATCACGGCGGGCAGGGAGTCGTCCTCGGGCAGGCAGTTGGCCAGCACGGAGTGGGTGCGGTGCAGGCCCTCGGGGACGCGGACCCGGCGCAGGGACATCGCGGCGTAGATGATGCCGTCCACGCGGCGGTCGAGGAGTTCGGCGACCGCCGCGTCCTCCTTGGCCGGGTCGCCCCCGGAGTCCACGGTCAGCACGAGGTGGTCGTTGTCCCAGGCGGTCTCCATGGCGCCGCGCAGCAGCCTGCCCGCGAACGGCGAGGACGCGATCTCGTCGGTGACCAGGCCGATCACGGCCGTACGGCGGCGGCGCAGACCGCGGGCGACGGGGTCGGGGCGGTAGCCGAGCTGGGCGGCGGCCTGCCGGATGCGCTCCTGGGTGGCGGGCGAGAGGTTGCCCTCGGCCCGTCCGTTGAACACGAAGGACACGGCCGTGTGCGAGACGCCGGCCAGCCGTGCCACGTCCCGCGACGTGGGACGCCCGGTTCCCGTCGTCCGCTTCTCCTCGGCTGTGCCCATGTCCGTCCGCCGCCCTCGTCCCCGCCCCGTCGGTTGATCACTCTCACCCTAGTCGCGCGGGGCGGCGCGGGGACATCCGGCGCCGTGTTGATCGCCGCACGTGAGGGGTACCCGGGCCTGCTCGGGAGGACCATGGAGCCCCGGTTCGTCGTGCGGGGCCGGCAAGCCCGCTGGAGCGGATCTTGCGGTTCCGGCCCCAAGCCGGCTGTCCCGCCTCTATGTTCACGGCGGGTTCGACACTGTCCGCTCTCCGCCGGGAGGCTCCTCGTATGCGCTGCGCTCTCCGCACCGCCGTCACCGGATCGGTGGCCGCCGCCGCCCTTCTCGTCGGCGGCACCGCCCAGGCCACTCCCGCGGGCCCCGGGGTCACCGCACGGACCATCAGCCAGACCACGGTCGGCGGCACCGACTACATCCTGCGGGAGATAACCGTGCCGCCCGGCCAGGCGACCGGCTGGCACTACCACGACGGTCCGCTGTACGCCGTCGTGCAGCAGGGCACGCTGAGCCACTTCGACTCCACGTGCGCCTCCGACGGTGTCTATCCGAAGGGGAGTTTCATCGAGGAGCCGGCCGGGCCGGGCAATGTGCACATCGGGCGCAATCTCGGGGACAGCCCGATCGTCCTCGACGTGCTGTACGTGCTGCCGCACGGTGCGCCGTTCTCGCAGGACGCGCCGAACCCGGGCTGCCCCTTCGAGTGATCAGGGCAGCGGCTGCTCCGCCCAGATGGTCTTGCCGCGGCCCGTCTGCCTGCTGCCCCAGCGCCGGGTGAGCTGGGCGACCAGCAGCAGTCCGCGGCCGCCCTCGTCGAAGGCGTGGGCGCGGCGCAGGTGCGGCGAGGTGGAACTGCCGTCGGACACCTCGCAGATGAGGCTGCGGTCGCGGATCAGCCGGAGCTGGACGGGTGGTTCGCCGTACCGGATGGCGTTGGTGACCAGTTCGCTGACGACGAGTTCGGTGACGAACGCGGCCTCGTCCAGGCCCCAGGCGGCCAGTTGCTCGGTGGCCCACTGCCGGGCGGCTGCCACCTCGGCCGGGTCCGAGGGCACGTCCCGGCGCGCGACCTGGTCGCTGCCCAGGGTGCGGGTGCGGGCCAGCAGCAGGGCGACGTCGTCGCTGGGCTCCTCCGGCAGGACGGCCTTGAGCACGGTGTCGCACAGGGCGTCCAGCGAGTCGGCGGGGGTGGCCAGCGCCCGGCACAGTTCGGCGCCGGCGTGGTCGAGGTCGCGGTCCCGGTCCTCGATCAGGCCGTCGGTGTACAGGGCGACCAAGGCGCCCTCGGGCAGCTCCAGTTCGGTTGCCTCGAAGGGCAGTCCGCCGACGCCGAGCGGCGGTCCGGCGGAGACCGGGACGAGGTGTGCGGTGCCGTCGGGCAGGACGACGGCCGGCGGCGGGTGGCCCGCGGCGGCCAGGGTGAGTCGGCGCGAGACGGGGTCGTAGACGGAGTACAGGCAGGTGGCGCCCAGTTCCGCGACCTCGTCGCCGTCGCCGTTGGAGGCGAGGTGGATGACCAGGTCGTCGAGGTGGGTGAGGAGCTCGTCGGGTGGCAGGTCCACGTCGGCGAGGGTGCGCACGGCAGTGCACAGGCGTCCCATGGTCGCCGAGGACGGTATGCCGTGGCCGACCACGTCGCCGACGACCAGGGCGACCCGGCTGCCGGACAGCGGGATCACGTCGAACCAGTCGCCGCCGATCCCGGCCGGGGCCCCGGACGGCAGATAGCGGTGCGCCACCTCGACCGCCGCCTGTCCGGGCAGCCCCCGGGGCAGCAGGGCGTGCTGGAGGGTGAGCGCGGTGATGCGTTCGCGGGCGAAGCGGCGCGCGTTGTCGATGCAGACGGCGGCCCGGCCGGCCAGTTCCTCTACGAGTACGAGGTCGTCGGCGCCGTAGTCGTCGGGGTGTGCGATGCGGACGCCCACCGCGACGCCCAGCATGGTGCCGCGGGCCCTGAGCGGCACCGCGAGCATCGAGTGGGCGCCCTGTCGGTGCGGCCGGCCGGCGGGTGCGCGGGCGCCCAGTTCCGCGAACCAGCGCACGAAGTCCGGCTCGCCCGCCTGGCTGAGGACCGCGCGCCCGGCGCGCAGCGCCCGCGCCGACGGGGAGAACTCCGGGTGCACCTCGCTCGCGCCCAGCCGGACGGCGGCTTCGGGGGTGCCTTCGTGGCCGGAGCCGTGGGCCACGCGCCGCAGCAGGATGTCGCCGTTCGGCACGGCCGGGGGTTCGTCGGCGCCGAGGACCCATTCCAGCAGGTCGACGGCGGCGAAGTCGGCGTAGCGCGGCACCAGGACCTCGACCAGTTCCTCGGCGGTGCGCACGACGTCCAGGGTGGTGCCGATGGCGTCGGCGGCCTCGTTGAGCAGGGCCAGGCGCTGCCGGGCCCAGTACTGCTCGCTGCTGTCGAAGGCCGCGAGGGCGACCCCGGCCAGGTCGCCCGTGTCGTCCCGTACGGGCCACATCTCGATGTTCCAGGCGTGCTCCCGGTTGAGGGAGGGCTCGCCGGTGAAGCTCTCGTAGTGCACGGGGCGGCCGGTCTCGGCGACCTGGCGCAGGTTGCGGTGGAAGCCGCGGCTGTGTTCGGCGTCCTCGACGGTCTCCGGGAAGGGGCGGCCGAGCAGGGTCTCCTCGGGGACGCCCATCACCCGGCAGGCTGTCTCGTTCAGGCGCAGATAGCGCTGCCGGGTGTCGAAGACGGACATCGACAGGGAGGCCTGTTCGAAGGCCCGTGCCGCCAGGTCGGCCTCCGGGCCCTCCCGGGCGCGGTCGGTGGCGATCACGAAGCCCGCGTCCGTGCTGTCCGGGCCGAGCAGCGGGCATGCCATCACGCTGACGGCGACGGTGCCGCCGTCGCGGTGGTGCAGGACGACCCGCCCGGACCGCGCGACGAGGGTCCGGGCCGGCACCTGTTCGGCGAGGAAGTCGGCCGCCGGCCGCCCCACGGCTTCTTCGGCGGGGTATCCGGTCAGCAGCCGGGCACCTTCGCTCCAGCCCGTCACCCTGCCCCGGGTGTCTGTGGTCGCCACCGCGGCGACATGCTCCATGCTGTCCAGAATGGTCCTGTTGCCGCGGTGCATCAACCGAGGCAGAAGGCTCCCGGCGCCTCAGCCCCGCCGGGTCCGCAGTGCGGCGAGCGCCCGGTCGGCGTGGGTGTTCATGCGCAGCTCGCTGCGGACGACCTCCAGGACCGTGCGGTCCTGCCCTATGACGAAGGTGCTCCGCTTGGTGGGCGCCAGCGAGAAGCCGCGCTTCACGCCGAACCGCTCACGGACCGTGCCGTCGGTGTCGGAGAGCAGCGGCATGCCGAGCGTGTGCCGGCCGGCGAACTCCTGCTGGCGCTCCACCGGGTCGCCGCTGACGCCGACGGGCCGGGCGCCCACGGCGGCGAACTCGGCGGCCAGGTCGCGGAAGTGGCAGGCCTGGGCAGTGCAGCCGGGCGTCAGGGCGGCGGGGTAGAAGAACAGCACGACCGGCCCCTCGGCCAGCAGTTCCGACAGCCGGCGGGTGGTGCCGGTCTCGTCGGGCAGCGCGAAGTCCTCGACCGTGTCACCGATCTCCACACGAGTGCTCATGCCTGTCCCTCCCCGTTCCGGGCGACGCTGCGGGCCCACAGCACGAGCGGCAGCTGGAGCGGCAGCCGGCCGAGGGCGGCCGCCCGGGCCGGGGCGGGGCGGTGCCGGTAGTCGACGGCCATCTTCACGTTGGCCGGGAACACCCCGACGAAGAAGGCCGCCGCGGCCAGGGCAGCGGTCTTCCGGGTCCGCGGCAGGGCGATGCCGGCTGCCAGCGCCAGCTCGGCGGCGCCGCTGACGTACGTCCAGGTCCTGGGCGTGCCCGGCAGCGCGCGGGGCACGATCGCGTCGAACTGGCGTGGGGTGGCGAAGTGAGCGACGCCTGCGGTGGCCAGCAGGCCGGCGAGCAGCAGGGGTGAGCGTTCGGACCGTGACACGGTTCCTCCTCCGGTGACTGCGGCGCGATGTTACCGGACGGTAGAAGGGAGGGGTACGGTCAGGCTGTGGTCGTCCGGGGGTCCGGCTCGTCGTCGGCGGCGCGGGCGGGGAACGGGGAAGCGCGGTCAGTTCGCGGTCACCCGGGGGCCCGGCCCCTCGTCGGCGCCGCAGGCCGGGAACCGGACGACAGAACGGCGAAGCACGGTCAGCCCGCGGTCGACTGCCGTTCCGGATCCTCGTCGGCCGCGTACGCGAGGAAGTCGTCGACCATGCGATGGAACAGGCCCGCCAGTTGCCGGAGTTCGTCCGGTGACCAGTCGGCCAGGGCCAGCTGCATGCCACGGGCGCCGACCTCGCGCACACGGGCGATGGCACTCCGGCCCGCCTCGGTCAGTTCGATGCGCTGGGCACGGCGGTCGTCCGGGTCGGGTACGCGGGAGACGTACCCGGACCTCTCCAACTGCTGCACCGTGCGCGTGACGTGCGAGGCCTCCACTCCCAGCCGGTTGGCCAGCTCCCCCGGGCGCTGCGGCTCGCCGTCGGCGATCTGGCGCAGCAGTGCGACCGCCGCGCGGTCCAGCGGTACGCCTGCCAGGGCCATCAGCCGTTCGTGCTGACGGGCGCGCGTGCTCAGGTAGGTGATGCGACTCAGCGCGCGCTCGATCTCGATCACTTCAGCGGCGGCGGGGCCGTCGGGGAGCGGTGGGGTGGACATACCGGCGACATTACCAGCTCGTTGCCTAAGTCAATTAATTTGCCGGCCCACACCCGCCCCGCCCGGCGCTCGCCGCGCAGCAGCGGGTCGGCGCGGCGTCGGCTGCGCAGCCAGGGCCAGTACGCGGGGGTGCCCGGGTCTGGCCGTCGCCCTCGTCGACGTAGAAGTCGTAGGTGCCGCGCCAGTCGCGGCGCAGGCGGAGCGCCCAGTGCCAGACGTCCGTACCGGGGACGTGCCGCATGAGGTTGCCCTCGGGGTCGCGCGGGTCGCCGAGCTTGTTCGGCAGGATCTGCACGGCTCGGGTCGTGGGGCCGCCGCGCCACAGGAACGTGACCGCCAGATGGTCGGCGGCGCCCTCGGGGTCGGGGCCGACCAGGGGGGTGCCCCGGCGACCGGCCTCGGCCCAGAACTCCTCGGTCCCGTCCGGCACGGGCAGTGCGCAGACCGGTTCCGCGAGCCGCGGCACCGGATGGGGCCGGGCCAGGCGGGGCGGGTGGTGCGGGGCGTTCTCGGGTGGCGCGGGCACGGTCGTCGAGACGATCACCACCGGCGCCAACCCCAACCACGTCGAGCTGGACGGCCGTAGCGCGTACGTGGTCGACAAGTCCGGCGCGGGCGGTGAGGACCAGCTCACCCGCATCCGCCTCGCCCGCTGACGGGAGGCCGGGGCCCGGTTCGCCGGGCCCCGGCCGAGAACCCTCGTGAACTCCTCAGGGCAGGGCGTCGTACGAGTAGACGCTGCTCGCGTCGAGAACCGTCCTCGGCGTGGCCGACCCGCCCAGCGGCGAGACGATCGCGTCGTCGATGCGATGGCCCTTCAGCGTGGCCGGCGCCGTCATGTCGGGCAGGTAGGTGCGACCGTGGCGCTCCATCCAGCCCTCCCAGATCCGGTCCACGTTGCAGTGGTGCAGATAGAAGACCGGGTCGTTGGGGGACGAGGCGAGCCCCATGTCGCGGCCGATCCAGGCGTGCACCGAGTTGTGCAGGCCGTACGGATTCCATCCTTCGACACGGTTGCGGAAGCCGACGGACGTGACGTCCCACGGGGAGAAGTCGTACGTCTTCACGCTCGGATCGCTTCCCGGCTGCGCCGTGTCCAGGGCTGCCAGCACGTGGTCGCCGGTGGGAAGGGTGCCCGAACCCGCCCCGCGTGCCCGCCGGAGACCGCGATCGGTCTGGATCAGCTGCAGGTTCTGGCTGGTGGTGATCCGCACCCGGAAGCTGTCGGGGTCGGCCTGGTCGAAGGCGAACGGCCCGTCCGTCACCGTGGGGGCGGCCGCGGTTCCGGTCGTGCCCATGCAGTCCGGCTGCCAGAAGGCGGAGTTCTTGGGGTGGTCCAGCTCGCCGTCCGCCGCCCAGTCCCAGTACGGCAGCCCGAAGTTCGGATCACCCAGAACGCGCCGCAGGTTGGCCTCGAACACCGCGAGCATCACGCGATGCCAGGGCAGGAAGACCGGGCCCATGTGCGCGGCGTTGCGTTCATCGGGGTCCCCGCCCGGAGGGATGGGGGTACGCATGGCCCGGACGTGCCAGATCACGAACAGGTCGTACGTGCGCACCGGCACCGGTACACCGCCGATCCCCAAGTTCGCCGTGGTGGACGCCGAGTTCTCCTGCTTGAGCAGTCGGACGCCTTCGATGTAGGCGTCCCGGGCCGCCGCGTCGGTCACGATGTTCTTGCGCACCACAGCCATCTCAACCGCCTCCGTGGTGGTGCGCTCCGTCGTGGCCCGCACCGGGCGATTCGCCGTATCCCTCGGGGTAGTTGTCGATCAGGGCCCGGACCGTGTCGAGGGCGGAGGCGAACTGGTAGGCGGGCAGGGCGTGACAGTGCACCTGGCCGTTGTTGTCCACGCCGACGTGGGCCGGTACCGGTCTGCCGTCGACGGTGACCTCGTAGGTCGTGGTGACGACGATCCGATGCCCCTCGTACAGGTCCGTGCGGACGGTCCTGGCGGGACCGTGGTGATGGACCGCCGGGGGCTGCGGCAGGCCGTTCAGATAGGCGCCCAGCTGCTCGGGGGCAGCGGCGGCTGTCAGTTCGGTTGGGTCCACGGGAAGCTCCTGGAACGTCAGGATCCGGCAGTCTGGAGCCGTACCTCCAGATCTCCACCGTCCCGCCAAAGCCGGCCTGCCGCATCTCGGATCGCTGCCGACGTCACCGCGCCGGGATCACCGCGTCGGTGTGACCGGCGCCTGCCACACGGCGACCAGTGCGTCCACGACGCCCGTCGCCGTGTCCTGCCAGCCGGCGCGGGGAGTGGGGGTGCCCTCGGCGAGGGCGCGTTCGCGCTCGGCGGCGATGTGCACGATCAGATGGCGTGCCATGTCGCCGCGTTCGGCGCGCACCTCGTCCGGGAGGTCGGGCAGCGAGCGGTTCAGGCCCTCGACGATCTCCCGCATGGCCGGGGAGCCGAGGGCCTCCTCGACCGTGATCCGGTGCAGTGCGGGGTCGGTCATCACCTGGGCGCAGAAGCGGGCGTACCAGGTGGGGCTGCCGAGGGCGGCGAGGTGTTCGAAGACGGGCCGGACCAGGCAGTCCACCCAGTCGCGTACGTCGGTGGAGCCGACGGTCCCTTCGACCAGCCGGGACCTGATGTCCTCGATGGGCGCGGCATGCTTGCGGACGATCGCGCGGACCAGGTCGGGCTTGGTGCCGAAGTGGTAGCCGACGGCGGTGTTGTTGCCCTGTCCGGCGGCCTCGCCGACCTGCCGGTTGGAGACCGCGTACACACCGCGCTCGGCGAACAGCCGCTCGGCCGCGGTCAGGATCAGCTCCCGGGTCGCGCCGGCCTGTTCCGCCCGTACCGACCTGCCTGCCATGCTCACCACCGCACCGGGACTTCACAGCCGTCCGCGACGGCCCGTCCCGTCGGCCGCCGCGGATCCGCCGCGCGGCGGCACGTTCCTCGACGAAAAGCCTACGCAATGCCGCTCCCGCCGGATGTGCGGGCCGCCGATCAGGCGAAACCCGGGGCCCGGGCGCGTGGGCCGGGACCGGGCCGTCGACAACTCACCCGTGAGCCTGCCGCTGATCCCCCCGATGCTCGCCACGCCCGGCACCCTTCCACCCGCCGCGCAGGACGCGCGCTGGGCGTACGAGACCAAGCAGGACGGCCAGCGGGTGGTGGTCTATCTCGCCGGGGACGGCACCCTGCTGTTGCGGGCCCGCTCGGGGGAGGACGTCACGGCCGCCTATCCGGAGCTGCGTCCTCTGGGCGGCGCGCTCGGGGCCACGCCCGCCGTGCTGGACGGGGAGGTGCTGGCCCTCGACGAACGGGGGCGGGCCGACTTCCAGTTGCTCCAGTCCCGGATGGGGCTCGCCCACGCCCCGGCCAAGGCCGCCCGCCGGGCCGCGCAGGCCCCGGTCCATCTGGTGCTGTTCGACGTGATGCACCTGGCCGGCCGTCTGCTCGTACCGCTGCCCTACAGCCGGCGGCGCGAGCAGTTGACGGGGCTCGGCCTCGACGGACCGTACTGGTCGACGCCCGCGGCCCTCGTCGGCCATGGCGAGCAGGCGCTGCGGGCCACGCGTGAGCACGGTCTGGAGGGCCTGGTGTGCAAGCGGCTGGACTCGGTGTACGAACCCGGCGTCCGCGCCCGCACCTGGATCAAGATCCGCAACATGCACGCCGAGGACGTCGTCGTGGGCGGCTGGCTCCCCGGCAAGGGGCGGCTCACGGGCCTGCCCGGCGCGCTGCTGGTCGGCCAGCGCGCGAGCGGGCGGCTGCGGTACGTCGGCGGGGTGGGCACCGGCTGGAGCGAGAAGGAGCGCGAGGAACTCGCCGCCCTGCTCAGGGCCGCCGAGACGAACGTGTGCCCCTTCGATCCGGTGCCCTCGGTCCCGGGCGCGCACTGGGTGGTTCCCCGGCTGGTCGGCGAGGTGCGGTTCAGCACCCGTACCCGGGCCGGAATGCTGCGTCAGCCGTCCTGGCTGCGGCTGCGGCCCGATCTCACACCGGAGGAGTCGGCGGCCGACATGCCCGACGCACAGCCATGATCCGAATATTGGCGCAGCCGTCATCGAAGAGTCGCCTGCCCCCTCTTGGCGCGGACATGAAAAGTGGGGAAGCTGAACTTCCCTTTCCCCCACAGCCGTTGGGCTGCGCCCGAAGAGGAGGACGCAGTGTCGTCACCGTCGTTCAAGAAGCACCGCAGGAGATGGCTCACCGGACTCGCCGGAGCCGCCGCGCTCGTCATCGCCTTCCCCTCCGTGGCCTTCGCCGCCCCGCCGCCGGCGCTGCCCGCCAACGCCGAGGCCGCCGAGTTCACTTACCAGCCGGCCTTCGACTACGACACGGACGGCTGCTACTCCACGCCCGCGATCGGCCCCGACGGCACGGTCAACGGCGGCCTCAACCCGACCGGCGCCCTCAACGGCAGCTGCCGCGACGCCTCGGACCTGGACAACACCAACAGCTACTCGCGCTACAAGTGCAACAACGGCTGGTGCGCCTATATGTACGGCCTGTACTTCGAGAAGGACCAGGCGATCGCGGGCAGCAGCATCGGCGGGCACCGGCACGACTGGGAGCACGTCGTGATCTGGGTGCAGAACGGCGCCGCCCAGTACGTCTCCACGTCCAACCACGGCTCGTTCACCGTCAGCGCGGCCTCGGGCGTCCGGTTCGACGGCACTCACGCGAAGATCGTCTACCACAAGGACGGCATCAGCACGCACTGCTTCCGGCTGGCGAACTCCAACGACGAGCCGCCGGAGAACCACAAGGGCACCTGGCAGTACCCGCCGCTGGTCGGCTGGAACGGGTACCCCGCGGGTGTGCGCGACAAGCTGACCGCGTACAACTTCGGCAGCGCCAACTTCGGCCTGAAGGACAGCAGTTTCGGCAACCATCTCGCGTCGGCGAAGCCGTCGGGCATCACCTTCGACCCATACGCCTGATCCGGCCGTAGGGCCCGGGGACTAGGACCTGCGCCGCGCCAGGCCTCCTCCCCGGGCCCGATCCGGTGCCACGGACCGCTCTCTACCGTGATCGGCATGGAGACGAGAGACACGAGCGGGCAGCTCGAAGAGGCCCTGGAACGCCTGCACGCCTCCGGCCCGGAGTTCGAGGGCTGGCTGACCAACCACGCCCCCATGGTCGTCGAGGCGCTCGCCGCGCACGGGCACGCCGGGGCGGTGCACCACTGGGTGGACCTCTACCGGGACCGGCTGGACGTCCTGCCCGACCGCGTGGCCCCGGTCACGGACGACAACTGGTCATCGGCGCTGGGTGATCCGCGCCGGATCACGGACTGGACCGACCACTTCTCCCGCTCCCTCACCGAGCGCCCCTGGCGGGACGTCCTCGCCGAGTGGTGGCCGCGGCTGCTGCCAGGCATGTACGGCGGCGCCACGCACGTCGTCATCCGGCTCGGCCACGCCGTACGCGCCCTCGAAGCCGCCGAGAACGCACCCCGGCTCGCCGAACTCGCCCACGGGCTGGGCTACTGGGCGGCCCGGCACCAGCCGGTGACCGGATTCGTCGTACTGCCGGATGCCGCAACCACCGCCGCCGAGGCCCTGGACGCCGTACCCGGCATCGGCAAAGGGCACGTGGGATTCCTCAACCGCCTGGCCGCGGTGCGGCAACTGCCGCTGTGGGCCCAGGAGGTGACCGACCCGGACACCGCGCGGCAGAAGCTGACGGAGCTCGTTCGTGCCACGACCCACCGCTACGCCACCCACGGCCACGGCGAGCCGACCATGCTCGTCCACGCGGCGACGGCCCCCAACGCCGTGCTGCGGACACTGGATTCGCTGCCGCGCGACCTGTGGGCGCCCAGCCTGCACGCGGCCTGGACGGCGTCCGCCGCCGTCACCGCGATGTACGCCCCCGAGGAACCGGTCGCGTACGAGCCGCCCGCGCGCCTGACGGCCGAGGAGGTCATGGAGCGCGCCCTCGCCCACGGCGACGAACACGTCATCAAGCTGGCCGACACCGCCCTGGACGTCGGCGACGACCTCGCGCTTGCCGCGGCCGTGCGCGCGGTGGAGATGAGCGAACCCCTGGTCGCCTGAGTCAGCCCCCGTTCACCATCGCGTCGCCGAGGCCGGTGCGCCCGTACAGGACGTAGAGGCCCTGGCGTCGCGAGGTGAGCAGCCCCGTCTCCCGCAGCACCGACAGGTGCGCCGACACGGTCGACGGGGCCAGTCCGTGCCGGGCGGCGAGTTCGGTGGTCGAGGCGGGGGCGGTGAGGCCGGTGAGGACGGCCGCGCGCTGGTGGCCCAGCAGCCGGGCGAGGCCCTCGGACGGGCTCGGCACGGCGGCCTCGTGCACCCGGCCCATCCCGCGGGCCGGGTAGATGACGGTGGGCTGCCAGGGCCGGGCGAAGCCGCTGACCACGTCCGGCCACACGAACACGCTCGGCATCAGCAGCACGCCCCGCCCGTCGGCCCGCTGCGCGTCCGCGACCTCGCCGTACATGCCCAGGGTGAGCGTCCCCTCGGTCCAGCCGATGCCGGGGTGCAGGTCGGTGAGCAGCGCGTCGAGTCCGCCGTCGGCGGCCTGCCGGGAGCGGTGGGCGATGTCCGCCTCCAGGACGGCACGATGGCGCGGCCAGTCCGCCGCGAGCAGGGCATGCCAGGCCCGTTCGGTGAGCTCGGCGAGCTGCCGCACGGTGCCGGCCGGGTCGTCGAGCGCCGCGCGCCCCCGGGGCGACTCGGCGAGCCCCGGGGTGCAGGCGAGCGAGCGGGCCATCTCCGCGTGGGCGAGGGCGGGATCGGTGGCCCGCATCCGCGCCAGTTCGTCCTCGAAGGAGGGGTACGGCTCCGGCGGGGGCGGGCCGAGGAAGTCGGGCGTGTAGCCGCCGGGTGGCGGGATGAACATCAGCAGCGGGTCGAGGCCGAGCCCTGCGACCGTACGGCGGACCCGGCGCAGCCAGCCCTGGTGGTAGCCGTGCCGGCCGGGGCGGCGCAGCAGACGCAGCGCCTCGTGCGTCTGGCACAGCGGCGAGATCGCGAACCGGCAGCGTGTCAGGTCGTCGGTGCCCAGGTGGAAGCTCAGGGGCAAGGCGGCCTCCCTCGTCGACACGGCCGGATCGGGCGAGTGATTCGGCCTCGGACGAAAGAGTAGAAGCCTCCTGCCGGGCCCAGCAGGCTGCCTGCAATGACCGACCAACAATCACCGGCCCGGGAACGCTCCGGGATGGCCCCCGCGCGTCCGGCCGCCTGGCGCAGGGCCACCGTCGTCGCGGCGCTGATGCTCGCGGCGTTCACCTTCAACACAGCCGAGAACCTCCCCGTCGGCCTGCTGCCCCTCATGGCGGACGACCTCGGGGTGTCGCTCCAGGCGGTGGGCGTGCTGGTCACCGGCTACGCGCTCACCGTGGTGGTGGTGTCCCTGCCGCTCGCCCACCTCACCCGGTCCGTGCCCCGCCGGTACCTGATGGTCGTGCTGCTCGGGCTGCTCGCCGCGGCCAGCTGGATCTCCGCCCTCGGCTTCGTCTCGTACGGCCCGCTGCTGGCGGCGCGCGCGGCAACCGCGCTCGCGCAGGCGCTGTTCTGGGCGGTGATGGGCCCGGTCGCGGTGGGTCTGTTCGCGCCCGAGCGGCGCGGCCGCATCATCGGCCTGCTGTCGGTCGGGGGCTCGGCGGCCACGGTCCTCGGCGTGCCGGCCGGGACCTGGCTGGGCGTGCACACCGAGTGGCGGACCCCGTTCTCGGTGCTCGGCGCGCTCGCCCTGGTCTCGCTCGTCGCCGTCGCCGTGCTGCTGCCGACGTCCCGCCCGCAGGAGAGCCACTCCGCGTACGGTGCCGCCCCCGACCGGCGCCGCTTCCTCGTCGTCCTCGCCACGACCGCCCTGTCGGTGACGGGCGTGTTCACCGGGTTCACCTATGTCGCCACCTTCCTCGACGAGGTGAGCGGGTTCGGCGAGGACTCGGTGGGCGCCGTGCTGCTGGCGTTCGGCGCGGCGGGCCTTGCCGGGGTCACCGTGAACGGCCCGCTGCTGGACCGCTTCCCGCGCGCGACGCTCACCGTGCCGGTGACGACACAGGCCGTCGCCCTGCTCGGCCTGTACGCGGCCGGGGACAGCAAGGCGGCGACCGTTGTGCTGCTGATGCTGCTCGGCGCGTCGGTCGGTCCGGTGTTCATGGCGACACAGAGCCAGGTGCTCCAGGTGGCGCCGGGGCGCACCGAGTCGGCGCTCGCCGCCAACTCGGTGGCGTTCAACGTGGGGGTGGCCGCGGGCGCCTTCCTGGGCGGCATCCTGCTGCCCGCCGTGGACGTGCGCGGCACCTTCCTCGTCGGGGGCCTTCTCACCGTGGTGGCACTCGCGGTCCTCACCTGGCCCGCACGCGCGCGTACGGCGGCGTAAAACGCGTGGATCATGCGCGCCCGCCGCGGCTACGGTGCGCGCATGAACACGGAAGACACCTGGGTCGACGCGCGGGAACTGTTCTCCGAGTTGCGCGGCCACACCGGCCCGGACGCGTTCACGGCAGTGGTTCTGCCGTGGATCCGGCGGGCCGAGAAGGAGTACGGCAAGGACCTCGCCGAGGGCGTGGGCCTGCTGCCCCGGTCGCCGGGTGAGGACCTCCACGAGCGGTGCGGCGACCTGCTGTGGGAGCTGTACGCGCTCAGCCGGGTCAGCGACGTGCTGCTGCTGTCGTTCCAGCCGCCCGCCGACCCGGCCCCCGAGCAGCCGTGGCCGCCCCACCGCGAGTTTCCGGTCGAGGAGTGGCCGACGGTGACGGACGGTCAGTACCGGGAGCTGTTCACCCGGCTGGGCATGACGCCGTTCGAGGAGGCCGGCGCCTTCGATCCGTTCCTCCACGAGATCGTCGAGGTCGAGCAGGCCGAGGACCCGGACGAGCCCATACGCGTCACCGAGGTCGTCTGGCCCGGACTGTGGTTCGGGCACGTGCTGTTCGGCCGCGCCGGAGTGCGGGTGCGCGCGGGCGTCCGGCATGCCGAACGCGGTGTCGCCGACCGCTCGCCGCTGTACTGGACCTTCCTGCGCCGCCACCGCCCCACCGAGGACCTCTCCCAGGGCTGGGGACACAACTCGCAGTGGCGCACGGACTTCCGCGTCGACGTGCGCACCCCCACGGGCGACCACCTCAACGTGTGCGGGGACAACAAGGACATCGACGCCGACCTCGTCACCGAGGCCGACGCGCTGCTGACCCCGGCCGAGCGGCGTGACCTGCTGCGGCACCGCACTCTGGTGCGCACGCCGGACAACATCGACGCGCTGGCCGCCTGGAGCGCCGAGCACTGGCAGGTGAACTTCTACCCCTACGACTGGCGCCCGCGCTGATCGACGCGAATCGAGCGGTACCGCACGGACGCTGTGGCCGGAAGGTCTATCGTGTCCCGCATGTCCGTCCCGGAACTGATCCGTATCGTCTCCCGCGACTCGCCCATGGCGCTCGCCCAAGTGGAGCGTGTCCGCGCCGAGTTGGCGGCCCTGCACCCCGGTGTGCGCACCGAGGTCGTGCCGGTGAAGACGACCGGTGACAAGTGGCTCGGCGATCTGTCGAAGGTCGAGGGCAAGGGGGCGTTCACCAAGGAGGTGGACGCCGCTCTGCTGGCGGGCGAGGCGGACCTGGCGGTGCACTGCGTCAAGGACGTGCCCGCCGACCGGCCGCTGCCCGCGGGCACGACGTTCGCGGCGTTCCTGAAGCGGGACGACATCCGGGACGCCCTGGTGCATCCGGGCGGGCTCACCCTGGACGAACTCCCGGCCGGAACCCGCATCGGCACCTCCTCGGTGCGCCGGGTCGCCCAACTGGCCGCCACGCACCCGCATCTTCAGTGCGTGCCGTTCCGCGGCAACGCCAACCGGCGGCTGGCGAAGCTGGCGGCCGGCGACGCGGACGCGCTGCTGCTCGCCGTCTCCGGCCTGGAGCGCATCGGACGGCGTGAGGTGATCAGCGAGGTCCTCTCCCCCGAGACGATGATGCCGCCGATCGGCGCGGGCATCCTCGCCCTGCAGTGCCGGGAGGGCGACACCGAGCTCATCGACGCGGTCAGCGGCCTCGGCGACCCGGACACCCACCGGGAGGCCACCGCCGAGCGCATGTTCCTGCATGTGCTCCAGGGCCACTGCAACAGCCCGATCGCCGGGTACGCGCGCGTGGACCACGGTGGTGAACTCTCGCTGCGGGCGTGCGTGTTCACCCCGGACGGCAAGACGCGGCTCAACGCCCACGAGTGGGCCGGCCGGCTCGACCCGGCCACCCTCGGCACATCGGTCGCCGTGGCTCTGCTGCGTCAGGGCGCCCGCGAGGTCATCGACGGCATCCCCCACTGATCCGGCAGCGGATCAGGCGGTGCCCTCTTCGGCCTGCTCCCGCAGGAAGGTGTCCAGCTGGTGCGCCAGGCTCTCCCGCCCGGCGGCGGGATGGGTCTGTCCCTCGTCGAGCCCGATGCCGCCCGCCCACAGCCGGCGCTCGGTCCACTCCTCGTCGACGCGCAGCTGGATCTGGATGTCGACCAGGCTCAGGCTCGCGTCCGGTCCGGCCGCGTAGAGCACGGCGGTGGCCCGGCGCAGCGGGTAGACGTCGAAGCCCTCAATGAACTGCGTGTTGCGCCAGTCCAGGAAGGCGCTCTCGCCGTCGGGCCCGATCCGCACATCGATCTGGCCGTCCTCCAGGTGAATGCCGAAGTGCCGCTCGCCGCGGTTCTCGACGGTCACGCGGACGCTGAAGTACGTCATGCCCTCGGCGGCGTCGTCACGTCCGCGCGGGGGTTCCGACTTCTCCAGACGGTGGACGCGGACCCGCAGACCGGCATGCTCGTCGTACTCCTGCCAGTCCCCGACCACGTTCGGCTCGCACACACTGCACCTCTTCGACCTCAGAGAGCTGCTTCCTATCTGTGCGCCGAGTGCACTGTCAAATGAGCGGAATGCGCTGTGGCCAGCGCATTCCGCCCGTCTGATCGCTGATCAAGCGCTGCCCAGGCACAATCCGCCCGCCGCCCGGACGGGCGGGGGCGCGAGCGTGCCGCACATCACGTCCGCCGGCTTGATCGCCGGGACCGCACAGGGCGGGCGCCGCGACGTGCGGCGGGCGCACCGGCGGCGCGCCCGAGGAACGGCGAAAGGGCCCGCGACTTTCACTCACCGAATTCTTCCGATTCCGGAATGTACCGGCGGCCCGGATTTCCCTCCACGAAATTCCGCGAATTGTTTCGAAGCCCCCGGTACCGGGAATTCTCCCAGATGTGCTTCGGACCGGAGGCACGTCCGTGGGAGCCCTTTCCGACCGGCTCCGGACGTCTTCCATGAGTCCATGATCGCGCGCCTCCCACGGTGTCCCAGCCAGCATCTGCTGAGGGAGGCGCACTACATGCGTACCGCCGGCAGAACCAAGCACCCCCATCACGACGCTCCCGACACCGCCGCGGACTTCGAACGACTCACGCGGCTGCCGGAGGGCGCGGAACGCAAGGCACTCCGTGACGAACTGGTCCGGGCCTGGCTGCCCATGGCGGAGCGGATCGCGGTCCGCTTCAAGGGCCGCGGCGAGTCCCTGGAGGATCTCTACCAGGTGGCCGCGCTGGGCCTCGTCAAGGCCGTCGACCACTACGACCCGGCGCGCGGCTGCGCCTTCGAGGCGTACGCCGTGCCCACGGTCACCGGCGAGATCAAGCGGCACTTCCGCGACCACATGTGGACGCTGCACGTGCCACGGCGGGTCCAGGACCTGCGCAACAGAGTGCGGCACGCGGTGAAGGAACTGTCGCAGACGACACCGGGACGGGCCCCGACCGTGCAGGAGATCGCCCAGTACGCGCAGCTGAGCGAGAGCGAGGTACGGACCGGGATGGAGGCGCTGGAGTGCTTCTCCGCGCTGTCGCTGGAGGCCGAGATGCCCGGCACCGACGGCTACGCCCTGGGCGACGCGATCGGCGGACCCGACCCGGGCTACGACCTCGTCGTCGACCGGGTGGCCGTCAAACCCTGTCTGGACGCGCTGCCCGAGCGCGAGCGGACCATTCTCTATCTGCGGTTCTTCGGCGGGATGACACAGAGCCGCATCGCCCAGCAGCTGGGCATCTCGCAGATGCATGTCTCCCGACTGCTCAGCGGCTGCTTCGCACAGCTGCGCGAGGACCTGCTCGCCGGGGCCCGCTGAGGCCCCGCGGGCGGCTCACTCCTCGGGCCCCGGGATCTGCGTCGGACCGAGCCGGTCGAGGGCGTCCTCCAGTTCGGCGCGGATCTCGGGGGGCAGCTCGCCGTTGCGGCCCCAGATGAGGATCAGATCGGCGACGTTGCGGAGCTTGATGTTGGTGTGCTGGGAGACCTCCTTCAGCACCGCCCAGCCCTGTTCGGGGGCGACCCGGCCCAACGCGACGATCATCCCGATCGCCTGGTCCACGACGGCATGCGACTCGACGGCCTCCTTGAGCTGCTGGACTTCTTCCTGAAGCTCGGAGATCCGTTCGGTCTCGTCGGCGGGTTCGTGCGGTGCCCGGGTCACGCCTCCATCGTGTCACTCGTGCAGCGGTATGCCAGTGGGCGCAGGGTGGGAATCATCATTGTTTCGGCGCGACGCGCGGGGTACTCGGCGAGCGCCCGTAGGGGTAACGGCCGGACACTGGGAAGAGAAGCCGGTGGCCGCCGGCCGGCGAGACCAGGACGCGTACTGCCATGAACCACGACACGACAGGCCCCAGCGGCACGACGAACACCGTCTCCACACACTCCGTGTTCGGCGCACCCTGCTGGGTGAGCCTGACCAGCCGCGATCTGGAGGCCACCGAGGAGTTCTACAGCGCCGTCCTGGGCTGGCAGTGGCGCACGGGCAAACTCGGGGAACGTTTCCGGATCGCCCTGGCGGACGGGGTGCCCGTCGCCGGGATCGCCGCCGTCGCCGCGATGTGGCAGATGGCGGTCGCCTGGACGCCGTACTTCGCCGTGCCGAGCGCCGACGAGGCCGTGGCGCGGGTGCAGGAGCGCGGCGGTACGGCGGCCGTCGGGCCGATCTCCTTCCCGCCGGGGCGGGCGGCCCTGCTCGCCGACCGGGACGGCGCCACCTTCGGGATCTGGGAGGGGGAGCTGGAAAGCGACTGGGAGACCTGGCGCCGCTCCAGCCCGGCCTTCATCCGGCTGCACACCCGCGACGCCTTCGACTCCGCGATCTTCTACGGCGAGGTCCTCGACTGGGCGACGGAGCGGCCCGGCTGCTGCGAGGTGCACTACGAGGGCGGCGAGGTCGTGCTGCGCAGCCACGGCGATGTGGTGGCCCGGATCGAGTCGGGAGCGCTGGGAGCCGCTCCCGACCCCACCATCCGGCCGCACTGGCAGATCCACTTCGCCGTCGGGGACGTGGCGGCCTGCGCGCGTGCGGCGGAACTGCACGGCGGCAGCGTGCTGACGAAGTCGGGCGAGGAGGCCGTCCTGCGGGACCAGGACGGCGCCCAGTTCACGGTGACTTCACACCGGCAGCGGTAGCGCGCGACGGCCTCGACAACAGCACCAAGGACCGGGCCTCCACCGTCATACCCGTACCCGCCTTGTGCTCGGCCTCGTCGGGCGCGCCCTGCGCCTCCGCGGTGTCGATCAGCGTCGTCCAGCGTTCGCCGTAGGTGACGTCCGGCAGCAGGAACTCCACCGGCTCCCAGTAGCTGTTGAGCAGCAGCAGGAAGGAGTCGTCCACCAGGGGCCTGCCGCACGGGTCGGGTTCGGCGATGGCGTCGCCGTTGAGGAAGACCCCGACGCAGTGCGCGTCCGAGCGCTGCCAGTCCTCCTCCGTCATCTCGCGCGCGTCCGGCAGCAGCCACACCAGGTCGGGCAGCGGCTGGCCGGCGTGGGTCACCGTCTCGCCGCGGAAGAAGCGGCGGCGGCGCAGCACGGGATGGGCGGAGCGCAGTGCGATGACGTACCGCGTGAAGTCGGCGAGTTCGCGTTGCTCCTCGCTCAGCCGCCAGTCGATCCAGGACACTTCGTTGTCCTGGCAGTAGGCGTTGTTGTTGCCGCGCTGGGTGCGGCCGAGTTCGTCGCCGTGGCAGAGCATGGGGATGCCCTGCGACAGCAGCAGCGTGGCGAGGAAGTTGCGCTGCTGGCGGGCGCGGAGTTCGAGGACGGCCGCGTCGTGGGTGTCGCCCTCGGCGCCGCAGTTCCAGGACCGGTTGGTGCTCTCGCCGTCCCGGTTGCCCTCGCCGTTGGCCTCGTTGTGCTTGTCGTTGTAGGAGACCAGGTCGCGCAGGGTGAAGCCGTCGTGCGCGGTGACGAAGTTGACGCTGGCGCGCGGGCGCCGTCTGCTGTGCTGGTACAGGTCGGAGGAGCCGGTGAGCCGGGAGGCGAACTCGCCCAGCGTGTGCGGCTCGGTGCGCCAGAAGTCCCGTACGGCGTCCCGGTACTTGCCGTTCCACTCCGACCACAGCGGCGGGAAGTTGCCCACCTGGTAGCCGCCCTCGCCCACGTCCCACGGCTCCGCGATCAGCTTGACGCGGCTGATCACCGGGTCCTGCTGGATCAGGTCGAAGAACGCCGAGAGCCGGTCCACCTCGTGGAACTGGCGGGCCAGCGTGGCCGCGAGGTCGAAGCGGAAGCCGTCAACGTGCATCTCGGTCACCCAGTACCGCAGCGAGTCCATGATCAGCTGAAGGACGTACGGGTGGCGCATGAGCAGGCTGTTGCCGGTGCCGGTGGTGTCGTAGTAGTGGGACCAGTCGCCGTCCACCAGGCGGTAGTAGGAGGCGTTGTCGATGCCGCGGAAGGAGAGGGTGGGGCCCTTCTCGTTGCCCTCGGCGGTGTGGTTGTAGACGACGTCCAGGATCACTTCGAGGCCGGCCGCGTGCAGCGCCTTCACCATCGACTTGAACTCGGCGACCTGCTGTCCGCGGGTGCCGTGGGCGGCGTAGGCGTTGTGCGGCGCGAAGAAGCCGATCGTGTTGTAGCCCCAGTAGTTGGACAGACCGCGGTCCTTGAGCACGCCGTCCTGGACGAACTGGTGCACCGGCATCAGCTCGACGGCCGTGACGCCCAGCGAGGTCAGGTGCTCGACGACCGCGGGGTGCGCGAGGGCGGCGTAGGTGCCGCGCAGCTCGGCGGGGACGTCGGGGTGGGTGCGGGTCAGGCCGCGGACGTGGGCCTCGTAGATGACCGTGTCGGCGTACGGCCGCCGCGGCGGGCGGTCGTCGCCCCAGTCGAAGTACGGGTCGGTCACCACGCCGAGCATGGTGTGCCCGGCGCTGTCGGCCGGGGAGGGGCCGCCGGGGGCGCGCTCGAACAGGGAGGCGTGGTTGTCCATCTGCCCGTCGACCGCGCGGGTGTACGGGTCCAGGAGCAGCTTCGCCGGATTGCACCGGTGGCCGAGCGCCGGGTGCCACGGACCGTGCACCCGGTAGCCGTAGCGCTGGCCCGGCCCTACGCCCGGCAGGAAGCAGTGCCACACGAAGCCGTCGACCTCGGTCAGCGGAACGCTGGTGTGTCTGCCGTCGTCGCCGACGAGGACCAGCTCGACGCGCTCGGCGACCTCGCTGAACAGGGCGAAGTTGGTGCCCTGTCCGTCGTAGGCGGCGCCCAGCGGGTAGGGGTGCCCGCTCCAGGCGGGCACCCCTTTCCGGTGCTTGCGCGCGGTCACCGCGCCTCCTCCAGCACCCCGTCCGGGGCGCTCGCCGGACCGGCCAGCAGGGCGGCCGGCACCTCGCGCGGCACCTGAAGCACCTCGCGCAGGCTCGGCGCCGGGGCCGTCGGGACCAGCGGGATGCGCTGGTCGGCGCGGGCCCGCTGGGAGAACCAGATGACCTTGCTGCCGGTGTCCGTGGCGCAGCAGCCCCAGCCGTCGCTCATGGCCGCGATGTGCTCCAGGCAGCCGCGCAGGTCCTGGTCCGGGCGCAGATCGCGGTCGTTGCCCCCCACGGCGGTGATGAGGTGCTGGCCGTTCCACCACATCTCGATCGAGGTGCTCTTGTCCGTCGCGTGCTCGTCGATGGCCTTCAGCAGCAGTTCGGCGCCGCCGCAGACGGGCTGTACGAGGTTGTCCAGGTTCCAGTACCGGAGGTGAGCGGCCAGGATGCGCCTGACCTGTCCGACCCGTTCCGGACTGACTTCCACGTCGAGGTGGTAGTAGCAGGGCACTGCGGTCTTCATCGTCGTTGGCTCCTCACCGGCGAGACTCGGCGCTTCCCCGTCCCCGCGGGACGGGCCCCGAACGCGAAGCGTGAGCATTGATCGCTTCTGAGTCACCTCAAGGGTGGGAGTGCTACGCCATTCGTGCAACACGAGAGCGACACGCCAAGTCGTTGAAGCTCTAACAAGACGCTGGGTCGTCACACGTGCACCATGAGTGAAGACCTCGATGCCCCGTAACGGTGTCGTGTGTCCGCATCCCCGCCACCGCCCGACCGTCGGGACGCGTGCCGATCGAACCCGGAAGGTGAACGGCGTCATGCTGCTACCGGCCAAAGCCGAAGTCGCACGGCAACTGCGGCGCTACCGTGCCTGGGAACGTCTCATGCTCGCGGCCCCGACCGACCGCAACGTGCGGGCCACGTTCGAGGACTCGGGGTACACGCTGTGCGTGCTGATGGGCAAGCGGTGCGCGCGCGAGGCCGCGGACGCCGCCGAGCGCTATCTGCGCACCACTCTCGGCACCTACCTGCGGGAACAGAACCAGCGCGCCCGTCCGGGCGTCGCCGCCCGACGGGGACCGTCGGCCGCGAAACGGCGTTCCCCGGCGGGCACATAGGCCCCTCCGGCACAGCATGGATTCCTTGGCCGGGCCCTCCTGGGCCCGGCCACCGGCACGGCGGAGAGGCGAGACCATGAAGACAACCGCGGCCATCGGCCGTATCCCCGTACGGAACGTTCAGCCGTCCCTGGAGGGCGGCGGGCGTCCGGCCAAGGCGGTGGTGGGTGAGACGTTCGAGGTCTCGGCCACCGTGTTCCGCGAGGGCCATGACGCCGTGGCCGCCAATGTGGTGCTGCGGGATCCCGAGGGCCGTGCGGGCCCGTGGACGCCGATGCGCGAGCTGGCCCCGGGCACCGACCGCTGGGGTGCCGAGGTCACCCCCACCGCGCCCGGCCACTGGACGTTCCACGTCGAGGCCTGGAGCGACCCGGTCTCCACCTGGCGGCACCACGCCCGCATCAAGATCCCGGCCGGGATCGACACCGGGCTGGTGCTGGAGGAGGGCGCGGACATCCACGAGCGGGCGGCTGCTTCGGTGCCCCGCAAGGAGCGGCGGGTGATCCGCGCCGCCGTCGAGACGCTGCGCGACGACTCCCTGCCGGTCGTGACCCGCCTGGCGGCCGCTTTCCGGCCCGAGGTGGATGAGGTGCTGTCCCGGTATCCGCTGCGGGAGCTGGTCACCGCCTCGGACCCGTTGCCGCTGCTGGTGGAGCGCGAACGCGCCCTGTACGGCGCCTGGTACGAGTTCTTCCCCCGCTCCGAGGGCACCCCCGAGCAGCCGCA
>NZ_JBFBLP010000008.1:0-386341 GCF_040686775.1 Streptomyces sp. NPDC079141 | reverse complement strand
CGATCTGGCCGGCGTAAAGACACACCACCCCCCAAACCCACAGCACCGCCGGTCCGAGGACGGACACCCCCCGGCGCGGCCCCGACCCACCCACCCACCGCACCCGAGGCGCAACGCGCACCCCACCAAACCCGCGCAGGCCGCCGCAGGCACTGGCACGCCCTCCCCCCGACACGCCCGCGCACGAGCCCCCCGACCAACACCGGCCACGCTCCTTAACATCGGCGCATGCCCGGCACCCCCACCCTCCGCTCCCTCCGCACCTGGTGGTCGCAACGCCCCCCAGCAGCCGGCGCCGCCGTCATGGCAACCGGCATCATCTCGGTCGGCCTGCACATGACGGGCCACGAGACCGTCTCCCGCGTAGCCCTGGCGCTGGCCTGCGCCGCCTGGGTGGCACTGGCCGCGGACTTCGCCGTACGACTGCTGCGCCAGCACGCGAGGTGGGTAACGGAGGCCGAAACCCCCGGAGCGCTCACAGCGATCGCCGCGACAACCGTGCTGGGCACCCGCTTCTCGGCCTTGGGCCGGCAGAGCCTCGCCTGGGCACTCCTCGCCCTGGCCGCACTGCTCTGGCCGGTACTGATCGTGCTGGTCATGCGCCACTGGAAGCACCGCATGCCGGGCGCGGTGTTCCTGAGCTGCGTCGCCACCCAGGGCCTGGCCGTACTCGGCGCCACACTCGCCGCAGCCGAGTCCACGGCATGGCCGGCCCACACGGCGCTCGTCCTGTTCTGGCTCGGCCTCGCCCTCTACGGCCTCGCCCTGGCCCGCTTCGACCTGCGCCAGGTCACCGCGGGCGCCGGGGACCACTGGGTCGCCGGCGGAGGGCTCGCCATCTCCGCGCTCGCCGGCTCGAAGCTGATCGCCGCCGACAGCGCGCGCCTGTACCTGTGGAACAACGATGCCCACGACGTCCTGCGCGCCGTGACCGTCGCCCTGCTCGTGCTCGACCTGGCCTGGTACGCCGTCCTGCTGGCCGCCGAGTTCAGCCGGCCGCGGCTGCGCTACGACGTACGCCGCTGGGCGACCGTGTTCCCGATGGGCATGACGGCCGCGGCAACGCTCTCCGTGGCCGCCGCCCTCGACGTGTCCTGGCTGGAGACACCCGGCGAGGTGCTGCTGTGGATCGCGGTGGCGGCGTGGCTGGCCGTCGCGGCGGGAGCCGTAACGACCGCGCGCGCAGATATCGAGTCGATCAGGTCCACATCACCGCGATGAAGACGTTCGCCGTGGTGAGCAGCCCCACCAGCCCGAACACCCCCTTGTCCACCTTCTCCTCGTCCCGCTTCACATAGACGAGCCCGAGGATCACGATCAGCAGGGCCAGCTTCACGCCGATCTTGACGTTGTTGACGGTCTGGTCGTCCGCCTGATTGAGGCCGACCAGGACCACACCGGTGACCAGCATGGTCAGCGCGCCGTGCAGCATCGCCGGCACAAAGCGGGCGGTGCCCTGCCCCATCGCCTTCATCTGGGTGAGAAAACCCCCGAGAAGAGACGCGATACCAACGATGTGCAGGCCAACGAACAGATGGATGAGTACGTCCATGAAGCCGGAGCCTAATCACAGGCTCCGCCCCCACCCGACACCACCCCACACCCAACCGGATCTTGCATATATGCGCCCCATAGCACCCCGCCCCCCACACCCGCCCCGAAATCCCCTCTTCGGTCATCGCACAGCGTGAAGTCGACCGCCCCGATCCGGGATCACGGTCACATCCGGTCCCCCAACGATCCGCTCCCGACAGTTCCACACAAGGCGTTACCAAGCCGACACACCCAGGTTTAGCGTCCTCCACCAGGTGACCGGCTCCCCACCGCCGCCCGGGCCAGGGGCGGCAGTCGGACACCACCGCCGAGAAGGTCCGGCGGCGGCCTGCTCCCCCTGTGCTAGCCGTCGCCGGACGCGCGGACAAGGCGGTCGTACGAGTTGTGCGAAAGGACGTGCAGTCCACGTGGCAGCGCACCGCAAGCCCAGACAGCGCTCGGTCGGCGGCAATACGGTCCGTACGGCCGCAACGGTCGCCCTAGCGGGCGCGGCCACCGCAACGGGCTTCGACGGAACCGGACACGCCGAGCCCGACCTGACACCGGCGCAGGTCAAGGCGAAGGTGGACAAGCTGTACCAGGAGGCGGAGGTCGCCACCGAGAAGTACAACGGCGCGAAGGAGAAGGCGGAAGCCGCCGAGCAACGGATCAAAACCCTGCGCGACGAAGCGGCACGCAAAACAGACAAACTCAACTCGGCCCGAGACGCGCTCG
Source organism: Streptomyces sp. NPDC079141 (assembly GCF_040686775.1). NCBI lineage: Bacteria > Bacillati > Actinomycetota > Actinomycetes > Kitasatosporales > Streptomycetaceae > Streptomyces > Streptomyces sp. NPDC079141. Next base: position 384,073 of record NZ_JBFBLP010000008.1, on the reverse strand, counting down.
GTTCCATGGCCGCCGCCCAGTACCGCGACGGCGGCCTCGACCCCGCCCTCCAACTGGCCCTCTCCGAGGACCCCGACACATACCTCGACGGCGCCGAGTTCGTGGAACGCGCGGGCACCCGACAGGCGGCGTCCGTCGCCCGCGTACGCAAGCAGCTACGGGAGATCGAACAACTACGCGGAGCCGCACACATCGAGCTCGCCTCGCTCAAGTCACGCCAGGCGGAGCTGAAACGGCACAAGAAGACGATCACCGGCAAGCTGGACACGGCCCGCCAGTTGCTGTCCCGGCTCTCGGAGGAGGAACGCGCACAGTACGCCGAGGGCACAGCCGGCGAAGCGGCCCGCGCCTCACGCGATGGCACCACGGCCCGCGAAGGCCTCACAGCCCCCGGCTCCGCCACGGCCGCCGCGCCCAACTCCCGCGCGGAGGCCGCCATCGCGTACGCCTACCAGAAGATCGGCAGCCCCTACGTCTGGGGCGCGACCGGCCCGGACGCCTTCGACTGCTCGGGCCTGACCCAGGCCGCGTACCGCGCCGCGGGCATCTCCCTGCCCCGCACGACCTACGCCCAGATCGACGCCGGCCGCCGTGTCTCCCGCTCCGAACTCCTCCCCGGCGACCTGGTGTTCTTCTACTCCGGCATCAGCCACGTGGGCCTCTACGTCGGCAACGGCCAGATGATCCACGCCCCGAACCCCACGGCTCCGGTCCGACTGGCGCCGATCGACGAGATGCCGTTCGCGGGGGCGACGCGGGTGGTGTGAGACGACGGCGGCTCACACCAGCCGTCGCGCCGTCGCCCACCGCGTCAGCTCGTGCCGGTTCGACAGCTGCAACTTCCTCAGCACCGCAGAGACATGGGACTCGACCGTCTTCACGGAGATGAAGAGCTGCTTGGCGATCTCCTTGTAGGCGTACCCCCGGGCAATGAGCCGCAGCACCTCCCGCTCCCGCTGGGTGAGACGGTCAAGATCCTCATCGACCGGCGGCGCGTCCGTGGACGCAAACGCATCCAGCACAAACCCCGCGAGCCGCGGCGAGAACACGGCGTCCCCGTCCTGCACCCGGAAGATGGAGTCGACCAGATCCGAACCCGTGATCGTCTTCGTCACATAGCCTCGCGCACCGCCCCGGATCACACCGATCACGTCCTCCGCCGCGTCCGACACGGACAGCGCGAGAAAGCGCACCGGCTGCTCCGCATCAGCCATCAACGGGGCGCAACGGCGCAGCACTTCGACGCCGCCGCCGCCCGGCAGGTGCACATCGAGAAGGACGACCTCGGGCCGGGTCGCGGTGATGACCGTGACCGCCTGGTCGACGTCCGCGGCCTCGCCGACGACCTCGACGCCGGTCTGCTCGGTCTGGCCGATCTCGGCCTGCACCCCCGTGCGGAACATGCGGTGGTCGTCGACGAGGACCACGCGCACCCGGCGCTCGCCTGCGCTGCCGGTGGCCTCCGCCGTACCGCTCGCCTCGTCGCTCATGACGTCTTCTCCGCCCTCTCCATCTCCAGCTCGACCTCCGTGCCGCCGCCCGGTACCGCGCGCAGCCGCGCCGTACCGCCGTTGCGCTCCATGCGGCCGATGATCGATTCTCTAACGCCCATGCGGTCGGCGGGTATCGAGTCGAGGTCGAAGCCGGGGCCACGGTCCCGGACGGACACGAAGACCGTCTTCCCCTCGACTTCGGCGTAGACCTGAACGGCGCCGCCCTCGCCACCGTACTTCGCCGCGTTCACCATCGCTTCGCGTGCGGCCTGCATCTGTGCGCCGATCTTCTCGTCGAGCGGGCAGTCGCCGACCACGACGACCTCTATGGGAACACCGTGCTTGTCCTCGATCTCCGCGGCATTGCGCCGGACCGCGTCGGCGAGCGTGGCGGGCTCGTCCTCTTCGTCCTTGCCGGTGCCCTCGGGTTTGTAGAGCCACGTGCGCAGGTCGCGCTCCTGAGCGCGGGCCAGCCGGCGCACCTCGCTCGCGTTCTCCGCGTTGCGCTGGATCAGCGTCAGGGTGTGCAGCACCGAGTCGTGGACATGGGCGGCGACTTCCGCACGCTCCTGGGCGCGGATGCGCATCAGGCGCTCCTCGGAGAGGTCCTGGGTCATGCGCACCAGGTACGGGCCCGCCAGGAGCGTTATGCCGACGAGGACCGCGAGGGCCGCCTGGAGAACGGAGCCGAGGTGGGCTGCGGAGCCCTGGAGGACGAAGATGCCGGAGACACCGGCCGTGACCAGCAGCACGCCGCCCGCGGCGCGCAGCAGGGTCAGGGTGCGCCGGCGGCGGCCGACCTCCATCCAGCGGGCCCGGCGGGCGTTGTCCGCCTGCCGCCAGACCAGGGCGACGCCCGCGCCGACCAGCACGGCGGGCCACAGGTAGGCCTGGGCTCCGCTGCCGAGGTCGACACTGCCCACGAAGACCATGGCCACCACGACCATGAGGAGCAGGGCGACGATCTGCCCCTTGTCCGGCTTGCGGGCGACGACTCTGCGACGGCCGTCCGCCGAGGTCTCGGTGGTGACGAACGAGGGCGACTTCTGGCCGGCGACCCCGCCGACGCCGAGCGGCACGAAGAACCAGAACGCCGCGTACAGCAGCGCGCCGAGACCGTCGGCCATGAACAGGCCGACGAAGACGAGCCGCACCCAGATCACGGGCAGCCCGAGGTGCCCGGCGAGCCCCCGCGCCACGCCACCGAGCCAGCGACCGTCACTGCTGCGGTAAAGCTTGCGCGGCGGCCGCGGTTCGACGACTGGCGCTGCTGCGGCTTCCGACATGCCATCGATGGTCACACGGCCGGCAGGGCCGGGCATCAGGGTTGACCCCCGAGACTCCCCCGATCTTCGAACCGGTGCCCGGTCGAACATCTCCCGGTCGCCGGCTCAGGGGCGATTTCAGGGTCGGGCCAGGGTCGTTCCGACTGCCGCCGAGGCTCCGCGGCCGTCACCATGGAGTCATGACAGATCACCAGCACGCCGCGACGGGTCCGGGACCCGGCTCCGGCCCGCGCCCCGCTCCGGGCGCCGGGCCGCAGGATGCCGCGCCCGCCGCGGATGCCGCACCCGCCGCGGGCGACGCCGGCGCGGCCTCGCGTGTGCGCGGGCGGGCGGGCGCGCAGGAAGAGGGAGGGGTTGCCGAGCCGCCTCACCGGTTCCGGCGCGACCGGCGGCACAAGATGCTCGCCGGGGTGTGCGCCGGGCTCGGACGGCAGTGCGACATGGATCCGGTGATCTTCCGGATCACGCTCACGGTGCTCTCCGCGACCGGCGGCCTCGGCCTCATCTTCTACGGCTTCGCCTGGCTCTTCGTCCCGTACGAGGACGACGAGCAGAACGAGGTGCGCAGGCTGCTCACCGGCCGCGTCGACGGCCAGGCGCTGACGGCCGTGCTGTTCGCGCTGGTCGGCTGCGGTGTCTTCCTGACGATGCTGAGCAACGGCGGGGTGCTGAGCTTCGCCGTCATACTCTCCCTGCTCCTTGCCGGCGCCGGGTACTGGTCGCGGCAGCGCGGCGGCACCGATCCCGACCCGCTCGCCGCACAGGCCGTCGCCGACGCCCCGCCGGAGGCCCAGGCGCCCCCGGCCCCCGCCGCCTTCCCCTCCTGGTGGCGCGACCCCATCGTCAAGGACGGCACCCACGTCGGCGGCACCGGTTATCTCTGGGGCCCCCGGGACTCCCGCGACCTGGACATCGCGGCGGCCGTCAACATCAGCCTCGGCGCCTACGGCGACGACTACGAGGCCCTGCGCGCCCGGGGCCCCCAGCCGCCGAAGCCCCGCGGGCCCCGCTGGATCGGCGGCTGGCTCTTCCTGCTCGCCGTGTGCGCGGGAGGTCTCGGCACCAGCCTCACCTGGGAGGAACATCCGCTCGGCACCAGCCTCCAGACCGGACTGGCCTGTGCGCTGATGGTCTTCGGCATAGGCATCGCGGTCAGCGCGTTCCTGGGGCGCACCGGGGCCGGGTCGGTCTTCCTGGCCGTCGTCACCGCGGGCCTGCTGGCCGCCTCGGCCGCCCTCCCCAAGGACATCGGCACCGAGTGGATGCGCACGACGTGGGAGCCGGCCTCCGCGGCGGCCGTCCAGCCGCAGTACGACCTCGGCACCGGCGTCGGCACCCTTGACCTGAGCCGTCTCGACGTCGCCGAGGGGCAGACGGTGCGGACGAGCGCCGACGTGGGCCTTGGACAGCTGAAGGTGATCGTTCCCCAGGACGTCACGGTGAAGGTGAGCATCGACGTGGGCATCGGAGACATCCAGCTGCCGGGCGACGACAAGGAGGACGTGGATGTGGCACCCGACAAGCACAAGGAGGTGACCCTGTCGCCGGCGAAGGGCATCGAGCCCGGGGGCACGATCCATCTCAATCTCGACGTCGGTGTGGGACAGGCGGAGGTGAGCCGTGCTGCGGCATGAGTTCCAGCCCGGGCGGCTGGTCGTCGGCGCCTTCCTCTTCCTCGCCGGTGTCATCTACGCAGGTGACGCGGGCGGCCTCTGGGAGACGCCGTGGTTCGTGGTCATCCCGGTCGTCATGGCGGGCCTGGGCCTGGCAGGGACGGCGGCACTGCTGACGCGGGGCATACGCCGGCGTCGGCGGCTGGGCGGCACAGCGGCCGACGGGGAGACGACGGGGGCGGAGAGACCGGCGGCGCACTGACACCGGCGGGGCGTGGAGCCCGGATCGGTGCGTTCCGTCCGCCGTCGGCGGCGACCCGCCCGCGCAGTGCTCCCGCCGACCGGAGCTACCGGTAGCCCCCCGCTCCCTGTCGTCGGCGGGCGCGGAGCATGGCGTCCAGGGACAGATAGGGGGCTCCCGCGAGGACCAGGGGCAGCCAGGCCATCAGGTAGGCGAGGTCGTTGCCGTAGTAGTACGGCTCGGCGGCCCAGCTCACGGTCAGCCACAGGCTGAGCGAGATCAGGGCGCCGCCGAGGGCCGCCAGGCGGGCGAACAGGCCGAGGAGGGTGCCGATGCCGACGGCCAACTCACCGAAGGCGATGGCGTAGCCGAAGGCGACGGGGTTGTCGAGGGCCATGTCGACCATGCTCGGGAAGGCGGAGGAGTCACGGACGGCGCGCATCATGTCGCCGATCGAGCCGGAGCCGGAGTCCTTCATGAAGGCGCTGTCGGTGAGTTTGTCCAGGGCGGCGTAGATGAAGGTGACGCCGAGGAAGACGCGCAGAGGGAGGAGGGCGTAGTGGGTGGCGAGGTCGCGCCAGTCCCGGCCGCCGTCGAGATAGGGGGAGTGCGTGTCCGTACGAAAGCCGTGAGTCATCGTTGCTAGCCGCCTCTCGCGCGTGCCGGGACGTGACCCCTCAGAAAACGATACGTACACCGCCGAGGGTCAGCTCAATCCTGACCCGACCAGTTTCTCCGCCTTGACGGTTTTTCGCCCCCGCCGCACCGACCCGTCCACTCCCATCCCATCCCATCCCCGCCCATCCCATCCCGTCCCGGAGGGCTGCGCAGCCGCCGCTACTCCGTCACATCGATCGCGTACCGCCCCGTCTCCACCCCCGCCGCCGTGACCACCTGCACCTCCACCCGGCCCGGCTCCACGTCAGCCGGGACCGGGACCGTCAGGACCGTGTCCGTAGGGTTGCTGAAGCCTCCGGTGACGGGGACGAGGGGGACGTGGACGTTGACCGGGCCGATGCGGACGACCATGCGGGAGAGGCGGGCGGCGTTGTCCGCGCCCGGGGGCACGAATCCGGCGCCGCGGATCTCGATGTCGTCGCCGGTGCGGATCGGTCCGTCCAGGTCGCCGGCCTCGCGGGCGCGGACGACGGAGAGAATCACCGGGCGCCCGCCCTCGGCGTACTTCCCGGCGAGGTAGGTGGCCGAGGAGATCAGTACGACGACCGCCAGGCCCCAGGGCAGGTCGGGCAGTTGGTCGGGGCGCCGGGTCAGCCGTACCGCCGCGAACAGCAGGGCGACGCCGCTGATCACGACGTACTGGATGTCGGCGAAGGTGCCGCGACCGGCGTCGTCCGTGAGCAGGTCGGCGGCGCGGGGGCGGTCCGCCCGTACCTTCTGGAGCCGCTGCCCCAGGACGCGGAGTCCGACCACCCGTCGGACCAGGACCGCGATCGCGCACACCACGGCGAGGACCGTCACCGCACCGGCGCCGCGGGCGAGTTCGAAACCGGAGATCAGTCGATCCCGTTCCGCGTGGTTCGAGGCCGCGGCCAGGCGGCCCACCAGGACCAGCACCGCGTACGCGACGAACAGCACCCAGGCTGCCGCCACCGCGCGCGAGGTGGACAGCCGGTTGTCCTCGCCGATGACCGGGGCCAGTGATCCGCCGCGGGCACGGTGGAACCACGAGGCGGCGGTCAGGGCGCCGGCCGTGACCAGGGCCGCGAGCAGTCCGGCCGTGCGGGCGCTGGTCCAGCCCGCGCCGATCGCCGTGAGCGACTGCACCAGGAGGAGCAGCAGTACCAGGGCCCACACCGTGTACGCGGTTCGGCGCCACAGGCGGGCCAGCCAGGCCTCGCCCTCGGCGCGGCCGCGTTCGGCGACCAGTTCGGCGGACTGGGTGAGCTCCTCCGAGACCCACTGGCGGGATGCCGACGCCGAGTGGGCCACCGCCGCGGGCAGGCCCTGCCCGGCCGCGAACTCGTCCCGCTTCAGCAGGAATTCGGCGACCGCCCGCCGGTGTCCCGCACGTGCCCCGTGCGGACAGTCCCCGCAGGTGCAGCCGCCTTTGTGCGCACCCGCGTCCGTGCTCTGTCGCGCCTCCTGCACCGCCACGTCCGACGCCCGCCTTCCCCGCGCTCAGTACCGAGACAACCCCCGTGCAATGACAGCGAATTGTGCCCTACGCCACCCGGGGCGCGTCCGGCAGGTCCGGCCGTTGGAAGGCCCGGGAGGGTGATGCAGGGATCGCCGTGTTGACCCGGCTGCGAGAATTTTCCTATGGCCGAGATCATCCAGCGCGACGGGACCTGGGCCTTCGACGGCACCACGGTCAGGATCACGCCGGGCCTGCACCGCTCCGTGCCGCTGTTCCGGCAGACGTACGGGGAGATCGCGGTGCCGCTGGAGGCCGTGGCCGGCATCGCCTTCGAGCCCGAACGCAAGCGCGGACGGCTCCGGATGCGGCTGCGCGAGGGCGCCGACCCGCTCCTCCAGGCGACCGGCGGCCGGTTGCCGGACACGGCCGATCCGTACCGGCTGACGGTGGACATCGACCGTTCCGGAGTTGCGGAGTACGTCGCCGAGGAGATCCGCCACGCCCTGCTCCTGGACCAGATCCCCAAGGAGGCCACCAAGGCCTACCTCCTGCCGGGCCCGCCCGTCCCGGTCTCCGTCCGCTCCTCCGACGGCACGGTCTCCTTCGACGGGATCCAGGTGCGGATCGACTGGGCGGACACCTCCGACCGGGTCAAACGGGCCACCGGGCCGCGCATCGTCAACCTCGGCGACGTCGTCCAGGTCGAGTGGCTGCCCAACTCCGGTTACGAGGACGGCTTTCTGCGCTTCGTGACCCGTGAGACGACGTTCGCCAAACTGCCGCCGGAGAAGGACCCGTACGCCCTCGACCTGTGGGGCAGCGCCCGCCGTGATCTGCTCACCGCGCTCGTCGCCACCGCGGTCACCGCCCGTCTGCCGCACCCCTCCACCCGCACCGGCGACGAGTACGCGGACCGCCCGCCCCAGCTGATGACCACCGTGCCGCCACCGGCCGACCATCACGACGTACTCCTGCGCAGGCTGCGGGAGTTGGGCGAGCTGCACCGCGACGGGGTGCTCACGGACGAGGAGTTCGCGATGACGAAAGCCGCGGTCCTCAGAGGGTTCTAGGACAGCAGGTCCGGCTCGCTCCGGCTGATGTCCTGCCACAGGGGCTGGTAGTTGATCCACGCCACCAGGTCCCCGCCCAGCTGCTCCCGCGTCGACACCGCCGCCCGGTGGTCGATCAGGACGGGCCGCCCCGCCGCCTTCGCCGTCAGCTGCACCTGGCAGGAGCGCTCCAGCGACAGGAACCACCACGCCGCCGCGTCCACCGAGTCCCCCACGGTCAGCAGCCCGTGGTTGCGCAGGACGAGGGCCTTGCAGGAGCCGAGCGCGGCGGCGATACGGCGGCCCTCCTCGGCGTCGACGGCGACGCCGCTGTAGGCGTCGTAGAGGGCGATGTCCTCGTAGAAGGCGCAGCTCTCCTGGGTGATCGGGTCCAGCAGCTCACCCAGGGCGGAGAGGGCCCGGCCGTGCACCGAGTGGCAGTGGGCGACGGCGACGACGTCGGGGCGGGCGGCGTGGACCTGGGCGTGCACGGTGAAGGCCGCCTGGTTGACGTGGTAGCGGCCGTCGACGACCTGCCCGTCGGAGTTGGCAAGCACCAGGTCGCTCACGGTGACGTGCTTGAAGGGCATTCCGAACGGGTTGACCCAGAAGCAGTCGGAGAACTCCGGGTCGCGGGCGGTGATGTGCCCGGAGACCCCGTCCTCGAATCCGAGCCGCCCGAAGATCCGCAGCGCGCCCGCGAGCCGTTCCTTGCGGTGCCGGCGCTCGTCCTCGACCGATTCGTGCATCGGTGGCATGGCGAACCGGAGCCGGTCGGTGGGCAGCGGGTGGGGCGGCGTGGGCCCGTGCATGTGTCCTCCTGCACTGGGTTCCTTTACAGGGCGGAAGTTACCGTCGGTCAGGGCAAAAGGGCAGAGCCGAGTTGTAAAGATGACGAGTGCAACCCTCGCGGGGCCTCATGGGTCTACTGTACGGAATCGGACATTCAGCGTCCGGTTCCGGCCAGCACGACCCAGTACCGGAGCCCCCTTTGAGCATCGACCGCCACCTCAAGCCCCTCATGCGGCAGATCGCGACCCAGGACACGATCGAGATCGTCCACCCCGACGACCCGGAGACGGCCGGCGCACTCATCTACGTCGCCGAGTGCTACGGCTTCCGGTACGCCGGCGTGTGGCTGTCGGACCGGGCCAGCGTCATGCGTGTCCAGCTGACCCGTGATGCAAGCCCGGCGGCCCGGCAGCGGGCGGCGGCCAACCTGGCCGCGTTCCCGGACCCGGGCAAGGGCCGACCGGTGCCCGGCATGTATCTGGGCTCGCTGAAGCCCGTGCCGGAGACACAGCCGGAGGTCGACGTGCTCACCACGGTCGTCCGCTACGACCTGACCCTCGCCACCGAGAACCGCAGGAAGCTGCTCGCCATGGCCTGGGGCTCCGCGGCCCTGTTCCTGCTGCTGGCCCTGGTGACCGGGAAGTTCCTCGTCCTGCTCCCGCTCGCCGTGCTGACGCCGGCGTTCCTGCTGGGTTCGCTGCGGATCAACGCGGCCAAGCGCGCGAAGCTGGCCGAGAAGCTGACCGCGGCCGGCTGGACGCCGGTCCGGGACGGGGACGGTACGGAGAGGTTCGTACGCCCGGCCTGATATCCGGACAGAAGATGTCGGGTATCCGCGTCACACTCGTCGTATGACGCACAACTGGGGAACCTTCACCACCGCCGAACCCGATCTCGCGAAGACGGTCGAAGAGCGCTTCGGCGCGTTCACGCACCACATCCTCGCCACCCTCCGCAAGGACGGCTCCCCGCGCACCACCGGCCTGGAGGTGCGTTTCCTCAACGGTGAGCTGTGGCTCGGCATGATGCCGAACTCGCTGAAGGCACTCGACCTGCTCCGCGACCCGCGTTTCGCGCTGCAGGCGAACCCGGGCGGCGGCACCGCAATGGGCGGGGGTGACGTCCGGATCGCCGGGCGGGCGATCGAGGTCACCGATCCGCTGGTCAAGGCCGGATACAGCGAAGAGGTGGAACCGCCGGAGCCGTTCCACCTCTTCCGCACCGAGCTGACGGAGGTCGTCAGGACCTACGTCGAGGACGACAAGTACCTGGTCGTCCAGGTCTGGAAGCCCGGTGAGCCGGTGCGCACGATCAAGCGCACCTGAGTCTCAGCAAAGACTCACTCCCACTCGATGGTGCCCGGCGGCTTCGACGTCACGTCGAGGACGACCCGGTTGACGTCACGGACCTCGTTCGTGATCCGCGTCGAGATCTTGGCGAGGACGTCGTACGGCAGGCGGGACCAGTCGGCCGTCATGGCGTCCTCGGAGGAGACCGGGCGCAGGACGATCGGGTGGCCGTAGGTGCGGCCGTCGCCCTGGACGCCGACGCTGCGGACGTCCGCGAGCAGGACCACCGGGCACTGCCAGATGTCCCGGTCGAGACCGGCCGCGGTCAGCTCCTCGCGGGCGATGGCGTCGGCGTCACGGAGCAGGTCGAGCCGCTCCTTGGTGACCTCGCCGACGATCCGGATGCCCAGGCCCGGGCCGGGGAACGGCTGGCGCTGGACGATCTCCTCGGGCAGGCCGAGCTCCTGGCCGACCATGCGGACCTCGTCCTTGAACAGCTTGCGCAGCGGCTCGATGAGCTTGAACTCAAGGTCCTCGGGGAGGCCGCCCACGTTGTGGTGGGACTTGATGTTGGCGGTGCCGGTGCCGCCACCGGACTCGACCACGTCCGGGTACAGGGTGCCCTGCACCAGGAACTCCACCGCCGGACCCTCGTCCGCGATGATCTCGGCCTGCGCCTGCTCGAAGACCCGGATGAACTCCCGGCCGATGATCTTCCGCTTCTCCTCGGGGTCCGAGACACCCTTCAGGGCGGTCAGGAAGCGCTCCTCCGCGTCGACGACGACGAGCTTGACGCCGGTCGCGGCCACGAAGTCCTTCTCGACCTGCTCGGTCTCGCCCTTGCGCATCAGACCGTGGTCGACGTACACGCAGGTCAGCTGGTCACCGATGGCACGGGCGACCAGGGCCGCGGCCACGGCCGAGTCCACGCCGCCGGACAGACCGCAGATGGCGCGCTTGTCGCCGACCTGCTCGCGAATCAGCGCGACCTGCTCGTCGATCACGTTGCCGGTGGTCCAGGACGGGGTGAGCCCGGCGCCCCGGTACAGGAAGTGCTCCAGCACCTGCTGGCCGTGCGTGGAGTGCATGACCTCGGGGTGGTACTGGACGCCGTAGAGCTTCTTGTCGTCGTTCTCGAAGGCGGCGACCGGGACGACGTCCGTGGAGGCCGTCACCGAGAAGCCCTCGGGGGCGGCGGAGCAGGCGTCGCCGTGCGACATCCACACGTGCTGCTCGGCCGGGGTGCCCTCGAAGAGGGTGGAGGACGACCTGGAGACGTGCAGGTCGGTACGGCCGTACTCGCGGGCGCCGGTGTTGTCGACGGTGCCGCCGAGGGACTGCGCCATCAGCTGGAAGCCGTAGCACATGCCGAAGACGGGGACGCCGGCCTCGAAGAGCGCGCGGTCCAGGCGCGGGGCGCCCGGTTCGTACACGGACGAGGGGCCGCCGGAGAGGATGATCGCCGCCGGGTTCTTGGCGAGCATCTCCTCGACCGGCATGGTGCTCGGCACGATCTCGCTGTAGACCCGGGCCTCGCGGACGCGTCGGGCGATGAGCTGGGCGTACTGCGCGCCGAAGTCGACGACCAGGACGGTGTCGGGGGCGGCTGGGGTCGCTGGTGACACGGGTTGCCTTCCGGCGGCTTGAAAAGGGCTGTGCCACCGATTCTAACGGGGCCGCGGCAGGTGACCCCCGTCTCAGGATGCGAACCGGCTTGGAGGCCTCCGCGGGGCGCGGCATACTGACCCCATGCTCACGCACCCGACCTTCCTCTTTACCTATGGCATCCGGCCCGCCGGCTGCCATGGTCGTGCTGCTTGAGCTACTGACAAGCGACTTCCCAGGCGCCCCGGGCCGACAAGGCCCGGGGCGCCTGCCGTTTCCGGACCGTGTCGATCCGGGGCCTCTTCCCCAAAGGAGCCCCCTATGACCGCCCTCGACGTGACCGGCGCCCGTACCTCCGAGGCCGCCGACGTGATCACCGGCGCCCGTGAGCGCATCGACGCGCTGGACGACCGGATCATCGGCCTGATCCAGGAACGGATGGCCGTCTCCGCCGTCATCCAGGAGGCGCGGATCACCTCCGGCGGACGCCGGGTGAACCTCTCGCGGGAGATGGAGGTCCTCGGCCACTACAGGGAGGCGCTGGGCAAGCCGGGCACCGCGCTGGCGATGACGCTGCTGGAGCTGTGCCGCGGAAAGATCTGAAACGGCGTTCCGTGGACGTACGTACGCATGTCCTCTCACCCGTACGGCGCGTGACCGCCCGCGGAAGGCTTCGTTGGTCCCGATGTCCGTGCCAGCCAGGGGCGGGCCCGACAGAACCACGCGTGGCTCGCTGGAGCGATGAGGCGTACGGATCGTGCCGTGCGCCGTGGGACCTCGCTCCAGACAAGTGACCGGACGGCAGGGGACAGCAGCCCGGTCGCTGCAAGAGAACGGTCGGCTCCGGGGACGCCCGGGGCCGGCCGGCGGAAACACACAGGACAGGTACAAGACCGGGCCAAACGGTTGCGCAGGCCCCGGCAATCCAGCACGATGCCCCTAAAAGCCCCCAAGTCCCACCGCAGACAACTGCATTGCCTCGTTCTTCGCCGCCGAACCGCCAGAGGTCGATACCTTCCGCGCGCCCCGCGTACGCCGGGGCGCCGACCGGGCGCACCAGGCGGCGACCACCAGGCAAGCGGCGCAACCCCCCGGCGCCGCTCCCAGGCACCGGCGCTGCCCTGACGTCGGTGCTGACGAAAGAAGGGCCCCGCGGCCGAAGTCCCGCGGGGCCCTTCGACGTGCCCGGGGGCTTTCGGACGCACGGAACCCAAGGGGCGCATGGAACCCAAGGGACGCATGGAACCCGCGGTGAGCCAGGTCACATAAAAATTGTGTGAATGCCGGGACAACCTTTCGCGGGGCTCGCGGATCAAACCAGGCGTACCAAGGGCCACTCCCGCGCCCCCACGCGGAGGCCTCATCGACATCGCGCGCTGTGACGCAGCAGCGCGCCGGACTTTCCGAGGTCTTCATGAAGCTTCGCCGTGCTCTGGCCGCCGCGGCCGCGACGGCCGCCATAGCGCCGATCGCGCTGATGTCCGCGCCGGCCGCGTTCGCGACGGACGAGACATCGCCGTCGCCGAGCGTCTCGGAGAGCACCCCGGCCGCCGAGGAGAGCACGCCCGCGGCCGACCCGAGCACCCCGGCCGCCGAGCCCAGCACCCCGGCCGAGGACGACACGAACACGCCCGACCCGACCAACTCCGCCCCGGAGACCGGTGCGAGCAGCCCGGCCCCGTCGACGAGCGAGTCCTCCCCGGCGCCGTCCGCCAGCGAGTCCTCTCCGGCCCCGTCCGCGAGCCCGTCGGGCGACGACGAGATCGTCGAGGAGTGCCCGGTCGACGAGTACGGCGACCCGATCTACGACATCAGCGAGGTGCTGCACAGCTCGCTGACCGGCCTGCCCGACACCGTGGTCGCGGGCAGCGGCTGGACGAACTTCAAGTTCAACGTCAACAACTCCAGCGACGAGACGATCGAGGACATCATGCCCGTCGTCGGCGTCGCCGCGATGGACTGGGAGCTGGAGGACGACTACTCCGACCTGGTCACCGTGCAGGTCCGGAACGGCGGCAGCTGGGTCGACATCGCCACCCAGTTCGGCGAGGGCGGCGCGCTCAACACCTTCACCCTCGAAGGCGGCCAGTCGATCAGCTACGACCTGCGGGTGAACATCAGCCGCGACGTCCCGAGCGCGGTCGGCATCGCCATCGGTCTGGCCGAGTACTCGACCGACGAGGCCTGCTGGATGTCCGAGGACGAGAACTACGGCATCTACTTCTTCGAGGTGCTGCCGGCCGGTTCCAACCCCGGCAAGCCGGGCGACTCCAAGCCGCAGACCGGCGGCAAGGACGAGATCACCGACGTCAACGAGGTCGACGTCGACGGTGAGCTCGCGGAGACCGGTTCGGACTCCAACCTGCCGGTCATCGCCACCATCGGTGGTGTCGCCGTCCTCGCCGGTGCCGGCGTGATGTTCGCGATGAAGCGCCGCAAGGCCGGTGCCGAGGCCTAAGCCTCACCAAGCTTCACGCGAGAAGGAAGGACCTGCGCTCGGAGGGGGGCGCAGGTCCTTCTCATATCTCACTTCTTCGGCGGCACCGCCGGCATTCCCAGGAACGGCAGCCGCAGCGCGCCGAACGCCTCTGCCGGGACCGCCGGCGTCTTCGGCTCGACCGGCTGAAGCCGCTCATACGGCCGGTCCTGCGCCGGACGCGGGTCGTCCTCGCCCTTGTTGGGCCAGTACGACATCGCCCGCTCGGCCTGCGCGGTGATGGTCAGCGAGGGGTTCACACCCAGGTTGGCCGAGACCGCGGCGCCGTCGACCACCGAGATGCCCGGGTGGCCGTAGAGCCGGTGGTACGGGTCGATCACGCCGGTCTCGTGCGTGGCGCCGATCGGGCAGCCGCCGAGGAAGTGGGCGGTGAGCGGGGTGCCCATCAGTTCGCCCACGTTGGAACCCGCGAAGCCGTTGATGGACTCAGCGAGCGCGGACGCGCCCTCGGTGGCCGCCTTGATCTGCATCGGGTTGGGCGAGCCGTGCCCCTGGCGGGCGGTCAGCATGCCCTTGCCGACGCCGTCCGGTTTCAGGTACGTCGTCAGGGAGTTGTCCAGGGACTGCATCACCAGGCCGATGATGGTCTTCTCCGACCAGCGCCGGTTGGACAGCGAGCGCAGGATCAGCAGCGGATGCCGGGCGGCGTTGCCGAGCCAGGCCGCGACGCGGGAGGCGCCCTCGGCGTAGGGGACCTGAAGGATCGTCAGGCTGCCCATGGAGTTGGAGCCCTTGCCGTAACGGACCGGCTCGATATGGGTGTTGGCATCGGGGTGGATCGAGGACGTGATGGCGACCCCGCGGGTGAAGTCGACCTTCTTCTCGCCGGTGACCTTGCGGTAGCGGCGGTCGTCGGTCTGCGCGCCCACCAGCGCCTCGGAGTTGGTGCGGGTCAGCTCGCCCAGCTTCGGGGAGAGGTAGGGCAGTTGCCCGCTCGCCTTCATCCGGTGCAGCAGGGTCTGGGTGCCGTAGGTGCCGGCGGCGAGGACGACCCGGCGCGCCTTGAAGGTACGGCCCTTCCCCTTGCGGCGGTTGTCGGTGGGGAGGGTGGCCACGGCGTAGCCGCCCTGCGAGTCGTCGGTGACGGACACCACCGTCGTCATGGGGTGGACGACCGCTCCGGCCTTCTCGGCGAGGTAGAGGTAGTTCTCGTTGAGGGTGTTCTTCGCGCCGTGGCGGCAGCCCGTCATGCACTCGCCGCACTCGGTACAGGCCTTGCGGGCCGGGCCCGCGCCGCCGAAGTAGGGGTCGGCGACCTGCTCGCCCGCGCGCGCCCGCGCCGAACCGTCCGCGTCCTCGCCGTCGCCGAAGAAGACACCGACCGGGGCCATGTGGAAGGTGTCCCCGACTCCCATCCGCTGGGCCGCGGCCTTCAGATGAACGTCGGAGGGGGTCATGGTGGGGTTGAGCCGTACGCCGAGCATCCGCTGGGCCTGGTCGTAGTACGGCTTCAACTCCTCCTGCCAGTCGGTGATGTCACGCCACTGCGGGTCGTCGAAGAACGGCTTCGGCGGTACGTAGAGCGTGTTGGCGTAGTTCAGCGAACCGCCGCCCACTCCCGCGCCCGCGAGCACCATGACGTTGCCCAGCAGATGGATGCGCTGGATGCCGAACATCCCGAGCTTCGGGGCCCAGAGGAAGTTCCTCAGGTCCCAGGAGTTCTTGGGGAGGCTCTCGCGGGTGAAGCGGCGGCCCGCTTCCAGGACACCTACCGTGTAGCCCTTCTCCGTGAGGCGGAGGGCGGTCACCGAGCCGCCGAAACCTGATCCGACGACGATGACGTCGTAGTCGTAAGCGTCGTTGCTCACGCGCACTCCCTTTTCAGCGGAACCGGAATGCCTTCATCAGCCGCAGACTCCGGCTCATGAACTGGGCGTACTTCTCGTCGTCCATGCCCAGCGAGGGCGCCATCGGCAGCAGCCGCTGCTGGGCCACCGTCTGGGCCTCCGTGTACTTGAGGATGCCCTCGGAGCCGTGGCGGCGGCCGAGGCCGGAGTCCTTCATGCCGCCCATCGGGGACTGGACGCTGCCGTAGGCGGGCGCGTAGCCCTCGTTGACGTTCACCGTGCCGGTGCGCAGCCGGGCCGCGACCGCGCGGCCCCGGCCGCCGTCCTTCGTCCAGACCGACGAATTGAGGCCGTACGGCGTGGAGTTGGCGTGGTCGACCGCCTCGTCCTCGGTCTTGAACCGGTAGACGGAGACGACCGGGCCGAAGGTCTCCTCGGTGCACACGGCCATGGGCGCCTCGACGCCGTCGAGGATGGTCGGCTCGAAGAAGTAGGGGCCGATGTCCGGGCGGGCGACCCCGCCGGCGACGACCTTGGCGCCCTTGGCGACGGCCTCCTCCACATGCCGCTTGACGGTCTCCAGCTGGCGCTCGCCGACCAGGGAGCCCATGTCGGCGCCGTAGGCGAGGGACCGGCCGAGCCGCATGGCCTTGGTGCGGGCGGCGAAGCGCTCCAGGAAGGCGTCCGCGACCGACTCGTGGACGTACAACCGCTCGATGGAGATGCACAGTTGGCCGGCCGAGGAGAAGCAGGCGCGTACGGCGCCGGCGGCGGCCTTCTCTATGTCCGCGTCCTCCAGGACCAGCATGGCGTTCTTGCCGCCGAGTTCGAGGGAGACGCCGACCAGCCGTGCGGCGGCCCCCTGGGCGACCTCGCGGCCGGTGCGGGTGGAGCCGGTGAAGGAGACGTAGTCGGCGTGGCGGACGACCTCGGGGCCGACGACCGGGCCCTCGCCGAGCACGACCTGGAAGACGTCGGCGGGCAGACCGGCCTCGATGAGCAGGTCGCGGGCCCACAGCGCGGTCAGGCAGGTCTCCGTGTCCGGCTTCATCACCACCGCGTTGCCCGCGACGAACGCCGGCAGCGCGTCGCCGACCGACAGCTCCAGCGGGTAGTTCCAGGGGGCGATCTGGCCGACGACCCCGCGCGGGTGGCGCAGTTCGGTGACCTTGGTGAGTGTGGGCATGGCGCCCGCGTGCCGCTTCGGCTTCAGGTAGGCGGCGGCCCTACGGCCGTAATGACGGGCGGCGACGGCGACGGCCTGCACCTCCTCGTGGGCGTGCAGGCGGGCCTTGCCGGTCTCCAGCTGGATCAGGTCCAGCACCTCGGCCTGGCGCTCCAGCACCAGGTCGTGGAAGCGCAGCAGGACGGCGGCACGCTGCCGTACCGGGGTCTGCGCCCAGACCGGCTGGGCCGCGCGGGCCGCCGCGAACGCCTTCTCCACGTCCTCGGGCGTGGACTCCGGCAGATCGGCCAGCTTCTCGCCGGTGAACGGCGTGTGGTTGGCGGTGCGGCCCGAACCGACCACGCCCTTGGTCAGCTGGGCGACCAGCTCGGGGGTCACCACGTCGGCGGCGGTGCGGGCGCCCTCCGGGGCGGGGGCGAGGGGGTTCGTGCCGGTCTGTACCGGGGCCTGCGAGTCCGTCATGACGCGCAGGGTATGCCGCGGCGGGGGCTTTGTGTACCCGGCGGTAACGAGGATTCACGGAGCGCTCACATGACGCCAGTGACCGCTGGCAACAAACGCGCTGATCAGGGCGTTGTGGCAATCCTCAGCCGGTCGCGGGCGCCCTTGAAAACGTCCGTGCCCTTCTTCTCCTCCGCCGCGCCCTTGGGCATCTCGACGCGTATTTCGTACAGCCGGCCGTCGTCGGTGCGGACGAACAGCTCCATGACCCGGCGCCGTAGCTCGGGGTCGCCGTAGGTGCTGTCGGCCTGCACGGCGTCCCAGCCCTGGAAGCTGGTGTCGGTGTACTGCGTGCTGGGGTCCTCGAAGAACTCAAAGGTCCTCGCATGAGCTTTCGCCTGACTCATGGGGGTTCCCGGTGCTCTGTCCCATTGAGTGAGCCGGACCTGAACAGAGCCGGCCGCGTACTCCACCTGGCGGGGCTGGAAGGTGTCGCTGCCCGAGCGGGCGAACTCCTCGTAGGCGGCGGGGAGGGCGAGGGTGGCGCTCATGTCCTTCTCGGGGTGCGCGGTCCAGCCGTCGTCCGGAGTGGCGCTGGGCGTCGGCTTCGGTGCCGCCGAGCGGCCGGTCGCCGTGTTCTTCGTGCTGGCGCCGCTGTCGGGGCCAGTGAGGGCGGAGGTGCCGAGCCAGGCGGCGCCGACCACGAGAGCGCCGAGGAGGGCGAGGGGGGCGGGGCGGCGGTGGAGGGGGCGGCGGCGTACGTCGGGTATCGGGTCGGGCTCCGTGGCCGGGGTGCGCGCGGCCGTCAGGGTGTCCGCTTCGGGGTCGACCCCGGCCTGGCCCTGACTCAGCCGCACGGTCCGTATGTCGTCCCCGAACTCCTCCAGGGCGGATGGGTCCTGAGCCTCGGGGTTCTCCTCCCGGACCTCGCCCGCCGCAGCCTCCAGCGCCGCCTCGACGTCGTCGGCGTCCGGGCGCAGGGCGGGGTCCTTCTCCAACAGCCGGAGCAGGAGCGGGCCGAGAGCACCTGCCTGCTTCGGCGCGGGCAGGTCCGCGGTCAGGATCGCGGCGAGCGTCGACTCCAGCGTCGTACGGCGGAAGGGCGACCAGCCCTCGACGGCGGCGTAGAGGAGGACGCCGAGGGACCACAGGTCGGAGGCGGGTCCGGCCCCCCGGCCGGACATGCGCTCGGGGGCGATGAACTCCAGCGAGCCGACGAACTCGCCGGTGGCGGTGAGGGGTTCCTCGCCCTGGACATGGGCGATGCCGAAGTCGGTGAGGACGACGCGGTGGTGCGAGCCGAGCAGGACGTTGGCGGGCTTCACGTCACGGTGCACGATCCCGACCGCGTGCGCGGCACGCAGGGCGCCGCATACAGCCAGGCCGATACGGGCGGCCTCGGCGGGCTCCAGAGGCCCCCGCTTGAGCAGCTCGTGCAGGGACTCGCCGCGGACCAACTCCATGACGATCCACGGCAGTCCGTCCTCCTCCACGACGTCGTGGATGGCGACTGCGGAGGGGTGGTCGACGCGGGCGGCGGCGCGGGCCTCGCGGTAGAGGCGGTGGGCGGCCCGCTGGTGGACCTCGTCCTCCGGATCGCCGGGCAGGCGGGGCTGTTTGACGGCGACCTCGCGGCCCACGAGCTCGTCGTGGGCGCGCCAGACGGTGCCCATGCCGCCCGAGCCGATCCGCTCGACCAGCCGGTAGCGCCCACCGACCACACGTCCGCCGCGCTGGTGTTCGCCGCCGTCACTCATGCCCCATGCCTACCGTGCGGCAAGGCGGTTCACAAATTGGTGATGTCCAGGTTGTCGATGACCTTCTGGGCAACCTCGCGGCCGCGGTCGTCGAAGTCGCCCTTGCCCGGGTAGGCGACCGTCACCTTGTACATGTCGCCGTCGGACGACTTGTAGTAGAAGATCTTCAGCTCGCGCGGGCGCGGGTTCTGGGTGTCGGTGGTGATGTAGGTGACCGTGTTCTCGGCCGACTTCTTGCCCTTGTACTGGGTCTGCTCGGGCTTGGTCGTGGGGTTCTCCGGCATGGCGAGGTCGTAGTCGCCGCTGCCCCTGAACTCCTCGTTGTCGGCGTACATCTGGGCCTCGGCGGAGCCCTTGATGTCGCCCGAGGTGTCGTCCTTCTTCCGGGCCACGTTCACGCCGACCCAGATGGCGCCGCTCAGGTCGGAGTAGGTGACCCAGTTCTTGTCGGTGTCGTCCGCGTCCGGCTTGCCCACCTTGTAGTCCTTGGGCACGCTCAGGGTCACACCCAGGTTCGTGTGGGCGTGCGCCTCCCAGGGATCGGCCGGCTGCTCCTCCCCGAACGGGTCGGCGACCACCACGCCCGCCGCGGCCACGACCACGGCGACGAACGCCGCGCCGATCCCGACGAGCGTCTTGCGGCCGACCCGGACCCCGTCGCCGGCGGCCACCGTCTGGACGACCTGCGTGGGCGCCGGTGCCTGCACCGGCGGGTTGGCGGCCCGCTCCAGCAGCGCGCGCGTCTGGGCGGCGTCGGGGCGGCGGGCCGGGTCCTTCTGGAGCAGGCCGGTGATGACCTCGGCGAGCGGGCCCTGCGCGGAGGCGGGCGCGGCCGGGGTCGCGTTGAGGACGGACTGGAGGGTGGCCGGGGTGTTGCTGCGGCGGAACGGCGAGACGCCCTCCGTCGCCGCGTACAGCACCACGCCCAGGGACCACAGGTCGCTCGGCGGGCCGGGGCGCTGGCCCAGCACCCGCTCGGGGGCGATGTACTCGGGCGAGCCGACGAAGCCGCCGGTGTCGGTGAGGTTGGTCTCGCCCTCGATCTGGGCGATGCCGAAGTCGGTGAGAACCACGCGGTCGTGGCGGCCGAGGAGGACGTTGTCGGGCTTGACGTCGCGGTGCAGCACACCGGCCGCGTGCGCGGCCTCCAGGGCGCCGAGCACCTCCAGGCCGATTCTGGCCGCTTCCCGGACCCCGAGGGTGCCCTCCTGAAGCACATCGCCCATGGAACGGCCCTGCACCAGCTCCATCACGATCCACGGCTGGCCGTCCACGACCGCGACGTCGTGCACGTTCACGACAGCCGGGTGGTCGAGGCGGGCGGCGGCCCGGGCCTCGCGGCGCATCCGCTCGAAGGCGTTGGCACGTTCGCGCTCGGGAAGATGGTCGGGTACGCGGGGCTCCTTGACGGCGACCTCGCGGTCCACCGTCTCGTCCTTGGCCCGCCACACCGTGCCCATGCCGCCATGGCCGAGCTTGGCCAGCAGCCGGTAACGGCCCGCGATCAGGCGCCCGGTGCCGGGATCCTGGGCAGGCTGCGCCTGCTGCTGCGGAACGACCTGGGTGGGCGTCGCATACGGGTTGCCCGGGTGCGGCACCGGCGCCTGCGGCGGTTGCAGACCGAAACTCGTTGGCTCGTCGGACCCGTAAGGGGCTCCCCCGTTGCTGTTCATGGCTCCATCCATATCGCGCCAAGGGCCCCTCAATCCACTTCGAACGCTGTGCGGTCACAGACCCGTGACGCCCGGTGGGGCTTATCTCCCGTTTATGCGGATGCTCGGGGTGGGCGGCGATGTCGAGGGACTTACGGAGCTGCTCGCCGAGGGGCTTGCCGAAGTACTCGGCGACGGTGGCGGAACGTTTCCGTTGCCGTCCCCGTTCATGAGCAGCGCCACCGCCGACACCCCGGCCCCCGCCATCGCGGCCACCAGCAGCACGCTCACCAGCACGCTCCGCGGAGAACGCCAGGAGTGCGTGGTCGCCGGTGTGCGCCCGTACGCCAGGAAGTCCCGCAGCATCCGCTCCGCCCGCGCCGCGTCCAGGCGCCGCTGCGGATCGCGCTGCAACAGCCCCCGTACGACGGGCAGGAGCGGCGCGGCCTGTGCGGGCGGCCGTATCTCGTCGAAGACGACCGCGTGCAGGATGCCGCCCAACGAGTCCCGCCCGAACGGCGATTCACCGCTCACGGCCGCACACAGCAGCGCACCCACCGACCACAGGTCGGACGCCGGACCCGTACCGGCGCCGGACATCCGCTCCGGCGCGGTGTACTCGGGCGAGCCGACGAAGGTCCCGGTCTCGGTGAGGGTGGTGGCGCCCGCGATCCGGGCGATGCCGAAGTCGGTGAGGACGACACGGCCGGTGCCGGCGTCGATGAGGACGTTCGCGGGCTTGATGTCCCGGTGCAGAACACCGGCGTTGTGGGCCGCGCGCAGGGCGCTGAGCAGGTCGGCGCCGATCCGCGCGGCCTCCACGGCGTCGACGGGGCCGTGGGCGGCGATGCGGTCCGCCAGGGAGCCTCCGTCGATCAACTCCATGACGATATAGGGGCGTTCGTCGTGCTCGACGACGTCGTGGACGACGATGATGTGCGGGTGCCTGAGCTGCGCGACCGCACGGGCCTCGCGCAGCGTGCGCTCCCTGCGCTGCCGGGCGTCCTGCGCGGAGCGGGCCTCGGAGAGGGTGTCGGGGGCCGTGGCGTCGAGGTCGACGTCGAGTTCCTTGACCGCGACGCGTCGGCCGAGCAACTGGTCGGTGGCCCGCCATACGACGCCCATGCCGCCCCGCCCGAGCCTCGCCTCAAGGCGGTAACGCCCCGCGATCACACGGAAGTTGGCCCCCTCGGTGCCCATGCGCCCCATCATGCCCCAACGGACGGACGCCTTCCGGGGCGGCGACCGGCCAAGTAGCGGACCCTGCCGGACCGGGCGGCCAGGTCGATGCCTTTCAGCCACAGCCGGTGCTGAAGCGGCCGCAAAGGGCGGCAAATCACCAGGTGATACGCACCCTTGGGGACAAGCGTGTGGCTGGGATCATGCTGCCTCATGGATCATGGGAGCCTTACTCTTTCTTTATGGGAAACATATTGAAGCGCCTTTCCGTCACGGGCGTCGCGGCGCTGGCCATCTTCGCCACGACCACAGTGACCAATGCCGCCGCGGCGAGCGGCGGTGCCGCGTGCTCGGTGACCGGCGCCTCGGGGAGCATGACGTTCACCAACTGGTCGTCCAACTATGTGGACATCAGCGGCTGGGTCAAGGACACCGCTGCCGATGGTCACCATGTGGCCATTCGATTCAGGTCCATTGACCACGCCACGGGATGGGTGACGGACTGGCCCTGGCGGACCGAGTTCGACGGAAAGGACGCGACCACCACCTTCACCACGTACGCGGCACCCAGCGGCGACGACCTCGACTCCATCGGCGCACAGATAGCGGTCCGGGAAGGGTCCACGATCGTCCGTTCTTGCACGGACTGGGCCTGAGCCTCCGCGGTGCAACCACCGTCACCACGATGACGTATCGGCCCACGGCACCGTCCGGTTGGGCCGATACGCATTCTCGGTCAACCCTCCTGGAAGCCCCGCAGGATCCAGTCGAACTGCTTACTGGTGGTGGCCCAGTCGCCGGCCGGTGAAGCCGCGTAGATGGCGTACTCGGTGCCGTCACTGTCCATGTACCCGACGTCGATCGCACGGTAGGGCCCCGCGAAGTAGTGCGGCCCGTCCTTGGCCAGCGCGTTCCACGTGTACTCCCAGCGGGCGCCCGGCTCGTCGCGGAACAGCTCCTCCTTGAGGCTCAGCTGCTGGTAGTCCCGCAGCCGTGAGATCCGCTCTTCCAGGTTGCTCATGTGCTCGTACGAGGTGCTGAAGTCCGGCGCGGTGTCGACGGCGACCCGCACGATGTGCTTGCCCTTGTCGGGCGAGTAGTCGATCTGCCGGAGGCCGTCCTGATCGATGGAGACGGACCGCTTCCACCCCTTGGGCAGGGAGATGCTGAAGCCCACCGGGTCCTTGCGCCGCTCCCAGCCGGCGGGAACCACCCCCTGACCGCCTTCGTCGCTCGGCGTGGGCTTGGCGCTCGGAGGCGGCGACACAGAGGTGGATTCGCCGGGGTTGCCCGTGCCGAACTGCTGCAGCGCGACCGCGACTCCCGCACCGATGACCGCGGCAAGGGCGACGACGAGGACGGCCGTACGCAGACGGTGCCGCCGTTTCGGAGGCGCGGCGGACGGGCCGACCTGGGTGACGGCGGCCTGGTGCGGCCTGGTGAGACCGGTCCGCGGCTGCTCGTGGAGCTCCTGATGTCCGTACGACCCGTGCCGCGTCGGCACGTACGCCTGCGCCGTGTCCGGCCGCCGTCCCTCGGCCGCCTCCGCGAGCATCTGCTCGGCGGCGAGCGCGTCGGGGCGTCCGGCGGGATCCTTGTGCAGGAGTGCGGCGATGACGGGGCCGAGCGGACCGGCGTACGCGGGCTGGGCCGCCTCCTCCTCCACGACCGCCTGCATCGTCGACAGCGGGGAGGTGCGGCGGAACGGCGACCTGCCCTCCACCGCCGTGTACAGCGTGGCGCCGAGCGCCCACAGGTCGGAGGCCGGGCCCGGGTCGTGGCCGCGGATCCGCTCGGGGGCGAGGTAGTCGACGGAACCGACGACCTCGCCGGTGCGCGTGATGGTGGTGTCGCCCTCGATCTGCGCGATGCCGAAGTCGGTGAGCAGGACACGGCCGTCGTTGCCGAGGAGGACGTTGCCGGGCTTCACGTCGCGGTGCAGGACACCGGCGGTGTGCGCGGCCCGCAGCGCGCGCAGCACCCACAGGCCGATCCGGGCGGCCTCGCGCGGTTCGACGCGGCCCCGCTCCTTGACCTCGTCCGCCAGCGAATGGCCCTCGACCAGCTCCATCACGATCCACGGGCGGGCGTCGTGGTCGAGGACGTCGTGCACGGTGACGACGGCGGAGTGGTTGATCCGCGCGGCGGCGCGCGCCTCGGCCCGGGTGCGGGCGAGCAGCAGTTCCTGCTCGCTCTCGGACACATAGAGCGCGGCGGTCAACTCCTTGATCGCGACGGCCCGATGCAGCACTTCGTCGTGGGCACGCCAAACGCGGCCCATACCGCCGCTCCCGATGGCGTCGGCGAGCCGATAGCGCCCCGCGACGAGCCGGCCCTGCATCTGATTCACGTTGCCCCGCAATGTTCTTGACAGGGTCAGGTTAAGGACCGGATCACGTGCAGGGAACTGGCAGGGCGGCACAGAGACAGCACTGTGACGGTTGTCGCTTCCGCGCCGGTCAGGGAACCGTTGCCGCCCCGTCACGTGCAGTTGGGGAGCCGACTCAGCCGGTCACCTGATAGGTGGCCGACGCCTGCTCGAACAGCCGGGTCACCTCGTCCCGTTCCGCCTCCGGGCCGCGTACCTGCACCACGTGGTACCGCCCGTCGACGAGCATCGCGAGATTGCGCACGAAACGCTCCCGCCCCTCGTCGTCGGTCCAGGTGAACTGCCCCTCGGCCATGGTCCGCCCGCCGACCTGGATCGTCTTGAGGCCGGTGGAGGTGGCCCAGCTGGAGTCGCGGTACGGCTGGAGCTCGGGCTCGTCCTCGCGCTGGTACGCCATCGGGTCGCTGCCGTACTCGTCGGCGGTGTCCCGGCCCGGTACGACGATCAGCTCGAAGTCGCCGTGCGAGTAGACCACTTGACCGCGGCCGTTCTCGGGGGTGCGGTCCCAGCCGCTGGCGACGGCGACCCGGAAACCCTCGTCGTCCGTGCGCAGGGTGAAGCCGTCGGCGACGTCAGGGCCGGTGGTCCGAGTCTCGGTCGAGGCCGCTGACGCGGACTCGGTCGGCTTGTCCTGCCCGGCCGGTGACGTCTGGTCGGGCCGGGGCTCGCTGCTGGCCTGCGGGGGCCGGCCGACCTCACCCGTGGCGCCGGTGCGGTCGGTGTCGTCCCTCCCGCCGGACTCGGCCTTGGGCATGAAGAGCATGGCGTAGGCAATTGCCGTGGCCATCAGCAGCAGGACCAGCAGAAGCAGCGTGCGGCCCAGTCGGCGTGGCGAACGCGCCTCCTGCCGGGCCCGCTTGTGCCGGCCGTGGTGCGCGGGCAGCCCGGCGCGCCGCCTGCGCACCAGCTCGCCGCGGCGGCGTACGACGGGCAGCCGGCTGGTGTCGGCGGGCGGCGCGGCGACGACGTGCGCGCCCGCCTCCGGCTCGGGCGCGGAACGCACCAACGAGCGCAGCCAGCCCCGCAGTTCCTCGAAGTCGAGGCGCTCGGTGGGGTCCTGCCGCAACAGCGACTCGACGACCGGCCTGAGCGGCCCGCACTCCTCCGCGAACGCGGGCGGCTCCGCGCACACCAGCTGCACCAGCTCGGCGGTCGACTCCTCTGGGTACGGCGCATGCCCCTGAACGGCGCGGAACAGCAGGGCCCCGAGCGCCCACAGGTCGGTGGCGGGGCCGATGGGCGCGGCCAACTGCCAGTTCTCGTGCACGGGTCCGGCCTGCTCCGGCGCCCACCGCTCGGTCACCGGCCCGACTACGGCCATCCGCGCCTGCCGCGCCCGCTCGGCGGCCAGCGCGGTGGCGGGCCCCCGACGCGCCGGCACACCGGCGTCCTGACCGTCCCAGCCACTGGGACCCGGGGCGCCGTTCCCACCGGAGGGAAGGGGCGCACGACCATGCCCGTCCTGAGCGCCGACGTCTCCGGCCGGGGCGAGCAGGGGGGATGACGGCGCGGGACCGGCACCGATGGCAGGGGCGGGGGCTGCGCCGCCCTGGCCGGAGCCCGTGCCGCGAGGGGCCGCTCCGTGCCAGGAGGTGGTGCGAACCCCGTAGGGGTCGGCTATCTGGCCCGGCGGCACGGTGGTGGCGCCCGGCGGATGCTGCACGCCGTTGCCGGTGGTGTACGGCGGCTGAGGCGCCCCCGGTGCCTGGGGCTCGGAGGCGGGACGGGCTCCGGGCAGGGCCGGCCGGCCGCCCTGCTGCGCCTCCTGTACGCGGGCCGCTGCACGCGCGCCCGCCCGGTACGCGGCGATCGCACCCGCCCGCGCGGCCCGGATGTCCCCGCCGCTCTCCACGGCCCTGGGCGCGGGCGCGGCGGCTCCTCCGGTGACCGGGGGCAGTCCTCCGGCCTCCCGCGCCTCGATCGCGGCGCGCCGGGCGGCCTCGGGATCGGCGTCGATGGAGACGGACCCGCTCGGCCCGCCCCCGGACCCGCTCGCCCCTCCGCCGGGCCCGCCGAGGCCCGCGTCCCCGTCGTCCTCGGGCGCAGGCACCGGGTCGTACCCGCACAGCGCCTCTTCCGCCGCCCCGACCGCGAGGCCGGTCAGCATCACCCGTCCGTCGTCGCAGACGAGCACGGTGCGGGCGGTGATGTTCCGGTGCACCCACCCGTGGGCGTGCAGCACCCGCAGCGCCATCAGCACGTCGGAGGCGACCTCGGCCGCCCGGTACGGCGTCAGCGGCTTCTCCGCGAGGAGTGCCGCCAGCGGGCGCGCGGCCACCAACTCGCTGACGATCCACAGCGAACCGCCGTCGGCGAACACGTCGAAGACCTGGTCGAGCCGGGGATGGTCGGGTACCCGGGCCGCCGCCTGCGCGGCCTCGACCGCGCGCCGCACGGCCGGGTCGCTGGGCCGCCGGGTGCTGCCGCGCGGTGCGGGCCGCCGCGCCGCGCCGCGGTCACGCGCGGTGAAACCGTCGGGCAGCCCCTCCGCGTCGAGCACCTCCGCCTCGACGACCTCCGGCAACGGCACCTGCCGGACCAGGACTTCCTGTCCGCTGTAGGTGTCGAAGGCGCGGGTCTCGGTGAGTTCGTACTCGTCGGACGGCGGCAGCGGCAGGCGGTAGCGGTCGGCGAGCACCCGACCCGCATAGTCGTCCACGATGCCTCCCCCGGCCGCCCGGTTGGTCAAATCCGCTCGCTTTGCGTCCCGTTGTAGATGCTCATCCGGCTGCGTACGGTCCGCAAGCACTCACGATACGTGCCGGAGGCAACGTGCAAAGAGGGGATGCCAGATCTCGGGCCCCAAACCGTGACCCTCGCTCCCGGCCGCGGTTCACTACTTCGACTTGAAGGACTTCGTCAGTGTCCGCCATGTGTCCTTGCGCAGCTCGGTGCCCCAATTGGCGGCTTTCGCCGTGTACATGAGCCCGTACCCGAGATGCTCGTTCACCACGGCCCCTCGGTCGATGCTGCGGTACTTGGTGCCGCTCTCCACGTAGGTGAACTCCCAGTCGGCCGTGTTCCAGCCGCGGTAGTCCACCGCCTCTATTCGGATCCTCTGGTACTGGGAACGCTCCATGTAGCGCTCCTGGTTCTCCCAGTCCGCGACGGGGTCGTCCTGGGGCGTGGTCGTCCAGCCGATGAGCAGCTTCTGCCCGTTCGGCCCGGTGAACCGGTCGCCCGCGGCACTCGTGGACTGGTACTTCCAGCCCTTGGGCAGACCGATGGAGTAGCCCTGGTTGCCCTGGTGCGTCGACGCCACCGGGGCCTTGTTCCCGGCGGAGCCGTCCGAACCCGCGCCGCTGCCCTGGGACTCGCCGGAGCTTGCACTCGGCGTCGACCCGGCCGTGGCGTCGCCGGACGCGGAGGCCGAGGCGGACGCCTCACCGTCCGTGTGCGCGCCACCGCTCTCGTCCTGCTTGGTGTCGGCACTCGCGCCGGCCGAGGCCTTGGTGCCGGTACCGCTCGCGGATCCCTTGGACCCGTCTCCGTCCCCGCTGAGCGCGACCGCCAGCACCACGCCGATCACGGCGAGCGCCACGACCACCGCGATGATCAGCAGCGTCCGCCGCGGCACGACATCGGTGAGCGGCGCCCGCGGCACGGACCGCGGCGGCAGGTCCGGCGGCGGCACCACGGGCCACCCCGAACTGCGCCCACCGCCCTGCGCGTTGCCGCGCTGCCCGGCGTCACCGGCGGAACCGGTCGAAGCCGCCGGCTCGGCGGCCGAGGCAGTCCCGGCACCCGAGTCCGACCCCGAAACGGCCGTCTCACTCCCGGACTTGGCGCGAGCCGCGGCCGAGGCCCCGGCCGCCACGGCGGCCTTCCGCACCGAACGCAACGCTCCCCGCAGCCGCTCGCCGGCGGGCTCGTCGGGCTGCGCGGGCAACGGCACGACCCTCGTCGCGTCCAGCGCCGGCTCCCGCTCGGCCGCCTTGGGCTCGGGCGCGTGGATGACGCCGGTCAGCATCGAACGCGCACCGGCGTCGTCGAGCCGCTTGGCCGGGTCCTTGGTGAGCAGCCCGTAGATCACGTCCTTGAGCGGACCGGCGTTCTTCGGCTCCTCCAGCGGCTCGGTCATCACCGCGGTGAGCGTCGCGATGGCGGAGCCCTTGTCGTACGGCGGCACACCCTCGACCGACGCGTACAGCAGTCCGCCGAGCGACCACAGGTCGGCCGCCGGGCCCGGCTTGTGCCCGCGGGCCCGCTCCGGGGAGATGTAGGAGGGCGCGCCGACGAGCATGCCGGTCGAGGTGATGGACGGATCGCCCTCGACCTGGGCGATGCCGAAGTCGGTGAGCACGACCCGGCCGTCCTCGGAGATCAGCACGTTGGACGGCTTCACGTCACGGTGCAGAATGCCCTCGCGGTGGGCCGACCGCAGCACGTCGAGGACCGCGAGCCCGACCTCCGCCGCACGCTTCGGCTCCAGCAGGCCGTCCTCCCGGATGACCTCGGCGAGCGACTTGCCCTCGACGAGCTCCATCACGATCCACGGCCGGTCGTCCTCGTCGACCACGTCGAAGACGGTCACCGCGCTGTTGTTGCGGATCCGCGCGATGGCCTTGGCCTCGCGCAGCGTCCGCGTGATCAGCCGGCGCTTCTCCTCGTCGTCGATGTTCCCCGGGAACCGGAGTTCCTTGACGGCGACCGTCCGGCCCAGGGTCTCGTCCTCGGCGCGCCACACCGTGCCCATGCCGCCGCGGCCCAGTACGTCTCCCAGCCGGTACCGCCCGGCGAGGAGACGTGCGCTGTTGTCCTGACGGGATGCCCCCGCCCGCTCCGCCTCCGACATGCGTCCCCTCATGCAACCCGCCCTGACAGAGCCTCCATTGTCTCTCACCCGACAAGTGCCCGACGCCCAGGGTGCCCCTCGGGACATACCGGCCATCGGACCCTCGGAAGTCCGGATTCCGGACACACGCGGTGGGGCTGAGGTGCGGGTCCTCGGAGCCGCCCGCCTCCGTCCGACCCCAGGTGAACCACGCGTTCCACCACCCTGCATGATGAGCCGCGACAAGGGAGGGAGGACCCGCGATGCCGCCGCTTCGGAGCCTACTGGCCGTTCCTGTGGCCCTGGCCCTTCTCGGCCTCACCCCGGCCGCCTCCTCGGCCCCGACCGCCCCCGCAACGGACGCCGTCCTCCCGCTGCTGGTCACCCGGGGCGGCGCGCCCGCCGCGGCGCTGCTCGCCGACGAGGAGACCGGCACCCGCTACCAGCAGGCCGGCCAGGGCATCGCCCGCACCGACCACTTCCGCGCCGGCAGCATCACCAAGACCTTCATCGCGACGGTCGTCCTCCAACTGGCCGCCGAACACCGGCTGAAACTGTCCGACACCGTGGAGCAGCACCTGCCCGGCCTGGTGCGCGGAGCGGGAAACGACGGGCGCGCGCTGACCCTGCGTGCCCTGCTCACCCACACCAGCGGACTGCACGACTACACCGCGGACACCGGCGGCACGGTTCCCGTCACCCCTCGTCAGGCCCTGCGCATCGCACTCACCCACCCCCCGTACCGCCGTAGCGGCTTCGCCTACTCCAACACCAACTACGTCCTGCTCGGTCTGGTCGTCGAGCAGGTCACCGGCCGCTCGTACGCCACCGAGGCCGAGCGGCGCATCATCACTCCCCTGCGGCTGACCGGCACCTCCTTCCCCGGTTCGCGCACCTCTCTCCCCTCTCCGCACGGCCGCGCCCACGCCTCCGACGGAACCGACGTCACCGAGCTCGACCCGCGGGTGGCCGGCGCCGCGGGTGAGCTGGTGTCCACGCTCGCCGACCTGGACCGCTTCTACGCGGCCCTGCTCGGCGGTGAGCTGCTGCCCCCGCACTGGCTGCACGAGATGCTCGACACCCGGGCCGCACACGGCACGTACGGCATGGGGCTGTTTCCGGTGAAGCTGCCGTGCGGCACCACGGTGTGGGGGCACAACGGCCGTATCTCCGGCAGCTACGTGCGCACCGCGGCCACCGTCGACGGACGCCGTGTCCTCACCTTCCGGGTGAACACGGACGCGCTGGCCGACCCCGGCCTCGAACGGGACCTGCTCTCCGCCGAGTTCTGCCCTCGCACTTCTTAGAACGACCCGGCATCGAACGAAGATCCCGGCTCACTACACCCGTTCGAGTGACAAACCGCAGCGCGGGGCTAGAGCGGAACGATGTCCGGCGCCCCCAGCCGCGCCGCATCCGCCGTCAGATCGTCCGGCTGCCGCTGCGACTCCCGCTCGGCCTCCACCCGCTTGTCGTAGTGCTCGACCTCGCGCTCGATCTGGTCCTTGTCCCAGCCCAGCACGGGCGCCATCAGCTCGGCCGCCTCGCGGGCGCTGAGCGTGCCGCGGTCGAAGGTCTCGATGGAGATACGAGTGCGCCGGGTCAGCACGTCGTCCAGGTGCCGTGCGCCCTCGTGCGAGGCGGCGTACACCACCTCGGCGCGCAGATAGTCCTCGGCGGCCCGCAGCGGCTCGCCCAGCGACGGGTCGGCGGCGACCAGGTCGAGGACCTCCTCGGCCAGCGAGCCGTACCGGTTCAACAGGTGCTCCACCCGCACCACATGGAGGCCGGTGCGGGCCGCGATCCGCGCCCGCGCGTTCCACAGCGCCCGGTAGCCCTCGGCACCCAGCAGCGGAACGTCCTCGGTCACGCACTCGGCCACCCGCACGTCGAGCCCGTGCACCGCCTCGTCCACCGCGTCCTTGGCCATGACCCGGTACGTCGTGTACTTGCCGCCCGCCACCACGACGAGTCCGGGCACCGGATGGGCCACGGTGTGCTCGCGCGACAGCTTGCTGGTGGCGTCCGACTCGCCGGCCAGCAGCGGCCGCAGCCCGGCGTACACGCCCTGGACGTCGTCGCGGGTGAGCGGCACCGCGAGCACGGAGTTCACATGCTCCAGCAGGTAGTCGATGTCCGCGCTGGACGCGGCCGGGTGGGCCTTGTCGAGGTCCCAGTCGGTGTCGGTGGTGCCGATGATCCAGTGCCGCCCCCAGGGGATGACGAACAGCACGGACTTCTCGGTGCGCAGGATCAGCCCGGTCAGGGAGTGGATCCGGTCCTTGGGTACGACCAGATGGATGCCCTTGGACGCCCGTACGTGGAACTGCCCCCGCTCGCCCACCATGGCCTGGGTGTCGTCGGTCCACACCCCGGTCGCGTTGACGACCTGCTTGGCGCGGACCTCGTACTCCCCACCGCCCTCGACGTCCTGCACGCGCGCGCCGACCACCCGCTCGCCCTCGCGCAGGAATCCGGTCACCCGCGCGCGGTTGGCGACCTTGGCGCCGTAGGCGGCGGCGGTGCGGACGAGGGTGGCGACGTACCGGGCGTCGTCCATCTGGGCGTCGTAGTACTGGAGCGCGCCGACCAGCGCTTCCTTCTTCAAGGCGGGGGCGACACGCAGGGCGTGACGGCGGCTCAGGTGGCGGTGGACGGGCAGGCCTCGTCCGTGGCCGCGGGCCATCGACATGGCGTCGTAGAGCGCGACGCCCGAACCGGCGTACAGGCGCTCCCAGCCCTTGTGCTGGAGCGGGTACAGGAAGGGCACCGGCTTCACCAGATGGGGCGCGAGCCGCTCCAGCAGCAGTCCGCGTTCCTTGAGCGCCTCCCGGACGAGCGCGAAGTCGAGCATCTCCAGATAGCGCAGGCCGCCGTGGATCAGCTTGCTGGACCTGCTCGACGTGCCCGACGCCCAGTCACGTGCCTCGACCAGGCCGGTGGACAGGCCGCGGGTCGCCGCGTCGAGGGCGGTGCCCGCACCGACCACGCCGGCGCCCACGACCAGTACGTCCAGCTCGCGCTCGGCCATTGATGCCAGAGACTCGGCGCGCTGCGCCGGCCCGAGTGTCGCTGTCCTCACCGCTGCCTCCCGCTGTAGGTCGTCCCGGCCGCACCCGAGGGGCGAAGCCCGGTCGTATCCCCCATGCCCAAATTCTGACCGGCTTGCCCGACTTCAGCCACCACTCGCCCCCAGCCTGTGGACAACCACCACAGATCCACAGGACAGCGCCCGGCTAACTCCCAAGGAAGACACAAGGAATCAATCCCGTATTTCGGTCATATTTACTCCTAGTCTGACATTGCGCTCGCCCATCCTGTCCACAGGGCTTGCGCACCTGTCCCGCTTCGGTTACTGGGAAGGACGGCCCACGCCATGCCCGCAGATCTCGCCGTCATCGGACTCGGCCCGTACGGCCTGCCCCTGGCCCAGGCAGCCGTGGCCGCCGGCATCCCCACGCTCGGCTACCGCACCGGCCCCGAACCCGGCTCCCTCAGCCCCGCCGAACTGCGCCGCATGCTCGCCGCGGGCTTCCGGCACGCCACCAGCCCGACGGAACTCGGCCGCGTACGCACCGCGGTCATCTGCGCGCCCACCCCACGCAGCGCGGACGGCGGCCTCGACCTCACCCAGGTGGAGTCGGCGGCCCGCACCCTGGCCGGCCGCATGCGCCCGCACACCACGGTCATCCTGGAGTCACCGGTCCCCCCGGGCACCACCGAGGACTTCCTGCGCCCCCTGCTCGAAGAGGTCTCGGGCCTGCGCGCGGGCCGCGACTTCCACCTCGCCTACTCCCCCAGCCGGGTCGACCCCGGCAACCGCGACTTCACCCCCGCCAACACCCCCAAGGTGATCGGCGGCCTCACCCCCGCGTGCACCGAGTCGGCCGCCGCGTTCTACTCACGGCTCACCGACAAGGTCGTACGCGCGCGTGGACCGCGAGAAGCGGAAACAGTGCAGCTCCTGGAGACGAACTTCCGGCACGTCAACATCGCCCTCGTCAACGAAATGGCCGTCCTGTGCCATGAGTTGGGCGTCGACTTCTGGGACGTCGTCCGCTGCGCGGAGACAAAGCCCTTCGGCTTCCAGGCCTTCCGCCCCGGCCCCGGCGTCGGCGGCCACGCCGCCCCCCAGGACCTGACCGGCCGCACCGGCCGCTCCCTGCGCATGGTCGAACTGGCCCAGCAGGTCAACAGCCAGATGCCCCGCTACGTCGTCCAGCGCGCCGCGACCCTCCTCAACGAGCACGGCAAGTCCGCGCGCGGGGCCCGCGTCCTCCTCCTCGGCGTCACCTACAAGCCCGACCTCGCCGACCAGCAGTCCACCCCGGCCGAGGAGATCGCCGTCCGCCTGATGAGCCTCGGCGCCTCCGTCAGCTACCACGACCCGCACATCCCGTCCTGGAACATCCTGGACCGCCCGGTCCCGCGCGCGGACTCCCTGTACGAGGCGGCCGCCGACGCGGACCTGACGATCCTGCTCCAGCAGCACCGGGTGTACGACCTCCAGGGGCTGTCGGTGAAGGCGCAGCTGTTGCTGGACACGCGGGGGGCTACGCCTACGGGGGTGGCGCATCGGTTGTGAAGGGGGGCGCGTGAGATACGCGAGCCTCCGGGGTTGGTGGCGTGGGGCATTCCACGCCGGTACTTTGGAGACAGGTGGAGCCCACCGCAGCGGGTAATGCAGTACCGCAGAGGCTCCTGGCTGGTGAACGGGTGTCCGCCCCTAGTCCACTTGGGGGCGGCCGCTCACCATCCAAAAATCCGCAAGATCCACCTCCTCCGGCACTTCACCATCCACAGACGGATCCGGTCCCAGCGGGTGGGCTTGCGGTGACGTCCCATGGGCGCCCCCTTCCACGACGCCGCCCATTGACCCGGTAGGCGGTCCGTTGGAAATCGGGCCGGGCCCCGAGGAGCGGGGTCCGGAACCAAATCCTTGGAAGGGGGCGCTCCAGAAGACTGGGGCGCCAACACGGACGTTATCCCCTACGCCCCAGCCGACCAGCCCACATCCACCCCAAACGCAACCACGCCCCCCCACCCCGCTCCCCCGCGCCCAGGCACACAAAAGGGGCCGGTCACCCACCAGGCAACCGACCCCTCAACCGCCGTAAGACCTACCGCTTGTGCTGCGAGTCGGCCACCGTGACCTCGACCCGCTGGAACTCCTTCAGCTCGCTGTAGCCGGTCGTGGCCATCGCCCGCCGCAGCGCGCCGAAGAGGTTCATGGAGCCGTCGGGGGTGTGCGACGGGCCCGTCAGGACCTCCTCGATCGTGCCGACCGTGCCGAGGTCGACCTTCTTGCCGCGCGGCAGCTCCTCGTTGACGGCCTCCATGCCCCAGTGGTGGCCCTTGCCCGGCGCGTCGGTCGCGCGGGCGAGCGGGGAGCCCATCATCACGGCGTCGGCGCCGCAGGCGATCGCCTTCGGGAGGTCGCCGGACCAGCCGACGCCACCGTCGGCGATGACGTGCACGTACCGGCCGCCGGACTCGTCCATGTAGTCGCGGCGGGCCGCGGCCACGTCCGCCACCGCGGTGGCCATGGGGACCTGGATGCCGAGCACGTTGCGCGTGGTGTGCGCCGCGCCGCCGCCGAAGCCGACCAGCACACCCGCGGCGCCCGTGCGCATCAGGTGCAGCGCCGCCGTGTACGTGGCGCAGCCGCCGACGATGACCGGGACGTCGAGCTCGTAGATGAACTGCTTCAGGTTCAGCGGCTCGTGCGCGCCGGAGACGTGCTCCGCCGAGACCGTCGTACCGCGGATGACGAAGATGTCCACGCCCGCGTCCACGACGGCCTTGGAGAACTGGGCCGTGCGCTGCGGGGAGAGCGCGGCGGCGGTGACCACGCCGGAGTCGCGCACCTCCTTGATGCGCGCGCCGATCAGCTCCTCCTTGATGGGGGCGGAGTAGATCTCCTGGAGGCGCCGGGTCGCCGCGTCGGCGTCCAGCTCGGTGATCTCGTCGAGCAGCGGCTGCGGGTCCTCGTAGCGCGTCCACAGGCCTTCGAGGTTCAGCACGCCGAGGCCGCCGAGCTCGCCGATGCGGATCGCGGTGGCCGGCGAGACGACGGAGTCCATGGGGGCGGCCAGGAAGGGCAGCTCGAAGCGGTAGGCGTCGATCTGCCAGGCGATCGAGACCTCCTTCGGGTCCCGCGTACGACGGCTCGGGACGACGGCGATGTCGTCGAAGGCGTACGCCCGGCGGCCGCGCTTGCCGCGCCCGATCTCGATCTCAGTCACGTCTGTGGCCTTTCCCTGATGCGTTTCAGCGTCTTCCAGTATCGCCGACGGGCACGACAAGGGCGGCCCCGGAGCATCCCGAGGCCGCCCTGACCGAAGACCCGTGACTACTTACGGCTGTAGTTCGGCGCCTCGACCGTCATCTGGATGTCGTGCGGGTGGCTCTCCTTCAGGCCCGCCGAGGTGATCCGCACGAAGCGGCCCTTGGACTCCATCTCCTCGATGGTGGCCGCGCCCACATAGCCCATGGTCTGGCGCAGGCCGCCGACGAGCTGGTGCAGGACGTTGGCCAGCGGCCCGCGGTAGGGCACCTGGCCCTCGACGCCCTCGGGCACGAGCTTGTCGTCGGAGGCGACCTCCGCCTGGAAGTAGCGGTCCTTCGAGTACGACCTGCCCTGGCCGCGGGACTGCATGGCACCCAGCGAGCCCATGCCGCGGTAGGACTTGAACTGCTTGCCGTTGATGAAGAGCAGCTCGCCCGGCGACTCCTCGCAGCCCGCGAGCAGGCTGCCCAGCATGACGGTGTCGGCGCCGGCGGCGAGCGCCTTGCCGATGTCGCCGGAGTACTGCAGGCCACCGTCGCCGATCAGCGGGACGCCCGCCGGGCGGGCGGCGAGGGAGGCTTCGTAGATGGCGGTGACCTGCGGGACGCCGATGCCGGCGACCACGCGGGTCGTGCAGATGGAACCGGGGCCCACACCGACCTTGATTCCGTCGACACCGGCGTCGATGAGCGCCTGCGCGCCGTCGCGCGTGGCGACGTTGCCGCCGATCACGTCGACCGACACGCTCGACTTGATCTTCGACATCCAGCTCAGGGCGTTGCTGTTGTGACCGTGCGAGGTGTCCACGACCAGGAAGTCCACACCCGCCTCGGCGAGTGCCTGGGCGCGCTCCAGGGCCTCGGGGCTGGCGCCCACGGCGGCACCGACGAGCAGGCGGCCCTCGGAGTCCTTGGCGGCGTTCGGGTACTTCTCCGCCTTGACGAAGTCCTTGACGGTGATGAGGCCCTTGAGGAGGCCCGCCTCGTCGACCAGCGGAAGCTTCTCGATCTTGTGCTTGCGCAGCAGCTCCATGGCCTCGACGCCGGAGATGCCCACCTTGCCGGTGACCAGCGGCATCGGGGTCATGACCTCGCGCACCTGACGGCTGCGGTCGCTCTCGAAGGCCATGTCACGGTTGGTGACGATGCCGAGCAGCTTGCCGGCCGGGTCGGTGACCGGAACGCCGCTGATGCGGAACTTGGCGCACAGCGCGTCCGCCTCGGCGAGCGTGGCCTCGGGGTGCACCGTGATCGGGTCGGTGACCATCCCGGACTCGGACCGCTTCACCAGGTCGACCTGGTTGACCTGGTCCTCGACGGAGAGGTTGCGGTGCAGTACACCGACTCCGCCCAGGCGGGCCATCGCGATCGCCATGCGCGACTCGGTGACCTTGTCCATGGCGGCGGACAGGAGGGGGATGTTCACCCGGACGTTGCGGGAAATGCGGGACGAGGTGTCGACCGCATTGGGGAGCACCTCGGATGCACCCGGCAGCAGCAGCACGTCGTCGTAGGTCAGCCCGAGTGTCGCGAATTTACCGGGCACTCCGTCGACGTTGGCAGTCATGACACCTTCCCCAAATGGCCTTGATCGGTGCGGATGTCCATGCTAACGGGAAGCCGGGGTGGCAAATTCCACGGTTCCGCATGACTTCAGGCTTCGTATGTTCGTACGGAGTCTGCGCGCCACCTGTTCAACCAAGGCGGGGTTACTGCTCGGCCAGTGCCCGCAGCCTGCTCAGCGCCCGGTGCTGGGCCACCCTGACCGCTCCGGGTGACATTCCCAACATCTGGCCGGTCTCCTCCGCCGTCAGCCCGACCGCGATCCGCAGCAGAAGCAGCTCCCGCTGGTTCTCGGGCAGGTTGGCCAGCAGTTTCTTGGCCCATTCGGCGTCACTGCTGAGCAGGGCACGCTCTTCGGGGCCCAGGGAGTCGTCCGGCCGCTCGGGCATCTCGTCCGACGGGACGGCCGTGGAACCGGGGCCGCGCATCGCCGCGCGCTGCAGGTCGGCGACCTTGTGGGCGGCGATGGCGACGACGAACGCCTCGAAGGGGCGCCCGGTGTCCTTGTAGCGCGGCAGGGCCAGCAGGACGGCGACACAGACCTCCTGGGCGAGGTCCTCGACGAAGTGCCGGGCGTCGCCGGGCAGCCGGGACAGACGCGTGCGGCAGTAGCGCAGCGCCAGGGGGTGGACATGGGCGAGCAGGTCGTGCGTGGCCTGCTCGTCCCCGTCGACGGCGCGATGGACGAGTGCACCGATCGCCCCTGCGGCAGGTGCCGCCTCGTCGTCGCGCATCGGTCCATGGTGCCTTGCGGCCGTCTGGTCCGTGGCACCGCGTCCGATGTTGTGCACCGAAGCGTTATGAGCAGGTGCGCCGGAACTCATCCCCTGCGCCCTCCCCTTCCGCTCGACCGACTCGTCCCCGAGAGACTCCACATCTCAAGGATGCGGCATCCGCGGCGAAACGAGCATCGGGCACCCGGCGGACCCCGTTGTCACCCCCGCCCGCCGTGCGGCAGGCGGGGATCCTCGTGCCCCCGCTGAGGCCCACCTACCGGACCAGGCCCCACCGGAACCCGAGCGCCACCGCGTGCGCCCGGTCCGAGGCGCCGAGCTTCTTGAACAGCCGCCGGGCGTGCGTCTTGACGGTGTCCTCGGAGAGGAAGAGCTCGCGGCCGATCTCGGCGTTGGACCGACCGTGGCTCATGCCCTCCAGGACCTGGATCTCACGCGCTGTGAGCGTCGGCGCGGCGCCCATCTCGGCGGAGCGCAGCCGGCGCGGCGCGAGCCGCCACGTCGGGTCGGCCAGCGCCTGCGTCACCGTGGCGCGCAGCTCCGCGCGCGAGGCGTCCTTGTGCAGATAGCCGCGGGCGCCGGCGGCCACCGCGAGGGCCACGCCGTCCAGGTCCTCGGCGACGGTGAGCATGATGATGCGCGCACCGGGGTCGGCGGACAGCAGCCGCCGCACGGTCTCGACGCCGCCCAGGCCGGGCATGCGCACGTCCATCAGGATCAGGTCCGAGCGGTCGGCGCCCCAGCGGCGGAGGACTTCCTCGCCGTTGGCCGCCGTCGTTACGCGCTCGACGCCGGGCACGGTCGCGACCGCGCGGCGGAGCGCCTCTCGGGCAAGCGGGGAGTCGTCGCAGACGAGGACGGATGTCATGGCCGCCCTCCGCAGCTGATGCACGTCACCTTGAGCCTCCAGGCTGGTACGAAATCGTCACCTGTGCGGTCGACCGTCTCGGACGCGTGCCCGAGCGCTTGTTCCTTCAACCGCCTCCGCACTCTCAACGACGGTCACTCGAAAGAGTTACGGGGCCGTGCGCCGTCTTCGGCACTCTACGTGAGGGTGCGGACACGGTGCAGACATGCACGGCAGACCCTCAAGCTTTCATCACAACCGTGCCCCATTCGGTCCCTTTTCTTCCCATTTCCTGGTGTCTGAGGCTAGATTCGCAATGAGTCATATTTTCATCTCCTTAGATCGTAGATGTACGGTCGTGGACACCGTATCCGCCCAGAACGGCTACAAGGGGTCACGCAATGGCAGATTTCTCCCGCCTTCCCGGACCGAACGCGGACCTGTGGGACTGGCAGCTCCTGGCTGCCTGTCGCGGGGTGGACAGCTCGCTCTTCTTTCATCCGGAGGGCGAGCGCGGTGCGGCTAGGAGCGCTCGCGAGAACTCGGCCA
The DNA here is from genome assembly GCF_040686775.1 of Streptomyces sp. NPDC079141. Taxonomy (NCBI): domain Bacteria; kingdom Bacillati; phylum Actinomycetota; class Actinomycetes; order Kitasatosporales; family Streptomycetaceae; genus Streptomyces; species Streptomyces sp. NPDC079141. The sequence goes on along the minus strand of NZ_JBFBLP010000008.1, from coordinate 344,964 downwards.
AGGAGGTCTGCATGAGATGCCCGGTCCGCGCGGAGTGCGCGGCGCACGCGCTGGCGGTGCGCGAACCGTACGGCGTGTGGGGCGGCTTGACCGAGGACGAGCGTGAAGAGCTCATGGGGCGGGCGCGCACGCGGCTGGTGTCGATGTCGGGCACCGGCGGGCATGCGGCCCGGAACAGCTGAGTACAGCTGAAGTAACGTTTCTTCAAAGGGCACGCGTACGCGTGCCCTTGACTCTGCCGCGGCCCGCTAGCGCCGCGCTGCTCGTGCCAACTCGTCCAGCGTGGCCGCCACCGCGGGCACCTGGGCGAGGTCGGGCAGGGTGAGCGCGACGATCTCGCGCCGCACCGCCGGTTCCAGCGTCACCATGCGCGCCCCACGCGGTCGTACGGACTCGACGGCGAGTTGGGGCAGGACGGCGACGCCGAGGCCCGCGCCGACCAGGCCCACGACCGCCGGATAGTCGTCGGTCGCGAAGTCGATGCGGGGCGTGAAGCCCGCGCCCTCGCACACCTCGACCAACTGACCGCGGCAGCGCGGGCATCCGGCGATCCAGGGTTCCGCGGCGAGGTCGCCGATCGCGAGCGACTCCACGCGCGCGAGGCGGTGCCGTTCGGGAACGAGGGCGACGAGGCGGTCCCTCAACAGCGGGCGGACGACGAGGTCGTCCCACTCCCCTTCCTGCGCCGCGCCCTCGTACCGGAAGGCAAGCGCCAGGTCGCAGTCGCCCTCGCGCAGCAGCTCCACGGAGTTCGGCGGCTCGGCCTCCTCCAGGGAGACCCGGGTGCCGGGGTGCGCGGCGCGCAGCGCGGCGAGCGCGGTGGGCACGAGCGTGGAGCTGCCACTGGGGAAGGAGACGAGCCGGACGCGCCCCGCGCGCAGGCCCGCGATGGCGGCGACCTCCTCCTCGGCGGCCGTGAGCCCGGCGATGATCCCGGCGGCGTGCCGGACGAGCGCCTCCCCGGCCTGGGTCAGGCGCATCTCGCGGCCGCTGCGGATGAGCAGGGGCGTGCCGACGGACGCCTCCAGCGCCTTCATCTGCTGACTGACGGCGGGCTGGGTGCAGCCCAGTTCGCGCCCCGCCGCGGAGAAGGAGCCGGTGGCGGCGACAGCGCGCAGCACACGGAGATGACGAGCCTCGATCACCCCTTGAGGATAAGCGAAGCTTTGATACGGCGCCCAATAATGCGTCGACGCTTTGAGCTTCCTTCGCCTACCGTGGCGCCATGAAGCTTCTGTCTGTGAACCTGGGCCGCCGGACGGCGGTCGCCTACACGGATCACCCGCAGGGCGTGACCGGGATCGACAAGCGGCCGACCGACGCCCCCGTACGGGTGACCGCCCCCGGCCCCAAGGGAACCGGCGCGAGCGGGCTCGCCGGGGACGACGTGTGCGACACACGCCATCACGGCGGGGACGACCAGGCCGTGTACGCGATGGCGCGCGAGGACCTGGACGACTGGGAGCGCGAACTGGGCCGCCCGCTGGCGAACGGCGGATTCGGCGAGAACCTCACGACGCTCGGCGTGGACGTCTCCGGCGCGCTGATCGGCGAGCGCTGGCGGGTCGGTCCCGAACTGGTGCTGGAGGTGACCTGCGGGCGGATTCCGTGCCGGACCTTCCAGGCGCACGTCGGCGAGGAGCGGTGGGTGAAGCGCTTCACGGAAAAGGGGGCGCCGGGCGCGTATCTGCGGGTCATCGAGCCCGGCGAGGTGCGGGCGGGCGACGCGATCGAGGTGCTGCACCGGCCGGACCACGAGGTGACGGTGGCGGTGCAGTTCCGGGCGGTCACCACCCAGCGGGAGCTGCTGCCGCGGCTGCTCGCTGCGGGCGAGGCCCTGCACCCGGAGTCGCTGGCGGCGGCGCGGAAGTACGTGGCACAACACGGGATCTGACCGGCTGTTCGCCTCGCCTTCACCAACTGGGAGGCGGTGTGCAGCAATCGGACGTACGCGGTCCGGGTCACTAATCTTTTGCCATGACAACGGCATTGATTACGGGATCGACCGCGGGCATCGGTGCCGCGTTCGCGCGGCGGCTCGCCGCTGACGGCCACAACCTCGTCCTCGTGGCCCGTGACACCAAGCGGCTGCGCGAACAGGCGACCGAGCTGCACGACCGGCACGGCATCGAGGCGGAGGTGCTCACGGCCGACCTGGCGACGGACGACGGCATCGAGGCGGTGGCCGCCCGGCTCTCCGACCGCCGCAACCCCGTCGACCTGCTGGTCAACAACGCCGGCTTCGGCAACAAGGGCCGCTACCTCGACGTCTCCATGGCCGACGAGCTGAAGATGCTCAAGGTGCACTGCGAGGCGGTGCTGCGGCTGACGTCCGCGGCGACGGAAGGCATGCGGGAGCGGGGGCGCGGAGGCGTCGTCAACGTCGCCTCGGTCGCCGCCTTCGTACCGCGCGGCACGTACGGCGCCTCCAAGGCGTGGGTCGTGCAGTTCACGCAGGGCGCGGCCCGGGACCTGGCGGGCAGCGGGGTACGGCTGATGGCGCTGTGCCCCGGCTTCGTGCGGACCGAGTTCCACGAGCGGGCCGGGATGGGGACGGACAACATCCCCGGCTGGATGTGGCTCGACGCGGACAAGGTGGCGGCGACGGCACTGGGGGATCTGGCGCGGGGCAGGACGCTGTCCATCCCGGACCCGCGGTACAAGGTGCTGATGGGGGCGGCGAAGCTGGTGCCCCGCGGGATGCTCGGGGGGATCAGCTCGAAGACGGGGCGGAAGTACGGGCCGCAGTAGGGGTGCCCGGGTTGTTCCGGAAGGCCTCGACGACAACTTGTGCGGTGCGCGGGTCCATACGGAGGAGGGCGGGGAGGGCGTCGAGCCACCCGCCCTGCTCCAGCACCCGGACGACCAGGGCGTGTCCGGTGGCCGGATCGGCGTGCGGGGCAAGGGCGACGGCCGCGCGCGGGCTGAGCCGAGTGGAGTCCTCGTCGAGGCCGGCGAGGGCTGCCGCTCTGGCGTGTGCGCCGGTCGCGACCAGTTGCTCGACCAGATGGTCGTGGGGGTCGCCCCACTGACCGCTGCCGTGGCCCTCGTCGGCGTACCGCTCGGCCTGCTCGTACCAGCCTGCCGCGACCAGCGCCGTCAGCACGCTCCGGTGCTCCAATGGGTGGCTGTTCCCCAGCTGCACGGCGCGCTCGCCGGCCCTGCGTGCTGCGGCTTGTTCACCCAGCGCTTGCCACGCGCGGAAGAGGTGGATGGCCGTCGGCATCATGGCTGCGTCGATGACGGCCTCGGCCCCGTTCACTCCGTACCACTCGTCCAGTGCGGCGCGGGCCTGAGCGTCCCGGCCCGACAGCGCCAGTGCTTCAGCTACGGCCGCCGGAGCGGAATCCCTCTCCTGCGGCTCGTGGATGCGGTGCACCAGGGTCATGGCCCGACGCACCTCGCCGGCCGCGGCAAGGTCTGGAGCCATCTCGCCGTACAAGAACTCCCGCAGGGGCTGGTTCTGGCGGTGGGCCAGGGCCTCGGCCCTGTCGTATGCCCCTTTCGCGATCAGGGCCTGGACGACCGCGCTCCACGCTCTTTGCGCGCGAAACGGCTCGACCGCCGTGTCGACCAGTGCCTGCGCTCTGGCCACCTCCCCGCTGCGGGCGAGCTCCCCGGCCGCCAGGTCGACGGCGTGGTCGTGCACGATGGCCTCGGCGAGAGCGGCGTCCGATGCCGGTCGTGGGGGAATGAGGGATTCGACGCCCTCCAGCACCGACAGGGCGGCCTCCGCATGTCCTGCGGCCCGCAGTTGCTCCGTCACCCTCGCACGTGTCCAGGCCTTCTGGTGGTCCGGTTCCCGATCCCGTACCGCCGCCTCAAGTCGCGCGAGGACCACGGCGGCCTCACCCGGGTGGCCGGCCGCCGCCCAGGAGACGGCGCCACCAGCCAGGGAGTCGGCTCCCAGACCCGGGACTCCCAGCCTCACCGCGAGGGCCTCGGCCCGGTCGAAGCGGCCGGAGGCGGCCAGCGCCTCCACGATCTCGCACAGTGCGTAGTCGTATACGCCCTCATCGTGGATCTCCGCCAGGACGCGCTCGGCCTCTGCGAACCGCCCGGCCCAGGCCAGCGCCCCTGCCAGCTCCGCGGCCGCGGCAGGCCGGTCCACCTCGCCGGCGATGCCGTCGAGCCACTCCTCGGCACGCTCGAACTCACCCATCCGCGCGAGGAGTCCGACCACCGGCGCGCGTGGCACGGCGTCGGCCACCCTGTCCATCAAGGCACGCGCGCGTGCGGACTCACCGGCTCCGCGCAGCTCGTCCACGGTCCGTACGAGGCCGCGCGACCGGGCCAGGCGCTCGGCCTCGGCAAAGAGGGCGCCCGCACGGTCCGGCTCCCGCGCGAGCGCCGCGGCGAGGCGGACCAGGGCCGCCGGTCCGAGCGAGGGTCCCAGCGACCGGGCCAGGCTCTCGGCCCGGTCGTACCGCCCGGCTCCCGCCCACACGCCGACCAGGTCGAGGACGAGCCGTTCCCGGTCGATCTCGATGGGCATCCGGGTGATGCGGGCGTCGAGCTGCTCCGCCTCCTCGTACCGGCCCAGCGTCGCGAAGACCCCCGTGATCCGTACCGCGCACGGGCCCGTGAAGTCGTTCACGGGCCTGCCCGTCAGCTGCGCCGCGGCGTACCGGGCGAGGTCCAGGGCGCGCGCGTGCTCGCCCTGCGCGCAGAGCACCTCCGCGACCCGGGTCAGGGCGTCCATCCGGTCCTGGGCCCTCGGCATCGCCCGGGCCATCGCCTCCGCACGCCCGCCCTGGCCCAGCTTCGCCCAGGCCCAGCACATCAGCGGGCTGATACCGAGGTTGCGGTTCTCCAGTTCGCTCCGGCACATGGCCAGCCGCAGCAGACCGCACAGATCGGCATCCCCCGCCGCGACCAGGTGGCCCCAGGCCACGCGCCCCTCCGCCAGCGCCGCCGCGTCCGCCCCGGTCAGCTCCGCCAGCCGCTCGTGCCGCCGCGGGTCCAGGGCGAGGGCGAGCATCCGGTCCCGGTCGTCAACCGCGGCCAGCAGCCGGAAATACCCCCGCAGCAGATACTCGGGCGTACCCTCCGGCCACCCCCGCCCCCGCCAGTCGTCCGCCCAGGCGTGCAACTGCCCTTGGTATCGGGCGAGTTCCGCCACCCCCAGCATCTCCTGCGCCTGCACCTGAAGTTCCTCGTGGCCCAGCAGATACACGTCCAGCCGCACCCCGAACGTCCGCCCCGCCCGCGTCCGCAGCACATCCGCCACCCGGTACGGCACCGCCCCGGTCAGCTGCGCCAGGTCGTCCGCGGTCAGGCCGCCGCCCGCCGCAGTCACCAGGCCCAGCAGCTCGCGCTCCAGGCCTCCCGCGGCGAGGAGGTGCTTCAGCTCGCGTTCCGCCTCGGTGCGGATCGCCAGGGCATACGGCGACGGGGCCAGCGTCCGTACGGTCTTGGGGTACTTGAGCGGATGCCGCGCCGGTACGTCACCCGGCAGCGGCGGGTTCAGGCGTCCCGCGACCAGCACCCGCATCCCCGCCTCCGGGTGCTCCGGCAGCAGGCTCGCGATGCTGTGGGCGTCGGGGCCGGTCGTGACGCCCCGGTCCTCGTCGAGGCCGTCGACCAGCAGGACCAGGCGTTCGCCGCGCTCGGCGCAGGCCCGGGCGGCGGCGCCGTAGAGGTGCAGCAGGTGCGCCTCGCGGGTGGCCGCGGTGAGGTGGGCGGGGAGAGCCTCGCCGGTCAGCTCCGCGAGCTGTTCGAGGACTACGTCGACGTATGCCGTCACGTCGTTCTGCGCGCCCAGGCGGGCCGTGACGAAGAAGGGGACGATCCGTACGCCCCGCGGCGGGTGCAGTGCGAACCACGACATGAGGGCCGTCTTGCCGGTCCAGGCCGCCGCCCGCCACCAGGCGTAGGACGGGCCGGAGTCGGTCGTGCAGAAGGCGGTGAGGGCCGACAACTCCGGCTCGCGTCCGCACAGTTCGGGTGGGGCGATGCGGCGTACCTGCTCCCAGTACGCCGAGCGCACCTCAGGGGCAAGGGTGATCCGGTTGGCGTCACCGGTGACGGCCACGCCGATGTCGCCGCCAGCCGTCACCGAGCCCTCGCCCGACGCCCGGCCGGTCACCGGGCCCCTCCCCCACCAGCGCATGGCCACATGATGCCAAAGGGCCGAGAATGGGGGGTGAGCAACCGGACCCAGGGGGTCGGAGGCGGCACCATGACGTTCGTACAGATCATCGACTGCAGGACCAGCCGGTTCGACGAGATGAACCGGTTGATGGACAGGTGGGTCGAACAGACCAAAGGGAAGCGGACCGCGACGCACGACATCATCGGCAAGGACCGGTCGGACGCGTCGCACTTCGTCGAGATCGTGGAGTTCCCGTCCTACGAGGAGGCGATGCAGAATTCGAAGCTGCCCGAGACGGACCGGATCTTCCAGGAGATGGTGGCGCTCTGTGACGAGACGCCGACCTTCATGGACCTGGACGTCGTCCGGGACGAACCGCTGAACTCCGCCACCGCGCGGAAGTTCTTCGAGGTGCTCGGCGGCAATGGAGAGCTGTCGACGCTCGGCGAGCTGGTCGCCGAGCACTACCACGACCACGATCCCGCCAACGCGGAGGACACCGTCGGACTGGACGGCATCCGGGCCGAGGTGGAGATGTGGCGGGGCGCGTTCGACTTCGGGTTCACGATCGCGGACCAGATCGCGCAGGGCGACCGCGTGTGCACGCGGTGGCAGTGGAACGGCACCCACCACGGCGACTTCTTCGGCATGCCGGCCAGCGGGACACGCTGTTCCATGACCGGTACGACGATCTTCCGGTTCGGGGAGCAGGGGAAGATCGTCGAGGGCTGGTGGGAGTACGACCGGCTCGGGCTGATGGACGAGCTGGGGGCGCTGGAGGATCTGGAGCACTAGCTCCCGGCACGGGAGAAGTACGGGAGAAGCCCCCGTCCGCCGCAGCGGAACGGGGGCTTCTTCGTGGGGCGGTGTGCCTCAGTGGGCGTGGCCGTGGCCGTGACCCGCGGCGGCCGGCTCCTCCTCTTCCTTCTTCTCGACGACCAGGGTCTCGGTCGTGAGAAGGAGGGAGGCGATGGAGGCGGCGTTCTCCAGGGCGGAACGGGTGACCTTCACCGGGTCGATGACGCCGGCCTTGACCAGGTCGCCGTACTCGCCGGTGGCGGCGTTGTAGCCGTTGCCCTTCTCCAGCTCCGCCACCTTGGAGACGATGACGTAGCCCTCAAGGCCGGCGTTCTCGGCGATCCAGCGCAGCGGCTCGACGGCGGCCTTGCGGACCACGGAGACGCCGGTGGCCTCGTCGCCGGTCTTGTCGAGGTTGCCCTCCAGGACCTTGACGGCGTGGACGAGCGCGGAGCCACCACCGGAGACGATGCCCTCCTCGACCGCGGCGCGGGTCGCGGAGATGGCGTCCTCCAGACGGTGCTTCTTCTCCTTCAGCTCCACCTCGGTGGCGGCGCCGACCTTGATCACGCACACGCCGCCGGCCAGCTTCGCGAGGCGCTCCTGGAGCTTCTCGCGGTCCCAGTCGGAGTCCGTGTTCTCGATCTCGGCCTTGATCTGGGCGACGCGGCCGGTGACGTCGGCGGAGTCGCCGGCGCCGTCGACGATGGTCGTGTCGTCCTTGGTGACCGTGATGCGGCGGGCGGAGCCCAGCACGTCCAGACCGGCCTGGTCGAGCTTGAGGCCGACCTCCTCGGAGATGACCGTGGCGCCGGTGAGGACGGCCATGTCCTGCAGCATCGCCTTGCGGCGGTCACCGAAGCCGGGGGCCTTGACCGCGACCGCGTTGAAGGTGCCGCGGATCTTGTTCACGACCAGGGTCGACAGGGCCTCGCCCTCGACGTCCTCGGCGATGATCAGCAGCGGCTTGGAGGCGCCGGCCTGGATGACCTTCTCCAGCAGCGGCAGCAGGTCCTGGATGGAGGAGATCTTGCCCTGGTTGATGAGGATGTAGGGGTCCTCCAGGACGGCCTCCATGCGCTCCTGGTCCGTCACGAAGTACGGCGACAGGTAGCCCTTGTCGAAGGCCATGCCCTCGGTGAAGTCCAGCTCCAGACCGAAGGTGTTGGACTCCTCGACGGTGATGACACCGTCCTTGCCGACCTTGTCCATCGCCTCGGCGATGAGCTCGCCGACCTGCTGGTCCTGGGCGGACAGCGCGGCGACGGCGGCGATGTCGGACTTCTCCTCGATCGGGCGGGCCGAGGCGAGCAGGTCCTCCGACACGGCGGCTACGGCCGCGTCGATGCCCTTCTTCAGCAGCGCCGGGGAGGCACCCGCGGCGACGTTCTTCAGGCCCTCGCGGACGAGCGCCTGGGCCAGCACGGTGGCGGTGGTGGTGCCGTCACCCGCGATGTCGTTGGTCTTGGTCGCCACCTCCTTCACCAGCTGGGCGCCGAGGTTCTCGTACGGGTCCTCGACCTCGACCTCGCGGGCGATGGTGACACCGTCGTTGGTGATGGTCGGCGCGCCGAACTTCTTGTCGATGACGACGTTGCGACCCTTCGGGCCGATCGTCACCTTGACCGTGTCGGCCAGCTTGTTGACGCCGCGCTCAAGGGCGCGACGGGCGTCCTCGTCGAACTTCAGGATCTTCGCCATGACAGCGGGAGCCCTCTCGGAAATCTGTGGGTGAAAAAAGGCACTGCGCCCCGGGCGCCCGGCTTCTCAAGTGGTCGCGGGGGCCAGGGGCGCAGCGTCAAGCAATGTGCTTGAAGTGAATTACTTCTCGATGATCGCGAGCACGTCGCGAGCCGAGAGGACGAGGTACTCCTCGCCGTTGTACTTCACCTCGGTGCCGCCGTACTTGCTGTACAGCACGATGTCGCCGGTCTTGACGTCGAGCGGCAGGCGCTCGCCGTTCTCGAAGCGGCCCGGGCCCACGGCCAGGACGACGCCCTCCTGGGGCTTCTCCTTGGCGGTGTCCGGAATGACCAGGCCCGAGGCCGTGGTCTGCTCGGCGTCCAGCGGCTGGACCACAATGCGGTCCTCAAGCGGCTTGATGGCAACCTTGGAGCTGGCGGTCGTCACGATCCGACCTCCCCCTTCGGAGATCTCACGGGGTTAACTGTCTGAGGTGGCGACCAGGTCGATCCGTCGTCGCGGGTGCCGGACCTGCCCGTCGCTGTGTTGGCACTCTCCAGGGGGGAGTGCCAGAGCCGAGACTATGACCGGCATTAGCACTCGGTCAAGCGGACTGCTAATGCGCGCCGTGCCGCCCGGCAGTTCCGGACGGCTTCACAGGTAGTCCTCCAGCCGTCCCACCCGCAGCCCCCGCCCCTCGATCTCCCGCAGCACCCGCGTCGTCCGCTCCACCAGCGTCAGCCCCGTCGGGTCGTCCGACGGGAGGGAGACGATGTCGCCGGGGCGCAGACGGGACGCACCCCCGGTGTAGGCGAGGCGGCCGTCGGCCCCCATCGTCGCCCGCCACAGGACGACCGAGCCGATGCCGCAGTCGGCCGCCGCGCGGAGGGTGGTGGCGTCGTAGCGGCCGTGGGGCGGGCGGAAGAGGCGGGGGCGGACGCCGAAGCGGGCGCGGAGCTTGTTCTGCTGGCCGCAGATCTCGGCGCGCTGGCCGGCGTACGGCAGGCCGCGCAGGGCGGTGTGGTCGAGGGTGTGGTTCTGGATCGACGCGCCCACCGACTGCAGGCGCGCGAAGTGGCCGTAGCCCGGGCCGGCCACGCTGTCCGTGAGGAACATGCTGACGGGCAGGCGCAGTTCGCGGACCAGGTCGACGAAGCGGGGGTCCCGCTCGGCGCCGTCGTCGTAGGTGAGGAAGACGACGGCGTCCCGGGTGGGGACCTGTTGCACGACCGGCGGGCGGGACGGCTGCGCCGGCAGGGGCAGGGGCGGCCGGTCCGAGGGCGCGGCGGGGCCCGCGAACCGGCCGCAGCCGGTCAGCAGCGCGGCCGCCACCACCCCGGCGAGCAGGCCCCGCAGCCTCACAGGTAGTCCTCCAGCCGGGCCACGGCGTACCCCTCGGCCGTGACCCGGTCGAGGAACCGCCGGATCATGTCGGTCATCGTGCCCTTCCAGTGCTCCTTGCCGCGGAAGTGGCTGAGGACGATGTCGCCGGGGTGGATGTCCCGGTCCCACTCGCGGTACTCCCAGCGGTCGACGAAGACCTCCTCGTTCCACAGGGGGGCGTGGGTGATGCCGCAGGACTTGGCGGCGCGCAGGGTGGTGCCGTTGTAGCTGCCGAAGGGCGGGCGGAAGAGGCGGGGGCGCTTGCCGTAGCGCTTCTCGATCACGTCCTGCATGCCGCAGATCTCGTGCCTCTGGCGGGCGTAGGAGAGGGCGGGCAGGAAGGGGTGGTGGAGGGTGTGGTTGTTGAGGCCGACCCCGCTGTCCCCCATCCGCTCGAAGTAGCCGTAATCCTCCTTCACCAGGTAGTCGCTGAGGAAGGCGGTGTACGGGACCTTCAGTTCGCTCATCATCCGCAGGAAGGCCGGGTCCTTCTCGGCGCCGTCGTCGATGGTGAGGAAGACGATCTTCTGCTCGGTGGGGATCGTGGTGAAGACGGGCGGCAGGCCGCGTTCCTCGTGGCCGTCGACCTCGAAGCCCTTGCGGGTCGTGATCCTCGGCTTCTTCGCCGGGGGCGCCGGGGGCGTCAGCGGAACCCGCTTCAGGCCCCAGCGTTCGGCCACGGCCGCGGAGGCGCGCAGCTTGGTGGCGTAGGCGTCCAGGGCGCGGGCCCAGGGCGCCTGGAGGGGCTGCTGGCCGGGTGCCGGGCGCACCTTCGTGCCGGGGCCGGAGCCGCCGCCCTGCGCGCAGCCGGAGGCGATGGCGGCGACGGCGAGCACGGCGAGTCCGCCGCGGATCCGCATCCCCGGAGCAGACCGGTTTTTGTCATTTTGTCCTACTACTCGCATGGTGCCGGATCCTCGCAGGGCCCCGCCGGGAACCCGCGCCGACACCGCCGCCGGAGGCGCACGGTCCACCGAGTGGCCCACAAGAAGCCGGTCTGGCCCACAATGACCCGGTGAACGACCTCGCTCCCCTCCTCACCCCCGAGGGCCGCGCCCTCCTCGACGAAGTGCGCGGCACCGCCCCCGCCGACGAGCTCGCCGTCGCCACCCGGCTGCGCCGCGACCATCCCGCCGAGCTGGTGTCGGCGGCGCTCGGCCAGGCCCGGCTGCGGCAGCGGGCGGCGGCGAAGTTCGGGGCCGAGGACGCCGGGCGAATGTTCTTCACCCCGAACGGGGTCGAGCAGTCGACGCGGGCGAGCGTGGCCGCGTACCGGGCACGGCGTCTGCGGGAGCTGGAAGTGACCTCCGTGGCCGACCTGTGCTGCGGGATCGGCGGTGACGCGATCGCGCTGGCCCGGGCCGGGATCCGGGTGCTGGCGGTGGACCGGGACCCGCTGACGGCGGCGGTGGCCCGGGCGAACGCCGAGGCGCTGGATCTCGCCGGCCTGATCGAGGTCCGGGAGGCGGATGTGACGGAGGTGGACACGGCCGGGTACGACGCCGTGTTCGTCGACCCGGCCCGACGCGGCGGCCGGGGCCGCATCTTCGACCCCGAGGCCTACTCGCCACCGCTCTCCTGGGCCGTCCAGGCCGCCTCGAAGGCCCCGCACGCCGCCCTGAAGGTGGCCCCCGGCATCCCCCACGAAGCGGTGCCCGCCGAGGCCGAGGCCGAGTGGATCTCGGACGGCGGGGACGTGAAGGAGGCGGTGCTGTGGTTCGGGACCGCGCCCGGGGCGGTCCGGGCGACCCTGCTGCCCGGCCCCCGGACACTGCTCGGCCGCGGCCTCCCCGACCCCGAAGTCCGGCCCGTCGGACGGTACTTGTACGAGCCCGACGGCGCCGTCATCCGAGCCCATCTGGTCGCCGAGGTCGCCGAGGACCTGACCGGCGGACTGATCGACCCCACCATCGCGTACATCACCGCGGACGAGCTGCGCCCGACCCCGTACGCCACCGCCTACGAGATCACCGACCGACTCCCCTTCAACGTCAAGAAGTTGAAGGCCCTGCTCCGGGAGCGCGAGGTCGGCATCCTCACCGTCAAGAAGCGCGGCTCCGCCGTCGAGCCGGAGGAGCTGCGCAAGAAGGTCAAGCCGCAGGGGCCGAACTCGGCGACCGTGTTCCTGACCCGGGTCGCGGGGGCGCCGACGATGCTGGTCGGGGCCCCCGCGTGAGCGGCCGAGCGGGTCGGGCGAAGTCGGCTGCGGTTCGGTAGCGCCCCGAAGGGGCGCGGGGCTGCATCGATATGCGGCTCCGCCGCGCGCGACCAGCCACGACGGCGCCGCGGCCGACCGACGGCACAGCGCCGCGCTTCGAGCGGAACGCCTAGCGCGTGGCCGTCGTGCGCAGCGCGGTGAGGTCCGGGCTCGCCTTGGGCGTCGCCGCCAGGGCGCTCGGACTCGCGGCCGGTTCAAGGCCGTTGTAGTACGCCGTGTAGTCCCACAGGCTGCTGCTCGCGCTGATCGCCGAGCCCGCGGTGTTCACCGCCGCCGTCGACACCGAGCCGGTACCACCGAAGACGGCCACGAAGCGGACGTTCGCGGCACCCTTGACCAGGTACGACCGGGTCTCGGTGGAGAGCGCGTCGGACTGCGTCCACAACAGCGGACCGTAGACGTTCATCGCCGCGCCGGCCGTGGCGCCGCCGCGCCAGCTGTCGGTGTCGGCGAGGGCGGCGTTGCGCGGGCCGCCCCACCAGAAGCGGGCGAGCGCGGCCGCGGTGCCCTCGTGGGTGCTCGCGACGACCGGGTAGTAGGAGTACGTCGACGGCCAGTTGGAGAACGACGTGTGCGTCAGCGCGTACTTCGCCGAGCCGCCGACGGGGATGATGTGCGTGGTCCGCGGGTCGAGGCCGTTGAGGTACGACTTCACGGACGCCGTCAGGCTGTTGCCGTCGTTGAGGACGACGACGGACTTGCCGCTCCGGCCCGTCCCGCCGGCGGCGGAGGCCGCGGCCAGCGCCGCGTGGTAGTCGTTGCCGGTCGCGAGGAAGACGTCCGTCGGAGCGCCGGTCATCGCCTTGGCGACGGCGACCGAGGTCGAGTAACGGGACGTGCCCGCAAGGCGCTTGGGGGTGAAGCCGAGCGCGGAGACCTTCGAGGCGACGGTGCCGCTCAGGATCGACGTGCCGCCGACGAGGTAGACCGTCGCGCCGGGCTTGAGGATGCGCTTGAGCTCGGTCTGCACGGTCGAGGACAGCGCGCTGCCAGAGGTCAGCAGGACCGGGCCGCCCTTCTTGCCCGCGAGCGCGGGGGCCGTCAGCGCGTACGCCTGGCTGTCCTTGGAGACCAGCACGGCGGACGAGGCGTCCTTCAGGCCGGGCTCGCTCTGGCCGACGGTGTTCCAGGTCCAGCGGGACCCGGCGATGTTGGTGCCGTAAATGTCGGCGCCCCAGACCCGGCCGACGTCGTTCTTGCGCAGGGGCTGCCAGGCGAGGTCCCACTTCGCGGTGGAGGGGGTGTCGTAGATGACCTTGGTGGTGCCGGTGGCGAGGTCGAGGATCTCGTTGCGCAGCTCGTTCGAGGTGTTCACCACCTCGTACGCCAGCCGGGCGCCGTCGGGCGACCAGGTGGGGCGCCGGACGCTGCCGGTCTCCTCGGGCAGCAGGCGGGTCGCTCCGGTGCCGTCCGTGTTGATCACGTACAGCGCCTGGTCGAGGGTGTACGCGACCTTGGTGCCGTCCGGGGAGATGGACGGGGCGCTCGCCCTGCCGTCCATCAGCTTCTTGAAGGTGCCGGTCGGGCCGTCGTAGACCCACAGGGCGCCGTAGCGGCTGTCGCCGCCGCAGGTGCTGCCCGAGCGGATGAACGCCAGCTTGCCGCCGATCGCGCCGCTCGGCTGGGAGTCACAGCCTTCCTGCGCGGTGCCGAACAGGTGCTGCTGGTAGCGGCTGCCGTCGGACGGGGCGACACGCAGCCGGCCGTTGAGCTCGAAGACGACCTGGCTGCCGCTGCCCCAGAAGGTGGGGTCTCCGGCGAGGATCGTGTTGGTCGTCCTGACCGGGAGTTCCACGGGGCCGGTGAAGTTGTACCGGACGACGTTGACGCGTCCGGTGACCTGGTTGACGTAGGCCATGCGGCTGCCGTCGGGTGACCAGGAGGGCTTCATGGCGTCCGAGAGCCGCTTCACCGGCGCCGCCGATCCGTCCTCGGCCAGCTGCGAGATCTGACCGTCCATGTCGGCGGTGAGGATGCCGGTGGTGGCGGGCCAGTCGGCGGTCTCGGCCGAGGCCCCCGGCGCCGCCCCGACCGCCAGGCCCGCGGCCAGTGCCGTCGCCGCCGTGAGCGCGACGAGTCCGCGGCGCGTGCCGGCGCCGCTCGATCCGGAAGATCGCATGCGTAAGTACCCCCCACGGGTGTCGGAGCGCTGCCGGACCGCGGAAGGACGTCACGCCGGCTGCGGCAGCCGCGCAACTGTAAACCGCCGCTGACCAGGAAGGGAATGGGTCACCGGGCGCCGAGCGAACGGATTTTCGCCCGGAGCAGCTCCCGCTCCCGTTCGTTGCGGGTCAGCGCGGCCGCCCGCTCGAACTCCGCCGCCGCCTCCGCCGGACGCCCGAGGCGGGCCAGCAGATCTCCGCGCACGCTCGGCAGCAGGTGGTAGTCGCGCAGCGCCGGTTCGGCGGCGAGGGCGTCGACGATGTCCAGGGCGGGGGCCGGGCCGTCGGCCATCGACACGGCGACCGCGCGGTTCAGCTCCACCACCGGGGAGGGGGCGCGGGCGGCGAGCAGGCCGTAGAGCGTGGCGATGGACCTCCAGTCGGTCTCCTCGTAGGTGTACGCGTGCGCGTGGCAGGCGGCGATGGCGGCCTGGAGGGCGTACGGGCCCGGGGCGCCGGTGGCGTTGGCCCGGCCGAGGGCGGCGACTCCGCGGGCGATGAGCATGCGGTTCCAGCGGCGGCGGTTCTGGTCCTTCAGCAGGACCGGTTCGCCGTCCGGGCCAGTGCGGGCCGTCACGCGGGCGGCCTGGAACTCCAACAGGGCGGTGAGGCCGTGGACTTCCGGCTCCTTCGGCATCAGCCCGGACAGCACCCGGGCCAGCCGCAGCGCGTCCTCGCACAGGGCCGGGCGCAGCCAGTCGTCGCCCGCGGTGGCGGCGTAACCCTCGTTGAAGATCAGGTAGATGACGTCGAGGACGGAGCCGAGACGGGCCTCGCGGTCGGCGCCGTAGGGCACTTCGATGGCGATGTTCTTCGTCGCCAGGGTGCGCTTGGCGCGGACGATGCGCTGGGCGACCGTGGGCTCGGGCACCAGGAACGCGCGGGCGATCTCAGCCGTGGTCAGACCGCCGAGCAGACGCAGGGTGAGGGCGATCCGGGCCTCGGTGGACAGCACCGGGTGGCAGGCGGTGAAGACGAGCCTGAGCAGGTCGTCGTCGATGTCGTCGGGGTCGGCGGGCTCCTCCGGGGGCGCCACGTCCGACAGGTCCCGGCCGATCTCGGCGAGCTTGCGGGCGTAGTTCTCGCGCCGGCGGATCAGATCGACGGCGCGGTGTCTGGCGGCGGCCGTCAGCCAGGCGCCGGGGTTGTCGGGCACGCCGTCCCTCGGCCACTGCTCCAGGGCGGCGACGAGGGCGTCCTGCGCGAGCTCCTCGGCGATGCCGACGTCCCGCACGATCCGGGCGACGGCGGCGATCACGCGGGGGGCCTCCATACGGAAGACCGTTTCGATGGCGCCGCGCGGGTCGGCGGTGGGCTGTGCTGTCACAGCCCACCATCAGACACCCGTACGCACGCGCAGCCAAGGTCAGCCCTCGGCGATCTCCCGCACCTCGCAGGTCACGGTCCAGTGCGCCTCGTGGATCTTCAGGAACCGCTTGGTCCACTCGATCGCCTCGGCCTTGTCCTTGGCCTGCATCAGCGCATAGCCGCCGACGACCTCCTTGGACTCGGTGAACGGCCCGTCGGTGACGGACAGTTCGCCGCCCGCGTAGTGCACGCGGGTGCCCTGGGCGGTGGGGGTGAGGCCTGCGGTGTCGAGCAGGACGCCGGCCTTCGTCATCTCCTCGATCAGCTCGCCCATGCGCTGCATCAGCTCGGCGCTGGGGCCCTCGGCGGGGGCGTTGGTCTCGTCGATGCGAACGAGCGACAGGTAGCGGGGCATGGTGACTCCTCGGAACTCGTGGTCGGGCCGGTCCTTCCCGGCCTCTCACCCATGCGTCGATCGCGGGACACCCGGATCGACATCCCCGCCAAAATAATTCCAAGATCTTTTACGCGCAGGTGTTTCCGCAGTTCAGGCAGGTGTTTTCACGGTTCGGAGGGTCTGCCTCAGCGCAGCGACTCCCACAGTTCGCTCGCCTCCGGCTCGTCCGCCACCACCCGGTTGGGGTCCGAGGGGGCCCGCACCACCGGCATCGTCACCGTCCGGACGCTGTCCTCCGACAGACCGCTCAGGCTCCTGCCGAGGCCCGTCAGCTCGGTCAGGGAGTCCAGGCCGGTGTCGGTGGTGAGGCTGCCGGTGACCGCGTCGGCCACCTGGTAGAGCTCGGTGGGGTCGGTGAGCAGGCTCGTCGAGGAGATCTGCGCCAGCAGCGCCTTCACCAGCGTCTGCTGCAGGCCTATGCGGCCCAGGTCGCTGCCGTCGCCTATGCCGTGCCGGGTGCGGGCCAGGGCGAGGGCCTGCTCGCCGTCGAGATGATGGGTGCCGGCCTCCAGGGTGAGGTGGCTGTCCTCGTCGTCGATGTCCTCCTCCGTGGTGACGGTGACGCCGCCGAGCGCGTCCACCAGGTTCGCGAAGCCGGAGAAGTCGATCTCGATGTAGTGGTCCATGCGGACGTTCGTGAGCGACTCGACGGTCTTGACCGCGCAGACCGGACCGCCCACCGCGTAGGCGCTGTTGAACATCGCGTTGTAGGCAACCGCTGTGGACCCGCCGTCCTCCAGCGGGCAGGACGGCCGGGTGACGAGCGTGTCCCGCGGGATGCTCACCACCGTCGCCCCGGTCCGCCCCGCGTCGATGTGCACCACCATCGCCGTGTCGGAGCGGGCGCCTTCGCTGTCACCGCCGCCGAGCGCCTGGTTCTGCGCGCCGCTGCGCGAGTCGGAGCCCAGGACCAGGATGTTCAGGGCCTCGCTGGGCAGTTCCTCGGTGACGGCCGAAGGAGACGGCGTCACCTTGGGCGGCCGGTCGTCGCCGAGCGCGCTGTTGATGTCGACACTCTGGATGTTGTCGTTCAGCTGCCAGTACGCCCAGCCCGCCGCGGCGGCGGCCAGCACCAGTACGCCCGCCAGTGCGAGGCCGGCGGCCTTGAGCACTCTCGACCGCCGGCCCACTCTTCTGCCCTCGTCCCCGTTCGCGTCGTCTCCGGTCACGGACAGGAACGTAAGTCCGAATTATTACAAGGAGCGCGTCGCGGACGGTTTTCTTGAGAAATTCTCAGATTTCTCAGCCCAGTGTCACGGTCGGCACCGGATTGCTCCCGCTCCAGGTCGCGTTGAACCCGAAGGTCACCGAACCGCCGTCCGGCACCGTCCCGTTGTAGGAGGCGTTGGTGCAGCTGACCGCCGCGCCCGTCTGGGTGCAGTTCGCGTTCCAGGCCTGGCTGATCTGCTGGCCCGCGCCGTACGTCCAGTTCACCTTCCACGACGACAGCGAGGCCCCGTCGCACGCGATCCGTACCTGCCCCGTGAACCCGGTGTTCCACTGGTTGGCGACGCTGTACGTCGCCGTGCACGCATCCGTCGGCGGCGGTGTGGTCGTGCCCCCGAGGGCCTCCGCGATGGCGTAGTACGCCGGTTTCGGCACGTAGTTCTCGTCGTACGGGGTCGCCGCGCCCTCGCCCGGGAAGGTGGACGGGATCCAGGAGTCGGAGTCGGTGAAGCCCCACACGGTGACGCCGTGGCACCGGGTCACGGCGACGCAGGCGTTCACCACCTGCTTGTACTCGGTGGCCTGCTGGGCGAGCCTGGCGCTGTCCGAGGGCGTGGTCATCCGGATGTCCAGCTCGGTGATCACCACGTCGACGCCGAGGTCGGCGAAGCGCTGGATGTTCTGCTGGAGCGTGGACGGCACCTGACCGAGGATGAGGTGGGCCTGCAACCCCACCCCGTCAATCGGCACTCCGCGCTCCTTCAGCGACTTGACCAGGTTGTACAGGGCGGTGCTCTTCGCGTTGACGCCCTCGACGTTGTAGTCGTTGATGTACAGCTTGGCGCTCGGGTCGGCGGCCCGGGCGGCGGTCAGCGCCTGGGCGATGTAGTCGGCGCCGAGGCCGTTGTACCAGAGCGTCTGGCGGTAGGTGCCGTCCTCGTTGAACGGCTCGTTGACCACGTCCCAGGTGGCAAGCCGCCCCTTGTAGCGGCCGACCTCGGTGGCGATGTGGTCGGTCATCAGCTGGCCGAGCTGGGCCGGGGTCCAGCTGCCGTTCGTCAGCCAGCTGGGGTTCTGGCTGTGCCAGACCAGGGTGTGGCCGCGAACCTGCTGGCCGTGCGCCTCGGCGAAGTCCACGATCTGGTCGGCCTCGGCCCAGTTGAAGTTGGACCGGGTCGGCTCGACCGAGCCCCACTTCATGGCGTTGCCGGGGGTGAGCGCGTTGAACTGCGTCCCCGCGATGTCGCCGTAGGTGCCGGTGAGCTTGGACCCGGTGACCGCCGTGCCGATGACCTTGCCCTTGGCGTCGGCGAGGTCGCGCAGCGGAGTGTCGGCGGCGTGGGCGCCGGTCGTCCCGGCGACGAGCAGGCCACCGACGGCGGCCGCCCCGGCGATCAGCGCGGCCAACCGCGTCCGTAGAGACGATCTGGAGGTTCTCATTGCGGGTGCCTCCGAAAGTTTCGGTCGTACAACCGATTCACTTCGGAGGAGTGTGGAGGCGCCCACCCCACCCGTCAATACGTCACCTTCCGGCCACAGGCGCCGCAGTACTGCTCCGCACCACCAGGCTGGTCGCCAGCTCCACCCGCGTGGCCGCCGGATCGCCGTCCTCCCGCGCCAGGTCCAGGACCAGCTTGGCGGCGGCCTCGGCCATCTCGGTCAGCGGCTGCCGTACGGTCGTCAGCGGCGGCCCGACCCAGCGCGCGACCGGAAGGTCGTCGAAGCCGACGACGCTGAGGTCCTCCGGGATGCGCAGGCCCAGCTCGCGCGCCGCCTCGTACAGGCCGAGCGCCTGGAGGTCGTTGCCGGCGAAGACCGCGGTGGGCCGGTCCGGGCCGCGCAGCAGCTCAAGACCCTGGCGGTAGCCGGTCTCGTGGTGGAAGTCGCCGGGCCGGATCAGCGCCGGGTCGACCGGCAGCCCGGCCGTCTCCAGCGCGGCCCGGTAGCCGTCGATGCGGGCGCGGCTGCACATCATCCGCGAGGGCCCGCTGATCGCGCCGATCCGGCGGTGCCCGAGCTCCACCAGGTGCCGGGTCGCGGCCAGCCCGCCCTGCCAGTTGGTGGCGCCGATGGACGGCACGTCCGCGCCGGGGTCACCGGCCGGGTCCATCACCACGAACGGGATGGACCGGCTGGTCAGCAGCGCGCGCTGGGACTCGTCGAGCCCGGACAGCACAAGGATCACGCCGTGCGGACGCCGGGCGGCGACCTGGTCGGCCCAGGTGCGCCCGGGCGTGAGCCGGCCGGCGCTCTCACTGAGCACCACGCTCAGCCCGGCGTCCCGGGCGACGTTCTCCACGCCCCGGATGACCTCCATCGCCCACGCGCTCTCCAGCTCGTGGAAGACCAGGTCGATCAGGGGCGAACGGCTCGCCTCGGCCCGTCGTCGACGGTAGCCGTGGGCGCGCAGCAACTCCTCGACGCGGCTGCGCGTCGCGGGGGCGACGTCGGCGCGGCCGTTGAGGACCTTCGAAACAGTCGGCGCCGAGACGCCGGCCTCTCGGGCGATCTCGGCGAGTGTCGCGGTCTGTGTGGACCGACCGGTCGCATGGCTTGTCGTCCGGGTTTCAGCGGGCTCCGGGGGTGTCATGGCGGCGATCGTATCCCTGCGCCCCCTCTTGACGAACCCTTCTCACCGCCCCTAGGTTCCCGGAACATTCGAGGTGAACAACGAAACATTCGCGAGAGGTCATACGTTTCATTCGCGAGAGGCCACCCGCCCCGACAGGAGTTTCATGACCACCGCCCCCTGGCGCGACCCCGCGCTGCCCGCCTCCGCCCGCGTCGACGACCTGCTCTCCCGGATGACCCTGGAAGAGAAGACCGCCCAGCTCTACGGCGTGTGGGTGGGCGCCAGCACCGACGGGGACGGAGTCGCCCCGCTGCAACGCGAGATGACCGCGGACTACGACTGGAACGAGCTGATCACCCAGGGCCTCGGCCAGCTCACCCGCCCCTTCGGCACCGCCCCCGTGGACCCGGCGCTGGGCGCGCAGGCACTGGCCCGCGCCCAGCGCCGTATCGCGGCGGCGGGCCGCTTCGGCATTCCCGCGGTCGCCCACGAGGAGTGCCTGGCGGGCTTCACCGCCTGGCGGGCGACGGCGTATCCGGTGCCGCTGGCCTGGGGCGCGAGCTTCGACCCGCCGCTCGTCGAGGAGATGGCCCGGCGCATCGGCGGCGACCTGCGCGCCGTCGGCGTCCATCAGGGCCTCGCCCCCGTCCTGGACGTCGTCCGCGACCCGCGCTGGGGACGGGTCGAGGAGACGATCGGCGAGGACCCGTACCTGGTCGGCACGGTCGGCGCCGCCTACGTCCGGGGCCTGGAATCGGCCGGGATCGTCGCCACGCTCAAGCACTTCGCCGGGTACGCGTCCTCGGCGGGCGCCCGCAACCTGGCGCCCGTACGGGCAGGGGTCCGGGAGTTCGCCGACATCACCCTGCTGCCCTTCGAGTTCGCGCTGCGCGAGGGCGGGGCCCGCTCGGTGATGGCCGCGTACACCGACACCGACGGCGTCCCGGCCTCGGCCGACCCCTGGCTGCTGACCCAACTCCTGCGCGAGGAGTGGGGGTTCACCGGCACCGTGGTCGCCGACTACTTCGGCGTCGGCTTCCTGCAGAGCCAGCACCGGATCGCCGGCGACGAGGCGGGCGCGGCCCACGCGGCGCTCACCGCGGGCCTCGACGTCGAACTTCCCACCCTGAAGTGCTACGGCACCCCGCTGATCGAGGCCGTCCGCGCGGGCGAGATCCCCGAGTCCCTGATCGACCGCGCGGCGCGCCGGGTCCTGCTCCAGAAGTGCGAACTGGGCCTCCTCGACGAGGACTGGGACCCGACCCCGGCCGAGCGGATCGACCTGGACTCGACGGAGAACCGCGCCGTGGCCCGCCGCCTGGCCGAGGAGTCGGTCGTCCTGCTGGACAACCCCGACGGCCTCCTGCCCCTCCCCCCGGACACCCGGATCGCGGTGGTGGGCCCGCGAGCGGCCGACGCGCTGGCGATGCTCGGCTGCTACTCGTTCCCCTCCCACGTCCTGCCCCACCACCCCGACATCCCGGCGGGGATCGAGATCCCCACCGTCCTGGAGGCGCTGCGCGGCGAACTCCCGGACGCGAAGGTGACGTTCGCGCAGGGCTGCGACACCTCCGACCCCGACACCTCCGGCTTCGAGGAGGCCGTCGCCCGCACCTCCGAGGCGGATGTGTGCGTGGCCGTGCTCGGCGACCGGGCGGGCCTGTTCGGACGCGGCACGTCCGGCGAGGGCTGTGACGTAACCGACCTTCAACTACCCGGTGTACAAGGCGAGTTGCTCGACACACTGGTGGCCACCGGCGTCCCGGTCGTACTCGTACTGCTCACCGGCCGCCCCTACGCGCTCGGCCGCTGGCACGGCCGGCTCGCCGCCGTCGTCCAGGGCTTCTTCCCCGGGGAGGAGGGCGGCCCGGCGGTGGCGGGAGTGCTGTCGGGCCGGGTGAACCCGTCCGGGCGCCTCCCGGTGAGCGTGCCGCAGGTGCCCGGCGGCCAGCCGTGGACGTACCTCCAGCCGCCGCTGGGCCTGGCGGGCGAGGTCAGCAACCTGGACCCGACCCCGCTCTACGCCTTCGGCCACGGACGCTCGTACACGACCTTCGCCTGGGAGTCCGACGCGGCGGACGCGGAGATCGGCACGGACGGCTCGTACGACCTGACCGTGACCGTCCGCAACACCGGCGACCGCGAGGGCGCGGAGGTCGTCCAGCTGTACCTGCACGACCCGGTGGCCTCCGTGACCCGCCCCGACGTCCGCCTGATCGGCTACCAGCGCCTGGAGTTGGCCCCCGGCGAGGCCCGCCGAGTGACCTTCCACTTCCACGCGGACCTGTCGGCCTTCACCAATCGTTCAAATCTCAAGGTGGTCGAACCCGGGGCGCTGGAACTACGGTTGGGAGCATCCAGCGCGGAGGTGCGTCACACGGCACGCCTGACTCTCACCGGCCCGGTACGGGCGCTCGGCCCGGACCGACGCCTCAGGTGCGAGACGGAGGTGTCACAACCCTCCTGACGCGCCCGGGGGAGGGGTTACGAATGGACAGGCACGTCCACCATGAACTGCGGTCGGCCATCACGGCGTTGACCGTGGCCGCCATCTGCGCGCCGCTGACGGTCAACGTCCACGGCACGCTGTTCGGCCCCGGCGGACTCCACCTGTTCCTGGCCGGCCTGATCGGCTTCCCCGTACTGCTCACCCTCCTGCAGGCAACCCGCATCAAGTGGATAGGCGAGATAGGGGACTTCGAGACGGCGGTTGCCCTGCCGGAACCGCCCGCCGAGAAGTCCCTGCTCCGCCACCCGCTGAACCCCTGGCTGTTCGCCATGATGACGCCGGTGACACTGGGCCTGGCCTTCGCCTGGGAACCCGCGACGGCCCTGCTCCCGCTCTGGCCGGCACTGGCCTGGCTGGGGCGGGCCTGGCTGGCCGCCGAGTGGGAGCGCCGTCACCACAAGACGCTGTGGCGGGGCCACAACCCGGAGAAGCCCTGGCGCCTCTCCCTCACCCCGAGGCCACTGACTCGAACCGCCACCGATGCACTGCCCGAGTGACCAACGCACCATCGGGCTCGGGCAGTTCAGGCAGTACGGAGTCGTAGTCGCCGTCCCACCAGGTAATGACCAGCACCCGGTCCTGCGGTGCGGTGAACGTCTCCCGACGCAGCGGCTCCTCGGCGAGCCGCTGCCCGCGGACCCAGTCCAGCAGCTCCTCGCCCCGGCCCTCCGCGGCCCGCGCCTCCCACATCAACGCGACCGTCACGAGTACAGGTTGTCCTTGCTGACCTCGTGCACATGATCGTGACCGGGCACATGCGGGTCGGTCACCGGCAGCGAGGAGTCGGCGGACAGGTCCCAGCCGGAGGCGGCCCGGTTCCGGGCGACCATCTCCGCGCCCAGCGCCGCGACCATCGCACCGTTGTCCGTGCACAGCTTGGGCCGCGGCACCCGCAGCCGGATCCCGGCCGCCTCGCAGCGCTCCTGCGCCAGCACCCGCAGCCGGGAGTTGGCGGCAACACCGCCACCGATCATCAAGTGATCGACACCCTCGTCCTTGCAGGCCCGCACAGCCTTACGGGTCAGCACATCCACCACAGCCTCCTGGAAGGAAGCCGCCACATCCCGCACCGGCACCTCCTCCCCCGCAGCCCGCTTGGCCTCGATCCACCGGGCCACGGCCGTCTTCAGCCCCGAGAAGGAGAAGTCGTACGCGGGATCGCGAGGCCCGGTGAGCCCGCGAGGAAAGGCGATGGCCCGCGGATCCCCTTCCTTCGCATACCGGTCGATAACAGGACCACCGGGGAACCCCAGATTCAGCACCCGAGCAATCTTGTCGAAGGCCTCACCCGCAGCGTCATCGATCGTCGCGCCCATCGGCCGCACGTCGGAGGTGATGTCGCTCGACAGCAACAGCGAGGAGTGCCCACCGGACACCAACAGCGCCATGGTCGGCTCCGGCAGCGCCCCGTGCTCCAGCTGGTCCACACAAATATGGGAAGCCAGATGGTTGACGCCGTACAACGGCTTGCCGAGCGCATAGGCGTACGCCTTGGCAGCCGAGACCCCGACCAACAGCGCACCCGCGAGTCCCGGACCGGCAGTCACCGCGATGCCGTCCAGATCCCTCGCCGTGACCCCCGCCTCCTTCAGCGCACGGTCGATGGTCGGCACCATCGCCTCCAGATGCGCCCGGGAGGCAACCTCCGGCACGACCCCGCCGAAGCGGGCGTGCTCGTCGACGCTGGACGCGACGGCGTCCGCCAGCAGGGTGGTACCGCGGACGATGCCGACGCCGGTCTCGTCGCAGGAGGTCTCGATGCCGAGGACGAGCGGTTCGTCAGCCATGGATCTCGGTTCCTTGTACGGAGGTTGCAGGGTCGGTCAGTCGCATCACCAGGGCGTCCACATTGCCCGGCTGGTAGTAGCCGCGTCTGAAACCGATGGGTTCAAAGCCGAAGCGCTCGTAGAGCTTCTGGGCGCGGATGTTGTCGACCCGGCACTCCAGCATCACCTCGGCGCAGTCGAAGGCGGTAGCCGCCCGGAGCAGCTCCGTCAGCAGCACGCTGCCGAGGCCGGTGCCCCACTGATCGCGGGCGACGGCAATCGTCTGAACGTCACCCAGGTCGCCGGAGGCAGCGAGCCCGGCGTACCCGACAATCCGGTCCCCCTCCTCCGCGACGACGTACCGCCGGGTCGCCGCCGACCCGCGCGCATGGGCCAGCTCGGACCAGAACATGCCCCGGGACCAGGCGTCCTCGGGGAAGAGGGCCTTCTCCAGCTCCAGCACGGGGTCGATGTCCCACCAGCGCATCTCGCGCAGCGATGCCGTCACTTGGGGGTGACCACCTTGTAGTTCTTGGGAACCTGGGCATCGGGCCGGCGCAGATACAGCGGCCGGGGAGCCGGCAGCTCCTCCCCCGCGGCCAGCCGCTCGGCAGCCAGACTCGCCAGCGCCGCCGCGGACACATGCTCGGGCTCGTGCGCCTTGGGAAAGGTGTCGGGATACAACAGCGCACCGGCACCCACAGCAGGCAGCCCCGCAACCCGCTCGGCAATATCAGCAGGCCGGTCAACAGCAGGCCCGGTCAGCCGGGTACGTGAGTCGGCGTACGTCGCCCAGTACACCTCCTTGCGCCGGGCATCGGTAGCCACAACGAAGGGCCCCTTGTCGATGTCGGCCGCATACGCGAGCCCGTCCAGCGTGCACACGCCGTACACGGGAACACCGAGCGCGAGCCCAAAGGTATCGGCGGTCATCAGCCCCACACGAAGCCCGGTGTACGGGCCGGGACCGACCCCGACAACAACCCCGGTCACGGCGTCGAGCTTCAGCCCGGCCTCGGCAAGCACACGGTCAACGGCAGGCAGCAGCAACTCACCGTGCCGACGCGCGTCCACCTGACCGGACGAGGCAACGACGTGCGCCCCATCATGCAGCGCGACGGTGACAGCAGGGGTGGCGGTATCCAGAGCGAGCAAGAGCACGCAAACAGCCTACGGCTCCCCGCACCCGACGACGGACGTCCGCCCGGACTACAGGGGGCGCGCGGAGGCAGCAGGACCCGAGACAGACCGGCCCAGCACCCACGTACGGCGAGAAGGGACGCGCCCGGAGAGCAGCCCAGCACCCGCGTACGGCGAGAAGGGGCCGTGTCGGGGGGTGTCCGCCCGCAGAGGCCGGCGTAAAGCCACAGCACCCCACACCCCCACAGCACCGCCGGTCCGAGGACGGACACCCCCCGGCGCGGCCCCGACCCACCCACCGCACCCGAGGCGCAACGCGCACCCCACCGCCCCGCAACAGGCCGCCGCAGGCACCCCGACTGCTACGGTCGGCCACAACCACACCGCACAAAACACGACAGAGGTGGACGACGGTGGCAACCAGCAGCTCCGGATTCGTCACCGGACTCACCGCGGCAGCCCTCATGACCGTCGGATTCCTCGCCTACCAGGCCTCGGCAAGCGTCCCGCCCGGCCTCAACACCCCACACGCGAGCACCTCACCGGCGGCAGCCGCCTCGAAGGCCCCGCGGGACAAGAAGAACCCCGCCGCCCTGCCCACCGCCTCCGGCAAGGGTCAACGGGTCGTGTACTCGGTGGACGACGACCGCGTATGGCTGGTCAACACAAACAACGAGGTAAGGCGCACCTTCAAGGTCACCCCCGGCACAGTGGACCCCACCCCGGGCACCTACACGGTCACGTCCCGCTCGAACGCGGTCACCGGCACCGACGGCACCCCCATCGAGCACGTAGTCCGCTTCACCAGCATCGACGGCGTCACCATCGGCTTCAGCGCGGCAGTGGACGGCTCGGCCCCCGCACCCGCCCCGACCACCCGCACGGGCGGCATCCGCGAGTCCCGCAAGGACGGCAACGCGATGTGGGGCTTCGCAACGATCGGCCAGAAGATCATCGTGATCCGTTAGACCGACCCACGCCCCGCGGCTCAGGCCGCCTCGCGCTCCCCACCCCTACGCGGAGCCACAGGCTCCGGCGCCCGCGGCGGCCTCGACACCGCATCCGCGGCAGCGCTCGCCGCCAACAGATCACGCATGGACACTCCGTACAGCGGACGGCGCGGCTGCGTCTCGTCCCGTTCCGTCCGTTCCGTGGCCGGCATGGACGCCTCCTGGGAGCCGGGGGCGGACGTAGTTAGGTACACCTAACTACGGGCTGGATACCATGTGACCACGCCCGGGACACCAAACGCAATATCTTGCCGACGCGTTGTCGGAATATTCATGAGCGCTGATACGCCGCTCACCCAACGCCCACCCACCACTCAGGCGGACAGCACTCCCAGCGACACGGCCCCCCACCGCTCCCCAACCCCCGTCAGCGTCACATGCCGCACCTCGTCCGTGGTGTCCCCCACGGCCCGATGGATGACGACCTGCAGCCGATCGTCGGTCAGCTCCTCGACCTTGCCCTCGCCCCACTCCACAACAACCACGGACTCGGGCAGCGAGACATCAAGATCCAGGTCCTCCATCTCGTCGAGCCCCCCGCCCAGCCGGTACGCGTCGACATGAACCAGCGGCGGCCCGCCCCCCAGCGAAGGGTGCACCCGCGCGATCACAAAGGTCGGCGAGGTGACGGCACCCCGCACCCCGAGCCCCTCCCCCAGCCCACGGGTCAGCGTCGTCTTCCCCGCGCCGAGCTCCCCGCTGAGCATCACGAGGTCACCGGCGCGCAGCAGCTTGGCGAGACGGCGCCCCAACTCCCGCATCTGCTCGGGAGAGGTGACGGTCAGCTCGGTCTCAGCCTGGTTGTGCGGTGCTTCCATAGCCACCCACGGTAGCCCCTGCCGGCACGGCCCCCGCGCGGGTGAGGAGGTCGGCGAGGCGGTCGGTGACCACTTCCGGGTGTTCCAGCATCACCAGATGCCCGGCGTCCGGCACGAGCACCAGCTCCGCGTCGGGCAGCAGATCGGCGATGGCCTCGCTGTGCTCACTGGGCGTCACCAGATCACCCACCCCCGCCAGCACGAGCACCGGCAGATCGGCGAAGTGGGCGAGCGCCTCGGTCTTGTCGTGGTCGGCGAACGCCGGGTAGTACTCGGCGACCACGTCGATCGGCGTGCCCTCGATCATCCGCTCGGCGAACCGCGCCACGGCCGGATCGACATCCCGCGAAGCGAACGAATACCGCTTGATGATCCCGGCGAAGAGATCGGCGGTGGCCCGCCGCCCCTTCTCCACCAGCTCGGCCCGCTGCCCGAGCGCCTTCAGCACTCCGGGGAGGACCCGCCGCACGGCGTTGACACCGGCGACCGGCAGCCCGAAGTTGACCTCACCGAGCCGCCCCGACGACGTCCCCACCAAAGCGACCGCGACCACCCGCTCCCGGATCAGCTCGGGAAACTGGTCGGCCAGCGCCATGACCGTCATCCCGCCCATGGAGTGCCCGACGAGCACGATCGGCCCCTCCGGCACGGCGGCGTCGATGACGGCTTTCAGATCCCGCCCGAGCTGCTCGATGTCGACGGGCACCCCGCCCTCCACCTGGGCGACACCACGCCCGGACCGCCCGTGCGAACGCTGGTCCCAGTACACGGTCCGCACGACGCCCCGGAGCGCCGCCCGCTGGAAGTGCCAGGAGTCCTGGCTGAGGCAGTAACCGTGGCTGAAGACCACGGTGACGGGCGCGGGCGCCTTGCGGCCGAACAGACGCCGCCGGCGAGGCGCCGAGCCGCCCTCGGGCTCGATGTCGTCGACCTCGTAGTACAGCTCGGTGCCGTCGTCGGCCTGCGCCTTGCCCGGCATGCCGCGCAGCGAGCCGTACGGGCCCGCCGAGTCGAGCGCGAGCCGGGCCTTCTGGCGCATTCCGCGTCCGACGGTGAGCCGCTCTATGGCGACACCGGCCGCCGCGCCCGCGGCGACGACGCCTATCGCGGCGCCCGCGATGCCGGTCGCGCGGCGCCAGCTGCCGGACGCCCCCGTGGCGGAGGCGACGGCAGCGACGGCCTCCGCACTGCTCTCGCTCACGTCCTGCTCCTCTTCGCCGGCCCGCTCTTCCGCTCTTCCGCCGCTCTGCGCGGGTGACCCGCATCTTTCGCCGCTCCGCGCGGGCTACCCCACTGCTTTCGCCGCTCTCTGCGAGCTACCCCGCTCGTTCCTCATTCACATAGACGCGAGGAACGCGCGTTCCGATCCGTGTGACGATTTCGTACGCGATGGTTCCCGCGGCCTGCGCCCAGTCCTCCGCGGTGGGCTCGCCGCGGTCGCCGGGCCCGAAGAGGACGGCCTCGGCGCCCGCCTCCGGCTCGTCCCCGCCCAGGTCGACCACGAACTGGTCCATGGCGACCCGCCCGGCCACGGTCCGCCACTTGCCGTCGACCAGCACCGGTCCGGTCCCGGAGGCATGCCGCGGAATGCCGTCCGCGTACCCGACGGGCACGAGCCCGAGGGTCGTCTCGCCGGGGGTGCTGTAGTGATGCCCGTAACTGACGCCGTGACCCCCCGGAACGCGCTTCACCAGCGCCAGTGAGGCCGACAGCGTCATGACCGGCCGCAGCCCGAAGTCGGCCGCGGAGCCGAGCTCGGGGCTGGGCGAGATGCCGTAGACGGCGATCCCCGACCGTACGAGATCGAAGTGGCTCTCGGGAATCGTGAGCGTGGCGGGCGAGTTGGCGATGTGCCGTACCTCGGGCCGTACGCCCTGGTCCTCGGCGTGGGCCACCATCTCCCGGAACAGGTCGAGCTGGCGGGCGATGGAGGGGTGCCCGGGTTCGTCGGCGCAGGCGAAGTGGGACCAGAGGCCGGTGATCCGGATCAGCCCCGCGGCCTCGGCGGCGAGGGCTTCGCGGACGAGTTCCGCCCAGTCCTCCCCCGGCTGGCAGCCGTTGCGCCCGAGGCCGGTGTCGGCCTTGAGCTGCACGCGCGCGGGGGCGCCGGCCTGCCGGGCGGCCTCGGTGACCTCCCGCAGCGCCCACATACCGCTGACCGACACGTCGAGGCGGGCCTCGATGGCCTCCCGCCAGGGCCCGCCCGGCGTCCACAGCCAGCACATGATCCGCACGTCGTCCGGCAGGCTGCCGTCCGCGCGCAGCGCGAGGGCCTCCGCGGGCGTCGCCGTACCCAGCCAGGTCG
This sequence comes from Streptomyces sp. NPDC079141, assembly GCF_040686775.1. Classification (NCBI taxonomy): domain Bacteria; kingdom Bacillati; phylum Actinomycetota; class Actinomycetes; order Kitasatosporales; family Streptomycetaceae; genus Streptomyces; species Streptomyces sp. NPDC079141. The sequence continues at coordinate 315,574 of NZ_JBFBLP010000008.1, read as the reverse complement.
CGCCCGCCTCGACGGCCGCGCGGGCGCACGGCAGGGCGCCATGGCCGTACGCGTCGGACTTCACGACGGCCATCAGTGCCGCGCCCGGCGCGAGGGCGCGCAGCACCCGCACGTTGGCCCGCAGGGCGGCCAAATCGATCTCGGCGCGGGCCCGCAGAGGCGCGGTCCGCAGGGCTGTTGTCTCAGTCATGGCGCCCCCAGTCTCTCAGAGGCCTCCGACAGCCCGGCCGCGCCGGGGCCTAGGTACCGGGCCTGCGTCCCCACACGTACACGCGGTCGCCCGTCTTCAGTACGCCCCACAGTTTCCGCGCGTCCCCGAGCCGCAGATTGACGCACCCCATCGACCCGACGGTCGTGAAGATGGTGCCGTAGACGGCGTGGAAGGCCTGGCCGCCGCTGAAGAACTGCGAGTAGGGCATCGGCTGGTGGTAGAGCGTCGAGACGTGGTTCTTGTGCTTCCAGAAGATCTTGTGCCACCCGGTGCGGGTCCGGTACCCGGCCCGCCCGCTGCGCATCGGCACCGGCCCGTAGACGACCTTCTTGCCCTTCTGCACCCAGGTCAGCTGCCGGCTGAGGTCGACGCAGGCGACCCGGTACGAGCGCACCGGGCACTTCTTCGCGGCGTTGGGGTTCTTGCGCGCGCCGACGAGCTGCATGGTGGCCCAGGTGACGGGCCCGGCGAAGCCGATCGCGGGCTTGATCCTGTGCTTGACCTGGAAGGCGCGGATGGCCCGGCAGTCGGCGGCGGACTGCTTCCCGTCCACCTTCAGCTTCAGCCACCGCTCGACCTGCCGCTGATACGGCCCGGTCTGCTTGCTGCACGTCACGCGCGCGACGGCATCGCCGAGCGGCACGTGCTCGACCAGGTCGTACGCCCCCGCCACGGCGTCCCGCGGCTCCACGGCGTCCTCGGCGGCACTGGGCGTGTACACGGTCGGCGGCAGCACCTGGTCGGGCGTGTCGACCACCCAGGGCGCCCCCGGCCTGGGCGCGACGCCCGGCACCAGCTCGGCCTCCGGCCCGGGAGCGGGCGGCGGCAGGGGCTCGGCGGCGGCGGTTCCCACCGGCAGCACGAACGCCGCGGCCATGACGACCGCGACACCCCGACATGCGATACGTGTGCAGATCATGCGATCAGCCAAACGCGCCGACCCGCGGCGCCGAACCTGCCGCGCGGCGGGGTCACCCGGACGGCCCGAACCTCCCCCGGCCATAGGGTGCTCCGCATGAGCATCATCGGGGTCGGTATCGACGTGGCGGAGATCGACCGTTTCGAGGCATCCCTGGAGCGCACGCCCGGACTCGCCCAACGCATCTTCCTGGACAGCGAGTTGCTGCTGCCGAGCGGCGAGCGCCGCGGCGTGGCCTCGCTCGCGGCACGCTTCGCGGCGAAGGAGGCGCTGGCCAAGGCGCTGGGCGCGCCGGCCGGTCTGCACTGGACGGACGCGGAGGTCTACGTCGAGGACAGCGGGCAGCCGCGGCTGCGGGTGAAGGGAACGGTCGCCGCGCGCGCGGCCGAACTCGGCGTCGTCTCCTGGCACGTGTCCCTCAGTCATGACGCCGGTGTCGCCTCGGCGGTGGTGATCGCGGAGGCGTGACGGCAGACTCGTCCTCATGCGTACTGCGTACAGCGTGGGGACGGTCAGGACGGCCGAGCGGGAGCTGATGGCGCGGCTGCCGGAGGGCGCGCTGATGCAGCGGGCCGCGGCGGGCCTCGCCGCGGCCTGCGCGGATCTGCTCGGCCGGGTGTACGGCAGCAGGGTCGTCCTGCTGGTCGGCAGCGGCGACAACGGCGGCGACGCCCTGTACGCCGGCGCCCGGCTGGCCCGTCGCGGCGCGGGCGTCACCGCGGTCCTGCTGAACCCCGAACGGGCGCACGCCACCGGGCTGGCCGCGCTGCGCAGGGCCGGCGGCACCGTCACGGGCACCACCGGCGCCGAGGCGCTGATCGACCGGGCGGACCTGGTGGTCGACGGCATCGTGGGGATCGGCGGCAAGGGCGGGCTGCGGGCCGAGGCGGTGCCGCTCGCGGAGGCCGCCGACCGGTCCCGGGCCGCCGTCGTCGCCGTGGACCTGCCGAGCGGGGTCGACGTCGACACCGGCCAGGTGCACGGCGCCGCGGTCCGCGCCGACCTCACGGTCACCTTCGGGACGCACAAGCCGGGGCTGCTGATCGATCCGGCGCGGGAGTACGCCGGTACGGTCCGGCTGGTCGACATCGGTCTGGAGCTGCCCGCGGCGCCCGCTCTGGAGGCCCTCCAGCACGCGGACGTGGCCCGGCTGCTGCCGGTCCCGGCAACCGAGTCCGACAAGTACCGGCGCGGCGTCGTCGGCATCGCCGCCGGTTCCGCGCGCTACCCGGGCGCCGCCGTCCTCGCCGTGGCGGGAGCGCTGCGCGGCGGGGCGGGCGCCGTGCGCTACGTCGGACCGGCCGGCGACGCGGTCATCGCCCGCTTCCCCGAAACGCTGGTGTCGGACCGCGGCCCGAAGAAGGCCGGCCGGGTGCAGGCCTGGGTCGTGGGACCGGGCGCCGGGGACGACGCGGCGACCGTGGCGGAGGTGCTGGCGGCGGACGTACCGGTGCTGGTGGACGCGGACGGACTGCGCCTGGCCGACCGGGACGCCGTACGCGGACGTACCGCGCCGACCCTGATGACCCCGCACGCCGGGGAGGCGGCGGCGCTGCTCGGGGTGGCGCGGGAGGAGGTCGAGGGCGCGCGGCTGACGGCGGTCCGCGAACTCGCGGCGCGGTACGGGGCGACGGTGCTGCTCAAGGGCTCGACCACGCTGGTGGCGGCCGCGACGGGCCCGGTACGGGTGAACGCCACGGGCACGTCATGGCTGGCCACGGCAGGCAGCGGCGACGTCCTCTCGGGCCTGGCGGGCTCCCTGCTGGCGGCGGGCCTGCCGACGCGGGACGCGGCGAGCGCGGCGGCGTACCTGCACGGCCTGGCCGGGCGGTACGCCGCCGACGGGGCGCCGGTGAGCGCACAGAACGTGGCGGAGGCAGTGGCGGAGGCGTGGCGGGACGTACGCAGCTGAAGCAGAACCGCGCGACCAGCCCCCACGCCCCCGCAGCCGAAAAACCCGCTACTCCACCGTCACCGACTTCGCCAGGTTCCGCGGCTGGTCCACCTCGTTCCCCCGAGCCGTCGCCAACTCGCACGCGAACACCTGCAACGGCACCGTCGCCACCAAGGGCTGAAGCAACGTCGGGGTCGCCGGAATCCGGATCAGATGGTCGGCGTACGGCACGACCGCCTCGTCCCCCTCCTCCGCGATCACGATCGTCCGGGCACCCCGCGCCCGGATCTCCTGGATGTTGGACACGATCTTGTCGTGCAGCACCGACCGCCCCCGGGGCGAGGGCACGACCACGACGACCGGCAGGTCCTCCTCGATCAGCGCGATCGGCCCGTGCTTCAGCTCGCCGGCCGCGAAGCCCTCGGCGTGCATGTAGGCGAGTTCCTTGAGCTTGAGCGCGCCCTCCAGCGCCACCGGATAGCCGACGTGCCGCCCCAGGAACAGCACCGTGTTCTTGTCGGCGAGGGAGCGCGCCAGCTCGCGCACCGGCTCCATGGTCTCCAGGACCCGGTCGACCTCGCCGGAGATCTCCGCCAGGTCGCGGACGACCGCCCGGATCTCGTCGCCCCACTTGGTGCCCCGGACCTGGCCCAGGTACAGCGCGACCAGGTAGCAGGCCACGAGCTGCGTCAGGAAGGCCTTGGTCGACGCCACGGCCACCTCGGGCCCGGCGTGCGTGTACAGCACGGCGTCCGACTCGCGCGGGATCGTCGAGCCGTTGGTGTTGCAGATCGCCAGCACCCGGGAGCCCTGCTCACGCGCATGCCGGAGCGCCATGAGCGTGTCCATGGTCTCGCCGGACTGGGAGATCGCGATGACCAGTGTCCGCGGGTCCAGGATCGGATCCCGGTAGCGGAACTCGCTCGCCAGTTCCACCTCGCACGGGATCCGCGTCCAGTGCTCGATGGCGTACTTGGCGATCAGCCCGGCGTGGAAGGCCGTACCGCACGCGACGACGACGACCTTGTCGACCTCCCGCAGCACCCCCGCAGGGATCCGCACCTCGTCGAGGGTCAGCGAACCGGACGCGTCGATGCGGCCCAGCAGCGTATCGGCGACCGCCTTGGGCTGCTCGGCGATCTCCTTGAGCATGAAGTAGTCATAGCCCCCCTTTTCGGCGGCCGACGCGTCCCAGTCGACGTGGTACGACCGCACGTCCGCCGGACGCCCGTCGAAACCGGTGACGGTCACCCCGTCCCGCCGCAGCTCCACCACCTGGTCCTGACCCAGCTCGATCGCCGACCGCGTGTGCGCGATGAACGCCGCGACGTCCGAGGCGAGAAAGGCCTCGCCCTCTCCAACGCCCACCACGAGCGGCGAGTTCCGCCGCGCCCCCACGACCACCTCGGGCTCGTCGGCATGCACCGCGACCAGCGTGAAGGCGCCCTCCAGCCGCCGGCACACCAGCCGCATCGCCTCCGCGAGGTCGGCGGTCACGGAGAACTCCTCCGCCAGCAGGTGCGCGACCACCTCGGTGTCGGTCTCGGAGGCCAGCGCGTGCCCCCGCTCCTCCAGTTCGGCCCGCAGCAGGGCGAAGTTCTCGATGATGCCGTTGTGCACGACGGCGACCCGCCCGGCGTTGTCGAGATGCGGATGGGCATTGGCGTCGGTCGGCCCGCCGTGCGTCGCCCACCGTGTGTGCCCGATGCCCGTCGAGCCGGTCGGCAGCGGCCGGTCGACCAGTTCCTTCTCCAGGTTGACGAGCTTGCCGGCCTTCTTCGCGGCGGCCAGACCGCCGTCCGCGAGGACGGCGACGCCCGCCGAGTCGTATCCCCGGTACTCCAGTCGCTTCAGCCCGGCCATCACGACATCGAGCGCCGACTGCGACCCCACGTATCCCACGATTCCGCACATGGGCGGCAGCCTACGGTCGTTGACGCCGCCGAACAGGCCGTTGCGTGCCCGAATTCGGAAATTCCCACGGGGGTACGCACCCTCCACGCGCCCTTGTGGCGAGCCGCTCAGGTCTTCGCCCGGTACGCCCTCATGGCCAGCGGATAGAACACGAGCGCTATCCCGGCCGCCCACAACAGCGACCACAGCACCGGCTCGGCCACCGGCCCGCCGAGCAGCAGCCCGCGGAAGGCGTCGGACAGATGCGTGACCGGGTTGACGTCGCTCCACGCCTGGAGCCAGCCCGGCATGGTCTCCACCTGGACGAACGCGCTGCTGGTGAAGGTGATCGGGAAGATGAGGGTGAAGGCGAACGCCTGCACCTTCTCCGCGTCGCCGGCCAGCATCCCGATCAGCACCGCGCTCCACGACACGGCCGCGGCGAACACGATCACCAGCAGGGTGCCGAGCAGGAAGCCGTCGAAGCCGCCGGTGACCCGGAAGCCGAGCAGCAGCCCGAGCCCGATCATCAGCAGCAGCGCCCACAGGTGCTTGGCGAGGTCCGCGGCGATCCGCCCGATCAGCGGCGCCGAGCGGGCTATCGGCAGGCTGCGCAGCCGGTCGAAGACGCCCTTGGTGAGGTCGGTGTTGAGCGCCATCGCCGTGTACATCGTCATGAACAGGGTGTTCTGCACGATGATCCCGGGCAGCGCGTACTTCAGATACGCCTCGGGCGATCCGGCCATCTGTCCGCCCAGCACATACGTGAAGAGGAACACGAACATGATCGGCGTGATGCTGTAGTCGACCAGCTCCAGCGGGTTGTGCTTGACCGCGACCAGGCTCCGCCAGGCCATGGTGAAGGTCTGCTGGAGTCCGGCGAGCGGCCGTACCCGGCCCGACCTGGTGATCGGGGCCGTGACAGTGGTGGCGGTCATGATCCCGTCACCGCCTTCTGGAGTGCGCCGTCGTCCTCCCGGACGGCCGCTCCGCCGTTGCCCTCGGGCGTGCCGGGCTCGGCGCGGTGGCCGGTCAGGGCGAGGAAGACCTCGTCGAGGGAGGAGCGGCGCAGGGCCAGCTCGCCCACGGCGATGCCCTCGCGGTCGAGCGCGCGCACGACGGCGGGCATCAGCTCGGGGTCCTTCACGGGCGCGGTGATCGTCTCGCCCTCGATCTGAGCCTGCGGGCCGGCCTCCCGGGCGACGAGGCCGTGCGCCCGGTCGAGGTCCTGCGCCAGCACCGGCCGCAGTTGCAGCACCTGGCCGCCGACCTGGGACTTCAGCTCGTCCGGGGTGCCCTCGGCGATCACCCGGCCCTTGTCGATCACCACGATGTCGTCGGCGAGCACATCGGCCTCGTTCAGATACTGCGTGGTCAGCAGGGCCGTCGCACCGTCCGCGACCAGCCCCCGCAGCAGGTCCCACAGCTCACCTCGGCTGTGCGGGTCCAGGCCGGTCGTGGGCTCGTCGAGGAAGAGGATGCTGGGCCGGCCCACCAGGCTCGCGGCGAGGTCGAGCCGCCGTCGCATGCCGCCCGAGTAGGTCTTCACGGCCCGCCCGGCCGCGTCCGTCAGCTGGAACCGCTCCAGCAGCTCGCCCGCCCTGGCCTTGGCCTCCCTCCGCGGCAGTCCGAGCAGCCGCCCTATGAGCAGCAGGTTCTCCGTACCGGTGAGGTTCTCGTCCACCGCGGCGTACTGCCCGGTCAGCCCGACGAGGGAGCGGACGATCCCGGCGTCCCGGACCACGTCGTGCCCCGCCACCTGAGCGCGTCCCCCGTCCGGCCGGAGCAGCGTGGCGAAGATCCGCACGGCGGTCGTCTTCCCCGCGCCGTTGGGACCCAGCAGTCCGAGCACCGTGCCCTTGCGGGCCCCCAGGTCGACACCGGCCAGCGCCTCGGTCTCCTTGAACCGCTTGACCAGGCCTTCCGCCTCAATCGCATACGTCATGAGTCACCCCTCGGGGGTTGGTGGACCCCGGCCTGGGCCCACCTCTCCCACAACTGTGACGCACGCCACTGACATTCCCCGTCTTGTCCCTGTTCGCCCGGAAACGGAAGGCGCGTGACGGATCCCACCCCACCGTCCGTTCGTCCGCCCGTAACAATGGACTGTGATCTCTCCGGTCTCCTCGATGCCCCGGAGCGCCCACCGGCACAAGCCGGAGGCGACTCCCTACGTCGACCTCACCCGCTCAGAGTGGAGCGCGCTGCGTGAGAAGACGCCGCTGCCGCTGACCGCCGAGGAGGTCGAGAAGCTGCGCGGTCTGGGCGATGTCATCGACCTGGACGAGGTGCGGGACATCTATCTCCCGCTCTCCCGCCTCCTCAACCTCTACGTCGGCGCCACCGACGGCCTGCGCGGCGCCCTGAACACCTTCCTCGGCGAGCAGGGCTCCCAGGCCGGCACCCCCTTCGTCATAGGGGTCGCCGGTTCGGTCGCCGTAGGCAAGTCCACGGTCGCCCGCCTCCTGCAGGCCCTGCTCTCCCGCTGGCCCGAGCACCCGCGCGTCGAACTGGTCACCACAGACGGCTTCCTGCTGCCCACCAAGGAGCTCCAGGCCCGCGGCCTGATGTCGCGGAAAGGTTTCCCCGAGTCCTACGACCGGCGCGCCCTGACCCGCTTCGTCGCCGACATCAAGGCCGGCAAGTCCGAGGTGACGGCCCCCGTCTACTCCCACCTCATCTACGACATCGTCCCCGGCGAGAAGCTCGTGGTCCGCCGCCCGGACATCCTGATCGTGGAGGGCCTCAACGTCCTCCAGCCCGCCCTGCCCGGCAAGGACGGCCGCACCCGCGTCGGCCTCGCCGACTACTTCGACTTCAGCGTGTACGTCGACGCCCGCACCGAGGACATCGAGCGCTGGTACCTCAACCGCTTCACCAAGCTGCGCGCGACGGCCTTCCAGAACCCGTCCTCGTACTTCCGCAGGTACACCCAGGTCTCCGAGGAGGAGGCCCTCGACTACGCCCGCACGACCTGGCGCACCATCAACAAGCCCAATCTCGTGGAGAACGTCGCTCCCACCCGGGGCCGTGCCACCCTCGTCCTGCGCAAGGGCCCCGACCACAAGGTCCAGCGCCTGAGCCTGCGCAAGCTGTGACGGCTACTCTGCACGCATGCTGCACCTGCGCCTGATCACACCGTCCGAGAAGACGGACGACGTGGTCCGACTGATCGAGAAGACGGTCGGCACCACGCATCTCGTCGTGCTGCCGGGCGCGGCCCGCAACCCCGCCGGGGACGTCGTGCTGTGCGACGTGGCACGCGAGGCGGGCGACGAACTCCTCAGCGGGCTCCAGGACTTGAACATCGAGGACTGCGGATCCATCGCCGTCGAGAACATCGACCTGTCCCTGTCCAAGCGCGCGGACCAGGCCGAGGCGGACGCCCCCGGCGAAGGCGTGGACGCGGTCCTGTGGGAGCACCTGGCGGACGCGACGCACGAGGAGTCGGCGCTCTCCTTCACCTACCTCGCGTTCATCACCCTCGCCACGATGATCGCGGCCTGCGGTGTGGTGCTCGACAACGCGATCCTGATCGTGGGCGCAATGGCCGTCGGCCCGGAGTTCGGCCCGCTGGCGGGGTTCTGCACGGCGCTGGTGCAGCGCAGGCCGCAGCTCGCCCTGCGTTCGCTGACCGCCCTGCTGGTCGGCTTCGCCGTGGCCATGGCCGTCACGGTCGGCTTCAGCCTCTTCATGGACTCGATCGACCTGTTCAGCCAGGAGCAACTGGACGCCGACCGTCCGCAGACGGGCTTCGTCTACGCCCCGGACTGGTTCTCGTTCATCGTCGCGGTGCTGGCGGGCGCCGCCGGCACTCTCTCCCTGACCTCTTCGAAGTCGGGCGCCCTGGTCGGCGTGGCCATCTCGGTCACGACGGTCCCCGCGGCCGCCAACGCGGCGGTCGCCCTCAGCTACGGCGACACCAAGCAGACGTGGGGCTCGACGGAGCAGCTCCTGCTGAACCTCCTGGGAATCGTCCTGGCAGGCACGCTGACGCTGCTCGCCCAGAAGTACTTCTGGGCCTGGCAGCGGCAGCGCGCCTGAACAGACCTAACCCAGCGCCGACTTCACCACATCGGCGAGCCGGCCGGCCACGGACCGGGCCTGGTCGATGTCAGCGGCCTCGACCATGACCCGCACCAGCGGCTCGGTCCCGGAGGACCGCAGCAGCACCCGCCCGGTCGTGCCCAGCTCCCGCTCCGCCTCGGCGACGGCCGACGCCAGCTCCGCGGACGTGGAGACCCGCGACTTGTCGACATCGGGCACGTTGATCAGCACCTGCGGCAGCCGCTCCATCACCGAGGCCAGCTCGCGCAGTGACCGCCCGGTCTCCGCGACCCGGGCGGCCAGCATCAGCCCGGTCAGCGTGCCGTCACCGGTCGTCGCGTGATCGAGGATGATCACATGCCCGGACTGCTCACCGCCCAGGGCGTACCCGTGCTCCTTCATCTCCTCCAGCACATACCGGTCCCCGACCGCCGTCTGGACGAGATTCAGCCCCTCCCGCTCCATCGCCAGCTTGAAGCCGAGGTTGGACATCACGGTCGCCACCACGGTCCCGGCCCGCAGCGCGGAGCGTTCCCGCATGGCGATCGCGAGGACGGCCATGATCTGGTCGCCGTCCACCTCCTCGCCGGTGTGGTCGACGGCCAGGCAGCGGTCGGCGTCACCGTCGTGGGCGATGCCGAAGTGCGCGCCGTGCTCGACGACGGCGGCCTTCAGGAGGTCCAGGTGCGTGGAGCCGCACCCGTCGTTGATGTTGAGCCCGTCCGGCGAGGCCCCGATCGTGACGACTTCGGCCCCGGCCCGCGAGAACGCCTCCGGCGAGACCCACGCGGCAGCGCCGTGCGCCTCGTCGAGGACGATCTTCAGCCCGTCGAGCCGGTTGGGCAGTACGGCCACGAGGTGGGCGATGTACTTGTCGAAGCCCTCGTCGTACTCACGGACCCGGCCGACGCCCGCGCCGGTGGGCCGCTCCCAGGGCTCACCGCGCCGGTGCTCCTCGTAGACGGCCTCGATGCGCTCCTCCAGCGCGTCGTCGAGCTTGTGCCCGCCGCGCGCGAGGAACTTGATGCCGTTGTCCGGCATGGCGTTGTGGCTGGCGGACAGCATGACGCCCAGGTCGGCGCCGAGCGCGCCGGTGAGGTAGGCCACGGCGGGCGTGGGCAGCACTCCGACCCGCAGCACGTCGACGCCGGCGCTCGCCAGACCGGCGACCACGGCGGCCTCCAGGAACTCCCCGGACGCACGCGGATCCCGTCCGACCACCGCGGTCGGCCGGTGCCCCTCGAAGGAGCCCGCCTCGGCCAGCACGTGGGCCGCCGCGACCGACAGTCCGAGCGCCATCTCGGCCGTCAGATCCGCGTTGGCGACACCGCGCACGCCGTCCGTGCCGAAGAGTCGTCCCACTTGTCCTCCTGATGAAGCGTCACTTTCGAGATGGTTCTCGGAGATCACCCAGGATCACCCGATCACACAAGCCTTTGAACGTCTTGTGCCGTTATACGCCCGTGGCTGTGATAAACGAACGCCCCGGCGGCACTGTGGCGTGCCGCCGGGGCGTTCGGACGTACTGCTGAAGTGCGAGTACGAGCAGGCAGCGAAGCTTAGCGCTTGCTGTACTGCGGGGCCTTGCGGGCCTTCTTCAGACCGGCCTTCTTGCGCTCGACCGCACGGTCGTCGCGCTTGAGGAAGCCGGCCTTCTTGAGCGGGCCGCGGTTGTTGTCGACGTCGGCCTCGTTCAGCGCACGGGCGACACCGAGACGGAGGGCACCGGCCTGGCCGGAGACACCGCCACCCGCGATGCGGGCGATGACGTCGTAGCGACCCTCAAGCTCAAGCACCTTGAAGGGCTCGTTGACTTCCTGCTGGTGCACCTTGTTGGGGAAGTAGTCCTCAAGGGTGCGACCGTTGATCTTCCACTTGCCGGTGCCCGGAACGATCCGGACGCGGGCAATGGCGTTCTTGCGACGGCCCAGGCCGGCGGCCGGCTGGGGCTCACCGAAGCGCGAGGCGAGGGACTCGGAGGTGTACTCACCCTCCACCGGAACCTCGGACTCGGTGGTGTAGCTGTCGATGTCAAGCTCTTCGAGCGGCTGCTCGGCAGTGGTCTCGGCCACGATTCTCCTCAGATTCTGTTCAGTCTTAGGGGGTGGCCGGACTTACTGCGCGACCTGGGTGATCTCGTACGGCTGCGGCTGCTGCGCGCCGTGCGGGTGCTGGTCACCCTTGTAGACCTTCAGCTTCGAGAGCATCTGACGGCCCAGGGAGTTCTTGGGGAGCATGCCCTTGACGGCCTTCTCGATGGCCTTCTCGGGGTTCTTGTCGAGGAGCTCGTCGTAACGGACGGAGCGCAGACCACCCGGGTAGCCGGAGTGGCGGTACGCCATCTTCTGGGTCCGCTTGTTGCCGGACAGGTGCACCTTGTCGGCGTTGATGATGATGACGAAGTCACCGGTGTCGACGTGGGGGGCGTAGATCGGCTTGTGCTTGCCCCGCAGGAGGGACGCGGCGGTGGTGGCGAGGCGACCCAGGACGACGTCCTGAGCGTCAATGACGTGCCACTGGCGAGTCACATCGCCGGGCTTAGGGCTGTACGTACGCACTTCGCAGCCTTCTTCTTCAGGGATGGGTGCTGACACATGGCATCACTGAAGCGATCGTGCAGCTGGGGACGACAGAAGCCGGGGACGCTGCCCGTATGCCGCCCACTGGTAACTGCTCCAGGGAACCTACGTAAGGGCTTCTCGCGTGAGAACGACCAAGCCAATACGCATAACAAACCGCAAGAGTACCCGCGCTGCCCCGGACGGGTCAAAACGAGGTCACTGCCGTCACAGGAGCCGATTTTACGGGCACACGACGCTCCCCCGCCCAGCCCTGCCGCATCACCGTGAACGCCAGCGCACACAGCGTGAGCGCGTCCTTGAAGGCCCGCCGCTGCACCGGCTCCAGACAGGGCCACGTCACTCCGGGGAGCTGCGGCACCAGCGCGAGCCAGAACCAGGGCGACCGGGCCACCGAGCCCGCGCACGGGAGCGAGGCGAGCAGCAGCGGCACGACGATCACCAGGTAGTGGTCGTACGACGGTCTGGACACCAGGAACGCCGAGAGCATCAGGGCCGCCGCCGTCTCCGTGAGCCGCGGCGGGCCGGGGTCGGCGCGCTGCCAGCGCCGGTACGCGCACACCACCCCGGCGCCCGCCACCAGCAGGGCGAGCGTCCCGGCCACCCCCTGCGGCACCCCGAGCCGGGGCAGCACCGCCGCCGGGGATGCCTCGTAGAGCCGTACGAAATCGTCGTCGCCCTTCAGCAGGAAGGGGAGGGTGCGGGTGACGAAGCCCATGGGGTCGGGGAGGAACAGGGCCGAGGCCGCCGACGCCGCGGCGGGGACGGTGATCATCAGGGCCAGGGCCCGCCACCGTCCGGCGAAGGCGAAGAGCAGCGCCATCGGGACCAGCACCGGCTTCAGCGCGATCGCCAGGCCGAGCACCGCACCCGCCGTCGCCCACCGGCCCCGGCTCACCAGCAGCAGGCCCAGCGGGAGCGCGAGCGCCGCCGTCGCCGTCCAGTTCGCCAGGAGGACGAGGTGGGCGAAGGGGGCGAAGCCTGCGGCGAGGCCGGTCAGGCCGAGGGCGGCGAAGCGGCTGCGCAGCGGGACGCCGTGCAGCCGCAGGGCGCAGGCCCAGCCGGCGGCCAGGCAGGCGGTCACGGTGAGCGGCACCAGGACGCGGAGCGCGGCCGGGGAGAGCAGGGCCTGGGGAGCGGCGGCGAGGACCGCGCCCGGAAGATAGAGGAAGTGCGGATCGTCGTAGGGGGAGCCGCCGGCCAGCCAGGTGCGCGCGGCCCGCACCACGATGGCGTTGTCCATGCCGCCGTCCGAGGTCGCCCGCGCCGTGCGTGCCGCCGTGGCTCCCAGTACGGCGACGAGGGCCGCCCACAGATGCCAGGACGCGGGTCGCACCAACCACCCGGAGATGTCGCTTTTGCGCTCACTCATCGTCCGAACGCTAGGGGCAGCAGAGCCCGTTGGGGCGGACCGGCACACCCCGCGCCCCGTCTAAGATGCGGCCCATGAGCTTCGGGCAGCAGGGGGGATCCCAGTCCCAGTGGGATCCCTGGAAACCGCATTCCCAGCAGCCGTGGAACAGCGGCGGCGACAGCCAGACCCCGGACTGGGCCGCGCTCGCCGAGGCGTCCGAGTCCCGTAACAAGCGGCGACGGCTGCTGTTCGTCGGCGGTGGCGCACTGGCCACCGTCGCGGTCGCGGCCGCCGTGGCCGTGGCCGTGGTGTCCGCGAACGGCGGTGACGAGGCCTCGAACAAGCCGACGGCCCAACTGCCCGCGACCGCCGACATCCCGAGCGAGTCCACCACCGCGGAGCCGTCCTTCGAGCCGACGAGCGCGCCGCCCCCGCTGGACCCGATGGACTTCATCTCCAGCAAGGAAAAGGACACCGCACCGCTCGGCGCGGACACTCTCTTCCCGGGCACGCAGCTCACCATGGGCGCGACGCTCTACAAGAAGGGCCCGACGGCCGAGACGAAGGACTGCGCCTCGGCCGCCCTGAAGACCCTGCCGAAGATCCTCGACGAGGGCGGCTGCACCCGTCTGATACGCGTCACCTACGTCAAGGACGGCGTCGCGGTCACGGTCGGCGTGGCCGTCTTCGACACCGCGGCGCAGGCGACGAAGGCGCAGGCCGAGACGGACGACAAGAGCATCGTGAAGTCGCTGTCCGGCAAGGGCGTGAAGGACTTCTGCAACGCCGCCGTCTGCCGCTCCACGCGCAACGCGTACGGCCGCTACGCCTACTTCACGGTCGCCGGTTTCACCAGCGGCAAGGACGTGACGGAGAAGGACACGAAGGTCTTCTCGGCCGGCGACGACATCCGTGAGTTCGCCCGCCGCCAGATCCACCGCCGGGGCGAGGCCCAGGCGTCGGCCGCCGCGAACGAGTAGCAGCGCACCGGAGTCCGCGCCACCGGGTGACAATCGCCCTACGACAGACCGTCGGAGGGGGTGGGCGTCGTGCGGATGCGACACCGGGTCAGGCTGCTGGGCGCCGCGGCGGGCGCCGTCGTACTGGCGCCGCTGGGCCTGTGGGCCTGGCCGGAGGACGAGTACGGACCGGACGAGCCCGTGCTCGTCCCCACCGATCTGCGCACCCGCGACCCGAAGGCCACCGCCGAGGCCCGCACGGTGTACGCGATGCTCGCGCGCTTGGAGAACAAAGCCCGGCGCGGCCGCCCGAGCCGGACGGTGATCGGGCAGCACGTGGAGCTGCAGAACGAGCGGTACAACGCGCGTTACGGCGACCGCGAGGGCACCAAGCAGCCGGGCTACTACTACCGCAAGGCCAAGGACATCACCGGCCGGCTGCCCGGCTTCGTCGAGCTGGACCTGGGCCCCGGATACGGCCAACAGGCCTGGGGCGTGGGCGAGTCCCGCTCCTACTCGCGGGCCTGGCCGAGTTGCAGCCGGCGCTGGGGCTACACGGACGATGCCGTGGACCTCGCGGTCGGCGTATGGGCAGGCCTGCCCCGGGCGGCGGACGGCTCGTACCGCCCCTCCGGCACGCACACCGAGTGCTCCTCCGGCACCGAGGTCCGGCTGCCGCACAACGGCGGCCGCCCGTCGGGCCTGGTCGGCTTCTCCTTCCACCAGCCCTACCCCGGCAGCCCCGTCAAGAGCTTCGAGCGGACCCTGCACCGCAACTCGCCGGCGGCCGGGGACGAGGGCTGGTTCGCCCGCGTGGTCACCCCCGGCAGCACCGAGCACCAGCATCTGCTGCACGACCTCGCGTTCCTCGCGGACCATCTGGGCTACCTCGCCGGCCGCGGGGTGCCGGTGCTGCTGCGCCCGTACCACGAGATGAACACCGCACCCGGCGGCGGCTTCTGGTGGTCGGGCAAGGACCCGGCGCTGTTCCGGAGGCTGTGGCGCCTGACGTACGACTACCTCGTGCACCGTCGCGGCCTGCACAACCTGATCTTCGTCTGGGCCCCCAACTCCTGGGACGGCCGCTACGGCCGCGAGCCCTGGGCGTACTACCCCGGCGGCCGCTACGTCGACGTCGTGGGCGTCGACGACTACAGCGACTCCCCCGCCCACCCCTTCCACGGCAAGCCCTGGACCGAGGTCTGGTACCGCGGCCTGGAGCGCTTCCACCGGCCCCGGATCGTCTCCGAGTCCTTCCATGTGCCGCTCAACACAGCCCAGCCGCGCACGCTGTCCCGGACGCCATGGGTGCTGTGGACGGTGTGGGGGCAGGCGCTGACGTACGAAAACCTCTCCGAACCCCGCCACAAGAACACCGCGAACGACGTGAAACGGACGTACTACTCGCCCCGCGTGATCACGGCGCAAGACTTCACTTGATTAACTTTTGAGCACATCTCCCTCACACCAGTTCCATGAATAGCCCACGCATGCGAGTATCGTGCTCCTGTTCGGCCAGTGGTTTGGGCGCCTGGGGGGGCTTCTGACTGGTGAGTGGCCGATAACGCCGATGAAGGCGTTGGGGGGCACAGGAATCCCAGAGTGAAAGTGCCATGGCGCGCGCCGTCGTGCCATGGCCGAGATCTGCGCTGCCTCAACGCACAACCGATCTCACGGGAGTACCGCAGTCGTCATGGCTACGACAATGGTCGACGGGGGTGCGCCGCACTCGCGGCACAACACCAAGCTGGCTAAACGAACCGCCGAGTGGAAGCCGGGCATCCTTGCCTTCCTCATTCCACTGGTGGTCCTGCTCTTCTTCAGTCTCTGGTCCTACACGCCCAGTGACTCACCGATCGCCTGGCTGATCACGATCGCCTGGGCGCTGCCCGTCCCGGGTGTGCTCGTGTCCATCCAGGGCTTCCTGCTGATCCGCCGCCGTCAGCGCAAGGCGCACCTGATGACGCCGCCGGCCCTGGTCGAGCAGGACTTCCTGATCACCCTCGTGCCCACCATCGGCCGCCACGACACCTACCCGGCGCTGGAGCGGTCCGTCCTGTCCTACGTGGAACACCTCCCCGAGTGGTTCCCGTACATGCGGGTCGACGTCCTCACCGAGGAGGGCTGCGAGGCCGCCGAGCGGATCGACGCCCTGGCCGCGACCCACCCGTGGATCCGCGTGGTCACCGTCCCCAAGGCCTACCAGACCAAGAACGGCACCCGTTTCAAGGCCCGCGCCAACAACTACGCCCATGAGCTGCGCATCGCGGAGGGCGAGGCCCTGGACAACGTCTGGGTGCTGCACATGGACGACGACACCGGCGTCGGCCCCGACACCGCCGCGTCCCTCGCCCAGTTCATCAACCGCCAGCGCCGTGCCACGCCCGACGAGGTCAAGCACATGGCGCAGGGCATCCTGACGTACCCCCGCGAGAACGCGGTCAGCATGTTCACGTGGTTCGCCGACGCCATCCGCCCGGCGGACGACATCGCCCGGTTCCGCGCGTTCACCGGCCTCGGCACCCCCGCCGCCGGCGTGCACGGCGAACTCCTCGTCATCCGCGCCAACATCGAGGCGGAGATCGGCTGGGACTTCGGCCCCAAGGAGATCGTCGAGGACGCCCGCCTGGCCCTGACCTTCTGCCGCCTCTACCCCGGCCGCAGCGACTGGTTCAACGGCCGCTGCTACGGCGCCTCGCCGGCCAACATGAAGGACTTCGTCAAGCAGCGCGAGCGCTGGGCCTGGGGCCTGGTCGCCCTCTGCTTCAACCGCAAGGTGCCCTTCCGCTACCGCTGGTTCATGACCGTGTGTGTCACCAGCTGGATCCTCGGCCCGCTCCAGCACGTCGGCGCGATCCTGCTCGCGGCCTGGATCATCAACGACATGAACACCTCGCCGGTGACCCAGTCCGTCGTGGTGCTGTGGTCGATCAGCTTCGCCTATGTCATCTGGGCGTACTGGGAAGGTCTGCGACTCAACGCGATCGCCTCGGCGAACGGCAGGCGCAAGTGGTGGGAGCCCTTCGCGGTGCTCCTCCTGTTGCCCCTGTTCTCCCTCCTCGAAGGGCTCGGCGGCTTCAAGGGACTCATGAAGTTCATCCGCCGCGAGGAGAACAAGTTCGTCGTCATCGCCAAGCCCGCCTGACCCCGGAAGAGACAGACCCCTCATGAAGCGCGCCCGCTTGCCTTTGCTTGCCGTGCTGCCCACCGTCGTCATCGCCGCGGTGGTCGCGGTCCCCTTCGTCCTCGGCGACCACCCCGTGCGCTGGGAGTCCGGCTCCCTGATGCCACACCTCGTCCTCAACGACGAGGACAACTCCACCTCCGACCAGGCCCCGGGCACCGGCGGCACGGGCGGCGGCGACTCGTCCGCCCCCGTGGAACTGGCCAAGGTGGACAAGGAGTGGAAGGAGGGCATGCCGCAGTGGGGCGTTCAGCTCTACTGGGAGGACAACCCCGAGCACTCCCTCGAATACGTCGAGAAGCAGGCTCGGCTGCACGCCAACTACCTGGTCGGCCTGCACGCCAACTCCGTCAGCGTGAGCTTCCCCTTCTTCACCGGCCACATCGAGTCCACGAAGATCAGCCGGGGCGACAAGACCCCCACTCCCGACCGGCTCGCCCGGATCCTGGAGATCTTCCACGAGGCCGGCCTGCGCACGACCGTACGGCCGCTCATGGACGAGAAGTCCCTCGACACGGACAACGGCGGCTGGCGCGGCAACATCGAACCCGCCGACCTCGACGCCTGGTTCTCCTCGTACGAGAAGTTCCTGACGCCCTATCTCAAGGCGGCGCAGAAAGAGCAGGCGACGACCTTCGTCATCGGCACCGAGCTGAACTCCATGGAGGGCGACGCCCACTGGGACACGCTCGTGGACAACGCCGAGAAGCTGTTCTCCGGTGAGGTCGCCTACGACGCGAACTGGGACGCCTATGTCCGCGGCCCGGTGACCATGCCCGTCAACCACCTCGGCATCGACGCCTACTTCCCCGTCAAGGTCGACGACGACGCGTCGATCGACACGCTCGTCGAGGGCTGGAACAAGTGGCTGGACCGGAAGGCCACCGGAACCCTGCCGAAGATCACCATCGCCGAGGCCGGCATCGGCGCGATGAACGGCGCCTACCACGCCCCCGGCGACTTCTACACCAAGCGCGCCGTCAACCAGCAGGTTCAGGCGAACTGGTACACGGCCGTCTGCCAGGTCGTCCAGGAACGGCAGATGAGCGGCGTCTATTGGTGGTCGATCTACTTCGACGACAACCCCAACGACAAGCCCGACGACAAGAAGCAGTCCCGGCTGGACTTCGCCGGACGCCCTCTCAGCGAGAAGGCCGTCAAGACCTGCTTCACCTCCGACTACGCAGGCCCCGGCGTCGACACCGCCGGCTGACCGAGCGAGGCAATCATGCAAGAAGCCATCATCCTGGTGGGCGGCAAGGGAACTCGCCTGCGCCCCCTGACGAACCACACCCCGAAGCCGCTGCTCGGCGTCGCGGGCTCCTCCTTCATCCGGCACCAGATAGCCAAGCTGATGGACGCCGGAGTCGAGCACGTCGTGTTCGCCACCTCGTATCTCGCCAGCCTCTTCGAGGAGGAGTTCAAGGACTTCTCCCAGGACCTGGAGATCTCCTACGCCGTCGAGGAGGTGCCGC
Organism: Streptomyces sp. NPDC079141; assembly: GCF_040686775.1. Taxonomy (NCBI): domain Bacteria; kingdom Bacillati; phylum Actinomycetota; class Actinomycetes; order Kitasatosporales; family Streptomycetaceae; genus Streptomyces; species Streptomyces sp. NPDC079141. Next base: position 297,059 of record NZ_JBFBLP010000008.1, on the reverse strand, counting down.
TCGGCACGGGCGGGGCGATCCGCAACGCCGCGCGACTGCTGCGCGGCGGTTCGGCGGACGCGCCCGTCCTCATCCTCAACGGCGACATCCTCTCCGGCCTCGACCTGCGGGACGTACTGGAGCAGCACCGGACGCGGGACGCGGACGTGACGCTGCACCTGACGCGCGTAGCGGACCCCCGCGCCTTCGGTCTCGTGCCGACGGACGAGTCCGGTCGCGTCCTCTCCTTCCTGGAGAAGCCCAAGACCGCCGAGGAGTGCGTCACCGACCAGATCAACGCCGGCTGCTACGTGTTCCGCCGCTCGGTGCTCGACGCCATCCCGGCGGACCGCGAAGTCTCCGTCGAGCAGGAGACGTTCCCCCAGCTCGTCGCCGAGGGCAGCCGAGTGTTCGGCCACACCACGAGCGACTACTGGCGTGACCTCGGCACCCCGCTGGCCTTCGTCCACGGCTCCGCCGACCTGGTCACGGGCCGGGCGACCTCGCCCCTCGTGGCTGGACCGGCCGAGGCCCTGATCGACCCCACCGCCACCATCGACCCGACCGCCCGCGTCACGGGCGGCTCGACGATCGGACCGCGCGCCGTGATCGGCCCGCACGTGATCGTCGACCGCTCCATCGTCGGCGCGGGCGTCACGGTCGCGGAGGGCGCGCAGATCCACGACTCGGTGGTGGACCACGACTCCACCATCGGCAGCGGATCCGTCCTCCGCGAGACGGTCGTCGGCTGCCACGCGCACATCGGTGCCGAGAACGAACTGCCCGCCCAGCTACGGCTGTCGTGCGGAATCCGCATCCCCGCCCAAGGAGTACGCGTCAGCGGTACGGCTGCCGCCTGCGCGACGGTCCACTGACCTCGCCCACCCGCCACACGGTCCGACCGGTCAGTCAGTTACTGGAGAATCATGTCCCGCCATCGCACAGGGGCCGTGAAGACGGAACGTCTTCGCAAGTATCGGCCTGATATTCAGGGCCTGCGTGCCGTCGCCATCATGATGGTGGTCGCCATGCACTGCGGCATTCTCGACATCCACGGTGGCGTGGACGTGAGCTTCGTGCTGAGTGGCTTCCTCATCGGCAGCCAGCTCCTGGCCGAGATCGACAAGACCGGCAAGGTGTCCCTGAGCAAGTTCTGGGCGCGCCGCTTCCGGCGGCTCGCCCCGGGCACCGCCATCACCGTCATCGCCACGGCCGGCCTGTGCTGGATCTTCGTCAGCCCGTTCCGCTTCCGTGAGTACATGTCCGACGGACTGGCCGCCTCGCTGAGCATCATCAACTGGCGCCTCGCCGAGAACGGCACCGACTACTTCGCCAACGACGGCAGCCAGTCCCCGTACCAGCACTTCTGGTCCCTGGGCATCGAGGAGCAGTTCTACGTCGTCGCCCCGATCGTGCTGGTCGTCATGGTCTGGATCAGCCGCAAGATCTTCCGCAACCGCGTTCTGCTCGCGTTGTTCCTGATGGCCGTGATTGCCGGCTCGTTCTACATCGGCTACACGACGACCACCACGAACCAGCCGCTCGCCTACTTCAGCACCCACACCCGCATCTGGGAGCTCGCGTTCGGCGTACTGCTCGCCCTCAACGCGCCGCTGCTCTCCCGGATGAACACCGCGGTGGCGACCTTCCTCACCTGGGCGGGACTCGCGACCACCCTGGTCACCGCGATGCTCATCACCGAGCACACCCCGCTGCCCGGTTACGCGGTGGCCGGCCCCCTGCTGGGCGCGGCCGCGGTCATCGCCGGCGGCTGTGCCGCTCCCCGCCTCGGCGCGGAGAAGCTCCTCGACAACCCCGTCTTCAACTTCGTCGGCAACGTCAGCTACGGCTGGTACCTCTGGCACTGGCCGCTGCTGATCCTCTGGCCCAGCATCATCGAGCGGGAATTCACGTACCAGGACCGGCTGCGGGTCGCGGTGGTCTCCTTCCTCCTCGCCATCGCCATGCACTACATGGTCGAGAAGCGCTTCCGGGACAACGTGAAGCTCACCCTCAGCCCGTGGCGCGGCATCTTCACCGGCGGCGCACTGACCAGCTCCGCCGCCGCCTGCACGGCGCTGGCCCTGTACGTGGTGCCGCTCAACCTGCCGCTGTCGACATCGGGAAGCAACGCCGCCGCCCTCGGCTTCGAGGGCACCGAGTCGGTGAAGCAGGCGGTCAGCCAGCGGACCAGCCCCAAGATCAGCGAGTCCGCGCTGCTGAAGGCGCCCGACGACCGAGGCGACTTCGGCTGTATCGACCAGCTGCTCGAAAAGAGCTTCGTCATGCGGGACGAATGCGTGATCGGCGACAAGGAAGCCGACAAGACCATGGTCCTGCTGGGCGACTCGCACGCCTTCCAGTGGGGCAATGCCTTCAACGAGCTCGGCCGTGAGCTGAACGTCAAGGTCATCACGGTGATCAAGAGCGGTTGCAGCCCCGAGGTCTACAAGATCACCCGTGAGGACCTCGGGCGCGAATACACCGAGTGCACCAGCTGGCGGAAGACCGCTCTCGCGCAGATCGCCGAGCTGAAGCCGGACGTCGTCGTCGTCACCAACCGCGCCCAGAACACCACCACCCGCGAAGGTGCCCAGGACACCTTCGGCAAGCTCAAGGACACCGGCGCGGACCTGGTCTATCTGACGGACACGCCGTTCCCGAACCGCAACATCCCGGACTGCCTGGCGAAGGGCTCCGAAGAGATCGCGACCTGCAGCCCGAAGGCCGAGGAGGTCATCGACCGTGCGGAGTTCCGCACGATGGAGCGCGAGGTGGCCGAGGAGCACGGGGCCAAGGTCGTCGACACGATCCCCGCGTTCTGTGCTGACGGGTACTGCCCCGCCGTGATCGGCGGGAAGGTCGTCTACTGGGACTACAGCCACATGTCCGGCAGTTACTCGACGTCCCTGGCGCCCTATCTCCAGCCCTCCTTCGAAGAGGTGCTGGGCAAGAGCAAGGCATAGCGCCGCCCTCTTCTCCTCCGTACCTGTCACCAGGTACGGAGGAGAAGGCCCCCGAAGCCCGCTCAGCCCCGCTTCCGCCGAGCCTGCCGCTGCCGCTCCGCCAGCAACTCGTCCGCCGGATAAGCGACTTCCTCCAGCGTCAGCCCATGCGGCCGCACCACATGCACGGCACTGTCCCGCACCCGGGCGTCGAGCACCTTCCGCGGCCACTCCACCCCACGGTGCCCGTCGCCCACGAACAGCAACGCGCCCACCATGGACCGCACTTGGTTGTGGCAGAAGGCATCGGCGCGGACCTCGATCTCCACGACACCACCCTCGCTCCGCCGCACCCCGAAGTCGAAGATCTCGCGGATCGTCGTCGCCCCCTCACGCTTCTTCGCGTAAGCGGCGAAGTCGTGCTCCCCGACCAGGGACTTGGCGGCGGCGTCCATGACATCGACATCCAACTCCCAGTCGTGCCACAGCACATGGTTGCGGAGCAGCGGATCCACTCCCCCGGGCCGATCACACACCCGGTAGACATAGCGCCGCCACAGCGCCGCGAACCGTGCGTTGAACCCCGCCGGCGCCTCGGTGAGGGACCACACCCGCACATCCCTGGGCAACCGCCCGGCGAGCCGCTTCAGCAGCTTCTCCTGGTGCTCGGCCCAGAGCTCCTCGGGCAGATCCACATGCGCCACCTGCCCCCGCGCATGCACCCCGGCGTCCGTGCGCCCGGCCACGGTCAGCTCGTACGTCGTCTCCCCGGACCGCGTGACGGTCCGCAGCGCGTCCTCGATCTCCCCCTGTACGGTCCGCCGTCCCCCGGCCTGCTTGGCCCACCCGGAGAACTCGGTCCCGTCGTAGGACAGGTCAAGGCGCACCCGTACGTACCCGGGCTGTACTTCGTCACTCACTCCTGGATCCTCTCAACAAACGCGGAACGGGCCCGCCCCCCAAGGGGCGGACCCGTTCACTGCAAGGCGAGCCTCAGGCGTCCTTGGACTCCTCGGCCGGAGCCTCGGCGACCTCGGTCTCCTCGACCTTGGTCTCCTCGGCCTTGGCCAGCTCGGTCTCCTTGACCGCACGCTTGGTGGCAGCCTCGGCCTCACCCGTGGCCTGCTGCGCAACCGTCAGCGCCTCGACCAGCTCGATGACAGCCATGGGCGCGTTGTCGCCACGGCGGTTACCGATCTTGGTGATACGGGTGTAGCCACCCGGACGGTTCTCGTAGCGCGGGCCGATCTCGGTGAAGAGCGTGTGGACGACGCTCTTGTCCGTGATGACCTGGAGCACCTGACGGCGGTTGTGAAGGTCGCCCTTCTTCGCCTTGGTGACCAGACGCTCGGCGTACGGGCGCAGGCGGCGGGCCTTCGCCTCGGTGGTGGTGATACGGCCGTGCTCGAACAGCGACTTCGCGAGGTTCGCGAGGAGCAGCTTCTCGTGCGCGGCGCTGCCGCCCAGACGGGCACCCTTGGTGGGCTTCGGCATGGTGTTTCTCCTAGGTGTCTGCCCCGGCCGTATCAGGTACCGGGGTCAGGAACCCGATGAGCGGATGCTCACCGGCAACGACCGATCAAGTACTGATCAGTACTGCTCGGTCTCCACGAAACCCGCGTCCGCGTCGTCGTCGGCGCCGAAGGCGTCGGCGGCGGCGGTCGGGTCGAATCCGGGCGGGCTGTCCTTGAGGGCCAGGCCCATGCCGGCCAGCTTCGCCTTGACCTCGTCGATCGACTTCGCACCGAAGTTGCGGATGTCGAGGAGGTCGGCCTCGGAGCGAGCGACGAGCTCACCCACGGAGTGGATGCCCTCACGCTTGAGGCAGTTGTACGACCGAACGGTGAGCTCCAGCTCCTCGATCGGCAGCGCCAGATCGGCGGCCAGGGCGGCGTCCGTCGGGGACGGCCCCATGTCGATGCCCTCGGCGTCGATGTTCAGCTCGCGGGCGAGACCGAACAGCTCGACCAGCGTCTTACCGGCGGAGGCCATGGCGTCACGCGGACGCATCGCCTGCTTGGTCTCGACGTCGACGATCAGCTTGTCGAAGTCGGTGCGCTGCTCGACACGCGTGGCCTCGACCTTGTACGTGACCTTCAGAACCGGCGAGTAGATGGAGTCGACCGGGATACGACCGATCTCCTGGCCCACCTGCTTGTTCTGCACGGCGGAGACGTAACCACGGCCACGCTCGACCGTGAGCTCCATCTCCAGCTTGCCCTTGCCGTTGAGCGTGGCGAGGACGAGGTCGGGGTTGTGCACCTCGACACCGGCCGGGGGCGCGATGTCGGCGGCGGTGACCAGACCCGGGCCCTGCTTGCGCAGGTACATCACGACCGGCTCGTCGTGCTCCGAGGAGACGACCAGCTGCTTGATGTTGAGGATCAGGTCGGTGACGTCCTCCTTGACGCCCGGCACGGTGGTGAACTCGTGCAGCACGCCGTCGATCCGGATCGAGGTGACAGCGGCACCCGGGATCGAGGAAAGGAGGGTACGGCGGAGGGAGTTGCCGAGGGTGTAACCGAAGCCCGGCTCCAGCGGCTCGATCACGAACCGGGAGCGGAACTCGTCGACGACCTCTTCGGTCAACGAGGGACGCTGAGCGATCAGCATGTGTGGATCAGATCCTTCTTTCGTGGACGCCCGCTATTTGACGCCCGACGGAACCGCGCCAGTAAAGACGCGGGTACTACAAGGGTACGGGCGATACGACCCCGCTATGGAGCCGTACCGCCCGAAAAGCCTTGCGGAAGCGCGTCAGACGCGACGACGCTTCGGCGGACGGCAGCCGTTGTGCGGGGTCGGGGTGACGTCCTGGATGGAGCCGACCTCAAGACCCGTGGCCTGCAGGGAGCGGATCGCGGTCTCGCGACCGGAACCCGGGCCCTTCACGAACACGTCGACCTTGCGCATGCCGTGCTCCTGGGCGCGGCGGGCAGCCGACTCGGCGGCCATCTGCGCGGCGAACGGCGTGGACTTCCGGGAGCCCTTGAAGCCGACGTGGCCGGCGGAGGCCCAGGAGATCACGTTGCCGGACGGGTCCGTGATCGAGACGATCGTGTTGTTGAACGTGCTCTTGATGTGCGCGTGGCCGTGAGCGACGTTCTTCTTTTCCTTGCGGCGCACCTTCTTGGCAGCGCCCTGACGACCCTTGGGGGGCATCTACAAACTCCTACGGGGAGGTGGTCGGTCCTACAGCGAAGACCGCTGATGAAGCGTTGTCCGCTGAGGACTACTTCTTGCCCGGCTTCTTCTTGCCGGCGATGGCGCGACGCGGGCCCTTGCGGGTACGGGCGTTCGTGCTGGTGCGCTGACCGCGGACGGGCAGACCACGACGGTGACGGAGACCCTGGTAGCAGCCGATCTCGACCTTGCGGCGGATGTCGGCCTGGATCTCGCGACGGAGGTCACCCTCGGTCTTGATGTTGGCGTCCACGTACTCGCGGATCGCGACGAGCTGCTCCTCGGAGAGGTCGCGAACGCGGGTGTTGGGGTCGACGCCGGTCGCAGCCAGCGTCTCCTGGGAGAGGGTCCGGCCGATGCCGAACACGTAGGTGAGGGCGACCTCCACACGCTTTTCGCGCGGGATGTCAACACCGGAAACGCGTGCCATTCAATGGCTCCTGGTGATCTTCGGAGGTCTTCCGCAGAACCGACTCCCAGCCGCCGGCCTCTTCACGCTGTTCAAGAGATGCAGCCAAAGATTAGGTACGACCTGGGTCCCCGGCCTCCGAGCCGGGGGTGTCAGACGATCTCTCGCCTGGGCTCTGCGTATGAACATATTCAGCTCGCGTCGCGCGAATCTCTGCGATATCGATGCAGAGGGAATTGGCCTGCGATCAGCCCTGGCGCTGCTTGTGGCGCGGGTTCTCGCAGATGACCATGACCCGGCCGTGACGGCGGATCACCCTGCACTTGTCGCAGATCTTCTTGACGCTCGGCTTGACCTTCATTGGGTGAGGTTCTCCGGGTCAGTGCCATCGCCACGGGAGGTCCCGGGGCGCGGGCAAGATCTACTTGTACCGGTAGACGATCCGGCCACGCGTCAGGTCGTACGGAGACAGCTCCACCACGACCCGGTCGTCAGGGAGGATGCGGATGTAGTGCATACGCATCTTGCCGCTGATGTGTGCCAGGACCTGGTGGCCGTTCTGGAGCTCGACCTTGAACATGGCGTTCGGCAGAGACTCGACGACAGTGCCCTCGATCTCGATGGCACCTTGCTTCTTGGCCACGCTTCGCCCTTCGAATCGACTACCTTGATCGACTCAGTGTGAGCGCATGCAGACATGCGGGTACACAAGAGCCGACGAGTCAGTCTACGTCAGCGCACCCGGAAAGACGAATCGAGGAAGTCTGCCCCACGCCCGAGATCATTAAGCCAGCGGGTCCGGAGCGGCCGTAACGCCGTACTCCGCGAGCTTGGCCCGACCCCCGTCAGGAGCCGACCCATTCCCGGCGCCGCCCTCGCGGGCGCTCGGCGCCGGGGCGCCTCCCTGGCTTCGAGCGGCTGCGCCGGCCTCCGACCGGCGGTCACGGCCCGGCGCCGTCAGGCGAGCGGATCCGGTGCCGCGGTCACACCGTACTCCGCGAGCTTCGCCCGACCCCCGTCAGGAGCGGTCAGCACCAGCGGCCCCTGTTCCGTCAGGGCGATGGAGTGCTCCCAGTGGGAGGACCAGGTGCCGTCGGTCGTGATGACCGTCCAGTCGTCCGCCAGGACCTCGGTCTTCGGGGTGCCGAGGGAGACCATCGGCTCGATGGCGAGGCAGAAGCCGGGGACCAGCTTGGGGCCCTTGCCGCGGCGGCGCTCGACGTAGTTCAGCAGGTGCGGGTCCATGTGCATCTCGGTGCCGATGCCGTGGCCGCCGTAGTCCTCGATGATCCCGTACCGGCCGCCGCCGACCTTGGGCTGGCGGCGGATGTACGTCTCGATGGCGCGGGAGATGTCGACGAGCCGGTTGCCCAGCTTCATGGCCGCGATACCGGCCCACATCGACTCCTCGGTCACCCGGGAGAGCTCGACCAGCTCCGGAGCGTGACCGGAACCCACGAAGGCCGTGTAGGCGGCGTCGCCGTGCCAGCCGTCGACGATGGCGCCGGCGTCGATGGAGATGATGTCGCCGTCCTTCAGGACGACCTCGTCGGAGGGGATGCCGTGGACGACGACCTCGTTCACGGAGGTGCAGATCGTCGCCGGGAACCCGCCGTACCCGAGGAAGTTCGACTTCGCCCCGTGCTCCGCGATCACCTTCCGCGCGACCTCGTCCAGGTCCTTGGTGGTCGACCCCGGAACCGCCGCCTCGCGCGTGGCCGCATGAATGGCGGCAACGACCAGCCCCGCCTCGCGCATCTTGGCGATCTGCTCGGGGTTCTTGATCTGCACCATGGGGGCGAGGGCCTTTCTTGGACCGGCGAAGGGGACTGCATCAACCATACGGGCGTACCCGGGGGCGCGCGTCGCATCCAGGCCTACCTGCGCCCACCCACGCAGCAGCCGCGGCCCCCAGAAGGAACCGCGGCTACGGCAGCGTACGAAGAACTACTTCTCGGCGCCCTCGCGCTTCAGCGCGGCAAGCGCCCGGCCCGTGATCTCGTCCACCGGACCCATGGCCTCGATCGTGACGACCAGACCCTGCGTCTTGTAGTAGTCGATGATCGGCTCGGTCTGCGTGTGGTAGACCTCCAGCCGCGTGCGGACGGTCTCCTCGGAGTCGTCGTCGCGCTGGTACAGCTCGCCGCCGCACACGTCGCACACGCCGTCCTGCGCCGGCTTCTTGTACGTCACGTGGAAGACGTGCGCGGAGTCGTTACGGCAGATGCGCCGACCGGCGATCCGCTTCACGACCTCCTCCTCGGGGGCCTCCAGGTCCAGCACCGCGTCCAGCTTCATGGACTCGGTCGTGAGCAGCTCGTCCAGCGCCTCCGCCTGGGAGACATTGCGCGGGAAGCCGTCCAGCAGGAAGCCGCCCTCGGCGTCGGGCTGCTGCATGCGGTCCTTGGCCATCGCGATGGTGACCTCGTCGGGAACGAGGTTGCCGGCGTCCATGTAGGACTTCGCGAGCTTGCCGAGGTCCGTCTGCTGGCTGATGTTGGCGCGGAACAGGTCGCCCGTGGAGATGTGCGGGATGTTCAGCTTCTCGGCAAGGCGCGTGGCTTGCGTTCCCTTACCGGCGCCCGGCGGCCCGACGAGGACGATTCGCATCAGCGGAGGAACCCTTCGTAATTGCGCTGCTGGAGCTGACTCTCGATCTGCTTCACGGTCTCAAGACCCACACCCACGATGATGAGGATGCTGGTGCCACCGAACGGGAAGTTCTGGTTGGCGCCGAAACCGGCCAACGCAATCGTCGGGACGAGAGCGATCAGACCCAGATACAGCGAACCCGGCCAGGTGATCCGATTGAGCACGTAGCTCAGGTACTCAGCGGTCGGTCGGCCAGCCCGGATGCCCGGGATGAAGCCACCATACTTCTTCATGTTGTCGGCGACTTCCTCGGGGTTGAAGGAGATCGCCACGTAGAAGAACGCGAAGAACACGATGAGCAAGAAGTACACAGTGATGTAAATCGGGTGGTCACCTGTGACGAGATTCGCTTCGATCCAGGTTTTCCAGCTCGAAGTACCGCTTGAGAACTGCGCGATCAGAGCCGGGATGTAGAGCAGCGACGACGCGAAGATGACAGGAATCACACCTGCCTGGTTCACCTTCAGCGGGATGTACGTGGATGTACCGCCGTAGGAACGGCGGCCGATCATGCGCTTCGCGTACTGAACCGGGATGCGGCGCTGGGCCTGCTCGACGAAGACCACCAGGCCGACCATGACGAACCCGACGAGCATGACGGTGCCGAACTCGATCCAGCCGTCGGCCAGCGTGCCCTCCGTCTTGATGGCCCACAGCGCGGACGGGAAGGTGGCGGCGATCGAGATGAACATCAGGATCGACATGCCGTTGCCGATGCCGCGGTCGGTGATCAGCTCACCGAGCCACATGACCATGGCCGTACCGGCGGTCATGGTGATGACCATGGTGACGGTCACGAAGATCGAACGGTCCGGGACGATCTGGCCGGCGACCGTGCAGCCGGAGAAGAGAGCGCCGCTGCGGGCGGTGGCGACGAGGCCGGTGCCCTGCAGGATGGCGAGCGCCACCGTCAGATAACGGGTGTACTGCGTGATCTTCGCCGTACCGGCCGAGCCCTCCTTCTTGAGGGCCTCCAGACGCGGGATCACCACGGTCAGCAGCTGAAGGATGATGCTCGCCGTGATGTACGGCATGATGCCCAGCGCGAAGACCGTGATCTGCAGCAGTGCCCCACCGCTGAACATGTTGATCAAACCGAGGGGGCCCTGGTTCGCGGACGCCTCGTCCACGCACTGCTGGACGGACGTGTAGTCGACGCCGGGGATCGGGATGTGGGTACCCACCCGGTAGATCACGATGATGCCGAGCGTGAAGAGCAGCTTCTTGCGCAGGTCGGGCGTCTTGAACGCCCGGGCGAACGCGGTGAGCACGGTGCCTCCTGCGACCCCCGCGCTACTGCGTCAAGGGTGACGGTCTTGAGGTTCGACGATTAGGTAACGGCCAACTGCCGCTCAGAGTGCCGCATGTGAGGCACTCAGTAAAAGTTGGCAGTGCAGGCCACCTTACCCGCGAGACTGCCACCCTTGGAACGACCAACCGGGGATACCCCATTTGTGGGGTATCCCCGGTCGGGATCGCTCAAGTCATCGAGACGCCTGATGTGTTCAGACGAGCTCGGTGACGGTACCGCCGGCGGCGGTGATCTTCTCCTTGGCGGAGCCGGAGACGGCGTCGACCGTCACCTGCAGCGCCACGGAGATCTCGCCCTGGCCGAGGACCTTGACGAGGCTGTTCTTGCGAACGGCACCCTTGGCCACCAGACCCTCGACGGTGACCTCGCCACCCTCGGGGTAGAGCGCGGCCAGCTTGTCGAGGTTCACGACCTGGTACTCGGTCTTGAACGGGTTCTTGAAGCCCTTCAGCTTCGGAAGGCGCATGTGGAGGGGCATCTGGCCACCCTCGAAGCGCTCCGGAACCTGGTAACGAGCCTTCGTACCCTTGGTACCACGACCGGCCGTCTTACCCTTCGACGCCTCACCACGACCGACACGGGTCTTGGCGGTCTTGGCGCCGGGGGCGGGACGGAGGTTGTGGATCTTGAGCGGGTTCTGCTCCGCCATGATCAGTCGACCTCCTCGACCGTCACGAGGTGGCGGACGGTGTGCACCATGCCGCGGAACTCGGGGCGGTCCTCCTTGACGACCTGCGTGTTGATGCCCTTGAGACCAAGGGAACGCAGGGTGTCACGGTGGTTCTGCTTGCTGCCGATGTAGGACTTGACCTGCGTGATCTTGAGCTGCGCCATGATTACGCACCCGCCCCGGCACGCGCACGCAGCAGGGCCGCGGGAGCGACGTCCTCAAGCGGCAGACCACGGCGGGCCGCGATCTCCTCGGGACGCTGCAGACCCTTCAGGGCCTCCACGGTGGCGTGCACGATGTTGATCGCGTTGTCGGAGCCGAGCGACTTCGACAGCACGTCGTGGATACCGGCGCACTCAAGCACGGCACGCACCGGACCACCGGCGATAACACCGGTACCCGGGGACGCGGGCTTGAGCAGCACGACGCCGGCAGCCTTCTCACCCTGGATCGGGTGCGGGATGGTGCCCTGGATACGGGGGACCTTGAAGAAGTGCTTCTTGGCCTCCTCAACGCCCTTGGCGATGGCGGCCGGCACCTCCTTGGCCTTGCCGTAACCGACACCCACGGTGCCGTCACCGTCGCCCACCACGACCAGCGCGGTGAAGCTGAAGCGACGACCACCCTTCACAACCTTGGCGACACGGTTGATCGCGACAACGCGCTCAACGTAAGCGGTCTTCTCGGCGGCAGCTGCGCCGCCGTCACGGCCCTTCCGGTCCCGCCGCTCGCCGCCACCGGCACCGCCACCGCGGCGCTGGGGTCCAGCCATTGGAATTACCTCTCTCTTTTTCCGCTAGCTACGAACGGCTCAGAACTTCAAGCCGGCTTCGCGGGCGGCGTCCGCCAGGGCGGCGATGCGCCCGGCGTACTGGTTGCCACCACGGTCGAATACGACAGCCTCGACACCGGCGGCCTTGGCACGCTCGGCGACCAGGGCGCCGACCTGCTTGGCCTGCGCGGACTTGTCGCCCTCGCCACCGCGGACCGACGTGTCCAGGGTGGACGCCGACGCCAGGGTGTGACCCTGGATGTCGTCGATCACCTGGGCCACGATGTGGCGGTTCGAGCGGGTAACGACCAGACGGGGACGCTCCGCCGTACCGGAGATCCGCTTGCGGATCCGGATGTGACGGCGCTTGATCGCGGCGCGCTTGTAGGCGTCGCCCTTCAGGATCTTCTGTCCGTATGCCATGGCTTACTTACCCGCCTTTCCGACCTTGCGGCGGATGACTTCGCCCTCGTACTTGACGCCCTTGGCCTTGTACGGGTCGGGCTTGCGCAGCTTGCGGATGTTGGCCGCAACCTCGCCGACCTTCTGCTTGTCGATGCCCTCGACCTGGAAGCGGGTCGGGGACTCCACCTTGAAGGTGATGCCCTCGGGGGCCTCGACCGTGATCGGGTGGCTGTAGCCGAGTGCGAACTCAAGGTTCGAACCCTTGGCGGTCACTCGGTAACCGACACCGCTGATTTCGAGCTTCTTCACGTAACCCTGGGTCACGCCGGTGATCATGTTCGCCACCAGCGTGCGGGACAGGCCGTGCAGGGCCTTGTTCTGACGCTCGTCGTTGGGGCGGGTGACGTTCAGGACGCCGTCCTCACCCTTGGCGATGTCGATCGGCGAGGCGACGGTGTGGGTCAGCGAGCCCTTGGGGCCCTTGACCGAAACCGTGCGGCCGTCGATGGTGACGTCCACGCCGGCGGGAACCGTGATGGGGAGCTTGCCAATACGCGACATAGCTGTTTCCTCCGTTCCCTTCCGCTACCAGACGTAGGCGAGGACTTCCCCACCCACGCCCTTCTTGCCGGCCTGCTTGTCGGTCAGAAGACCGTGCGACGTGGAGATGATCGCCACGCCGAGGCCACCGAGGACCTTGGGCAGGTTGGTGGACTTCGCGTAAACCCGGAGACCGGGCTTGGAGATCCGCTTGATGCCCGCGATGGAGCGCTCACGGTTGGGGCCGAACTTCAGCTCCAGGACGAGGTTCTTGCCGACCTCGGCGTCCTCGACCTTCCAGCCCGTGATGAAGCCCTCCTGCTGGAGGATCTCCGCGATGTGAGACTTGATCTTCGAGTGCGGCATCGCCACGGTGTCGTGGTACGCCGAGTTCGCGTTCCGCAGACGCGTAAGCATGTCTGCGATCGGATCAGTCATGGTCATGAATTGGCCTTCGGCCTCTCTCGCCGGGGTTTCCTGGTGCGCCATCCCTCTCCCCGATCCGAGACGGGACGGGTGCGGCGCGGTGGACCTACGGCGTAGTAAGTCGTACGGGCGACCGTCAGGCGCCCAACCCTCCAAGCCTAAGCCATGAAGGGGAGGGCGCCTGACACGCCCATTGCTTACCGAGAGACTCCGGAATCCCTAAAAAGCGGGGATTACCAGGAGCTCTTGGTCACGCCCGGCAGCTCGCCACGGTGAGCCATCTCACGAAGGCACACGCGGCACAGGCCGAACTTGCGGTACACGGAGTGCGGACGGCCGCAGCGCTGGCAGCGCGTGTAGCCACGCACACCGAACTTGGGCTTGCGAGCAGCCTTGGCAATCAGAGCCTTCTTCGCCATCTCGCTCACGCCTCCTTGAACGGGAAGCCGAGGTGACGAAGGAGCGCGCGGCCCTCAGCGTCGTTGGTCGCCGTGGTGACCACGGTGATGTCCATACCCCGGGTACGGTCGATCTTGTCCTGGTCGATCTCGTGGAACATGACCTGCTCCGTGAGACCGAAGGTGTAGTTGCCACGGCCGTCGAACTGCTTGGGGGACAGGCCACGGAAGTCGCGGATGCGCGGCAGCGCGAGCGACAGGGTGCGGTCCAGGAACTCCCACATGCGGTCGCCACGGAGCGTGACGTGGGCACCGATCGGCTGACCCTCACGCAGCTTGAACTGCGCGATGGACTTGCGGGCCTTGGTGACGGCCGGCTTCTGACCGGTGATCGTGGTGAGGTCGCGAATGGCGCCCTCGATCAGCTTGGAGTCGCGGGCGGCGTCGCCCACACCCATGTTGACCACGATCTTCACGAGGCCGGGAACCTGCATGACGTTCTCGTACTTGAACTCTTCACGCAGCTTGCCCGCGATCTCCTCGCGGTACTTCGTCTTGAGACGCGGAGTGGTGGTGGTAGCCATCAGATGTCCTCACCCGTCCGCTTGGCAACGCGGATCTTGTTGCCCTCGTCGTCGAAGCGGTAACCGACACGCGTGACGACCTTGTTGCCGTCCTTCTCCACGACCAGCTGGACGTTGGAGACGTGGATCGGGGCCTCGGTCGTGACGATGCCGCCGGCCTGGGAACCGCGAGCGGTCGGGCCGGCCTTGGTGTGCTTCTTGACCCGGTTGACACCCTCGACCAGGACACGGTCCTCGCGGGGGAAGGCCGCGATGACCTTGCCCTGCTTGCCCTTGTCCTTACCGGTGATGACCTGGACCAGGTCGCCCTTCTTGATCTTCATGCTTACAGCACCTCCGGCGCGAGCGAGATGATCTTCATGAACTTCTTCTCGCGCAGCTCACGGCCGACCGGGCCGAAGATACGGGTGCCGCGAGGGTCGCCGTCGTTCTTCAGAATGACGGCGGCGTTCTCGTCGAAGCGGATGTACGAGCCGTCCGGACGGCGGCGCTCCTTGACGGTGCGAACGATGACCGCCTTGACGACGTCACCCTTCTTCACGTTGCCACCGGGGATCGCGTCCTTGACGGTGGCGACGATGACGTCACCGATGCCCGCGTAGCGGCGACCGGAGCCACCGAGCACACGGATGCAAAGGATTTCCTTCGCACCAGTGTTGTCGGCGACGCGCAGTCGCGACTCCTGCTGGATCACGTCTATCTCCTGTTTGTCTGCCGGTTCCCCGGGAGCCGCTCAGCGAGCGGCTCCCGGAGCCTGGCGGAACTGACCTGCGGGGGGTGCCCCGCAGGAAATTACTTGGCCTTTTCGAGGATCTCGACGACGCGCCAGCGCTTCGTCGCGGACAGCGGCCGGGTCTCCATGAGGAGGACGCGGTCGCCGACACCCGCAGCGTTCTGCTCGTCGTGCGCCTTGAGCTTGTTCGTACGGCGGATGACCTTGCCGTACAGCGCGTGCTTGACGCGGTCCTCGACAGCGACGACGACGGTCTTGTCCATCTTGTCGCTGACGACGAGACCCTCACGGGTCTTGCGGAAGCCGCGGGCCTCTGCGTTCTCAGTCACGTTCTTCTCGCTCATCAGGCGTTCTCCACCGTTTCGATGCCCAGCTCACGCTCGCGCATCAGGGTGTAGATCCGCGCGATGTCCTTGCGGACCGCCTTCAGACGGCCATGGTTCTCAAGCTGTCCCGTCGCCGCCTGGAAGCGGAGGTTGAACAGCTCTTCCTTGGCCTCGCGGAGCTTCGCCAGAAGCTCCTCGTTGCCCAGCTCGCGCAGCTCGGACGCCTTGGTACCGGCCGACATCACGCTTCACCTGCCTCGCGCTTGACGATCCGGCACTTCATCGGCAGCTTGTGGGCGGCGCGAGTCAGGGCCTCACGGGCGATCTTCTCGTTGGGGTAGGACAGCTCGAACATGACCCGGCCCGGGTGCACGTTCGCGATCCACCACTCGGGAGAACCCTTACCGGAACCCATGCGGGTCTCGGCAGGCTTCTTCGTGAGCGGGCGGTCCGGGTAGATGTTGATCCAGACCTTGCCGCCACGCTTGATGTGGCGGGTCATCGCGATACGGGCCGCCTCGATCTGGCGGTTGGTCACGTACGCCGGCGTGAGGGCCTGAATGCCGTACTCGCCGAACGCGACCGTCGTACCGCCCTTGGCCTGACCACGGCGCTTCGGGTGGTGCTGCTTGCGGTGCTTGACCCTACGGGGGATCAGCATGACGGTCAGGCCTCCGTTCCGGTGCTCTCAGCCGGAGCGGCGGCGGGAGCCTCGGCCTTGGGGGCCTCGGCGCCGGCAGCCTGCTGCGGCTTACGACCGCGCCGCTCGCCACCGCGGCCACCACGGGCCGGGCGGTCGGCACCGCCACGGGCCGGGCGGTTACCCGCACGGGCCGCAGCGTTCTCGGCGCGGACCTCGGCGATGTTCTTGACGTCGCCCTTGTAGATCCAGACCTTCACACCGATACGGCCGAAGGTCGTCTTGGCCTCGAAGAAGCCGTAGTCCACGTTCGCGCGGAGCGTGTGCAGGGGCACACGGCCCTCGCGGTAGAACTCCGAGCGGGACATCTCGGCGCCACCGAGGCGGCCGCCGCACTGGATCTTGATGCCCTTGGCGCCCGCCTTCATCGCCGACTGCATGCTCTTACGCATGGCGCGACGGAAGGAGACGCGGGAGGAGAGCTGCTCGGCAACGGCCTGAGCAACCAGCTGAGCGTCCGTCTCGGGGTTCTTGACCTCAAGAATGTTCAGCTGGACCTGCTTGCCCGTGAGCTTTTCGAGGTCGCCGCGGATGCGGTCGGCCTCGGCGCCACGGCGGCCGATGACGATGCCCGGACGCGCGGTGTGGATGTCCACGCGGACACGGTCACGGGTGCGCTCGATCTCAACCTTCGAGATGCCGGCGCGCTCCATGCCGGACGTCATCATCCGACGGATGGCGACGTCTTCCTTGACGTAGTCCTTGTACAGCTTGTCGGCGTACCAACGCGACTTGAAGTCGGTCGTGACACCGAGCCGGAACCCGTGCGGGTTTACCTTCTGGCCCATTACCGGGTTCCTTCCTTGCTGCTGACGACCACGGTGATGTGGCTGGTCCGCTTGCGGATCCGGTAGGCACGGCCCTGGGCGCGCGGACGGAACCGCTTCAGGGTCGGGCCCTCGTCGACGTACGCCTCGGAGATGAAGAGGCTGTCGGCGTCGGTGTGGTCGTAGTTGTGCGCGGCGTTGGCAATGGCGCTGTCGAGCACCTTGCCGACCGGCACGGAGGCTGCCTGCGGAGCGAATCGCAGAACAGCCTGAGCCTCCGTGGCATCCATGCCACGGATCAGGTCCACCACGCGGCGGGCCTTCATGGGCGTAACGCGGATGTACCGCGCCTGGGCCCTGGCTTCCATGGTTGTCCCTCTCAGTTACTTACGTGTCTGAATGCGATCCGCTACTAGCGGCGCTTCGACTTCCGGTCGTCCTTGACGTGACCCCGGAAGGTGCGCGTCGGCGAGAACTCGCCGAGCTTGTGGCCGACCATCGACTCGGTGACGAACACCGGGATGTGGGTCTTGCCGTTGTGCACCGCGAGCGTGTGGCCGAGCATGGCCGGCACGATCATGGAGCGACGGGACCAGGTCTTGATGACGTTCTTGGTGCCGGCTTCGTTCTGGGCGTCCACCTTCTTGATCAGGTGGTCGTCGACGAAGGGCCCCTTCTTGAGACTGCGCGGCATCTAAACCCGCTCCTAGCGCTTCTTGTTCGTCTTGCGGCGGCGGACGATGTACTTGTTCGAAGCCTTCTTCGGCGAACGAGTACGACCCTCCTTCTGACCCCACGGGGAGACCGGGTGGCGACCACCGGAGGTCTTGCCCTCACCACCACCGTGCGGGTGGTCAACCGGGTTCATCGCCACACCGCGAACGGTCGGGCGGACGCCCAGCCAGCGCTTGCGGCCGGCCTTACCCCAGTTGATGTTGCTCTGCTCGGCGTTGCCGACCTCGCCGACGGTGGCGCGGCAGCGCACGTCGACCAGGCGGATCTCACCGGAAGGCATGCGGAGGTGAGCCATCTGGCCCTCCTTCGCGAGCAGCTGCACGGAGGCACCGGCGGAGCGGGCGAACTTGGCGCCGCCACCGGGACGGAGCTCGATCGCGTGGATCGTGGTACCGACCGGGATGTTGCGGAGCGCCAGGTTGTTGCCCGGCTTGATGTCGGCCCCGGGACCGTTCTCGACGCGGTCACCCTGCTGCAGGTTGCGCGGGGCGAGGATGTAGCGCTTCTCGCCGTCGGCGTAGTGCAGCAGCGCGATGCGCGCGGTGCGGTTGGGGTCGTACTCGATGTGCGCGACCTTCGCCGGCACGCCGTCCTTGTCGTGACGACGGAAGTCGATCACTCGGTAGGCGCGCTTGTGTCCGCCACCCTGGTGGCGAACGGTCACACGACCGGCGTTGTTACGGCCGCCCTTGCTGTGCAGGGGGCGGACCAGCGACTTCTCCGGCGTGGACCGCGTGACCTCGACGAAGTCGGCAACGCTGGAGCCACGACGGCCCGGCGTAGTCGGCTTGTACTTGCGGATTCCCATTTCTCAGTCCTCGTCCGATATCGGACGATCCGACCCGCTTACGCGGTCGGACCGCCGAAGATGTCGATACGGTCGCCCTCGGCAAGGGTCACGATCGCGCGCTTGCTGTCGGCACGCTTGCCGAAGCCGGTGCGGGTCCGCTTGCGCTTGCCCTGGCGGTTGATCGTGTTGACCCCGGTGACCTTGACCTGGAAGACCGCCTGGACGGCCTGCTTGATCTGGGTCTTGTTGGCGCTCGGGTCCACGATGAACGTGTACTTGCCCTCGTCGAGAAGCGCGTAGCTCTTCTCCGAGACGACCGGCTTCAGCAGGATGTCACGGGGGTCCGTGAACGCCTTGCTGGCGGGCGTGACGACGGTGTTCTTGCCCTCGGCCTCGTGGCGACGCGCCTTGGCGACGCGCGCGGCCTTGGCGGCCTTGGCGGCCTTCGAGGCAATGCTCGGGTGACGCGTAGCCATCAGGCTTCGCTCCCTTCGGTGTCAGCGGCCTGGGGGCCAGACACGAAGGACTCGAAAGCGGCCTGGGTGAAGACCACGTCGTCCGAGACGAGAACGTCGTACGTGTTCAGCTGGCCCGGCTCCAGGATGTGGACCTGGGGCAGGTTGCGGGCGGACAGCCACGCGGCCTCGTCGGCACGCTCGATGACGAGCAGCAGGTTCTTGCGCTCGCTGATCTTGCCGAAGAGCGTCTTCGCGGCCTTCGTCGACGGGCTCTCACCCTCGATGACGCCGGAGACGACGTGGATGCGGTTGTTGCGGGCCCGGTCGGTGAGGGCGTGGCGCAGGGCCGCGGCCTTCATCTTCTTCGGGGTCCGCTGCGAGTAGTCACGCGGCACGGGACCGTGCACGACGCCACCACCGGCGAACTGCGGCGCGCGGGTCGAACCCTGACGGGCGCGACCGGTGCCCTTCTGGCGGTAAGGCTTCTTGCCACCACCACGGACCTCGCCACGACGCTTGGTCTTGTGCGTGCCCTGGCGGGCAGCGGCCAGCTGCGCGACGACGACCTGGTGAAGCAGCGGGACGCTGATCTTCTCTACGTCGAAGATCTCCGCGGGGAGCTCGACGGAACCGGCCTTGTCGCCCGCCGGCGAAAGGATGTCAACAGTGCTCATCGGTTACCTCAGGCCCCCTTGGCCGCGGTGCGGACCAGGACGAGGCCGCCGTTCGGACCGGGAACCGCGCCCTTGATGAGCAGCAGACCCTTCTCCGCGTCAACGGCGTGGACGGTCAGGTTCTGGGTGGTGACCCGCTCGTTGCCCATACGACCCGCCATGCGGAGGCCCTTGAACACACGGCCCGGGGTGGCGCAGCCACCGATGGAACCGGGAGAGCGGTGCTTGCGCTGGGTGCCGTGACCGGCGCCGAGGCCCTTGAAGTTGTGACGCTTCATGACACCGGCGAAGCCCTTGCCCTTGCTCTTGCCGGTGACGTCGACCTTCACGCCGGCCTCGAAGACCTCGGCCGTGACTTCCTGGCCGAGCGTGTACTCGGAGGCGTCAGCGGTGCGGATCTCGACGAGGTGGCGACGGGGGGTGACGTCGGCCTTGGCGAAGTGGCCCTTGAGGGGCTTGTTCACCTTGCGCGGGTCGATCTCGCCGAAGGCGATCTGGACCGACTCGTAGCCGTCGACGTCGTTCGTACGAACCTGGGTCACGACGTTGGGGCCGGCCTTGACGACGGTGACCGGAACAACACGGTTGTTCTCGTCCCACACCTGCGTCATGCCGAGCTTCTCGCCCAGGATGCCCTTGATCTGCTTAGCCATTCTCAGATCACCAGCCCTTAGAGCTTGATCTCGATGTCGACACCGGCCGGGAGGTCGAGTCGCATCAGAGAGTCAACGGTCTTGGGCGTCGGGTCGAGGATGTCGATCAGGCGCTTGTGCGTGCGCATCTCGAAGTGCTCGCGCGAGTCCTTGTACTTGTGCGGCGACTTGATGACGCAGTACACGTTCTTCTCAGTGGGCAGCGGCACCGGGCCCGCGACCGACGCACCAGTGCGGGTCACCGTCTCGACGATCTTCTTCGCCGAGGAGTCGATGACCTCGTGGTCGTAGGCCTTGAGCCGGATGCGGATCTTCTGTCCCGCCATGGCTACTCAGTAGTCCTTCGTCTCATAACGCTCTGGAACCCGGTGTTCCTCGCCCCGCCTCTCCGACCCACGCGGTCGGGCGTGTCGCGCTCCCGCTGACACAGATGCCCCTTGTCCGAGCATCCCTTGTCTGGGAACACGGCCCTTCCGGAACCGCAAGCCGAGGGCGGAAGGCCCACCGGGTGCCTGGTCGGCGCCGCACTGACACTTCCCGGAAGATTCCCGTACGTCCGCCCCAGCGCTGCCTTACGGCAGTTAGGGCGACGAGTACTGTGGGACTCGCTTCCGGTCCTCCCGGCGGGAGGCGCGCAGCATCAACACTCGACCGAGCAACTCCGACAGTCTGCCATATGGGGCAGGGGCCTGGCCAATCGAGCCGGAGAGAATACCCCGAGAGTGACGCAGGTCAAACACGAGGCCACCGCGCTCCGGGATTGCCCGCCCGATCAGGACCGGGTGAGCCGCCCGCACTCCTCGGGCTTCTGCTCCGCGAGGGACTCGCTGCGGTCGTAGGGGTCCCTGGCGGCGCCCGTCGTCGGTGACCTCGTCGGGTCGTTGCCGGGGAAGACGGGGTGGAGGTACCCGTCGTAGACCTCGCACTCGTTGTTGAAGGTGTCGACCGCGTACCTCTCGATCGCCAGCTTCCCTTCCGTGGAGATCCACTTGGCGGGGTCGGCCAGTGTCGTCGTCAGGTCGCGGCGGACGATGGTGCGTGCGACCCGGTCGTCCTCGCCCGAGGCCCTCACCAGCGGGTAGACGAAGGTGTAGTCGGCGTGCACCCGGACCTGCCCGCCCTTGCCGGCCTCGAAGGCCATGGAGCCCCGCACCTTCACCACGTCCCCGGCCGGCCGTACCTCGTCCGGGTCGAAGCGGCTGACGAGGCCGATGGGGTCGTTCTCCTCGGTCGGGGAGCGGAGTGAGCTTCTCAGGCCCGAGAGCAGGTCCGGCTGCTCCGGATCCAGCAGGGCCATCGCCTCCGTGGGCTGCCCGCCCCGCAGGACCTCCGGGTCCAGGTTCGTCCCGACCAGGAACTCCTTCGTGCGGCGCAGGGCCAGTGCCACCTCGTCCTTGCTCATTCCGCCCGCCGCCTTCGCGGGCGGCAGTTCGATGGCGTCCGCGCCCTCGGCCCAGGTCTGCGCCGGTGATCCGCGGAACGGCTCGTCGAGCGTGGGCAGTTCGGCGTCGGCGGAGGTGGACGGGGCGGCGGGCTCCGACGACGAGTCGTCGCCCAGCACCAGCGACGGCCGCACCGCGATCACCGCCACCGCCACGCACGCCAGCACGGCGAGCGCAGGCCAGAGCCTGCGCCGGCGCTTCATGTCCAGCGACGAGGGCCCCGTACGCCAGCCGGGCGGCTCCGCGGGCGCCGGCTTCCGTCCCCAGCCGCGCTTACGGTCCCGTTCCGCCGCCTCGTCCTGTTCCCGCAGCCGCTGGGTCACCATCCGCGCCCGGGCCGACGGCTCCTTCGGTGCGGAGACCGAACCGCCCTCCGTGACCTCGCGCAGGAAGGA
The DNA here is from genome assembly GCF_040686775.1 of Streptomyces sp. NPDC079141. Lineage (NCBI taxonomy): Bacteria > Bacillati > Actinomycetota > Actinomycetes > Kitasatosporales > Streptomycetaceae > Streptomyces > Streptomyces sp. NPDC079141. Next base: position 275,111 of record NZ_JBFBLP010000008.1, on the reverse strand, counting down.
CTCCAGCTGCTCGTCGGAGAGGGAGGGCTGCTCCCCCGGCTGATCGGTAGTCACGGGCTCACTCTCGTCGGGCGGTTGACACGCGTGACCATTCAAAGCGGCGACCCGGCCGCTCACTCAGCTGTCACGGACATGTACCGAACCCGTGATCGAACCGGAACCACCTCACCGCCCCGCCCGCAGCCGCTCGAACGACGAGTCCAGCCCCCTCTTCACCACCCGCGCCACCGGCCGCTCCACCAGTCGGTGCACCAGCCAGCTCAGCACCAGGAACCCCGCGATCAGCACCCCCACCAGCAGACGCGCGTCCATCGTCCCGTGCAGCCGGCTGATGACCGCCGTACCGGCCATGTAGTGCGTCAGATACAGCGGATACGTCAGACAGCCCGCCGTCACCAGCCACTTCCCGCGGATCCGGTCGGCGTACCCCAGCGCCACCGCCACCATCACCAGCAGAAACACCGTGAAGATCAGCACCGCACCCCGCCAGCCGGACACACCCTCGTACGCGACCCGCTCCCCCAGCTCCAGCTGGCCCATCAGCCAGGCCATCGCGAGGATCCCCCACAGCAGCAGGTCCTGGCCGAACCGGTGCATGAGGTAGAGCGCCAGGCCCGCGATGAAGTACCAGGCGCCGTCCGGGTTGGCGACCAGCACCAGCAACGGAAAGTCCGAGACCGGCGCGAGCATCGCCGCCGCGCCCCACACACAGCAGAAGACGACGACCCTGCGGTACGTCAGCCCCATCGCGACGACGACCAGGAAGAGCAGGTAGAAACGCAGCTCCGACCACAGCGTCCAGTAGACGAAGTCGACGTTCGGCACATCCGAGCCCGCTTGCAGCATCGTCAGGTTGAGCAGCACCTCCCGCACCGGCAGGCGCTCCCACACCCCCGGCACGGCCACCAGCACACCCGTCGTGAACAGCACCGCGAACCAGTACGCCGGATACAGCCGGATCACCCGCGACACGAAGAACTGCCTCGGCGTACGCCCCCAGCACGACATACAGATCACAAAGCCGCTGATCACAAAGAAGATCTCGACGCCGATCCAGCCGTAGGAGGCGACCCGGAACACCGACGGCATGATCTCCGACACCGGCCGGCCCCAGATCGCGTTACCGGGCTCGTCGACACGCCGGGTGCCGGCGAAGTGGTGCAGTACGACCATCAGGGCGGCGACCAGCCGGATGCCGTCGACGGCGTACAGCCGCCGAGTGCGCAGCGGCCGCAGCGGGTGCCGTATGTCGCTCACCGCCCGCCTGGGGATCGTCGTCGTCCCACCGCCCGCTTCGCGCATCCGCACTGACCGACCCGTCCTTCCGAGAGCTCTCGGCGACCAGACAAGGGCGTTCCTCGCACGGACGGGGTGAAATTGCCACAAGCAGCACAAAGACGTCGCACAGTGTTGTCCGGCGCTTCATCCGTCGGCTGCCGTGCGCGCCCGGCAGCCGGCGGGGGTCAGCGCTTCCGCGCCGTCAGCAGCGGCTTCAGGGCGATCGCCGCCCCGACGACGAACACGGCCGTGGCCAGGTAGATCAGGCCGAGGTGGCCGAGGGTGTCGAGGTCGTAGGGGTAGTGGGCGGGCAGGGCGACCGCCAGCCCGAGGACGGGGACCGCCACCGCCGTCACATAGGCCCACATCAGGCCCTGCCGGACGCCGAACCAGGCGAGCGCCACGACCGCGAGCCCGGCCGCGGCGATGAATCCGGACACGGCGATGTGCAGGTGGGAGATGTACTCGTACAGATCGGGGCTGAATGCCTTGATGCCCTCCTTGCTGGTACCGGCCTCGGCCGAGCCGACGCCCAGCTCCAGGAACGATCCGGTGAAGTTGCGGACGAAGAAGATCACCGCGTAGCCGATGAACCCGATCCCGGCGAGCGCCATGAGCGCGGAGCCGAGCCGCAGGGCCGCGGGGCTGTCCAGGGCGGCGGCCCTGGCGTGGGGGCGGTGATGGGCGAAGGTCGTCATGATGTGCCTCCCGGGAGACGCGCGAGCAGGGAGATGCTCTTGACGCCGTAGCGGACGCTCGCGCTGCGGGCCCGCTCGGTGAGGAAGCCGTACTGGTTCGGGCGGGTGCGTACGACGCGCAGGCCCGCCGTCTCGATCAGATGCCGGTAGGTGTCCTCCAGGGCGGCGCCGGCGATGCACGAGGCCCACAGTTCGGCCTGCGCGGTGATGGCGTCGCCGAGCGGCCGGTCCGTGACGAGGTCGGCGAGGGCGAGCCGGCCGCCGGGGCGCAGGACTCGGGCCGCCTCGGTGAAGACCCGGTCCTTGCGGGGCGACAGGTTGATCACGCCGTTGGAGATCACGCAGTCGACGCTGTCGTCGGCGACGGGCAGCTCCTCGATGTGTCCCTCCCGGAACTCCACCTGTCCGAACGCGTGGGCCTCGGCGAGGCGCCGTGCCTTGTCCAGTTGTTCCGGGGTGAAGTCGACGCCGATGACGCGCCCCGACGGGCCGACGGCCAGTGCGGCGCAGAAGACGTCCGTGCCCGAGCCGCTGCCCAGGTCCAGCACCGTCTCGCCGGGCCGGAGGGCGGCCAGGTCGAGTGCGTGGCCGACGCCGGCGAAGGACTCGACGGCACCGGCCGGGACGCGGTCGAGCACGTCGGCGGGGTAGCCCAGCCGTTCGGCCAGGGCCCGGCCCAGTTCGAAGTGGAAGGGACCGTACGGGGCGAGGGCCACCTGCTGGTAGACGTCCTTGACCTTGGTTTCCAGTTCCCTGACGTCCAGGGTGTCCATTGATGCGCTCATACGTCTTGGACGCCCCGGATGGCTCAAATCACTGCATTCCGAAAAAATGCAATAAGGCAGTACGCCGAACCGTCCTGAGTATGTGGTGTCGATGCCGGTCGCCCAGTCATCCCGGCAGCTGGAGGAGTTCCGCACCCTGGTGCGTGAACAGCTCCCGCGCCTGTACGCGGCCGCCCGGGCGCTCGTGGGCGACGAGGCCGAGGACGCCGTCCAGGACTGCATGGTCAAGGCGTTCGAGCGGTACGGGCAGCTGCACGAACAGGCGGCCGCGGCGGCCTGGCTGCGCAGCATCCTCGTCAACTGCTGCCGCGACCGTCTCCGGGCCAGGGCCCGGCAGCCGGAGCCGGTGGACTTCGGGGAGGCCGAGGACTTCTCCCTCTTCAGGAAGATCGCCTACGAGGACCCGTTCCCGTACTCGGACTCGCTCCATCTCGACTTCCTCCAGGGTTTCGGCCCGGAGGACGTACGGGCCGTTCTGCTGGGCCTGCCGGACATCTACCGGGTCCCGCTCGTCCTGGTCCATATGCAGGGCTACCTGGCCAAGGAGACCGCGACGATCCTCCAGGTGCCCCTGGGCACGGTGCTGGCGCGGCTGCACCGGGGCCGCAAGCTCTTCGAGAAGCGCATGTGGGACTACGCGCAGACGAACGGACTGCTGAAGGAGGTCAGGCGGTGATCACCTGCTCCGAGGCGGTGGAACGGCTCTGGGACTACCTGGACGCCACCGTCGGACCGGCCGACCGCGCGGCGGTGGAGGAACACCTGGCCGTCTGTCTGCGCTGCTGCGGCGAGCTGGAGTTCGCCGTGGAGCTGCGGCGCTTCCTGGCCGCCTCGGGGCACACGGACGTCCCCTCCGACGTCCTGGCACGACTGCACGCCACTCTGGAGGACCTGGGGCGATGAACCGCGACCTGATGCACAGCGCCGAGATCAAGGAACTGGTCCGGGACGCCTACCGGCATGTGCCGCCGACGACCGAGGCGGTGGCCCGCGCGCTCTACTCCCCCGAGGAGCTGTCGACGGTGCCCGCCTGCGCGGCCGAACGCTCCCTCGGCGTCGCCAACCACCTGAGGTACGCCGACATCAGCCCCGGCGACACGGTCCTGGACCTCGGCTGCGGCGGCGGCATCGACTCCGTCCTCGCGGCCCGCCGCACCGGTCCCGTCGGCCGGGTCTTCGCCCTCGACTTCCTGCCCGAGATGCTGGCCCGCACGGCGCACGCCGCGTCCGAGGCGGGCCTGACGAACATCGAGCCCCTGGAGGGCGAGCTGGAGGCGATCCCCCTCCCGGACGCCTCGGTGGACGTGGTGATCTCCAACGGCGTGATCAACCTGTCCCCGCGCAAGGCGCGCGTCCTGGCCGAGTGCGCCCGCGTACTGCGTCCCGACGGAGTCTTCTGCGTCGCCGACCTCACCGTGAACCGGGACGACCTGCCCCCAGAGGTGCTGTCCAGCCCCGCCGCCTGGGCGGGCTGTGTCGCGGGCGCCCTGGCCGAGGCCGACCTCGTGCACAAGCTGGAACGCGTCGGCTTCCAGGACGTCGACATCCCCTACCGCCGGCCCCTGAGCATCGACGACTGTGCGCTCTACCCGCTGTTCGGCGACGACCTGATCGCGCTCATGCGCCGCCTCGTACCACCGGACCGCCAGGACGCGGTGGCCGTGGCGGCGGTCTTCCGGGCGCGCAACGGCTCCTGATCCAGGGATGCGGAAAGGGCCCGCACGACCGAAGTCGTACGGGCCCCTTCAGAGACCTAGAGGTCTACCGGGTCGGCCAAAATCACTTGGTGATCTTGGTGACCTGGCCGGCGCCCACGGTCCGGCCACCCTCACGGATGGCGAACTTCAGGCCCTCTTCCATGGCGACGGGCTGGATGAGCTCAACCTTCATCTCAGTGTTGTCGCCCGGCATGACCATCTCCGTGCCCTCGGGGAGGGTCACAACACCGGTCACGTCAGTCGTACGGAAGTAGAACTGCGGACGGTAGTTGTTGAAGAACGGCGTGTGGCGGCCACCCTCGTCCTTGGACAGGATGTAGGCCTGCGCCTCGAACTCGGTGTGCGGGGTGACCGAGCCCGGCTTGATGATGACCTGGCCGCGCTCGACGTCCTCGCGCTTGATGCCGCGGAGCAGCAGACCGACGTTCTCACCGGCCTGGCCCTCGTCGAGCAGCTTGCGGAACATCTCGATGCCGGTGACCGTGGTGGTGGTCTTCTCCTGCTTGATGCCCACGATGTCAACGGTCTCGTTGACCTTGAGGACACCACGCTCGATACGGCCGGTGACGACCGTACCGCGACCGGTGATCGTGAAGACGTCCTCGATCGGCATCAGGAACGGCTTGTCGACGTCACGCTCGGGCTGCGGGATGTTCTCGTCGACGGCCTTCATCAGGTCGAGGACGGACTGGCCCCACTCCTTGTCGCCCTCAAGGGCCTTGAGCGCCGAGACCTTGACGACCGGCAGGTCGTCGCCCGGGAACTCGTACTCGGAGAGCAGCTCGCGGACCTCAAGCTCGACGAGCTCCAGGATCTCCTCGTCGTCCACCATGTCGGCCTTGTTCAGGGCGACGACGATGTACGGAACGCCGACCTGGCGGGCCAGGAGCACGTGCTCCTTGGTCTGCGGCATCGGGCCGTCGGTGGCGGCGACCACGAGGATGGCGCCGTCCATCTGGGCAGCACCGGTGATCATGTTCTTGATGTAGTCCGCGTGACCGGGGCAGTCGACGTGGGCGTAGTGACGCGTCTCGGTCTGGTACTCGACGTGCGCGATGGAGATGGTGATACCGCGCTGGCGCTCCTCAGGAGCCTTGTCGATCTGGTCGAACGCCGAGGCCTCGTTCAGGTCCGGGTACGCGTCGTGCAGCACCTTGGTAATGGCGGCCGTGAGGGTCGTCTTACCGTGGTCGATGTGACCGATGGTGCCGATGTTGACGTGCGGCTTAGTCCGCTCGAACTTCGCCTTCGCCACTGGGGTCCTCCTGTGGAGTGGTTCTGTACGCCTTACTTCATCGGCGCCAGGTGATCTTTGCTGGAAAGCCCGGGCCCGGGGGGGCACTCCGCCACGATTGTGTCGGAATGCCCCGTGAGGCTCCGGAGTCAAGCCTAAAGCGTGTGAACGCGGAGCGTTACTCGCCCTTGGCCTTCGCGATGATCTCCTCGGCGACGTTCCGCGGAACCTCGGCGTAGGAGTCGAACTGCATCGAGTAGCTTGCGCGACCCGACGTCTTGCTGCGGAGGTCTCCGACGTAGCCGAACATCTCCGAGAGGGGCACGAGGCCCTTCACGACGCGGGCACCGGCCCGCTCCTCCATGGCCTGGATCTGACCACGGCGGGAGTTGATGTCGCCGATGACCTCACCCATGTAGTCCTCGGGCGTGGTGACCTCGACGGCCATCATCGGCTCAAGGAGCACGGGGGACGCCTTGCGCGCGGCCTCCTTGAAGGCCTGCGAACCGGCGATCTTGAACGCGAGCTCGGAGGAGTCGACCTCGTGGTAGGCACCGTCGAGAAGCGTGACGCGGACGCCCGTCATCTCGTAGCCGGCGAGGATGCCGAACTGCATGGCCTCCTGCGCACCGGCGTCGACCGAAGGGATGTACTCCTTCGGGATACGACCACCGGTCACCTTGTTCACGAACTCGTACGAGGCGTCGCCGCCCTCGATGGGCTCGATCGCGATCTGCACCTTGGCGAACTGACCGGTACCACCGGTCTGCTTCTTGTGGGTGTAGTCCACGCGCTCGACGGCCTTGCGGATCGTCTCACGGTACGCGACCTGCGGCTTGCCGACGTTGGCCTCGACCTTGAACTCACGGCGCATACGGTCGACCAGCACCTCAAGGTGCAGCTCGCCCATACCACCGATGATGGTCTGGCCCGTCTCCTCGTCCGAGTGGACCTGGAACGACGGGTCCTCCTCGGCCAGGCGCTGGATCGCGACGCCCAGCTTCTCCTGGTCGCCCTTCGACTTGGGCTCGATGGCGACCTGGATGACCGGCGCCGGGAAGTCCATGGACTCCAGGATCACCGGCTGCTTGTCGTCGGACAGCGTCTCACCGGTGGTGGTCTGCTTCAGGCCCATGACGGCGACGATGTCACCGGCGCCCACCGACTCGATCTCCTCACGCTTGTTCGCGTGCATGCGGTAGATCTTGCCGATGCGCTCCTTCTTGCCCTTGACGGAGTTCAGCACAGCGGTGCCGGACTCCAGGCGACCGGAGTAGATCCGGACGAAGGTGAGCTTGCCGAGGTGCGGGTCGCTCATGATCTTGAACGCCAGCGCGGACAGCGGCTCGTCGTCGGACGGCTTGCGCTTGACGACGACCTCGGGGTCCTTCACGTCGTGGCCCTCGATGGCCTCGACGTCAAGCGGGGTCGGCAGGTAGCGCACGACCGCGTCGAGCAGGGGCTGAACGCCCTTGTTCTTGAACGCGGTGCCACAGAACACCGGGGTGACCGTGGTGTCGCTGGACTTGCCGGACGCGATGGTGATGCGACGGATCGCGGCGTACAGCTGCTCCTCGGTGGGCTCCTGGCCCTCCAGGTACAGCTCCATGATCTCTTCGTCGTTCTCGGCGACGCCCTCGATCAGCTTGCCGCGGTACTCCTCGGCAGCCTCGGTGTGCGTGGCCGGGATGTCGACGACGTCGTACATCTCGCCCTTGGCGGCCTCGGCGGACCACACGAGCGCCTTCATGCGGACCAGGTCCACAACGCCCTTGAAGTCGGCCTCGGCACCGATCGGAAGCTGCATGACCAGCGGCTGCGCACCAAGGCGGTCCGAGATCATGTCGACGCAGCGGTGGAACTCGGCACCGGTGCGGTCCAGCTTGTTCACGAAGCAGATGCGCGGCACACCGTAACGGTCGGCCTGACGCCACACCGTCTCGGACTGCGGCTCGACACCGGCGACACCGTCGAACACCGTGACGGCACCGTCGAGGACGCGCAGCGAGCGCTCCACCTCGACCGTGAAGTCGACGTGACCCGGGGTGTCGATGATGTTGATCGTGTAGTCGTTGTCCTCAAGCGGCCAGTGACAGGTGGTGGCAGCAGAGGTGATCGTGATGCCACGCTCCTGCTCCTGCTCCATCCAGTCCATGGTGGCAGCGCCGTCGTGGACTTCACCGATCTTGTAGCTGACGCCGGTGTAGAAGAGGATCCGCTCAGTGGTGGTCGTCTTGCCCGCGTCGATGTGGGCCATGATCCCGATATTGCGGACCTTGGCCAGGTCAAGTGAAGTGGTAGCCATAAGGCTTCAGTCTTCTCTCGGTCTCGATGGGGTCTGCGACTACCAGCGGTAGTGCGCGAAGGCCTTGTTGGACTCGGCCATCTTGTGGGTGTCCTCGCGCTTCTTGACGGCCGCACCGAGGCCGTTCGAAGCGTCGAGAAGCTCGTTGAGGAGACGCTCGGTCATGGTCTTCTCGCGACGGGCGCGGGAGTAACCGACCAGCCAGCGCAGCGCGAGCGTGTTGGCACGACCGGGCTTGACCTCGATCGGAACCTGGTACGTCGCACCACCGACACGGCGGGACTTGACCTCAAGGGTCGGCTTGATGTTCTCAAGCGCGCGCTTCAGCGTGATGATCGGGTCGTTGCCCGTCTTCTCACGCAGACCCTCCATGGCGCCGTAGACGATGCGCTCGGCGGTGGAGCGCTTGCCGTTCAGCAGCACCTTGTTGATGAGCGACGTGACCAGAGGAGAACCGTAGACCGGGTCGATGATGACCGGGCGCTTCGGGGCGGGGCCCTTACGAGGCATTCTTACTTCTCCTTCTTGGCGCCGTAGCGGCTGCGGGCCTGCTTGCGGTTCTTGACACCCTGGGTGTCAAGGGAACCGCGGATGATCTTGTAGCGAACACCAGGCAGGTCCTTCACACGGCCACCACGCACGAGCACGATGGAGTGCTCCTGCAGGTTGTGTCCCTCACCCGGAATGTAAGCGGTGACCTCGATCCCGCTGGTCAGACGCACACGCGCGACCTTACGCAGGGCCGAGTTCGGCTTCTTCGGGGTGGTCGTGAACACACGCGTGCAGACGCCACGACGCTGAGGAGAACCCTCAAGTGCGGGCGTCTTGTTCTTCTCGACCTTGTCCTGCCGGCCCTTACGGACCAGCTGCTGGATCGTAGGCACTACTTCTCCGGTTTCTGTGTGCCGAATGGTGAAGCTAACCTGGAACGTCGCCGACCCACGCGGTCGGGTGTGTCGAATCCCGCAGACTCCCGCCGCAAGGCGAAAAGGGCGCAGATTACGGTGGCCAGTGACGGCTCGCTATGCGGTTGAAGGCACGCACGAGAGCCAGGGCACACCCCAGGCACAAGGTCTGAGCGTACCTACCTCATACGCTGCGGTCAAAACAAATGAGCCTCGCCCGCACCGCGACCCGGAGCATGTCAAGCCCCTACGCCGTGGATGATCTTCGATTTCACCTACCGCACACGTCACCGCGGCACTTCCCCCCGGTCATCCGGACGCGATGCCCGCCACGATCGCCAGCGTCAGCATCACCGCCCAGCCCGCGGTGGACAGCCAGCCGAGGACGAGACCGGTGAGCGCGAATCCGTCCCCGCCCTCCCCGGTGCGCCGTATCTCGGAGCGGGCCGCGTGGCCCAGGACGACCGCCGGAATACCGGTGAGCCCGAAGGAGACCAGGCACAGCACTCCGCACACCGCGGAACCGACCGCCTTGCCGTTGGTCTGCGGCCGACGCACCGTCAAAAACGTCTGCGCCACGGGGGTGAGGGGCGCCTGCTGCGGTACGGGCCCCTGGGGCAGGTCGGCGACCAGCAGGGCCAGCTCGCCCACCGTGCGCGCCGCGTAGGCCCGCGAGACCCGCTTCTCGAACTCCGGCTGCTCCAGCCGCCCCTCCGCGTATCCCGCCCTGAGCACGTCCACGGCGCGCTCCCGGTCGGCGTGCGAGGCGAGCATCGAGGGGCCGGCCGGGGCCTGCCACTGCTGCGGAACGCCCTGTCCTGACTGCCACGGCAACGGATTCGACACGGAGCACCTCCCCGGCCCGCCCAAGTCACTCCATGATGCGCCGAACCGGGACTTTCCGGCATCAGGGTGCACCCGCAGATAACCCTGATGCGCCCCGGGGCCGCCTGAGGGCCCGCTCCGGCCGCCTTGCCACCCCCCGGCAACTTCACCCCGCCCAAGACAGCCGAACCCGCCCCCTGTCCGTCCACCCCCGTCGTCCCGCACTCTCGACTTACAGGACGCAGAGCGGCCGCACGGCCGAACGGGGGGTGGCTCCATGAACCGCAACGCAGGCAACGACATCCCGCCCGCCCGCCGCTGGCCGAAGGCCCTCCTGCGCGGATGGGTCAGCGGCTCCCTGGGGCTCCTGCTGATGATCGTCGTCGCCGGCAGCCTTCCGCTCGGCAACGGCGCCCTGTTCCTGGTGCTCTACGTCGCGGCGGTCCTCCCGCCGGCAGTCGTCTCGTACCGGCTCCAGCCCCGCCCCGCCAAGGCCCTCGGCCCCCTGCCCGCCGAGGAGACCGAGCGGGCCATCACCGAGTACGGCGAGCTGCTGCGCGCCCACCCCTACTCCCCCGGCGACACGGCCGACGCGATGGAACTCGCGGACTACCGCACCGCGCTCGACGCGTACGAGCAGGCCAAGCAGTCCGACCCCGGGCAGGTCCCGGCGATTCTGGCGCGCGGCCGGGCGGCCCTGGACCGGCTGGGTGGTGCCGGCGACCCGGACGTCACCGAAGTGGCCTGGAGCCAGGGCCTCGGCACGATGAAGCTGCGCCTGCCCTGGCCCGCGCCGGGCGCGCCCGCGCTGCTGGTCCTGGAGACCGACGTCGAGCAGCACCTGACCGTGCACTCCCGCTCGGGTCGCGGCGGCCGTCGGCAGCTGCTGCTGGACGGGCTGCTGGGGCACCACGGCGCCCAGGTCGGCGTACCGGCGCAGGACGGCGACTCGCTCTACGTGGAGATCAAGGCCGACGGGCCCTGGCGGCTCGCGCTGCGGCCGCTGGACGCGGTCCGCAAGCTGGTCGACGGCGGGGTGCTACGCGGCCGCGGCGCGGAGACCGTGCTCAGGCGGGGCGCGTCCCGCGTGGTGGAGTTCGAGCACAGCGGCGACACGGCGTTCGCCGTCCGCCAGCTCACGGGGTCGTTCCGCCCGACCCGGGTGCTCGCCGAGGGGCAGGGCGGGGCACGGCTGTCCGTCCCCGTCCAGCGGCGCTGCGTCCTGTACGTGGAGACCACCGGGAGCTGGCGGCTGCGCGACCCCGGCGGCCGAACCGCGGTGGGTACGCCGAAGGGCGGCCACCCCGAGGGGTGACCGCCCTTCAACTCAAGCGACTCGCTTACTGGTTGTACGGACCGTAGTCGTAGTCCTCCAGCGGAACGGCCTGGCCGGAGCCGGTGCCGAACGGCGAGTAGTCGATGTCGTCGTAGCCGACGGCCGAGTACATCGCGGCCTTGGCCTCCTCGGTCGGCTCGACCCGGATGTTGCGGTAGCGGGACAGACCCGTACCGGCCGGGATGAGCTTACCGATGATGACGTTCTCCTTGAGGCCGATCAGGGAGTCGGACTTGGCGTTGATCGCCGCGTCCGTGAGGACCCTGGTCGTCTCCTGGAAGGACGCCGCCGACAGCCAGGACTCCGTGGCCAGCGAGGCCTTGGTGATACCCATGAGCTGCGGACGACCGGAGGCCGGGTGACCGCCCTCCTGCACCACACGACGGTTCTCGGTCTCGAACTTCGAGCGCTCGACCAGCTCGCCGGGCAGCAGCTCGGCGTCGCCGGACTCGATGATCGTCACGCGGCGCAGCATCTGCCGGATGATGATCTCGATGTGCTTGTCGTGGATCGACACACCCTGCGAGTTGTAGACCTTCTGGACCTCGCCGACCAGGTGGACCTGGACGGCACGCTGACCGAGAATGCGCAGCACGTCGTGCGGGTTGGTGGCACCCACGGTGAGCTGCTGGCCCACCTCGACGTGGTCGCCCTCGCGGACCAGGACCTTGGCACGCTTCGAGATCGGGAACGCCGTCTCGTCGCTGCCGTCGTCCGGGGTGACAACGAGCTTCTTGGTCTTCTCGGTCTCCTCGATCCGCACGCGGCCGGAGGCCTCGGAGATCGGGGCGACACCCTTCGGGGTACGGGCCTCGAAGAGCTCGACGACACGGGGCAGACCCTGGGTGATGTCGTCACCGGCCACACCACCGGTGTGGAAGGTACGCATCGTCAGCTGGGTACCGGGCTCACCGATGGACTGGGCGGCGATGATGCCGACCGCCTCACCGATGTCGACCAGCTTGCCGGTGGCCAGCGAGCGGCCGTAGCACATGGCGCAGGTGCCGACGGCGGACTCACAGGTCAGGACCGAGCGGGTCTTGACCGTCTCGACGCCCGCGGCGACCAGCTGGTCGATGAGGACGTCACCGAGGTCGACGCCCGCCGGGGCGAGCACCTTGCCCTCGACGACGATGTCCTCGGCGAGGCAGCGCGCGTACACGCTGGTCTCGGCGTTGTCCGCCTTGCGCAGGACGCCGTCGGCGCCACGCTCGGCGATGGCCAGCTTGAGGCCGCGCTCGGTGCCGCAGTCCTCCTCGCGGATGATGACGTCCTGCGAGACGTCCACCAGACGACGGGTCAGGTAACCCGAGTCGGCGGTACGCAGGGCGGTGTCCGCCAGACCCTTACGGGCACCGTGCGTGGAGATGAAGTACTCCAGCACGGAGAGGCCCTCACGGAAGGAGGCCTTGATCGGACGCGGGATGGTCTCGTTCTTCGCGTTCGACACCAGACCACGCATACCGGCGATCTGCCGCATCTGCATCATGTTTCCTCGGGCACCCGAGTCAACCATCATGAAGATGGGGTTGGTCTTGGGGAAGTTCGCGTTCATCGCCTCGGCAACCTCGTTGGTCGCCTTGGTCCAGATCGCGATGAGCTCCTGCGTGCGCTCTTCCTTGGTGATCAGACCGCGCTCGTACTGCTTCTGAACCTTCTCGTCCTGCTCCTCGTAGCCCGCAACGATGGCCTTCTTGGCCTCGGGCACGACGACGTCGGAGATGGCCACGGTGACACCGGAACGGGTGCCCCAGTAGAAGCCGGCCGCCTTCAGGTTGTCGAGCGTCGCCGCCACGATGACCTTGGGGTAGCGCTCGGCCAGGTCGTTGACGATCTCGCCGAGCTGCTTCTTGCCCACCGAGTAGTCGACGAACGGGTAGTCCTCGGGCAGCAGCTCGTTGAAGAGCGCGCGGCCCAGGGTGGTGCGCAGCCGGAAGGTGTCACCCTGCTGCCACTCGGGCTCGCCCTCCTCCTGCGCCGGCGGGGTCCAGCCGCGCGGCGGGATGGTGCCCACCGGGAAGCGGATGTCGATCGGCGACTGCAGCGCGAGCTCGCCGGCGTCGAACGCCATGATCGCCTCGGCCGTGGAGCCGAACGCGCGGCCCTCGCCCTTGGTGTCACGCAGTTCGCCGTCGGTGGTGAGGAAGAACAGACCGAGGACCATGTCCTGGGTCGGCATCGTCACCGGACGGCCGTCGGCGGGCTTGAGGATGTTGTTCGAGGACAGCATCAGGATGCGGGCCTCGGCCTGCGCCTCCGCGGACAGCGGCAGGTGCACGGCCATCTGGTCACCGTCGAAGTCCGCGTTGAACGCGGTGCAGACGAGCGGGTGGATCTGGATGGCCTTGCCCTCGACCAGCTGCGGCTCGAAGGCCTGGATGCCGAGGCGGTGCAGGGTGGGCGCACGGTTCAGCAGAACCGGGTGCTCCGCGATGACCTCTTCGAGGACGTCGTACACGACCGTGCGGCCGCGCTCGACCATCCGCTTGGCGCTCTTGATGTTCTGCGCGTGGTTCAGGTCGACCAGACGCTTCATCACGAACGGCTTGAAGAGCTCCAGCGCCATGGCCTTGGGCAGACCGCACTGGTGCAGCTTCAGCTGCGGGCCGACGACGATGACGGAACGCGCCGAGTAGTCGACTCGCTTACCGAGCAGGTTCTGACGGAAACGACCCTGCTTACCCTTCAGCATGTCGCTGAGGGACTTCAGCGGGCGGTTACCGGGACCGGTGACCGGGCGACCACGACGGCCGTTGTCGAACAGCGCGTCGACGGCCTCCTGGAGCATGCGCTTCTCGTTGTTCACGATGATCTCGGGCGCACCGAGGTCGAGAAGGCGCTTCAGGCGGTTGTTGCGGTTGATCACACGGCGGTACAGGTCGTTCAGGTCGGAGGTCGCGAAGCGGCCACCGTCCAGCTGCACCATCGGGCGAAGGTCCGGCGGGATGACCGGGACGCAGTCCAGGACCATGCCCTTGGGGCTGTTGGAGGTCTGCAGGAAGGCAGACACGACCTTCAGCCGCTTCAGCGCACGGGTCTTCTTCTGGCCCTTGCCGGTACGGATGATCTCGCGGAGCTTCTCGGCCTCCTCGTCGAGGTCGAAGGACTCCAGGCGCTTCTGCAGCGCCGCGGCACCCATCGAGCCGTCGAAGTACGTGCCGAAGCGGTCACGCAGCTCGCGGTAGAGGAGCTCGTCGCCCTCAAGGTCCTGGACCTTGAGGTTCTTGAAGCGGGTCCACACCTCGTCGAGACGGTCGATCTCGCGCTGCGCACGGTCGCGCAGCTGCTTCATCTCACGCTCGGCACCCTCGCGCACCTTGCGGCGCACGTCGGCCTTGGCGCCCTCGGCCTCCAGCTCGGCCAGGTCGGCCTCAAGCTTCTTGGCGCGGGCCTCAAGGTCGGCGTCGCGACGGTTCTCGACCTGCTGACGCTCCACGGAGACGTGCGCCTCCAGGGAGGGCAGGTCGCGGGTGCGGCGCTCCTCGTCGACGTACGTGATCATGTACGCCGCGAAGTAGATGACCTTCTCCAGGTCCTTCGGGGCCAGGTCGAGCAGGTAGCCCAGACGCGACGGGACGCCCTTGAAGTACCAAATGTGCGTGACGGGGGCGGCCAGCTCGATGTGGCCCATCCGCTCACGACGCACCTTGGCGCGAGTGACCTCGACGCCGCAGCGCTCACAGATGATGCCCTTGAACCGGACACGCTTGTACTTGCCGCAGTAGCACTCCCAGTCCCGGGTCGGACCGAAGATCTTCTCGCAGAAGAGTCCGTCCTTTTCGGGCTTGAGGGTGCGGTAGTTGATGGTCTCGGGCTTCTTGACCTCGCCGTGGCTCCACTGACGGATGTCGTCAGCGGTGGCCAGGCCGATCCGGAGCTCGTCGAAGAAGTTGACGTCGAGCACTATGCGTCAATCCCTCTCAGGGTCGTAAGTCTTTGGGTCTGATACGGGGGTCCAGGGGCCGGAGGCCTTCGTGGTGAAGGCCTCCGGACTCCCGTCAGACCTCTTCGACGCTGCTCGGCTCGCGCCGGGACAGGTCGATGCCGAGCTCCTCCGCAGCGCGGAAGACATCCTCGTCGGTGTCACGCATCTCGATGGACATACCGTCGCTGGACAGCACCTCCACGTTCAGGCACAGGGACTGCATCTCCTTGATGAGGACCTTGAAGGACTCGGGGATGCCGGGCTCGGGGATGTTCTCGCCCTTGACGATGGCCTCGTAGACCTTCACGCGGCCGGTGACGTCGTCGGACTTGATGGTCAGCAGCTCCTGGAGGGCGTACGCGGCGCCGTAGGCCTCAAGGGCCCACACCTCCATCTCACCGAACCGCTGGCCACCGAACTGAGCCTTACCACCCAGCGGCTGCTGGGTGATCATGGAGTACGGACCGGTCGAACGGGCGTGCAGCTTGTCGTCGACCAGGTGGTGCAGCTTCAGGATGTACATGTAGCCGACCGAGATCGGGTCCGGGAACGGCTCACCGCTACGGCCGTCGAACAGCCGCGCCTTACCGGTCGGGAGCACCATGCGCTCGCCGTCGCGGTTCGGGATGGTGTGGTTCAGCAGACCCGCGAGCTCGTCCTCACGCGCACCGTCGAAGACCGGGGTGGCGACGTTGGTGCCCGGGGCGACCTGGTCGGCGCCGATCACCTGGAGGCGCTGCGCCCACTCCTCCGCGAGGCCGGAGACGTCCCAGCCGCGGCTGGCGAGCCAGCCGAGGTGGATCTCCAGAACCTGTCCCGGGTTCATTCGGGACGGCACACCCAGCGGGTTGAGGATGATGTCGACCGGGGTGCCGTCCTCCAGGAACGGCATGTCCTCGATCGGCAGGATCTTCGAGATGACGCCCTTGTTGCCGTGACGGCCGGCGAGCTTGTCACCGTCGGTGATCTTGCGCTTCTGCGCCACGTAGACACGAACCAGCTGGTTCACGCCCGGCGGCAGCTCGTCGCCCTCTTCACGGTCGAAGACGCGGACGCCGATGACCTTGCCGATCTCGCCGTGCGGGACCTTCAGCGAGGTGTCACGGACCTCACGGGCCTTCTCACCGAAGATCGCGCGGAGCAGGCGCTCCTCCGGCGTCAGCTCGGTCTCGCCCTTGGGCGTGACCTTGCCGACGAGGATGTCACCGGCGACGACCTCGGCACCGATCCGGATGATGCCGCGCTCGTCGAGGTCGGCGAGGACCTCCTCGGAGACGTTCGGGATGTCCCGGGTGATCTCCTCGGGGCCGAGCTTGGTGTCACGGGCGTCGACCTCGTGCTCCTCGATGTGGATCGAGGAGAGGACGTCGTCCTGCACGAGGCGCTGCGACAAGATGATCGCGTCCTCGTAGTTGTGACCCTCCCACGGCATGAACGCCACGAGCAGGTTCTTGCCCAGCGCCATCTCGCCGTTCTCGGTGGCCGGACCGTCGGCCAGGACCTGGCCCTCGATGATCCGGTCGCCCTCGTTGACGATGACCTTCTGGTTGACCGAGGTGCCCTGGTTGGAGCGGGCGAACTTGGCCAGGCGGTACGTGATGTACGTGCCGTCGTCGTTGGCGGTGGTGATGTAGTCCGCGGAGACCTCCTGGACCACACCCGCCTTCTCGGCCTTGACCACGTCACCGGCGTCGACGGCGGAGCGGTACTCCATGCCGGTGCCGACGAGCGGGGCCTCGGACTTAATCAGCGGCACGGCCTGACGCATCATGTTCGCGCCCATGAGGGCACGGTTGGCGTCGTCGTGCTCCAGGAAGGGGATCATGGCGGTCGCGACCGACACCATCTGGCGCGGCGAGACGTCCATGTAGTCCACGTCGTCACCGGCGACGTAGTCGACCTCGCCGCCACGCCGGCGGACCAGGACGCGGTTCTCGGCGAAACGCAGCTCGTCCGTCAGGCCGGCGTTGGCCTGCGCGATGACGAACCGGTCCTCCTCGTCGGCGGTCAGGTAGTCGACCTCGTCGGTGACCTGGCCGTCGACGACCTTGCGGTACGGGGTCTCGACGAAACCGAACGCGTTGACCCGGCCGTAGGAGGCCAGCGAACCGATCAGACCGATGTTCGGGCCTTCGGGCGTCTCGATCGGGCACATACGGCCGTAGTGAGACGGGTGCACGTCACGGACCTCGAAGCCGGCCCGCTCACGGGAGAGACCACCCGGGCCAAGGGCCGACAGACGGCGCTTGTGGGTGAGACCCGACAGCGGGTTGTTCTGGTCCATGAACTGCGACAGCTGGCTGGTGCCGAAGAACTCCTTGATGGAGGCGACGACCGGCCGGATGTTGATCAGGGTCTGCGGCGTGATGGCCTCGACGTCCTGAGTCGTCATGCGCTCGCGGACGACACGCTCCATACGCGCCAGACCCGTACGGACCTGGTTCTGGATGAGCTCACCGACGCTGCGCAGACGACGGTTGCCGAAGTGGTCGATGTCGTCGGTCTCGACGACGATCGTCTGGCCGCTGTCGGCGACCGTCTCGGTCTCGCCCGCGTGCAGCTTCACCAGGTACTTGATCGTCGAGATGACGTCCTCGACGGTCAGGATGCCCGCGTCCAGCGGAGCCTCCGCACCCAGCTTCTTGTTGACCTTGTAGCGGCCGACCTTGGCGAGGTCGTAGCGCTTGGGGTTGAAGTACAGGTTCTCAAGAAGCGTCTGCGCGGCCTCACGCGTGGGGGGCTCGCCCGGACGCAGCTTGCGGTAGATGTCGAGCAGCGCGTCGTCCTGGCCCTGGGTGTGGTCCTTCTCCAGGGTGGCGCGCATGGACTCGTACTCGCCGAACTCCTCCAGGATCTGCTCGGTGGTCCAACCGAGGGCCTTGAGGAGGACGGTCACGGACTGCTTGCGCTTGCGGTCGATACGCACACCGACCATGTCGCGCTTGTCGATCTCCATCTCCAGCCAGGCACCCCGGGACGGGATGATCTTGGCCGAGAAGACGTCCTTGTCGGACGTCTTGTCGATGGAGGAGTCGAAGTAGACACCGGGCGAACGGACGAGCTGCGACACCACGACACGCTCGGTGCCGTTGATGACGAAGGTGCCCTTGTGGGTCATGAGCGGGAAGTCGCCCATGAAGACCGTCTGGGACTTGATCTCGCCGGTCTCGTTGTTCGTGAACTCAGCCGTGACGAACAGCGGAGCCGCGTACGTGAAGTCGCGGTCCTTGCACTCGTCGATGCTGTTCTTCGGGGGCTCGAAACGGTGGTCGCGGAACGTCAGCGACATCGACCCTGAGAAGTCCTCGATCGGAGAGATCTCCTCGAAGATCTCCTCCAGACCGGACTTGGTGGGGACGTCCTGACCGGACTCCAGAGCCGCCTCGACCCGACTCTGCCACGCCGTGTTGCCGAGCAGCCAGTCGAAGCTCTCGGTCTGCAGCGCGAGCAGGTTCGGAACCTCAAGGGGCTCCTTGATCTTTGCAAAGGAGATGCGCAGCGGGGCGGTGCTGGCGCCGTTGTTCATATTCGCGGTCGAGGCATTGCGCGAGGCGGCCAAGAGGGGGTCCTTCCGAGGGCTCGGACTCACTACGCGCGTACCGGCCCCTCACCGTGCACGGAGACAGAAATCCCTGGTCAGGGATAGTCCGGCCATCAGTGCTGAAGTGAGGGCATGCCCCTGGTGACGGGCAGGGGACAGCTAACAGGCAGCGCAAAGGGTCAGTGTAGCCACTTGGCACACTGATGTCCAGCCCCGATTTTCTGTGACCCTCGTTGTCCTCAACGCCTTCGGCACGCCTGCCCTCAACGCACGTTGATACTGCCCTCTTCGTCGCCGATCCATGCCTCGGATTCGGATCCTTGTGACGACGCGTCCTGAGAATTGCGCGCTGCGTGCGGTTCGTCAAGGCCCCCCTGCCCGAACCAGGGGCTTTCCGGGGACACGACGAAGATCACCATACCCCTCGCGAACGAGGCTGCAAGGCAACCGTGGCCACGCCCCCAGGAACGCCGAAGAGCGACCACCCGGATGGATGATCGCTCTTCAGCGCTTAGGCGTTACAGGCCGCGTGGACCTGTGTGCAGACCCAGGGGGTCCGAGAGGTCTTACTTGACCTCGACGGACGCGCCGGCGCCCTTGAGGGACTCGGCGGCCTTCTCAGCGGCCTCCTTGTTGACCTTCTCCAGGACCGGCTTCGGGGTGCCGTCGACCAGGTCCTTGGCCTCCTTCAGGCCGAGGGAGGTCAGCTCACGCACGACCTTGATGACCTGGATCTTCTTGTCACCGGCGCCGGTGAGGATGACGTCGAACTCGTCCTTCTCCTCAGCGACCTCGGCCGGGGCGCCCGGGGCACCGGCGGCGGCAACGGCGACCGGAGCGGCAGCGGTGACGTCGAACTTCTCCTCGAACGCCGACACGAACTCGGCGAGCTGGATGAGGGTCATGTTCTCGAACTCGGCGAGCAGTTCTTCCTGGGTGAGAGCCATGATGGCTTTCCTTCCACTAATTCGGCTGGTGCCGGATGTACATGACTGGCGGGCGTACGTTCGGCCCGCTACGACCGCTGCCTCAGGCGGCGGTCATGATGCGAGCCGAATTACTCGGCACCGCCCTGCTCGGCCTGCTTGGCGCGAAGCGCGTCCACGGTGCGGACGAGCTTCGACGGGAGCGCCTGGAAGAGCGCGGCAGCCTGGGACTGCTTGCCCTTCATGGCGCCCGCCAGCTTGGCGAGCAGAACCTCGCGGGACTCAAGGTCCGCAAGCTTCTTGATCTCATCGGCGGACAGCGCCTTACCGTCAAGGACACCGCCCTTGATGATGAGGTTCGGGTTGTCCTTGGCGAAGTCACGAAGACCCTTCGCCGACACCACCGGGTCACCGGTGACGAAGGCGACGGCAGTCGGACCAGCGAAGAGCTGGTCGTCCAGCGTGATCCCGGCCTCGTTGGCCGCAATCTTGGTCAGCGTGTTCTTCACCACGGCGTACTGGGCGTTCTCACCGAGCGAACGACGCAGCGTCTTGAGCTGCGCCACGGTGAGACCGCGGTACTCGGTCAGCACGGCGGCGTTGGAGCTACGGAACTTGTCCGTCAGCTCGGCAACCGCGGCAGCCTTGTCGGGCCTCGCCATAGAGCCTCGGCCTCCTTCCGGGTGATTCGGACCGCGCGGACCCGAAGGAGGACTGGGGAAAACGAAACGCCCCGGCGCAGGCGCTCGGGGCGTAGCTCGACCAGATGGATTCCGTGAGAACGGAATCGGTCCGGGAGCACTTCCACAGTCACCTGCGCGGGTCGTCCGCAGTTCAGCGGATCCTTCGGCCACCGCACCCTCATGACGAGCGCGCGGCAACGACCAGCGGTCTTTGGCTTCTGGAAGAGAGTACGTGACCGGATCGCCGTCAAGCAAATCCGGTCATGCGGCGCTCAGCTCTCGCCGAGTTCCTGCATCATCTCGGCGAGGTCGACGGTGTCCTTGGCGGGCGGGGCCTTGACCGTCACCGGCTGGTTGATGTCGAGGAAGGTGATGGTCATGTCGAGCGGACCCTTGTCTGCCTCGCCCTGCATCCGGAACTGCTTGGTGTGGTCGTCGCCGTCGATCCACATGTCCATCGTGAGCTCGTCGATGCCCATCTCCTCGTACTGCTCGACGCTCTTCTCCCGCTTCTCCCGGGTGGCCTTGTCCTCGTTCTTGAAGGAGTCGCGGAGTTCGTCGAGGGTGAGGGTGCCCTTGTAGTGGGTCGTCTCCACGCCGTCGACCGTCTCGGTGCCGACCTTCTTCACGTCCTCGGCTCCGGTGAGGAACGTGGACTCGGCCGCCGGGTTCTGCTCGGCCTGGCCGGCGCCGGCCGTGCTCCCGCCGAGGGCCTCGTCGCCCAGCACGGACATGTCGAACTTCATCCAGCTCTTGCCGTCCATCTCCTTGGCCATCTCGGCGTTCCCGCCGAGGTACATGGCCTTGTCGACGAGCCGGATCTCCACGGAGCCGTCGGCCCCCTGGTCGAGCGCCGTCATCTTCATGCCCATGGCGATCTCGGGCTTCAGCCGCATGGAGGCCTCGCCCTTGATCCGCCCCTGCTCCGGAATCTCACCCGTCATGCGGTACCGCAGGGACGTGATGTCGTCCGAGTTCTTCGCCGCCTTGGCCACGGCCGCGGCGGGCGTCATCTTCGGCGACTCCTCGGCCTCCCCCTTGGAGCAGCTCACCGCCCCGGCGGCGAGGGCCACGGCCGCGAGCCCGGCGCCGATCGTCCGGCAGCGCGCGAAACGTCGTACAGAATTCCCCATTGATTCCCCCCAAGGAACACATGGTCGATGCACATTCGAGCGGTGAGCCTAACCGATCGGGCGGAAGCGGTCGCGTGAATTCCGGGCGGCTCAGGAGGCGTTGCCGCTCTGCTTGCGCAGCAGTTCCTTGAAGTCCTGGGTGTCCTGCGCCGGGGGCTCCCGGACCGACACCGGCACCCCGTAGTCGCGGTAGTGGGCGGTCTGGGTCAGCTCCCCGGTCTCCATCTGGCCCCGCTCGACCTTCTTGACCAGCAGATCCCGGTCGTCGACCCATATGTCGACGCTCTGCTCGGTGACACCGGCCTGCTGGAGCTGGCGCCTGAGGGCCGCGTCGGTGACGTCCCCTACGGCGACCGTGCCGGAGTAGTGGGTGGTGCGCCGGCCGTCCACGGTCTCCCGGCCGACCTCCCGCACGTCCTCGGAGTGCAGCAGCAGCTTCACCGACTGGCTGGGCGTGCTGCCGCGCATCTGCTCGGCGAAGGTGGCGCCCCGGCCGTCGCCGAGGTCGGCGAGATCGTCGTAGGCGTATCTGATCCAGTGTCTGCCGCCCGTCCGCGCGGCGAACTTCTCGCCCATGCGCGCGTAGTAGGCGTCGGGCAGATAGCGGGCCTGCATCGTGGTGACGCCGAGGCGGTGCATGGCCTCGGCCGTCGTGCCGCCGGTGTAGGTGATCGTCAGGGCGCCGACGAGGTCGTCCTGCCAGCCGAGGCGGCCGTCGGCCTCGATGGACAGCTCGGCGCCCATGACCGTGGTGGACGCCACGCCGACCGAGTGGGCCGCGTCGGTGGCGCGCTCCGCCGCGCGCAGGGCCGCGAGGGGCCGGCGGGCGGTCGCCCGGTCATTCTCGGTGCAGGCGGTCAGTACGGCCATCAGCGCCATCAGGAGAGCAGCCGTACGACGTCCTGCCGTGCCGTTCACCGGCCCCACCCCCGTCCATGTCCCGTGCCCGCACGCTAACCCAGGGCACTGACATCCGTCCGGGAAAGGGAACGGGCCCCGCACCTGGGAAGGTGCGGGGCCCGTAGCCGACTTCAGTGAGCCTTGGGGGCTCAGACCGCGGCCGGGTCCTCCTCGACGAGGAGGTTGCGGGTGCGGTTCGGGTCGAGCTGAATGCCGGGGCCCATCGTGGTGCTGATGGCGGCCTTCTTGATGTAGCGACCCTTGGCGGCGGACGGCTTCAGACGGAGGATCTCCTCCAGGGCCGCGCCGTAGTTCTCCACCAGCTTGGTGTCGTCGAACGACGTCTTGCCGATGATGAAGTGCAGGTTCGAGTGCTTGTCGACGCGGAACTCGATCTTGCCGCCCTTGATCTCGTTGACCGCCTTGGCGACGTCGGGCGTCACGGTGCCGGTCTTCGGGTTGGGCATGAGACCACGCGGGCCGAGGACGCGGCCGAGGCGGCCGACCTTGCCCATGAGGTCCGGGGTGGCGACGACGGCGTCGAACTCGTTGAGGCGGTTGCCCGCCGCGATCTCGGCGATCAGTTCGTCGGAGCCGACGATGTCGGCGCCCGCGGCCTCCGCGGCCGCAGCACGGTCACCGGTCGCGAAGACCAGGACCCGGGCAGTCTTGCCGGTGCCGTGCGGCAGGTTCACGGTGCCACGGACCATCTGGTCGGCCTTGCGCGGGTCGACACCCAGACGGAAGGCGACCTCGACGGTGCCGTCGAACTTGGTCGTGGAGGTCTCCTTGGCGAGACGGACGGCTTCGAGCGGGGCGTAGAGCTTCTCCCGGTCGATCTTGGCGTCCGCAGCGCGGAGAGACTTGCTGCGCTTGCTCACTACTGCTCCTGGGGTTTCTTAGGAGTCGTGGTCCGGGCCGAGCCGGCCCTGCCACTTCTGCTGCTGGAGGTTGGGGTTCAGCCCTCGACCGTGATGCCCATGGAACGGGCGGTGCCGGCGATGATCTTCGCGGCGGCGTCCAGGTCGTTGGCGTTGAGGTCGGGCATCTTGGTGGTGGCGATCTCGCGGACCTGCGCCTGGGTGATCTTGGCGACCTTGGTCTTGTGCGGCTCGCCGGAGCCCTTCTCCACGCCCGCGGCCTTGAGGATCATCTTGGCGGCCGGCGGAGTCTTGGTCACGAAGGTGAAGGAACGGTCCTCGTAGACCGTGATCTCCACCGGGATGACCCAACCGCGCTGCGACTCGGTCGCGGCGTTGTAGGCCTTGCAGAACTCCATGATGTTGACGCCGTGCTGACCCAGCGCGGGGCCGACCGGCGGAGCCGGGTTGGCGGCACCGGCCTGGATCTGGAGCTTGATGAGCCCCGTGACCTTCTTCTTCTTGGGAGGCATAGCTCTCCGGGTCCTTTCGATTCGGGTCCTGCCTGCATACGGGGACCACCCGAACGCAGGCATACCGCACAACGATAACGGGTATGGATGCGCGGTCAAAAACCGAGCAGGTCAGGCGGACGCTCGCACGTTCGCCTGACCTGCGCGGAAGCGGTGGGTCCAGAGAGAACTAGTTCTTCTGGATCTGGTCGAAGGAGAGCTCGACCGGAGTCTCGCGGCCGAAGATCTCGACGAGACCCTTGACCTTCTTCGAGTCGGCGTTGATCTCGTTGATCGTGGCCTGGAGGGTGGCGAAGGGACCGTCGGTGACGGTGACCGAGTCGCCGACCTCGAAGTCCAGCACCTGGACCTCGACCTTGCGCTGCGGCGCCGGCTTGCCCTCGGCCTCGGCGGCCTCGCGGGCGGCCTTCTCCTCGGCCTCCGGGGCGAGCATCTTGACGATCTCGTCCAGGGTCAGCGGGTACGGGTCGTAGGCGTTGCCCACGAAGCCGGTGACGCCGGGCGTGTTGCGGACGACACCCCAGGACTCGTTCGTCAGGTCCATGCGCACCAGGACGTAGCCGGGGAGCTTGTTCTGGCGGATGGTCTTGCGGTCGCCGTTCTTGATCTGGACGACCTCTTCCTGCGGCACCTCGGCCTGGAAGATGTAGTCCTCGACGTTCAGCGAGACGGCGCGCTGCTCCAGGTTGGTCTTCACGCGGTTCTCGTAGCCGGCGTACGTGTGGATGACGTACCACTCACCGGGGAGGGTCCGAAGCTCCTCGCGCAGGGCGACGACGGGGTCGACCGGCTCGGCCGGCTCCTCCTCGGCCTCGGCCTCGGCTTCTTCAGCCTCTTCCTCGGCTTCTTCGGCCTCGTCCTCGACGTGCAGGGCGGCTTCCTCGGCGGGCTCGCCGGCCTCTTCGTCGGCAGCCTCGACCTCGTCCAGGTCCTCGTCCGCGCCCTCGACGATGTCGAGCTCGTCTTCGACAGTCTCGTCGGGCTCGATGGCGTCGTTCAGGTTCTGGTCAGACACGGTGGCTGCTTCTTCCTGGATACTAGGGGTGGAACATGCGAAAAGGGGCGCCGGTAACCGCGGCGCCCTTCGCTTCTGGCTCAGCCGAAGACGTACTTGGCGGCGTGGTCGAGCCCATAGTCAATCACGGTCACCAGACCGATCATGATGACGACGAAGACGATCACTACGGTCGTGTACGTCGTCAGCTGGCTGCGCGTGGGCCAGACGACCTTGCGCAGCTCGGCAACGATCTGACGGTAGAAGAGGGCAAGGCGCTTCAGCGGGCCCTTCTTGGCACGCTTCCCGCCCTTGCGGGTCTTCTTCTGGGAATCCGGCGCCTCGTCCTGGGCATCAGGCATGTCGATGGAGCCCACGGCGTCCGTCACTCGTCCTCACCTGATTCCGGGTCGTGGCCGTGCCGCGCCCGGTCTGAGCCGCACGGCGATGCATTGCTGTACGTACATGCGCACACATCCTGGCGAAGGTGTGTGTAGCAGGGCCGGAGGGACTTGAACCCCCAACCGCTGGTTTTGGAGACCAGTGCTCTACCAATTGAGCTACGACCCTTTGTGTGTCCCCCAACGTACCGCATCCGGACGGGTGCTCGGTGTGCACCGTACGAGTGCGGCCTGGTGGAGGCCAACGAGGTGAGAGTGTACGTGGTCCGCGGCGCCCCGTCGAACAGAAAGTGCCCGTAGGGGCGTTGATTACGGAAGATCGCCCAGCGTGGCGGGCGAATCCGGACGGTTGTTCAGCCCTTGTTCAGTCTGTGAAACCCGCGTGCCGGGCGGGTTTCCGGTCTGAAACGATGGGCCCATGAGCGCTGCAACCCCTCCCACCGAGCGCCGGGTCTCCGCCCGAGTCGGCGCGATCTCCGAGTCCGCCACCCTCGCCGTGGACGCCAAGGCCAAGGCCCTGAAGGCCGCCGGGCGTCCGGTGATCGGCTTCGGCGCCGGCGAGCCCGACTTCCCGACCCCTGACTACATCGTCCAGGCGGCCATCGAGGCCTGCTCGAACCCGAAGTACCACCGCTACACGCCGGCCGGCGGCCTGCCCGAGCTCAAGGCCGCGATTGCCGCGAAGACGCTGCGCGACTCCGGCTACGAGGTCGACGCGTCGCAGGTCCTGGTGACCAACGGCGGCAAGCAGGCCATCTACGAGGCGTTCGCCGCGATCCTCGACCCGGGCGACGAGGTCATCGTCCCGGCCCCGTACTGGACGACGTACCCGGAGTCGATCCGGCTGGCCGGCGGTGTCCCGGTGGAGGTCGTCGCGGACGAGACGACCGGCTACCGCGTCTCCGTGGAGCAGCTGGAGGCGGCCCGCACGGAGAAGACGAAGGTCGTCCTCTTCGTGTCGCCGTCGAACCCGACCGGCGCCGTCTACAGCGAGGCCGAGACCGAGGCGATCGGCCGCTGGGCGGTCGAGCACGGCCTGTGGGTGATGACGGACGAGATCTACGAGCACCTGGTCTACGGCGGCGCGACCTCTGTGTCGCTGCCCGCCGTCCTGCCGGAGCTGCGCGACAAGTGCATCGTGGTCAACGGCGTCGCCAAGACGTACGCGATGACGGGCTGGCGGGTCGGCTGGATCATCGGCCCGAAGGACGTGGTGAAGGCGGCGACGAACCTTCAGTCGCACGCGACGTCGAACGTGTCCAACGTCGCCCAGGTGGCGGCACTGGCCGCGGTGTCGGGCAACCTCGACGCGGTGGCGACGATGCGCGAGGCCTTCGATCGCCGCCGCAAGACCATCGTCCGGATGCTCAACGAGATCGACGGCGTGCTCTGCCCGGAGCCCGAGGGCGCGTTCTACGCGTACCCGTCGGTGAAGGCGCTGCTCGGCAAGGAGATCCGCGGCAAGCGCCCGCAGGACAGCGTCGAGCTGGCCGCGCTGATCCTGGAGGAGGCCGAGGTCGCGGTGGTCCCCGGCGAGGCCTTCGGCACGCCCGGCTACCTGCGGCTGTCGTACGCGCTGGGTGACGAGGACCTCGTCGAGGGCGTCTCGCGGGTCCAGAAGCTGCTGGCGGAGGCGCGGGACTGAGTTCCCTCTCCCGCCCAGGGGGTCACCTACCGATATCGGTAGGTGACCCCCTTTCTTTGTGCGAGCAAGACCACGAACGGGGAAAGCGCTACCGGGACGGCAGGGGCGTACGGCAGGATCCTGGAATGGAGCGTGTACGTGATGTCTCTGAGCTGCCGAAGGCCCATCTGCACCTGCACTTCACCGGTTCGATGCGGCCCGGCACCGTCCTGGAACTGGCCGACAAGTACGGCGTGCGCCTGCCCGAGGCGCTGACGGAAGCCCTGACGAGCGGGGAGCCGCCGCGGCTGCGGGCGACGGACGAGCGGGGCTGGTTCCGTTTCCAGCGGTTGTACGACGCGGCGCGGTCGTGTCTGCGGGAGCCGGAGGACATCCGGCGGCTGGTGCGGGAGGCCGCGCAGGAGGACCTGAAGGACGGCTCGGGCTGGCTGGAGATCCAGGTGGACCCGACGTCGTACGCGCCCCGCCTGGGCGGCCTCATTCCCGCCCTGGAGATCATCCTGGACGCGGTGGAGACGACCAGCCGGGACACCGGGCTCGGGATGCGTGTCCTGGTGGCGGCGAACCGTATGAAGCACCCGCTGGACGCGCGCACGCTGGCGCGGCTGGCGGTGCGGTACGCGGACCGGGGTGTGGTCGGCTTCGGGCTGTCCAACGACGAGCGCCGGGGTATGGCGAGGGACTTCGACCGAGCCTTTGCCATCGCCCGTGAGGGCGGTCTGCTGTCGGCCCCGCACGGCGGCGAGCTGACCGGCCCGGCCTCGGTACGCGACTGCCTGGACGACCTGCACGCCGGCCGGGTGGGGCACGGCGTCCGCGCGGCGGAGGATCCGCGTCTGCTCAAGCGCCTCGCCGACCGGGGCGTGACCTGTGAGGTGTGCCCCGCGTCGAACGTCGCCCTCGGCGTCTACGAGAAGCCGGAGGACGTTCCGTTGCGGACGTTGTTCGAGGCGGGCGTCCCCATGGCGCTGGGCGCCGACGACCCGCTCCTGTTCGGCTCTCGCCTGGCCGCCCAGTACGAGATCGCCCGCCGGCACCACGCCTTCACGGACGAGGAGCTGGCGGAGCTGGCCCGCCAGTCGGTACGGGCGTCGGCGGCGCCGGAGGAGGAGAAGGCGAAGCTGCTGGCGGGGGTGGACGACTGGCTGACTCGCCCGGCGGCCTGAAGTGGGCGTACGGCGGATAGGGCTTGAAGCAGATCAGGACTTCGAAGGGGTGTCCTCCGCCGGGCGGCTGGACCAGCGGCAGTCCCGCCATCATCGCCAACTGCCCTTCGCGGACTCGTTTCCGGCGTGGCCCGAAGCCTGCCGCACGGGCGAAGTCGGTGGCGGTCTCGGCGAACACGTCCCGGCTGCCGAACAGGAAGAACGTACGGGCGTGGGTGGTATGGCGCAGCTCGTCCCGGTCCCGCCGCGCCTCCCAGGTCTGCGCGTCCCGCGCGGTGCGCGCCTCGTCGGTGCGGGCGGTCAGCGGGGTGCCCCCGCGCAGCTTCCGGCGCAGTTCGGGCCACTGGCTGGGGCGCAGTCCGAGGGTGTGGTGGGCCAGGACGAGGTCGACGCGCTCGCCCCAGCCCTCGTCGGGCGGGACGCCGTCGCGCAGGGGGACGTGGACGATCGTGTGCCGGGAGTAGGCGGCGAAGGAGAACAGGCCCGCCAGCCGGCTGAGGCCGTCGTGGTCACCGAGCAGCAGGCCGATGGGGTCGGGGGCCGTCAGTGACGTGTGGCGCAGGGGGGTGCGGGGCTGGACCACTCGGTGTTCGTGCGGCCCGGTCCGGGGCTTGAACTCGGTCAGCCTCAGCCGCATCTGCGATGCCTCATGGCCTCAGGGTCGGGGGTGCCCGCTGTCCCGCGCAACGGAGATTCCGCCCAGCAGGGTGCGGGCGAGCCGGGCGGCGAAGTCGTCCGCGGGCGGGCGGGCGCCGCTCGCGGTGGCGTCGTAGGCGAAGGCGCGGTGGGCGCAGGCGCCGAGGAGGAGGGAGGCGGCGGCGAAGGTGTCGGCGTCGGGGCGGACCCGGCCGGCGCTCTGCTCGGCGCGCAGGTAGGCGTCCAGGGCCTCGATCGGCAGGTGCGGACCGGCGCCGATCTTGCGCAGCGCGTCGTCGTGCCGCCGCTTGAGCTGTGCCTCGGCGTACAGGGAGGCGGCGATCGGGAAGCTCTGCTCGAAGAAGAGGGCCGCCTCGTGGGCGATCCGGGTCAGGTTGTCCTCCAGGGTCCCCACCCCCGGCTCGGCGGTGAGGCTGCTGAGCAGCGGGGTGAGACGGGGCAGCCGCTCGGCGAGGACCCGGACGAACAGCTCTTCCTTGCTGTCGAAGTACTTGTAGAGCGCGGCTTCGGAGCAGCCCGCCGCCCTGGCGATCTCCTTGGTGGTGGTCCGGGCCAGGCCGACGGTGAGCATCAGCTCATGGGCGGCGTCGAGGATGCGGACGCGGGCGGGCTTCTGCGCGGATTCCACAGGGGCGGACCTTACCGGGCTTGACGGGTGAGTGAGTACTTACCCACTCTAGAGTCAGGCAGTGGGTGAGTGAATACTCACCCACCCCGACCAGACACGGGAGAAGCCATGAACCTCACGGTTTTCGGTGCCACCGGAGGCATCGGCCAGGAGATCGTCCGCCAGGCGCTGGACGCGGGCCACCGGGTCACCGCGGTCGTACGCGACCCCGCGCGGCTGAGCGTGACGGGCACCGGCCTGGAGGTGTTCCGGGCGGACCTGACCGACCCGGAGGCGATCCGCCCCGCCGTGGCCGGCCGAGACGCGGTGTTCTCGGGCCTCGGCGCCCGCGGCCGCAAGGACGCCGGAGTGGCCGCCCGCCTCACCCGCACGGTGGTGCGGGCCATGGAGGCGGAGGGGACCCGCCGGCTGCTCGTGGTGAGCGCGGCCCCGGTCGGCCCCGTCCCGGCGGAGGAGGGCCCCCTGGACCGTGCGATGCGCGGCCTGGTCTCCGCGGTCCTCAGGGACATCTATGACGACCTGGGGCGGATGGAGGCCGAGCTCGCCCGCAGCGCCACGGACTGGACGGCCGTACGACCGCCCCGGCTCCAGGACAAGCCGCTCACCGGCACCTACCGCACGGTCGTCGGCGGCAACCCGGCCAGGTCCCGGTTCATCGGGCGCGCCGACGTGGCCCACGCGATGCTGGCGATGACGGACGACCTGAGCACCGTCAAGCAGGGCGTGGGGGTCGCGTACTGAGCCCTACAGGCTGACGCCGACCGTCACCGGTTCGTTGACCAGCGTGATCCCGAAGGCCTCGCGGACGCCGGTGACGACCTCGCGGGCCAGGGCGAGCAGGTCCTCGGTGGTCGCCGCGCCGCGGTTGGTGAGGGCGAGGGTGTGCTTGGTGGAGATGCGGGCGGGTCCGGTGCCGTAGCCCTTGGTGAAGCCCGCCTTGTCGATCAGCCAGGCGGCGGAGGTCTTGGTGTGTCCCTCGCCCGCCGGGTAGGCGGGCGGCTCCACGCCGTCGCCGAGCCGCTCGCACGCGCGCGCGTGGAACGCGGCGAACTGCTCGTCGGTGAGGATCGGGTTGGTGAAGAACGATCCGGCCGACCAGGTGTCGTGGTCTTCGGGGTCGAGGACCATGCCCTTGCCCGCACGCAGCTTCAGGACGGTCTCGCGGGCGGCGGCCAGCGGCACGCGGTCGCCGGGCTCCACACCGAGGGCGCGGGCTGTCTCGGCGTACTTGATCGGCCCGGACAGCCCGTCCGCGTCCTCCAGTTCGAAGCGGACGCGCAGGACGACGTACCGCTCGGGGTGGGCCTTGAAGCGGCTGTGGCGGTAGGTGAACGCGCACTCGTCGTTCGTCAGCGTCACGGTCCGGCCGGACTGCCGGTCGTAGGCGATGACCTCGGTGATCGTCGAGGAGACCTCCTGGCCGTACGCCCCGACGTTCTGGATCGGGGTCGCGCCGGCCGAGCCGGGGATGCCGGCCAGGCATTCGACGCCGGCGAGTCCGGCCTCGACGGTGCGCGCGACGGCGTCGGTCCACACCTCGCCGGCGGCCAGCTCCAGCCGGGTGCCGGTGAGCTCGACGCCCTTGGTGGCGATGACGAGCGCGGTCCCGGCGAAGCCCTTGTCGCCGATGACCAGGTTGGATCCGCCGCCGATGAGCAGCAGGGGCGTGCCGGCGGCGTCGGCCTCGCGGACGGCGGCGATCACCTCGGCGTCGGTGGTGGCGGTGACCAGCCGGGTGGCGGGGCCGCCCAGCCGGAAGGTGGTCAGCGGGGCGAGGGGGGCGTCGTGGAGTTCCTGCACGCGCTCAAGGGTACGAGAACGGCCCCGCCGTTCCGGGCGGGGCCGTTCTCACGGATCAGGAGAGGCGGCGGACGGCCTCTGTCCAGTCGAGCGGGAGTTCGTCGCTCTTCGCCGTCCAGGTGACGAACTTCGCGTCCCGCATCTGCGGGGCGAGGCCGCGGGAGGTCGGTGCGTGGGTGCCGGAGCGGGCGAACGCTCTGAGTGCCTCCGGCGACTCCCAGGCGGACAGGGTCCAGAAGGTCCGCCGCAGCGGCTGCGCCTTGAGGGTGGCCCCGTAGGCGCCAGGTGCCCGGCTCACCTGCCGCCAGATGCCGGGGGTGCCGAGGAGGAACCTCAGTGCGCCGCCGAGGGTGCGGGTCTCGAAGCGGGAGGCGAAGACATGCACCTCGGTGCCGGACGGCGGGGTGTTCGGGACGGTCCAGGGAAGGGTGGGCATGGCGTCCTCCTCAGCGGCCTGCGGTCTCCAGCACGCGCGCGTGCGGTTCGGGGTGTTCCGTGCCGCTCTCGTTCTTGCGCCGGCCCGGGATGCACAGGGCCGCGACTCCGGCCAGGGCGACCAGCGCGGCGCCGGTCACCAGGGCGGGCCGCAGTCCGTCGACGAAGGTCTGGCCGGTCTCGTAGCCGCCCTGGGCGGAGAAGATCGACGACATGATCGCGATGCCGAGTGCGCCGCCGACCTCGCGCAGGGCGTTGTTGGCGCCGGAGGCGATGCCCTGTTCCTTGGGCCGGACGCTGGACATCACCAGGGCCGAGGCGGGGGCGAAGAACAGGGCCATGCCGATGCCGCTGAGGATGAGACCGGGCAGCTGGCTGGCGTAGGAGGCGTCCGCGGTGATCACGTAGGCCAGCTGGCCGAGGCCGGCCGCCTGGAGGAAGAGGCCCGCGGCGACGACCGGGCGGCCGCCGATGCGGTCGGAGAGGATGCCGGCGATCGGCGCGACGAGCATCGGCATGCCCGTCCACGGCAGCATGCGCAGGCCCGCCTCGGTGGGCGAGTAGCCGAGCACGCCCTGCATGTACTGGCTGAGCAGGAAGATCGAGCCGAACATGCCGAGGAACATCAGCATGCTGGCGGCGTTGATCCCGGAGAAGGCCCGGGAGCGGAACAGCCGCATCGGGAGCATGGGGTTCTTGGCGTGGACACCGTGGTGGACGAACCCGGCCAGCAGCGCGGCCCCGGCGAACAGGCCGGTCAGGACGAGGGGTGCGGTCCAGCCGTCGGCGGGCCCGCGGACGAGGCCGTAGACGATGCCGAAGAGGCCGCCGCTGGCGAGCAGGGTGCCGGGGATGTCGAGCGGGGTGCCGGTGCCGTGGGACTCGGCGAGGCGGAGGCGGGCGAGCGGGAGCAGGGCGAGGCCGAGCGGAACGTTCAGCCAGAAGATCCACTGCCAGGAGATGTGCTCGGTGAGGCTGCCGCCGATGAGCGGCCCGGAGGCCACGGCGAGCCCGTTGACAGCGCCCCAGATCCCGTACGCCATCCCGCGCTTGGCGGCGGGCACGGCGGCCGTCAGGAGGGTCAGCGTCAGCGGCATCATGATCGCCGCGCCGACGCCCTGGACCGCGCGGGCGGCGATCAGGGAGTCGATGCCGGGGGCGAGGGCCGCCGCGGCCGACGCGCCGGTGAAGATCGTGATCCCGACGAGGAAGAGCCGGCGGCGTCCGAAGCGGTCACCGAGCGCCGCGCCGAACATCAGCAGGACGGCGAAGGTGAGTGTGTACGCGCTCACCGTCCATTCCAGGTCGTGCAGCGCCCCGCCGAGGTCCTCGCGGATGGAGGGCAGTGCGGTGGTGACGACGAGGTTGTCGAGGGCCGCCATGAATCCGGCGACGCTGGTGATGACCAGGGCCCAGACGGCCCCTCCGCGTTGTGCGGTCTGCTGTGACATCTCTCCCCCAGAGGGTGTTCACTAGCTTCGGTTAGTTATTGATGACTAACTTTCACGATCATGAAAAGCGCCGGAAACGCCTTTCCTCGGTTCAGTGTTCGAGCCGCCCCTTGGTGCGGGCGGACGGGTAGAGCCCTTCCCACACCCGGTGCTCGGGCGGGAACCCCATGGCGACCAGGCAGTTGACGAGCATGCCGTACGCCAGGAAGGTCGTCGTCTCGTCGATGTCGGCACCCAGCGGCAGGTGAACGGTGTCCCACAGCCGCATCCAGCCGTCGCGCACCGCCGCACCGAACTCGCTGTCGCCCTCCGCCTCGGCGGCCCCCACGGCAACGTACGTCTGCATCTGCATGAGCATCAGCTCGGGACGCTCCGCGATGACCTTGGTGTACGCGTTCGCCATGGAGTGCAGGGCCTCCTCGCCCTCCAGCCCCCTGGAGGCCTCCTCGAAGGTACGGATGGTGTCCTCGACGCACCGCGCCGCCGCCGCCAGGAAGATCGCCTTCTTGCCCGGGAAGAGCCGGAAGAGATACGGCTGCGAGACGCCGACCCGCTTGGCGATCGCCTCGGTCGACGTGCCGTGATAGCCACCGCGGGCGAACTCGCTCATCGCCGCACGGACGACACTCTCGCGCCGCTCCTCTGCGCTCATCCTGACCATGAGAAGTAAGTTAGTACTCAATCACTAACTACGTCAAGGGGCTGGCGCCACTTCAGCCAAACGGCGCCGCCCCTCCCGGAACCCGTCCCCTCCCCCACCCGTTGGGGCCGGTAGGGGTCCTCAACGCCGTAAGGGGCGCCCCACCATGGAGAACGCCCCTTACAACCCCGACACCTCAGGCCAGTCGCACAACCGCCCGCGACATCCCCAGCACCTTCTGCCCGGCGCTGGTCGCGGTGAGGTCGACGCGGACGGTGTTGTCGTCGAGCTTGGCCGCGACCTTGCCGCTGACCTCGATCGTGGCGCCCTGGTCGTCGTTCGGGACGACGACGGGCTTGGTGAAGCGGACGCCGTACTCGACGACCGCGCCCGGGTCCCCGGTCCAGTCGGTGACCACACGGATCGCCTCGGCCATGGTGAACATGCCGTGCGCGATGACGTCCGGCAGGCCGACCTCCTTGGCGAACTTCTCGTTCCAGTGGATCGGGTTGAAGTCGCCCGAGGCGCCCGCGTACTGGACGAGCGTGGCACGGGTCACCGGGAAGGTCTGGGCGGGCAGCTCGGTGCCGACCTCGACGTCGGCGTACGAAATCTTCGCCGTCATGGTGTTGCTCACGCCTCCTCGGCCGCGCGGGCGACCAGCTTCGTCCAGGCGGTCACGACGTGCTCCCCCGCCTCGTCGTGGACCTCGCCGCGGATGTCCAGGATGTCGTTGCCGGCCATGGACTTGATCGCCTCGATGGTCGAGGTGACGGTCAGCCGGTCGCCGGCCCGGACGGGGCGGGTGTAGGCGAACTTCTGGTCGCCGTGCACGACCCGGCTGTAGTCGAGGCCGAGCTGCGGGTCGGCGACGACCTGACCGGCGGCCTTGAAGCTGATCGCGAAGACGAAGGTCGGCGGAGCGATCACATCGGGGTGGCCGAGGTTCTTGGCGGCCTCCGGGTCGGTGTACGCCGGGTTGGCGTCCCCTACTGCCTCGGCGAACTCACGGATCTTCTCCCGGCCGACCTCGTAGGGCTCGGTGGGCGGATAGCTCCGCCCGACGAAGGACTGGTCGAGCGCCATGGCTCGGCACCTCCTGATAACTCGGGTTCGGCGATGGCCGGCCCACGGGGTTACCACCCGGTTCCGGCCGACGGAACGACGCGAGGCCGCCCCCTGTTATGGGGACGGCCTCGTCGTACGAGCCTGATTTATCGCGTCTCGCGGTGCGCGGTGTGCGCGTTGCAACGCGGGCAGTGCTTCTTCATCTCAAGTCGGTCCGGGTTGTTACGCCGGTTCTTCTTGGTGATGTAGTTCCGCTCCTTGCACTCCACGCAGGCCAGCGTGATCTTCGGGCGGACGTCGGTGGCAGCCACAGGAGTGCTCCTTGACGAACGGATAGGACTGATTTAACGCAAAGAAGAGTAGCCGATCGAAGGACCGACCCCACAATCGGCTACTGTCAGTAGCGGTGACCGGACTTGAACCGGTGACACAGCGATTATGAGCCGCTTGCTCTACCGACTGAGCTACACCGCTTTGATGCGATCGATTCCCGCCTTGCGGCGGGAACCTGTCACACCAGAGCCCCAAAACGGAATCGAACCGTTGACCTTCTCCTTACCATGGAGACGCTCTGCCGACTGAGCTATTGGGGCGAGCGATGAAGACATTACACGGTCCGCCGCCGTTCACCCAAATCCGTTTCGCCGCCCCCGCCCGGCCCTGATCCGGCGGTCATCCCAGGCGCCTCAGCAGCCTCCACCGCGGGCCCTCCGGACGGTGGACCACACCGGTACGACTATTGCGTTCCTCCCGGCTGCGGGCGGATCGCCACCCTAGGCTCGACTCACTCTGCGTGATCTTGTGTCCTCCGCGCAGCCCGAGCACCGAGCACCTGGAGCGCGATGCCCGACAGCCAGCCCCAGCCGCCCCATTCCTCGTCCTCGTCGTCCTCCTCGGGGCCGTCCGATCCGGCCGCTCTGCTGCTGTGCGGGGCACGTCTCACCGACGGCCGGACCGTGGACGTCCGGCTGGGCGGCGGACGCATCGAGGCGGTGGGCACGGCCGGGAGCCTGGCGGCCGGCGGCACGCGCGCGTGCGGCGCGCGTGTGGACCTCAGCGGCTATCTGCTCCTGCCGGCCCCGGCCGAGCCGCACGCCCACGGCGACACCGCGCTGTCCGCCGATACCGACGGTCCCGTCTCCTACGACCCTCAGGACGTCCAGCGCCGGGCGACCGAGGCGGCTCTGCTCCAGCTCGGGCACGGGGCCACCGCGGTACGGGCACACGTGCGCGTGGGCGACGTCCAAGGGCTCGGCGCGCTGGCGGCCGTACTCCAGGCGCGGCGTTCGCTGCGCGGGCTCACGGAGTTGACCGCGGTGGCGATGCCGCGGCTGCTGACCGGTGTGGCCGGGGCGGACGGGCTGGCGATGCTGCGGGACGCGGTGAAGATGGGCGCGTCCGTGGTGGGCGGCTGTCCGGATCTGGACCCCGATCCGACGGGCTATGCGGAGGCGGTCCTGGAACTGGCCTCCGAGCACGGCTGCCCCGTCGACCTGCACACGGACGCCGCCGACCCGGCCCGCCTGTCCCGCCTCGCGGCGATGGCCGGCGGACTGCGGCCCGGGGTGACCCTGGGCCCGTGCGGCGGTCTGGGGCGGCTGCCCGCCGACGTGGCGTCCCGCAGCGCGGACCAGCTCGCGGCGGCCGGGGTGACGGTGGTGTGTCTGCCGCAGGGCAGTTGCGGCGGCGTGGAGAAGCGCGGCACGGCGCCCGTACGGCTGTTGCGCGCGGCCGGCGTGCGGGTGGCCGCGGGGAGCGGCGCACTGCGGGACGTGTCCAACCCGGTGGGGCGCGGCGACCCGTTGGAGGCGGCGTATCTGCTGGCGTCCCGTTACGGGCTGCGCCCCGAGGAGGCCTACGACACGGTGAGTTCGGCGGCGCGGACGGTGCTGGGCCTTCCCGAGGTTCGCGTGGAGGCGGGCTTCCCGGCCGATCTGCTGGCGGTGCGCGGGGATCGGCTGGCGGGGGCGTTGTCGCTGGCGTACAGCCGGATCGTGGTGCATCGGGGGCGGGTGGTGGCGCGGACGAGTGCGGTGCGGGAGTACTGCAACTCGGCTGCTGCGGTGGAGTTGGGGCTGCCTCGGCAGGGGCGGGGGGAGGTGTCTTGAGGTGGGCGTTGTCTTGAGGCGCCTGGTCGTGCGGCGGATGCGGCTGTGCGGGCGTACGGTCGAAAGCATGCGCATTGTCATCGCTGGTGGTCATGGTCAGATCGCGCTGCGGCTGGAGCGGCTGCTCGCCGCGCGCGGGGACGAGGTCGCGGGCATCATCCGCCACGCCGGGCAGGGCGACGACCTGCGGGAGGCGGGCGCCGAACCGGTCCTGCTGGACCTGGAGTCGGCGTCGGTCGAGGAGGTCGCGGCGCATCTGCAGGGCGCGGATGCGGCGGTCTTCGCGGCGGGCGCGGGCCCGGGCAGCGGGGCGGCCCGCAAGGAGACGGTGGACAAGGACGCGGCGATCCTGTTCGCGGACGCGGCGGTCCGGGCGGGCGTACGCCGGCACGTGGTCGTCTCGTCGATGGGCGCGAATCCGAAGCACGAGGGTCGCGAGGTCTTCGACGTGTATCTGCGCGCGAAGGGCGAGGCGGACGAGTACGTGCGCGGCCTGGACGCCCTCGACTGGACGATCCTGCGCCCCGGCATGCTCACGAACGACGCCGGCACCGGCCTGGTCCGCCTGGAGGCGCACACGGGCCGCGGCCCGGTCCCCCGCGACGACGTGGCGGCCGTACTGGCGGAGCTCGTCGACACCTCCGCGACGGCCGGGCTGACGCTGGAGTTGGTCAGCGGGTCGGCGCCGGTTGCGGTGGCGGTGAAGTCGGTGGCGGGGAACTGAGGGTGACCGCGGAGGGGGCGCGACCGTGCTGAACGGGGCGGGGCGGCCGTATGTACGACCGACCGTTCACCCGTTGGTTCGTCCGTCCGTCCGGGTCAGAACAGCGGCATCTGGCCGGGGAATTCGGGTACGACGTAGCCGTCCAACGACGGTTGGGGTGCGCCGATCCGGGCGGGCCGACGGGATCCGGGGCACGAGACGAGTTCCCCGTTGGCCCGCGCACCGGGCGGGTCGTGCCGCGCGTACCGCCCGGCGACCACGGCGATCTCGCGACGGCACTCGGGGCAGCTTCTGCGACGACTGGACATGAGGTCAGTGTGCCTCGGGTGGGCCGGAGTTGTGGGATGGGGCGGACGGGGAGTCCGGCAGGGAGTCAATGCCGCTCCGGTCGGGCCGGGTCCACGCGCCGCGCGCCGCGCCCCTAGTCCAGAATCCCCAACTCGCTGTCCGGGCGGCAGAATCCGCACGGTTCGATGTTCGGGTCGGTGAGGGCCACGCGGGCTTCGTGGGCCTTGATCGGGTGAGGGGTGCCCTCGATCATCGTGCAGTCGTCGACGTGGATCGTGGCCGGTTCTGATCCATGAGGCGTGCGCTTCTGCTCGACGACGTAGCCGGTCGACGAACGCTCCCTGCGGTTCAGTGCGAAGGACGGGGCAACCGCGGGTCTCCGCGGGGGCTGTTCCGGCTTGGGCGGGCGCGTCGGGTGGTCCTCGGCGCGTACGAGGGCCGCGCGCACGGCATCTCGTTGGAGGCGCAGGTAGATGCTGACGGTCTCGTTCTCGGCGATCCGTGCGTCGAGGAACGCGAGGATCGCCCGGAGACGCGAGGCGTCAGGCGGCAGCGCGGGCATGGCCGGCCCCGCCCTGGCGCGCGATGCGGCCGGTCACCGCCCGTCGCCCCCTGTTGCTGCTCCATGCCTGCCGCGCCTGGACGAGGTGGTCGGGGAACGGTCGCATGGCGCGATTCAATCATGTGTTCGATTTATTGGGCCATCGGGCGGACCGCTTGCGCATCGCGCTCACGCCCTCAAAGGTGGCCGCCGCCCGCCGGACGCAGGCCGTCGAGTGCGACCCGCAGGATCGGCTCTACGTAGTCGGCCTCGCCGTTGATCGCGGCGATGGCGATGACCATGTCGCAGATCTGCTCCAGGGTGAGATCGTCGCGCACCTCGTGCGCCTCCTGCGCGGCGACGAGGAGCGGTCGGCCCGCGGCCAGGACGCGCGAACGGTTCTCGCTGAACACCGGGTTGTCGCTGCCGGAGTCCGCGAGCAGTTCGCCGGCGATGTCGCGCTTGCTCGCGAAGTAGGCATAGAACCGGTGCAGCCAGGCCGTGAGCACCGCTCCCGGCGTCTCGCCGTCGACGGTCTCCGCGGCCTCGCAAATGGCGCTGACCTCATCGACGTAGAGGGCTTCCAGGAGCTCTCGGCGGCCGGGGAAGTTGCGGTAGAGGGTCGCCATGCCGACTCCGGCGCGGCGCGAGATCTCGGCCATCGACACCTGGGCACCGGGCTCGGCGAACGCGGCGCGAGCGGCGGCGAGGATCTTGTCCCTGTTGCGCTCGGCGTCGGCGCGTCTGGCCGGGGCGGGCTTCTGGTCCGAGGTCATCTCAATCCCCGATTCTTAAGTGGATAGGCTATCCAGTTATCCGTTAGGCTGAACGGACAGGCTATCCGTTTCCATGCGGAGCCCGATTCTATCCACCTGCCGCGACGCGGTCGCGGTGGCTTGAGGAGCCTCCATGGACTACCGACCTCTCGGACGCACAGGCGTCTCCGTCAGCCGGCTGTGCCTCGGCGCGATGATGTTCGGCGCCTTCGGAAACACCGACCACGACGACTCCATCAAGATCATCCAGCGCGCCCTCGACGCCGGAATCAACTTCATCGACACCGCCGACTTCTACTCCGGCGGAGAGTCGGAACAGATCGTGGGCAAGGCGCTCACCGGCGGGCGGCGCGAGAACGTCGTACTCGCCACGAAGGTCGGCCTGCCGTTCGGCGAGGACCCCAACGAGCGCGGCACGTCACGCCGTTGGATCACCAAGGCGGTCGACGGCTCACTGCGCCGACTGGGGACCGACTGGATCGACCTCTACCAGGTCCACCGCCTCGACCCGACCGTGGACCTCGACGAGACCCTGGGCGCGCTGTCCGACCTGGTCCACGCCGGCAAGATCCGCATGTTCGGCGCGTCGACGGTCGCCGGTTCCGAGATCGTCGAGGCCCAGTGGACCGCGGAGCGCCGCGGCCGCGAACGGTTCCGCACCGAACAGCCCCCGTACTCCCTGCTGAACCGCGCCATCGAGTACGACGTCCTGCCGACCTGCCTGCGCCACGGCATGGGCGTCCTGACCTACAGCCCCCTCGCCGGCGGCTGGTTGACCGGTCGTTATCGCAAGGGGCAGGAGATCGCCGGGCCGGGCTCGGTGGTCCGCAAGAGCCGTTTCCCCGCGACCTACGACGCCGGCTCCCCGGCGAACGCGGCAAAGCTGGACGCCGCCGACGCCCTCGGAGCACTCGCCGACGAAGCCGGAATCACACTCATCCAGATGGCGATCGCCTTCGCCACCCACCACCCCGCGGTCACCTCCGCGATCGTCGGCCCGCGCACCATGGAGCACCTGGAGTCCTACCTGACGGCCGACGGCATCGAACTGTCCACCGACGTGCTCGACCGCATCGACAAGATCGTGCCGCCCGGACACACCATCAACGTCGCCGACAACATGTGGAACACGAGCACCGCTGCGCTGGGCGCGGCGTTCCGTCGGCGGTAGCGGGACGAGAAACCCGACAAACGAAGAGACCCCCTCCGCTCTGCGTTTCCGCAGTTCGGAGGGGGTCTTCCCCAGTGTGGCGGCGCCAGGATTCGAACCTGGGAAGGCTGAGCCGGCAGATTTACAGCGGGCCGATGGTCTAGCCCGTGAGCAGGCCTTTCCTCAGCTCACGGCATCGCTGGGGAACGCCTGGGGGAAGTCACCCTTGAAACCACTTGCCGCACACGAGCAATTGGACATGCACCGGGCGGCGCACGCCGCTGCCTGACGTCTGCCCCTTGAGCGGCACGCGCACCGGTTCAGGACACCCCGATTGTCAGACCCTGCCGGTAGGGTGCCTGGCTCATATTCGGAACCGGTGATTCCGAACGTCCTTCACCTGACGAACCCTCGGCAAATCACCCCATACGACGCCGCTCGGGTGTGCAGTACCTCACTCCATCCGGTATGTGAAGTGCGTCACTCTATCCCTGGAAAACCACTTCCAAGCTGGACCGTTACCGGAATTTAAGACTCGAACTACGCAGATCAACATGGGCTACCTGTCGCACAACCCATGCAACACAAGGCAAGATGGGGGCGTCGTCCACCCCGAGTGTGACACGGGTCACAAGTATCCGTATTCACTTGCGTACGCGACGGTAACCAGCATGCGGACATACGGAAGACCTCACCCGAGCCGGCCAAAGCATCAAGGTGAGGCCTCCCTCAGCACGCCGTTTGCAGCGCGGCCCCGACCGCTAGGTCGGGGCTTTTCGCGTTACTGGGGCCAGTTCTGCACGATCTCGTAGATCGTGCGGATCATCAGCTCCAGCCACAGGGAGGCCTGGTTCGCCCCATCCCGCCTGCTGCAACACGGGCAGTGCCCCTCCGACTCGAACTGCTCAGCCATCGGGATCTATCACCTCATTCCGTGGGGCCTACGGGTTTCGCAGGTCCCGTGGAGGGCCCACAACCTTTCGTGAGCTCCCCGGGGAGGCACGACTGCGCGCGAACCCCTGAGGTGATGAGATGGCGGCACACTACCCGAGCACGGCGGGAAGCGACGTTTCGTCAAGCTCCGACCCATACAAGCTCGTCGGGCACTGCGTGCCATTGGAGGCAATGCCTCATGACACTCAGATGCAACTCAAGCGGGCTTCAAGCCCCTTAGCTGGCCAGTCTTCTGACGGTACGTCTGATACCGGGTGCCAGTTCCCGTAGGGGCCGTGCCGAACGTCACACAGGGAGCGCGCGTACGGGGTGAACGTGCGCCCCCCTTAACCCCGTGCAGCGCAGCCGCACCCGGCGTCGTACGACTCCCCCGCGTGTAGCCCGTCGCGTACGGTCGCTGTGTGCTGGCGCTCTTCGATCTGGACAACACCTTGATTGACCGCCGCGGGGGCATGGAGGACTGGGCTCGATGTTTCGTGCGACGCAGAGGACTGGAGCCGCAAGCCGTGGCAGTGGTCTCGAACCGACTCAATGAGCGGGCCTACCCCACGGACTTCGTCCACCTCCGGGAAGTACTCGGCCTCAGAGATGAGCCGGGTGACCTGTGGCGAGAGTACGTCGACGGCGTGGCCCGGTTGGTGCGCCCCTTCCCTGGGGTTCGGGAGGGGCTCGAAGCGCTGCGCCGCGAGGGGTGGACCCTCGGTATCGCGACGAACGGCGCGGGGGACATCCAGCGGGCCAAGCTCGACATGACTCGGCTCGCCTCGCTCTTCGACGGCATCTGTGTCTCGGAGGAGGTGGGGGCCCGGAAGCCGGAGCGCCGGCACTTCGAGGCTGCGGCGGCGGAGTGCGGCGCGCTGCTGAGCGACGGAGCGTGGATGGTGGGCGACAACCCCGACACGGACATGGTCGGGGCGAGAGCGGCGGGGCTGCGGACGATAT
Organism: Streptomyces sp. NPDC079141; assembly: GCF_040686775.1. Lineage (NCBI taxonomy): Bacteria > Bacillati > Actinomycetota > Actinomycetes > Kitasatosporales > Streptomycetaceae > Streptomyces > Streptomyces sp. NPDC079141. Next base: position 233,158 of record NZ_JBFBLP010000008.1, on the reverse strand, counting down.
GGGTGGCCAACGGCCGTGAATGGGCCGATGGCCTCCGCAAGCCTGACGCTCTGGTGCAGCGCGCTGCGGAGGCCATCGAGATGCTGCAAGAGGTGAAGGGCTAGGTCACGGGCGGGCCCGTGTGCAACGTCTCTACGACGAGTGCGAGATCAGGAGACGTGTCCTTGAGACCTGACCATCGCTCCATCACGGTGGCTGCGGCGTGAGCCAGATCAGATGGAAGTCCCGACTCTTCGAGGGCGTGAGCCGCTTCCCTCATCTCCGGGCCCCAGCGCCATGACCGAGCGGCGACCTTCGGGAAGTACGCCGTCTCTGCTAGGTAGCTGGTCGTACGACCTTGGGCGATATCGAGTAGTTCAGCCTCCACGCCGTGGTCGCTGGCGAGGGCGTAGGCGACGGCTGCTAGGGCGCGGCTTGCCTTCTGGTAGCTGCTGTACGACAGCTTGAGAGCGGATGCCTGCCCGATCCCGCCAGTGAGGGCGATTGCCTGAACAGCGGTTCCGGTGAAGAGCCGGGTGACCGGGGGCAGGGCGTCGGCCGGCCCGGAGAGGTAGAGGCGAGGGCTCTTCGAGTCCGACGGAGGGGACCCGATCACGGAGCCGTCCACCACGACCGCCCCGGAGCGCTGCACGATGGCGCTGATGTTGGCCATGGTCGCGGGGGAGACAGCGTTTCCGTCGACGTAGATGCGGGCGTACGAGCATGCCGCGACGGCCCGCGCCACGTCTTCGGCGACGGCCGGCGGACACAGGCTCAGGATGATGTCGGCCCGCTCGGTCATCTCACTCAGCGCTCGCACTGGCGTGAGTCCGTACCGCTCGGCACGCTCCTTGCTGCTCGCGCTGCGTCCGGCCGGACACCACAGAACCTCAGCACCCGAGCGCCGCGCCTGAGCGGCCACGGCGGCCCCCATGCTGCCCGGGTGCAGAATGCCGACCGTCGTCATCCGACAAGCTCCCGGATGTTCCGTCGCTCGGCTGACGCGGCGGCCGAAAGAGCTTCGATGATGGCGTTGGCCGACTCGGTCGGGCTGAGCTGGTCGGTGCGGAGGGTGAGAGTCCACGGTTCGGTTTCGTGGGCCAACAGATCCTCTCGGGTCTCGTGCCAGACCTTCACCCGGGTCTCTACGTCCCTGTCCCCGCGGCCGACTGAACGCGACTCCGTGACGTTCAGGGGGCACCACAGGAGCACCCGAATCCAGTGCAGGGGGAAGGTGGCCACCGCACCGGCACCCGCGACCTGCCCCATGTGAACAACGGGGATGCGGTCGGCGTCGGCCAAGGCCGCGACGCCCTGCCGGTCGATGGCGTAATCAGCGTCGTAACGGGTGTTGCGGTAGAGGAGTTCTCCCGCGCGCGCAAGTTCCTCGATCTGCTCGCTGGTCGCGAGCCGGTATCCCGTCGTGCGCCCCGGACCGGCCTTGAGCCGCTCAAAGAGCGCGAACTCTGGACGGAGCCGTGTCAGCTCCCTCGTGATGGTGTCCTTGCCGGAACCAGGGGGGCCGTAGAGGATCACACCGGATGCCGTCATAGGTCACCGCCACTCAGCACATCGCGCGCTTCGTCGACAAGCGCGACGGCCGCGCCAAGGCGGTTGTCAACGACGAAGTGCGGGCCCTGCGGACGCAACTCCAGGTTGAGCGACGACAGGTACTCGTCCCACGCCTCCATCTTCCACGCGTCGCGGGCGGCGCCGCGGAACTCGATGTACTCCCGCATGGATTCAGGGTCGCATTCAACCCAGATCGTTGCGACGGAAACACGCTTCGAACGGCATCGATTCTGGAACCGCTGCATCCAGTCGGCTTGCGAAAACTCCGAGATGAACGGCGCGTCAAGAATGGTGGAAATTCCACAGTCCACGTTGTCCCAAGCCGCTTCCATGAGGCAGCGGTATTCCAAGGGGCGGACCTTTTCGCGATAGAGAGCGGAACTCCGATCGTGCGGTTCCCCACCGAGCGCAACCAACAGTTGGTCGACGAGTGGACGCGTCAGGGAGTCCTTGTCGAGGATCGGCCACCCGGTCAACCCGCCGAGGAATTTTGCGAACTCGGACTTCCCGGAACCGGCGAAACCGCCGACCAGTACGACCGTGGGGCCATCGGTGACACCGCCACTCGTTCGGCGCCGCCATGCGTCGACTACTCGGTTTCGGAGTGCCTCGCTGTCGACGTCGTCCGTTCCCCCTCGAATGCTGCTGAGCGCCTGCCGCACGGCGTGCGGCTGTTCGTCGTGGGTTTGTGCTCGTGGCGTAGGGAGTTGTACGGCGGCGGATTCCACGGGGGCATCCTCTCCGGGCAGGGCTCGACGGAAGCCAAGTTGCGCCTCATTGCGTCGATAGAGTCGGCAATAGGCCCGCCGGTAATGCGGACCCGGGTATACCGACCCTTTCTCGTGACCCCAGATGGTTTGGAAGTTTGCGGCAATATTGAAGCCGTGACGCTCCGCAATATCGCGGAGCTTTTCCCCCGTGTCTTCCAGGGTGAGCCCGATCTGTTCGCGGTGCTTGCGAAGAAGTTCAGGATTCCAATCCGGGTGCTGCCGAGCCATCTGCCCCTCCTAGATAGCTACTCGGAGCCGCGAGTGTAGCGGTCCAAGTAGCTCCATGGAACGTCGTGATAGTGCATGTATAAGCGGATGTGTAAAAGCTCCGGAACTTTCTCAGGTAGTGGTACGTGATACCGGTTTTCACGCCGCGGCTGTGAAGTAGTGCACACACCGAACGAGGAGGTGCACATGCCCCACGCCACGACTGTTCAGGCCTCATCCCGGCTTGCTGGAAGCTCAGCTTCCTTCGAGCGTCGCGACGCGCCGGCGCAGCTCCCCGACCTCCGTGCGCAGCTTCTCGACTTCCTTGCGCAGCTCCGTAACGGTCCCGACCGGATCAGCGAGTTGCGCGGCGCGGTCGGCGTCGGGCGTCAGGAAAGCGCCCTTGCCCTGGTGGCTGACCGCAAGACCGTCCGTCGTCAGTTGACGGATGGCGGCGCGGGCAACAGTCACTGTGACCTCGTAGCGCTTCTGGATCTGCGCGAGCGAGGGAAGCTGTCCGGTCTTGGTGAACTCGCCATCCGCGATGCGTTGCCGCAGGTCATCGGCCACCTGCTGATAGGCGAACTTGCCGGTCCACTCGACCATCTGCACCCCAAGTCTTGTCGCGTTCTCTGCCTCATAGTGCCCGTGCCTCAGAGGTAGAACCAGCGCCCCACGCTGCTTGTTCCGCGAGGGGACTTGACGGACTCTGCCTCACAGTGCACTCTGAGGCAGAGTTGAGAAAGCGGCTCACCCCGGAAGGGGTGGAGAGCTTGAACAACCTGTTTGACCTGCAAGAACACGCCCGACGGGTCCCGTCCCGCAAGGACGGGAGCCCCTGTGACCAGGGGTTACCACGCTCGCCGGAAGCGACTGCGCCTTGAGAACTCAACAGCGTGCCGAGGGAGCCCGTCCCCCCTTCGCAAGCAAGAGGGCGGGCGTGCACGGGTTCTGTCCTGTGCGCGGTACAGCGCCACATCAACCCTCTCCGCCGCAGTTCGCGGCGGCCGGTTGCCTCCCCCGCCCGTCCGGCCGTTTCGGCCGTACGAGCGGGGCGTGGGGAGCCGGAACACCCCTTTCAACTCCCTGGAGTTCTCATGGCTGTTGTTGAGATCGTTTCGTTCGGCTACCTGCACGATGCGCCGCCCGCCGCGCACCTGACGATCGACCTGCGCCAGCACTTCCGCGACCCGCACGTAGCCCCCGAGCTGCGGTACATGACGGCCGATGACGAGCCGGTCCGTACCGCGGTGCTGAACACGCCGGGCATCACGGCCCTGGTGGAGGCCACCGCCACGGCCGTGGCCGCGTTCGCCTCCGGCCCCAGCGCCGGGACCGTGACGGTTGCCGACGGATGCGCCGGCGGACGCCACCGCGCCCCGACCTTCGCCCGCGCCCTTGCCGACCGGCTGACCGCCGCCGGGCACCGCGTGAGCGTGCGCCACCGGGACCTGGACAAGGACGTCGTCCAGCGCTGACCGCTGCCCGCGTCGCAGGTCCCGCACCTGCGGCAAGGGGAGCCGTCAGACGGCCGGCCCCATCCAGCGATCCAAGGAGCGTTCGTTCATGGGCAAGCACACCGACATCACGGTCACCACCACCGACTCCGGCGAGACCGTCATCCAGTCCAGCACCACGACCACCGACGCCGACGGCCACACCCACACGGCCACGCACACGGCCGTCCTCGGCCCCGGCACCACGGTGATCAACGGCGACAACCACACCGGCATCAGCCAGAACTTCTGAGCGCCACCAGCCCCGGCATCCAGCCGTGAGGGCGCCGTATCGAATGCGGCCCGGGGCACTGCACCACCACCATCGACCGCCTGTGAGAGGAACCCACAGTGGCTTTCAACCTCGACCCCAATGACGAGAACGTCCGCCACGCCGAATGCCGAGCCATGGACGACCGGGCACATGCCGCGGCGAACGCCTGCGGCTATGACAGCTTCGACGCCGAAATGTACCGCGGATTCGCGGCGGCCAAATGGCAGGAGTTCCAGGAGGACTTCGGTAAGTGATCCATGTATTACCGCCCCGGCTACCTGCCGCGAGGGCGCGGGATCGAATCCCGCCCGGGGCACTCCGGCCACGGCTCAGTGGCCGTGCCGCGCGCGGTGCGCGCGGCTCTTTCTCCTTCAACGGCGCGCGGCTCCCGGGGTGCCTCCCGGGAGCCGCTGTTGGGCCGTTCCACCTTCGAGAGGAACCACGACCCATGAATCCCATCGTCACTGTTCAGGACGCTGTTACCGCGTTCGCCGACTTCATCGAGCCAACGGATGCGGAACTGGACGCGATCCAGCAGGAGATGCCCGCGATCCTCGCGGACATCGACCTGCTGGATGCGTACATCACCACCTTGGACCGCACGCCGACCGAGCTGGACAACCGGCGCATCCGTCGGGCCCGGCACCGGATGCTGAGCGTGAGGCTGGCCCTCGCCAACGCCACGGCCGCAACGCTGCTGCCCGGCGGTGCGGCGTGAGTGCCCGCCGCGAGAGGTGGTGGCGGCTGGCCGCCGCCGTGCTGTCGGCCGCGGGTGTGGCCCCCGTCGTGGTGACCGCGTTCGTCCACACCCTCCCGTTGCCCGCTGTCGCGGTCGGTGCGGGCTGTCTGCTGCTCTCCTGCTTCCTGTGGGCCCTGTCCGCGCCGCCTTTGCCGGACACGGTCGGGCCGGACGCCGGCGATGCCGAGGAATGGATGGGTGAGCGGTTCCTGTGGGAGCCGGGCGACCTCGACGACAACGGCGAGGGGGCCCGGCGATGAACCGCACGCCGCTGACCAGGACGCAGAAGACCGTGCTGACGGCCGCGTTCGTGCCCATGCTGGCCACCGGCATCGCTGGCGGTATCGGTACGTTCAGCAACATCGGCCACGTCTACGGCACCGGTACCGCGCTGGGCGCGGTGGCGGCCGGTGAGGGCGCCACGGCCGTTCTCGGGCTGGTGCTGCTGGGGCTGACCATGCTGGGGCAGTCCTCGCCGTGGCCGGTCCGCGTCGGGCTGTGGGCGCTGCCCGCCGCCGCGTCGGTGATGGCCGCGATGGCGGGCCCGGACGCCGGGCGGACCGTGATCTACGCCGTGACCCCGATGGGCATGTGCGTGGCCGCGGAGGGCATGGCCTTCCTCGCCCGCCGGATCGTGGTCCACACCGACGGCCGTGACGCGGAAGCCGAACGCAGGGCCGCCGCCGTCGTGCAGGCGCTCGCCTACCACCGGGCCCGCGCGGCCAACCACCCCGACGCCAAGGTGCGCGAGCGGTCGGACCGTAAGTCGTGGCGGCTGGCGCGCAGGGTCGGCGTCGGGGATGTGGCGCTCGGATCGAGGCTGCTCACCGTGCAGCGCGATCGGGTCACCGACGGGGCGGACGCGGCCCTGTCCGCCATGTTCGCGGGCATCACGAATGCGGAGGAATCCACCGAGAGCGTGAGGATTCGGTCTACGGCTGACCTGCCGGAATCGACCCCCCAGCCGATCACGGCAACCGTCGTGCGGGTGCCCGACCCGGTCCCGGTCGACCTGGGCAAGTCGTCCCTGCCGCTCAAGCCGGTCAGGGCGATCGAGTCGGCCCCGACCCGTCCGGGCGTGCAGCGCACGGTGCCCGCGGAGTCGACCCGTCCCCGCCGGGCGACCGGTCGGGTACCGGAGGCCGCGAGGTCGCCCCGGCCCAAGCGCACGGCGGCGCAGTTGCTCGATGAGGCCCGCAGGGCGACGGCCGATTGGCCGGACGCCCGGCTGACCGCGGAGGGCATCCGCCGGGCCGTGCACACCTCGCCCGCGAACGCCCGCATGCTGCGCGAGACGCTGCGTGCGGAGCGCGGTTTGGCGGTGGCGTGATGCGCCGGCCGCGGGTGCTGGATCTGTTCTGCTGCGCGGGCGGGGCCTCGATGGGCTACTGGCGTGCCGGGTTCGACGTGGTCGGCGTGGACATCGTCCGACGCCCCGCCTACCCGTTCGAGTTCGTCCAGGCTGACGCGCTTCAGGCGGCGCGGGAGATGTGCCAGGACTTCCACCTGGTCCACTACTCCCCGCCCTGCCAGGCATCGTGTGCCCTGACCCGGGGCACCAACCGGGGCCGCCGCTCGCACACCGACCTCATCCCCGCCGTGCGCCAGGTGTGCGAGTGGTACGGCGTCCCGTACGTCATCGAGAACGTCCAGGGCGCGAACCTGCGCAAAGACCTGCTGCTGTGCGGGGAGATGTTCGGCCTTTCGGTGCTGCGTCACCGCTACTTCGAGCTCGGCCTGTACTGGCGCCCCGCTCCGGCCGTGCACAGGCCCCATCGGGGTCCGGTGCGCGGCTGGCGGCACGGGGTCTGGCGGGACGGCCCGTACATCGCCGCGTACGGCAAGGGCGGCGGCAAGGGCACCGTCGCGGAGATGCAGCAGGCCATGGGCATCACCTGGACGAACGTCCACGAGGAACTCACCGAAGCGATCCCGCCCGCCTACACCGAACACATCGGCCGCGACTTCATCGCCGACGGCTGGAACGCCCGGCGGGTGCCGTGTCCCGCCACGCGGCTGCGCCTGCTGGCCCGCCCCGTCCCGCATCCGTGTGAGCTGGGGGTGGCGGCCTGATGGCCGCCTACGGCAAGTGCTTTGACCCCTCCGGCGCCCGGTTCGGGGTCCCCACGTTCCCGTGGCACTTCGCCCCGGACGGCTACGCCACCCGCCGCCAGCTGCGCGAGCGCGGGTTACGGCCCGGCGGCCAAGCGGTCGCCGCTCAGGTGATGCGCCAGCACCGGGGCCGCAAGGCGGGGGTGCAGGTCGCCTACCTCTACCGCGAGGACCTGGCCAAGCCGGTCCGGCCGATGACGTCGCGGAAGTGGGGCGCGCTCGCGTTGGCGATGCTGGCCCGCCGCACCTGCCCCAAGTGCCAGATCACGTACGGCTACTGCCTGCCGACCTCGCTCGGCATGTGTCTGCTGTGCGCCTACCCCAATCCCCCGGCTACTGGTTCTGACCTGGGAGGTCAGCCGTGAAGTCTTCCGTCTGCGAGTCGCCGGGCGACGACCACGCCCGCACCGAGCGGCTGCTGGATGCCGCCGACATCGCCTTCGCGTACGACCCCGCCACCGGCCTTGCCGCGGACTTCGAGGCGGTCGTCATGGAAGGCCTGTTGGCCGACCAGGGCGTGTCCGTCTATCCGCCCGCCGGCCACACCTACCCCAGGAGGGACTGACCATGGCCAAGGCCAACACGCGCCGCCTGGACAAGGAGATCGACAAGACGCGGCGCAAGATCGAGGCGGTTCACAACGAGGAGATGTGGCCGCTGACCGGTGCCGAGCGCCGCCAGGTGACACGCGCCCTGGTGGGCGGCTCGTACAAGGTGATGCGGGGCAAGGACGCCGGACGGGCCGAACGCAAGCTGGAGTCGGTGTGGCAGATGGTCGTCACCCGGCTGACCGCCGAACTGGCCGCGTTGCAGGCCGAGCGCCAGCGCCTCATCAACGAGCACGCGAGGGCCAAGGCCGCGACGAAGTCCTCGGGCTGGTGGTGAGCATGGACGCCCGCTGTCCCGCCGCCCATCCCGAAGACCCCACGCCCTGCGTCGGCCCGGTGGTGGTGACCGTGCTGGATGCGGTCAATGCCGGCGCCGACGGGTGCGAACACCACGGCGTCCGCCTGCTGGCGTCCCTGGAGGGCGGACGCGTCCACGCGCTGCCCGACGCCCCCGCGGGGGCTGCACTCCGGGTCTTCAAGGCCGCCGACGGCACCCGCCCGTTCTGCTGGATCGACGGCCCGCGCACCCTGCCGTCTCAGCTCAGCCGCGCGGAGTTGCGTGCCCGTCAGGGCCGCTGACCCGCGCCGCCTGTTTCGCTCTTGCCGCTCCGGGGTGGCCCTCGTCTGCCAGGACCCGGCCACCCCGGCGCATCTCTTCAACTCCCGCCCCGATCGGGGCAGTCAGGAGACACCCCAGCATGACCGAGAACGTCGTCCACCTCCACAAGAACCCCGAACCCCCGGCCCCGGACGCGTCCGTGACCACCTTGACCGTGGTCGCGGATGCCCCGGCCGCGCCGGTTGTGCCGCTGTGGGTGCGCTCCGGCCGCGCCGCCCGCCGCATCGCCACCGATGAGCGCACCACGACCGCCGCCCGCGTCATCGCCCGGCACGGCCTGTACACCCTCAACGGGGGCCGGATCGTGGCCCGCCGCACCTGGGACGGACGGACCGGTGCCCGCTACGAACGCATGCTCCGCGCCGCCGAAGCGACCGGCAACTACGAGGTCGCGGAGGAGTGGGAGGAGCGCCTCCAGCGCTTTCGCGAGGCCCGCCACCGCCGCCGCATGGACCTGCTCCACTCGCCCGTGGACGTCGCCAAGGGCGCCGCCGTCGGCACCGGCATGGGCATCGGCGTGCTGGTCGCCCTCGGAATCGTGATGGCCTTCAACACCAAGGACGCGTCCGACGTCATCACCCCGCTGTCGGCCACCGTCGACTTCATCGGCGCGCTGATCCGGATCGTGCAGGTGGTGTGGGGCCCGGCCGTCACAATCGGCCCGCTGCTGGCCCTGCTCGCCCTGTGGGCGGTCGGCCGGCACCAGCAGGCCGCCCCGCAGTGGGCGCTGCCCGCCAACCTCCGGACCGGCGAGGGCGAGCCGATCACCCCGTCCATCGTCGTCAAGGCCCTGCGCGACCTCGGGGTGCCCGCCCTGCGCAACGCGATCAAGGAGATGGGCGACGCCGGAGCGTCCATGCTCGGCCCGATCACCATCGCGGGTTGCGGGGTGGAGGTCGACGTCACCCTTCCGTCCGGCGTCTCCACGATCGAAGTGCAGAACCGGCGGCGCAAGCTCGCGGAGAACCTGACCCGGCACGAGCACGAGGTGTTCATCACCATCCCGACCGCCGCCCGCACGGTCCGGCTGTGGGTCGCCGACTCTGGCGCCCTCGATGAGCCGATCGGCCCGTCCCCGCTGGTCACCGACGAGACGATGACCGCCGACTACGCCAAGGGCAAGGCTCCGTGGGGTCAGGACCTGCGCGGGGACGCCGCCGCGCTGAGCCTGTATCAACGCCACCTGCTCATCACCGGCCTGTCCAACCAGGGCAAGACTGTTGCCCTGCGTTCCCTCGCCCTGTGGCTGTCGCTGGATCGGTCAGTGCAGTTCCTCATGGGCGACCTCAAGGGCGTGGGCGACTGGGCCATGTTCGACGGCCTCGCCACCACCCTGATCCAGGGTCCGACGGACGAGCACGTCATCCAGGTGACCGAAATGGTCGAGGGCGCGGTGGAGCAGATGAACCGTCGCATCCAAGCGCCGCCCGGCACCACCTTCCCGCCGCTGATCGTGCTGGTGGACGAGGCGCAGGTGGCGTTCATGTGCCCGGCCAAGGACGACGCCAAGCGCCCCTACGGCGGCGCGAAGGCCAACTCCCGCTACTTCATGGCCGTCCGGAAGATCCACAACCAGGGCCGTGCGGTCAACGTCCTAATGTGGCAGGGCACCCAGGACCCCACCAACGAGAACCTGCCCAAGCTGGTCCGCGAGGGTGCCCACACCCGCGCCTCCCTCGCGCTGGGCACGGAGTCACAGGCCCGCATGGCGCTGGGGGACAAGGCGGTCGACGGCGGCGCCGCGCCGAACCTGCTGCGTCCGGGCCTGGATCGGGGAACCCTGGTCGTCGCCTCCGACGGCATCGCCATTCCGGCCGGCCAGTCGTCCATCACCGTGCGCACGCACTACATCGACGACGACGCGGCCACCGTCATCACCGACCGTGCCAAGGCGCTACGCGACGGGGTCACCACCCTGCACGCCATCGAGCGCGGCGAGGAGCGTGACTCGCTCGCCGATATCGCAGCCGTCATCGGCGACGTGCCCCGGCTGTTCACGGCCGACGTCCTCAAGCGGCTGGCGATGCTGAACGAGGACGCCTACGGCGGCTGGACGAACGGCGACCTCAAGCGGGTGCTGGAGGCGGAGGGCGAGGAGCCGAAGAAGTCGCACGGGCGCATGGTCGTCCACCGCGATCACGTCCTCCGGGCGCTCGCCAACCGCGACGAGAAGGGTTCCGCTTCCGGCGTCGAGTAGCGGGGAGGCAGACCCGTCCGCGCCGGGGAGGCGGGGAGAACTCCCCAACCACCTCCCCGCCCCGCCTCCCCCACGCCGATCAGCGGAAACATCGTTTCGGGGAGGCGGGGAGGCACGCAGGTCAGCACCCGGGAAACCCCCTCCAGGAGTCTCCCGCAAGGGGGTGCCTCCGCCTCCCCGACCCCCCTCCGGAACGGATTCCGCTTCCCGCCCGAACATCCCCGTTTTCACTCACCTGTCTAGGAGCGTCCCATGGCCGTGACCATCTCCCTTGCCGCGATATTCGGGCTGATCCTGTTCGGCCTGCTGCGCAGCCGCGACCTCGGTTACGGCGCCGCGTTCGTCGCCGTGATGTTCGGCTTCTTCCTCGCCTCCACCGGCGCCGCCAGTCCCATCAACGACGTCACCGGCTCCGTCGTCCGCACCGTCGAAGACATCGACTTCTAGGAGAGCGCAGGCCATGACCAGCCCCACCCCCTACCGCCCGTACGAGCCCACGGCGGTGGAAGTCCACCACCCCACGCCCCTCACGCCCGCCGCCGTGACGCCGGCGCACCTCGTGCCCGTGCAGCCGGGCACGGTTCCGTCGGTGGCGAGCATCGTGCTGCCGGACGGCCGTGTCGTGACCGGCTACGCCCTGGAGCCCGCCAAGCCCGAACCGGCGGTCGCCAAGCCCCCCGTCTCCCGCGCGGCGGTCAACGTCGCCCTCGGCGGCGTCGGGTTCCTCGCCGTGTGCGGCGGCCTGCTGCTGCTCACCACCTTCATCACCGCCCTGACCGCGCTCATCAGCCAGCTCATCACGTTGGCCGCGATCTGCTTCGGCGGATTCATCGCCGTGCAGATCTTCAAGCCGCACGGCCACCAGGGCGGCAACACCTTCCACATCCGCAAAGCGATCTTCAGGCGCAACCACTTCCACGGCTAGCTACGCCAAGGGCGGCCCCCGCATCTCGCCAAAGAACCGGGGCCGCCCTTGTCAGCCAGAACCCTTCAAGGAACTGGAGACATCCAGCATGACCCATGACCCCCGCCCAGCGCTGCTCCGCGCTGCGCTGGACGCAGCCGAACGCGGCTGGCACGTCTTCCCCCTCCGGCCCGGCACCAAGCGGCCCGCCCTGCACGGCGAGACCTCCTGCCCCCGCACCGGCCCGTGCACGAACGGCCACCTGAAGTGGGAGCAACGCGCCACCACCGACCCCGACCGCCTCCAAGCCGCCTGGACGCGCGGCCCGTTCAACGTCGGCATCGCCACCGGACCCTCCGGCCTGCTCGTCGTCGACCTGGACGTGCCCAAGGACAAAGGCAGTTCGGACGCGCCTTGCGGCGCGGCGACCTTCGCAGCGCTCTGCGAGCGCGCCGGGCATGCCGTCCCCGACACCTACCAGGTGCGGACCGCGAGCGGCGGTGAGCACCTGTACTTCACCGCCCCGGAGGGCGTGCGGCTGACCAACACCGCAGGAACCATCGGCGAGTTGGTCGACACCCGTGCCCGCGGTGGCTACGTCGTCGCGGCGGGCAGCACCACCCCCGTCGGAGCCTACGAGGCGCTGTGCGGCCCCGTGGCGGCCCCGCTGCCCCCGTGGCTGCTGAGCATGCTGCAACCCGCCCCCAGGCCCGTACAGGCCCCCTCAGGGGCCGTAGCGGGGCAATCACGCCGATATGCGGATGTAGCGCTCGCTAGCGAGACCCGAAACGTGGCCACCGCCGCCGACGGCACCCGCAACGCCACACTGCTGCGGGCCGCACGCGCCCTGGGACGGCTGATCTCGTCCGGCGACCTCACCCGCACCGTGGTTGAGCAGGCTCTTAGGGAGGCGGCGGGGGCCAACGCCACACAGCCCCAGCGCTACTACGACGACGTGATCAGGCGCGGACTGGACTGGTCCATCGCCCACAACCCCGGGCGCCGGAGGTCGGCATGACCACCCTCCCCCCTGCCTCTAAGAGCCTCACCACCGCCACGGACGGCCCGCGCGCCGCCGAACCGGCTGTAGAGCAACCGGCCGTGGGCGAGCCGACAGGCGTCGCCCGTGAGGGCGTCCTTTCTGCAGCCCTTCGTTCTGACCCGGACACGGTCATCATCACCGGCATCTGGCCCGGTCTCCAGGTGCAGTTCACGCAGCCTCCGGTCGCGGACTGGCTGTGTTCCTGCGGCCACCACGAACGCGCTCGCGGTCGCCCGGCCGTCATCGAACTGACCACCCGCGTCGGCCACTGCCCCCACTTCACCAGTGCCGAGGGGAGGGCCGCCGCATGAGCGAGGACCTGGAAGAACTGCCCGCGCCCTCCAACCCGTTGGCCGTCGCCCGCCGTCTCCTGCCGGACTGGCAGACCGAGGACGGACACCTGGTGTGCCGACGCTGGCGCGGCTCGTGGATGCGCTGGACCGGCACCTGCTGGCGGGAGCTGGACGAAGACCAGATGCGCGCGAGCATGTACACCCGGCTCGAACACTCCATCTACCAGGCTCCCGGCAAGGACGGACAGACCGAGGAACGCGCCTGGGCACCCACGAAACAGAAGATCAGCAACCTGCTCGACGCGCTGGGCGCCATCACCCTGCTGCCTACCGACACCGACGCCCCCACCTGGATCGACGGCAGGGGTGAGCCGGACGACGGGACGATCGTGGCCTGCCGGAACGGGCTGTTGCGCATCCGGGACCGTGAGCTGTTGCCGCACGGGCCCGGGTTCTTCAACCTCGTCTCCGTCCCCTTCGCCTACGACCCCGCCGCGACCGCGCCGACCTGGGAACGCTTCCTGGCGCAGATCTGGCCCGACGACCCGGACGCCATCGCCGGACTCCAGGAGTGGTTCGGCTACGTGCTGTCCGGCCGCACCGACCAGCAGAAGATCCTGCTCATCGTCGGCCCGTCCCGCTCCGGCAAGGGCACCATCGCCCGTGTCCTCAAAGAGCTGGTCGGCAAGGAGAATCTCGCCGGGCCGACACTGGCCGGACTGGGCACAAACTTCGGCCTGTCCACCCTGGTCGGCAAGCCCCTCGCGGTCATCTCCGACGCCCGGCTGTCCGGCAACGACAACAGCCAAGTCGTCGAACGCCTGCTGACCATCTCCGGCGAGGACACCATCGACATCGACCGCAAATACCGCGCCGTGTGGACCGGCAAGCTCCCCACCCGGCTGGTGATCCTCTCCAACGAACTGCCGCACTTCGGCGACTCCTCCGGCGTCATCGCCCGCCGCTTCGTCCTGCTCAACATGCGCGTGTCCTGGCTGGGCAAGGAAGACCCCACCCTCTTCGACCGGCTCACCGCGGAAATGCCCGGCATCCTCAACTGGGCACTGGAGGGCCTCGCCCGCCTCCAGCGCACCCGGCGGATCACAGAACCCGCCTCCAGCCGCGAAGCGGTCACCACCATGCAGGACACCGCCTCACCCACCAGCGCGTTCATCCGCGAACGCTGCACCACCGGACCCACATGCAGCGTCCCCGTGGACGCCCTGTGGACGGTCTGGCGGGAGTGGGCCGAGGACAACGGCGTCCGCCCCGGCACGAAACAGGTCTTCGGCCGCAACCTCCTCTCCGTCGTCCCCCAGCTCAGCCGCTCACGCCCCCGCGACGCGTACGGCCGGCAGGTGGTCACCTACACCGGGATCACGCTGAACGCGTCCGAACCACATTTGCCTGAGTCGCGACTCATCGCGTCTCAAGCCTCCTCTGAGTGCCGCTGAGTGCCGATGAGTCGCGACTCAGAGGAATGTGAATCCAACTTCTCCGTCCTTCCCGACACTTCCCCGAGGAGCCAAGGAATGGCCCGCCCCGAGATGCTCAAGCTCCCCGAAGTTCTCACTGAGATCAAGATGAGCCGCGCCGCGTTCTACCGCATGCGCGCTCGCGGCCACGCCCCCCGCATCCGCAAGCTCCCCAACGGACAGGTCCGAGTCAGCCGCACCGACCTCGACGCTTGGTGGGAGCGCTGCGAAGAGCGCGTTGCCTGACGACTCCCCCTCAAGCCCGCCCGTCCGGGGCGGGCTTCTTACTGCTCGGAGAACCATGCCCCTGACCTACGACGTCCGGATCTACAGCATCGAAACCCGCCGGGACCGCCCGAAGCCCTACCGCGTGCGGTGGCTTGTGGGCCCTCAGAAGCATTCCAAGAGCTACACCGTCAAAGCACAGGCCGACGGCCGTCGTTCGGAGCTGATGACCGCCTTACGCAAGGGCGAACAGTTCGACGTGGAGACGGGCCTCCCTGCCTCCGAACTCCGCGCGGTGAATGGCTCCGTGACCTGGTACGAGCACACACGCGCTTACATCGCCCGCAGGTGGGACAAGCTCCCCGCCAAGTCGCGCCGCAACGACGCCGACGCCCTCGCCACCATCACCCCTGCACTCGTGAAGACAACCGTGGGGCAACCCTCTCCCCGCGTACTCCGCACCGCCTTGTACGGCTGGGCGTACAACAAGAGCCGCTGGCCCCAGGAACACCCCAGCGACGTCACGAACGCGCTCAACTGGCTGGAGAAGAACTCGCTGCCCGTTGCTGCTCTCGAAGACCCTGCCACGCTCCGTCTGGCTCTGGACGCTCTGTCGACGCTACTGAACGGCTCCCCCGCCGGCGCGCGCACGGCGCGGCGCAAGAGGGCATGCCTCAGCGACGTCTTGGGGCTCGCGGTCGAACGGCGCTACTTCAGCGTTCCGGTCAACCCGCTGTCCACCGTGAAGTGGTCGGCGCCCAAGTCGACCGAAGAGGTTGACCCGGCGAGCGTCGCCAACCCTCGTCAGGTGCGGGCCCTGCTTGAGGGCGTACGGGGGCAGGGGGAGCGGGGTGCGCACCTTGAGGCGTTCTTCGGGTGCCTGTACTACGCCGCGATGCGCCCCGCCGAGGCGGTTGGACTGACCGCGTCCCAGTGCCACTTGCCAAAGCGGGGGTGGGGCAAGCTCACTCTTCGCGGCGGGATCGTCCATGCCGGCCGCGACTGGACGGACGACGGTCGGGCCCACCAGGACCGCCACCTCAAGGCACGAGCACAGCGAGACTCGCGCGTGGTGCCCATCCCTCCCGACTTCGTCGCGATGCTCCGCTGGCACATCGAGCGCTACGGCACGGCTCCGGACGGCCGTCTGTTCCGCACGAACCGTGGCGGTGTGATTCAGGACACGGGATACGGCGAGGTGTGGGCAAGCGCCCGAGGCGACTCACTGACGCCGGAGCAGGAGGCATCGCCGCTTGCCCGGCGACCGTACGACCTCCGGTGCGCCGGGGTCTCGTTCTGGCTCTACAGCGGAGTCGACCCCATGGAGGTCGCCCGCCGCGCTGGACACTCGGTAGCTGTGCTGCTGCGTGTCTACGCGAAGGTACTGGCGCAAGCCCAGGAGCGAGCGAATCACCAGATTGAGGCTGGCCTGCGGGAATGGGACGGGACTGGCCCGTCCCCCGGGGGACGCCTGGGGGACACGCGCTGATCAGAGCTGGGACTCACCCGAGACCAGGTGAGACAAGCCACGCATTTCGACCCTTATTCGAATAGTGCTGTTCGAATACGAAGAGACCCCCTCCGCTCTGCGTTTCCGCAGATCGGGGGGGGTCTTCCCCAGTGTGGCGGCGCCAGGATTCGAACCTGGGAAGGCTGAGCCGGCAGATTTACAGTCTGCTCCCTTTGGCCGCTCGGGCACACCGCCGGGGTTTGCTGCACTTCGAACCGCCTTGCGGCTGCGCTCTCTGGCAACGACGTAAACAATACCCGATGCGGAGGGGTGCTTCGCCACCCGATTGATCTCCGCTCGGAGGACCGGGGATGGCTAGGCTTATCCGGATGCGGCCCGGGATCTACGCCGGGCTCGGCGCTCACCCCCACGTACGCCGATACGCACCCGACACGCACCCGATACAAGGAGCCACAGGACATGGCCGACTCCAGTTTCGACATCGTCTCGAAGGTCGAGCGGCAGGAGGTCGACAACGCCCTCAACCAGGCCGCCAAGGAGATCTCGCAGCGCTACGACTTCAAGGGCGTGGGCGCCTCGATCTCGTGGTCCGGGGACAAGATCCTGATGGAGGCGAACTCCGAGGACCGGGTGAACGCTGTCCTCGACGTCTTCCAGTCCAAGCTGATCAAGCGCGGGATCTCGCTGAAGGCGCTCGACGCGGGCGAGCCCCAGCTCTCGGGCAAGGAGTACAAGATCTTCGCCTCCATCGAGGAGGGCATCTCCCAGGAGAACGCCAAGAAGGTGGCGAAGATCATCCGCGACGAGGGCCCCAAGGGCGTGAAGGCCCAGGTGCAGGGCGACGAGCTCCGGGTCAGCTCCAAGAGCCGCGACGACCTGCAGGCCGTCATCGCCCTGCTGAAGGGCCGGGACTTCGACTTCGCGCTGCAGTTCGTGAACTACCGCTGAACCACTACGCCACGAGGAAGGGTGGGCACCTGGCGGGTGCCCACCCTTCTCGCCTGCTGGCTGCGGTCCGGGGGATGTGCTCAGTTGCGCGAGTGGCCGAACAGGATGCGGTAGGCCACCAGAAGGACCAGGGAGCCGCCGATAGCGGCCGCCCAGGTGGCGCCGTCGTAGAAGTCCTTGCTGATGGGGTGGTCCAGCCAGCGGGCCGATATCCAGCCGCCGATGAACGCGCCCGTGATGCCGATGACGGTCGTGCCGATGAAGCCGCCCGGGTCGCGGCCCGGCAGCAGGAACTTGGCGATGGCTCCGGCCAACAGCCCCAGGATGATCCAGCTGATGATGCCCATGCCGTGAACCTGCCCCTCCGGCCGAACACGCTGTGCTCGTGCGCTCCGTGCGACGTATGCCATGCGACGTGCGGCGGCTGTTGCTCGTTCTGGTTCGTGCTTGTGTTCGCTGCCTGTTGGTGACGAAGACGTCGCCGCTGCACTCCGCGGTTGCAGCGATCAGTAGGGTGCGGCGCATGACGTCTTCCGGTTCCGAACTGCGCCGCACCCTGGGTGTCGGTGACGCCGTCGTCATCGGGCTCGGCTCGATGGTCGGGGCCGGGATCTTCGCCGCGCTGGCACCCGCGGCGCACGCGGCCGGCACCGGGCTGCTGCTCGGCCTGGCCGTCGCCGCCGTGGTGGCCTACTGCAACGCCACGTCGTCGGCGCGGCTGGCCGCGTTGTATCCGGCCTCCGGTGGCACGTACGTGTACGGACGCGAGCGGCTCGGGGAGTTCTGGGGCTATCTCGCGGGCTGGGCGTTCGTGGTCGGGAAGACGGCCTCCTGTGCGGCGATGGCGCTCACTGTGGGCGCGTACGTCTGGCCGGATCAGGCGCACGCGGTGGCGGTCGCGGCCGTGGTGGCGCTGACCGCGGTGAACTACGGCGGCGTCCAGAAGTCCGCCTGGCTGACGCGGATGATCGTGGCGGTGGTTCTGGCGGTCCTCGCTTGCGTGGTCGTCGTGTGTCTGGGGTCCGGGGAGGCCGACGCCGGGCGGCTGGACATCGGGACCTCCGGCGGTCTTGGCGGGGTGCTGCAGGCGGCAGGTCTGCTGTTCTTCGCGTTCGCGGGGTACGCGCGGATCGCGACCCTCGGCGAGGAGGTGCGGGATCCGGCGCGCACCATCCCCCGCGCCATCCCGCTGGCGTTGGGAATCGCGCTGGCGGTGTACGTGTGTGTGGCGGTGGCTGTCCTTTCCGTGCTGGGGGCCGACGCTCTCGGTGACGCGGACGCACCGCTGGCCGATGCGGTGCGGGCGGCCGGCATGTCGGGGCTGGCTCCGGTGGTGCGGGTCGGTGCCGCCGTGGCCGCGCTGGGCTCACTGCTCGCCCTGATCCTGGGCGTCTCGCGAACGACGCTGGCCATGGCCCGGGACCGGCATCTGCCCGGCGCGCTGGCAGCCGTGCACCCGCGTTTCCAGGTGCCGCACCGTGCGGAGCTCGCCGTGGGCGCGGTGGTCGCGGTCCTGGCCGCCACGGTGGACGTCCGGGGCGCGATCGGCTTCTCCTCCTTCGGTGTGCTGGCGTACTACGCCATCGCCAACGCGTCTGCGTGGACACTCGATTCGCCTCCGGCCGCGCGGGCGGTGCCCGTGGTGGGGCTCCTCGGATGCGTGGTGCTGGCGTTCGCGCTGCCGGGGGTTTCGGTGCTGGTGGGCGCGGGTGTGCTGGTGGTAGGGGTAGTGGCCTACGGCGTGCGGCGGTGGGGGCGCGCTGCTCGGTAGCGGTGCGGCGGGGGCGGGCTGCTGGATATCGGTGCGGCGGGGGCGGTTTGGGCCGACGTTGCCACCGGACGTGCTACGGGCAGTGCTTCCTTGTCCGTCGCCCGCGTCAGCAACTGCTCGTTCTCGGTCATGCGTTCATGATGCAAGCCGACACTGACAATCGGGCGGGCCTGTGGACAACCCCGGAGCTGTGGAAAAGCGGGCCTACCAGCGCGACGAGAAGGGCTGGTCCGTCCGTACGATCTCGCGTCCCAACGGCAGCAACGACACCGGGATCAGCTTGAAGTTGGCGATGCCGAGCGGGATGCCGATGATCGTGAGGCAGAGGACGACGCCGGTGACGATGTGGCCGATGGCCAGCCACCAGCCCGCGAGGATCAGCCACAGGACGTTGCCGATGCAGGACGGCGCCCCGGCGTCGCGGCGCTCGACCGTCGTGTACCCGAAGGGCCACAGGGCGTAGACGCCGATACGGAAGGCGGCAATGCCGAAGGGAATGCCGATGATCGTGATGCACAGCACCACGCCGGCGACCAGGTAGGCGAGGAACAGCCAGAAGCCGCTCAGGACGAGCCAGATGACGTTCAGAATTGTCTTCACTGGTGGCGACCTGCCATCTTTTCGAGCCGGGCGATGCGCTCGGCCATCGGCGGGTGTGTGGAGAACATCTTGGACAGTCCCTGTCCCGGGCGTAACGGGTTCGCGATCATCATGTGACTCGCGGTCTCGATCCGGGGTTCCGGGGGCAGCGGGAGCTGCTTGGTGCCGGTTTCGAGCTTGCGCAGGGCGCTGGCGAGGGCGAGTGGGTCGCCGGTGAGGTGGGCACCGGACGCGTCGGCCTCGTACTCCCTGGAGCGGCTGATGGCCAGTTGGATGACCGAGGCGGCGAGCGGGCCCAGGATCATGATCAGCAGCATGCCGAAGAGGCCGGGGCCGTCATCATCGTCGGAGCGGCCGATCGGGATCAGCCAGGCGAAGTTGACCAGGAACATGATCACGGAGGCGAGGGCGCCGGCGACCGACGAGATCAGGATGTCGCGGTTGTAGACGTGGCTGAGCTCGTGGCCGATGACGCCGCGCAGTTCGCGCTCGTCGAGGAGGCGCAGGATGCCTTCGGTGCAGCACACGGCGGCGTTGCGCGGGTTGCGGCCCGTCGCGAAGGCGTTCGGCGCCTCCGTCGGGGAGATGTACAGCCGCGGCATGGGTTGGCGGGCCTGCGTGGAGAGTTCGCGGACCATGCGGTACAGCCCCGGGGCCTCGAACTCGCTCACCGGGCGGGCACGCATCGCGCGTAGCGCGAGCTTGTCGCTGTTCCAGTACGCGTAGGCGTTGGTGCCCAGGGCGACGAAGACAGCGACGACGAGCCCCATGCGGCCGAAGAAGCTGCCGATGACGATGATGAGTGCGGACAGTCCCCCGAGGAGTACTGCGGTCCTGAGCCCGTTGTGCCGGCGGTGCACGGTACGCCCTCCAAGTGGTGCGGCAGGGGAACCCTTTGCTGGTCGATCTCCGATGCCACTGGTGCCGTGGTGTCACGTCCAGTGGACCCTCCCGTACTGGTCAACGCCAGGCGAGGGCCTCGGGTTCCCTTGGGCGCGCGGCCGTGCACGTGGGCCGTACGGGTGACGGCGGCGGCCCGACTCGCGGCGTGCGCCGTCGCCGTGCTTCTCTTCCTCGCCGTCCGCCTCTTCGCAGAGAGCGGGACCGGCGTGCGTCAGAAGAGCCCTGTGTCGGTGAAGCGCAGGATGAGCTGCGGGGCTCCGGACAGGCCGATGCCCAGGACGGCGGTCAGGGCGATGGTCGCCGTGACGGGGGCCGGGACGAGGTGCCTCTCGGGTGCGCCCTCGGGTGCGCGGAACAGCAGGCCCGTCCACTGGAGGTAGTAGAACAGCGCGATCACGACGTTGACGGCCATGACCACGGCCAGCCAGCCCAGGCCCGCGTCCACGGCCGCGGAGAAGACGGTGACCTTCGCGAAGAGGCCGATGATGCCCGGCGGCAGCCCGGCGAGGCACAGCAGGAAGAAGGCCAGGACAAGGGCGGAGAGGGGGTTCCTGGC
The DNA here is from genome assembly GCF_040686775.1 of Streptomyces sp. NPDC079141. Lineage (NCBI taxonomy): Bacteria > Bacillati > Actinomycetota > Actinomycetes > Kitasatosporales > Streptomycetaceae > Streptomyces > Streptomyces sp. NPDC079141. Next base: position 212,397 of record NZ_JBFBLP010000008.1, on the reverse strand, counting down.
GTACAGGCCGCGGTAGTCGGTGAGGCGGTTGAGGGACTTCGTACGGCCCACCAGGGCGGCGACCGCGAAGGCGCCGAGGTTCACGGCGGCGTACATGAGGGCGTAGGCGACCGTGGAGCCGATGGCGCCCTCGGGGTCGTCTGAGTACGCGGCGGCGGCGATCGGTACGAGGAGGTAGCCGGCCTGTCCGACGGACGACCAGGCGAGCAGCCGTACCGCGCTGTACGCGCGCGTGGCCTGCTGGCGCAGGGCGCCCACGTTGCCGACGGTCATGGTGAGGGCGGCCAGTGCGGCGAGCGCCGGGCCCCAGACGTCGGCGTACGACGGGAGGGCGATGACCGTGATGAGGATCAGGCCGGAGAAGCCGACCGCCTTGCCGACGACCGACAGATAGGCGGCGACCGGAAGGGGCGCTCCCACGTAGGTGTCCGGGACCCAGAAGTGGAACGGGACGGCGGCCGTCTTGAAGGCGAAGCCGATCAGGGTGAGGACGACGCCGGTCTGGGTGAGGGTCTGGAACTGTCCGTCGACGTTCTGGATCCGGTCGGCGATCTGGGTGAGGTAGAGCGTGCCGGTGGAGGCGTAGACGAAGCTGATGCCCATGAGACTGACCGCGGTCGCGGTGACCGAGGACAGGAAGAACTTCAGTGCCGCCTCGGACGATTTGCGGTCGCCGTGCCGGAGGCCGACGAGGGCGAACGCGGGCAGGGAGGCGACCTCCAGGGCGACGATCAGCGTCGCGAGGTCGCGGGAGGCGGGCAGGAGGGCGGCGCCCGCGACGGAGGAGAGCAGCAGGAACCAGAACTCCCCTTCGGGGAGTCGCTTGTCGGCGTCCTTCAGCGCGGTGACCGACAGCAGGGCGGCGAGGAGGGCGCCGCCGAGGACCAGGAGCTGGAGGACGAGGGTGAAGCGGTCGGCCGTGTAGCTGCACACGTCGGGGGCGCCGGTGAGGCAGAAGGTGGCGCGGTCGCCGTCCAGGAGGGGCAGCAGCATCAGCGTCGCGGCGGCGAGGCCCGCGACCGACGTCCAGCCGAGCAGCGCCTTCCGGTTCTCGCCGACGAACAGGTCGGCGACGAGGACGGCGAGGCCGACGACCGCCGCGATGGTGGGCGGCGCGATGGCGAGCCAGTCGACCGACTGGACGAGGTTCACGGCCAGCGGCTGGGCCAGGGAGCTCATCGGGTGCCTCCTGCGAGGAGCTGCTGCACGGCCGGGTCGGTCAGGCCGAGGAGAGTCTTGGGCCACAGGCCGGCGACGACGGTGAGGGCGACGAGCGGGGTCCAGGCCGCGAACTCGTAGCTCTGTACGTCGGTGAGCCGCGGTGCTTCCTGCGGTACGGCGCCCATGCAGACCCGGCGGACCACGATCAGCAGGTAGGCGGCCGTGAGGAGGGTGCCGAACGCGCCGATCGTCATGAAGGTGAGGAAGGCGGGGCGGCTGAGGCCGGCGGCCGGTTCGAACGCGCCGAACAGGGCCAGCATCTCGCCCCAGAATCCGGCGAGGCCCGGCAGGCCGAGCGAGGCGACCGCGGCGAAGGCAAGCAGGCCGCCGAGGCGCGGGGCCTTGCCGTAGAGGGCGGCCCCGGTCTCCTCGGCGAGGGTGTCGAGGTCGGTGCTGCCGGTACGGTCCTTCAACGCGCCGACCAGGAAGAAGAGCAGGCCGGTGATGAGGCCGTGGGCGATGTTGGCGAACAGGGCGCCGTTCACGCCGGTCGGGGTCATGGTCGCGATGCCGAGCAGTACGAAGCCCATGTGGCCGACGGAGGAGTAGGCGATGAGGCGCTTGAGGTCGCCCTTCGCGCCCTGCTTGGCGAGGGCCAGGCAGGCCAGGGATCCGTAGATGATCCCGACAACGGCGAAGGCCGCGAGGTAGGGCGCGAAGTCGGCGAAGCCGTCGGGCGCAATCGGCAGCAGAATGCGGACGAAACCGTACGTACCCATCTTCAGCAGGACGCCGGCCAGCAGGACCGAGCCGACCGTCGGAGCGGCGGTGTGGGCGTCGGGCAGCCAGCTGTGCAGGGGCCACATCGGGGTCTTGACCGCGAGCCCGAGACCGATCGCCAGAACGGCGATGACCTGCACGGATGCGGTCAGCGACCGGCCGTTGTCAGTGGCGAGTGCCACCATGTCGAATGTGCCCGCCTTGATCCCGATCAGGAGCAGGCCGAGCAGCATGACGACCGAACCGAGCAGCGTGTAGAGGATGAACTTCCAGGCGGCCTGGGTCCGCCCCTCACCGCCCCAGCGGGCGATGAGGAAGTACATCGGGATCAGGACCATCTCGAAGGCGAGGAAGAACAGCAGCAGGTCGAGGACGGCGAAGGTGGCGAGGGTGCCGGACTCCAGGACGAGCAGCAGTGCGACGAAGGCCTTCGGGGACGGGCCCGCGGGCATCTTGAAGTACGAGTACAGCGCGCACAGGAAGGTCAGCAGCGCGGTCAGGACCAGAAGGGGGAGGGAGATGCCGTCGATGCCGAGGTGGATGCGCACGTCGAGTGCGGGGATCCAGCTGATGTCCGTGCTGGCCTGCATCTTCGACGGCTGGTCGTGGTCGAAGCCGAGCGCGAGGACGATCGCGGCGACGAGGATCGCGCCGGTGACGGTCACACCGTGGCGGAGCACGGCCTGCTCGGGGGACTTCCCCTTCAGTCCGGGCGGGGCCGGCAGGAGAGCGGCGGCGGCGCCGAGAAGCGGGCCGACGACGACGAACGCCAGAAGGAACTGCATCACGGACTCGTTGATATCGATCACGCCTGCTCACGCTCCCGTGGCGACGAGGACGGCGGCGACCGCCAGGACGACGGTGCCGGCGAGCAGCGCGCTCACATAGGTCTGCACATTGCCGGTCTGGGCGCGCCGTACGGCGATGCCGAGCCAGCGAGGTAGGGCGCCCGCGCCGCGTACGTAGGTGTCGACGACCTCGCGGTCGAGGAACCTGACGAGACTCGCTCCGGCCTGGACCGGGCGGACGAAGAGGGCCGTGTACACGGCGTCCAGGTGGAAGCCGACGGCCGCGTGGCGGTGCAGCGGGCCGAGCAGGAGGCGGCCCGGGTCGGCCGGATCGTGCGCCGAGGCCACGTCTCCGTACGCGGGCGCGTGGCTGGCGATGGCCTCGGCCTCGACCAGTCCGGCGTCGCCCTCCGGGTGGGCCGCGACCGCACCCAGAGGGACGCGGGCCGCGAGCGTGGTGGTGTGCCGCCAGGCCGCGTAGGTGACGATGCCGCCGACCAGGGCGACGCCCGTGCCCAGGACCGAGGTGGTGAGCGTCGGGGCGAGGTCCTGTCCGTCGAACCAGTCGGGCAGCGTCCCGTAGGCGAAGGCGCCGAAGGCGAGGGACGGCACGGCCAGCACCCACAGCACGACGGTCATGGTGAGCGGCTGCCTGCCGTGGTCCGGGGCCTCGGCGCCGTGGCCGCGGAAGGCCAGCAGCCACAGGCGCATCGCGTAGGCGGCGGTGAGCAGGGCCGTGAGCAGGGCGGCGACGAGGACGATCCAGCCCGCGGCGCCGGGGGCGTGCTCGGTGTGGCCGGTGGAGACGTGCTCGGCGGCGCCGAGGACGGACTCCTTGGAGAAGAAGCCGCTGAACGGCGGGATCGCGGCGAGCGCGAGGAGCGCCACGGTCATCGTCCAGTAGGCGTCCGGGACGCGGCTGCGCAGGTTCCGCATGCGGGACATGGCGGCCAGTGAATTAGTGCCGGCGGCATGGATGATCACGCCGGCCGCGAGGAACAGCAGCGCCTTGAAGGCGCCGTGGGACAGGAGGTGGAAGACGGCGGCTCCGCGGTCGCCGACGGCGAGGGCGCCGGTCATGTAGCCGAGCTGGCCGATCGTCGAGTAGGCGAGCACGCGCTTGATGTCGTCCTGGGCGAGCGCGGCGAGCGCCGAGCCGGCCATCGTCACGGCGGCCATGACGGCGAGGACGACCATCGCGGCCTGGGAGGCCTCGAAGACCGGGAGGAGACGTGCGACGAAGTAGACACCGGCGGCGACCATCGTCGCGGCGTGGATCAGCGCGGAGACGGGTGTGGGGCCCGCCATCGCGTCGGGGAGCCAGGTGTGCAGCGGGAACTGCGCCGACTTGCCGGCCACGCCCGCGAGGAGCAGCAGCGCGACGAGCGTCGGGTGGTCGAGGCCGCCGCTCGCGACGGTGCCGAGGATCTGCGTGATGCGGAACGAGCCGGCGTCGGTGGCCAGCGCGAACAGACCGATCAGGAAGGGGACGTCACCGAGCTTGGTCACCAGGAAGGCCTTGAGGGAGGCGGCGCGGGCCTCCGGGGTCTCCCAGTAGTGGCCGACCAGGAAGTACGAGCAGATGCCCATGATCTCCCAGCCGACCAGCAGCACCATCAGGTCGCCGGAGTAGACGACGAGCAGCATCGCGGAGGTGAACAGGGAGACGAGCGCGGCGTACGACGGGTAGCGCGGGTCGTCGCGGAGGTAGCCGGTCGAGTAGATCTGCACGCAGGTGGCGACGAGGCCGACCAGGACGGCGACGAGGGCCGCGAAACCGTCGATGTGCAGGGCGAGCTCGATCGGGACCGAGCCGGTGGGGGTGAGCTCGGTGGCGGCGTTCACGGCGCGTTCGCCGCCCTGGTCCACGGCGACCAGCACCGCGAGCACGAGGGAGGTGAGCGTCGGCAGGACGGCGAGCGGGCGGACGAAGCCGGGGGCCGTGCGGCCCAGCAGCAGGCCGGCGGCGGCGCCCAGGAACGGAAGGAGGGGGACGAGGACGGCGAGGGTGGTCGTGGTCACGCGGTGGCCTCAGCCTTCTCGGCGCCCGTCTCGGTCGCGGGGGTGTCGGACCCGTGGCCCTCGGCGGGCTCGTGGCCTTCGGCGGTGTCGCGGAGCTTGTCGATGTCCGAGGTGCCGCGGTTGCGGTAGACGGCGAGGACGATCGCCAGGCCGATGCCGATCTCGGCGGCGGCGATGGCGATGGTGAACAGGGTCAGGGCCTGGCCGGAGTGCAGGGTCTCCTCGGCGGTCCGGCTGAGCCAGACGTCGAAGGCGACCAGGTTGAGGTTGACGGCGTTGAGCATCAGCTCGACCGACATCAGGACCAGGATCGCGTTGCGGCGGGCGAGGACGCCGTACAGGCCCGTGCAGAAGAGGAGGGCGGAGAGGACGGCGGGATAGGCGAGATGCATCAGCGGGCGCCTTCCTTGTCGGCCTTGGCGGCTCCCCCGCCGTTCGTTCCGCGGGCGGGCGTGGCGTCGGCCTTCGCCTTGCGGGACAGGACGATCGCGCCGACCAGGGCGGCGAGGAGGAGGACGGACAGGGCCTCGAAGGGGAGGACCCAGTTCTGGAAGAGGGCCTTGCCGGTGACCTCGGTGGAGCCGGCGGGGGCGCCGTCGAGGTCGATCCAGGTCGTGCGGAAGGCATCGACGACGACCCAGATCAGTGCCCCGGCCGCGACGACGGCCACGGCGAGGGCGACCCAGCGGTTGCCGGAGTCGGCGTCCGGGGAGCGGCCGATGGGGGCCCGCGTGAGCATCAGACCGAAGAGAAGGAGGACGACCACGGAGCCCACGTAGATCAGCACCTGTACCCAGGCGATGAACTCGGCGGTGAGCAGGAGGTACTCGACGGCGATGCCGCCGAGGGCCACCACCAGCCACAGGGCGGCGTGCACCAGCTGCCGGGTGGTGACGGTGATCAGGGCCGCGCCGAAGGTGACCAGACCGACGAGGAGAAAGGCGATCTCGACGCCGGTCGGGGAGAGGAAGCCGTGCGTTTCGGCTGCCGTCGTGGTCAGCGCGGTGGAGGCGGGGCTCACGACTCGCCCTCCCCCGGTTCGGCCTGCGTGGCGGCGAGCTTCTCGGCGGTCTTGCGGGCCGCGGCGAGTTCCTTGGGTTCCTCCGCGGCGGGGTCGAGGGCCGGCGGGGCCGGGACCGTCCACATCCACTCGCGCAGCTTGTCGCGCTCGTGGGTGAGTTCGCGGATGTCGGTCTCGGCGTACTCGAACTCCGGGGACCAGAACAGGGCGTCGAAAGGACAGGCCTCGATGCAGATACCGCAGTACATGCACAGGGAGAAGTCGATGGCGAAGCGGTCGAGGACGTTGCGGCTGCGCTCGCGTCCGCCGGGGGTCGTCGCCGGGACCGTCTCCTTGTGGGAGTCGATGTAGATGCACCAGTCCGGGCACTCACGGGCGCAGAGCATGCAGACCGTGCAGTTCTCCTCGAACAGGCCGATCACGCCACGGGTGCGGGGCGGGAGGTCGGGCTGGACGTCCGGGTACTGCTCGGTGACCGACTTGCGCGTCATCGTGCGGAGGGTGACGGCCAGGCCCTTGGCGAGGCCGCTGCCAGGTACGGGGGCCATGGTTAGTTGATCACCACCTTGACGACGCCGGTGAGGGCGATCTGAGCGAGGGAGAGGGGGACGAGGAGGGTCCAGGACAGCTTCTGGAGCTGGTCCTCGCGCAGGCGGGGGTAGGTCACGCGCAGCCAGATCACGACGAAGGCGAGCACGGCCGTCTTCAGCAGGGTCCAGACCCAGCCGAGGCCGTCGGCGCCCCAGGGACCGTGCCACCCGCCCAGGAAGAGGACGGTGGTCAGGCCGCACAGGACGACGATTCCGGCGTACTCGGCGAGGAGGAAAAGGGCGAAGCGCAGGCCGGTGTACTCGGTGTACGCGCCGAAGATGATCTCCGAGTCGGCGACCGGCATGTCGAAGGGGGGCCGCTGGAGCTCAGCCAGTCCGGCGACGAAGAAGACGATCGCGCCGACGATCTGCCACGGCAGCCACCACCACTCGAACGCGTCGAGGATGCCGGGCAGGGAGACCGTGCCGGCCGCCATGGCGACGGAGGCGGCGGCGAGCAGCATCGGGAGTTCGTAGGCGAGGAGCTGGGCGGCGGTGCGCAGGCCGCCGAGGAGGGAGAACTTGTTGGCGGAGGCCCAGCCGGCCATGAGGGAGCCGAGGACTCCGACGCCCATGACGGCCAGGACGAAGAAGATGCCCGCGTCGATGACCTCGCCGACGGCGCCCTCGCTGGGGCCGATCGGGATGGCGAGCAGGACGAGGAGGTACGGCAGGAGGGCGACGGCGGGGGCGAGCTGGAAGATACGGCGGTCCGCGCCCGCGGGGACGACGTCTTCCTTCTGCGCGAACTTCACGCCGTCGGCGACGAGCTGGGCCCAGCCGTGGAAGCCGCCGGCGTACATCGGGCCGAGGCGGCCCTGCATGTGGGCCATCACCTTGTGCTCGGTCTGGCCGATCAGGAGGGGGAAGGTGAGGAAGACGACGAAGACGACGAGGAGTCGCAGGGTGACGTCGAGCGCGTCGTTCACTGCGGGCCTCCTGCGGGGTCCTCGGGGGGCGTCTCGGGGTCTGGGGTGGGTTCGGGAGTGGGGTTGGGCTTGGCTTCGGGGGCCTTGCCGGACACGGGCGCCTCGGCCTCCGGCGCCGCTTCCTTCGGCTCCTCCGGCGTCGGCTCCTTCGGCTGCTCCGAGCCCTCCGAGCCCTCCGAAGCAGGCTCGTCGAAGGCCGGCCGGGCGTGGTGCCAAGGCGCGTCCGCGCTGCGCGGGGCCTTGGCCTGCTCCGGCGCCGTTTCCTCCGGTGCCGGGGGCTGCGTCTCCGTGCGCTGCGACGCGGAACCCTCACTCACGCTGCGGGAGCGACGCGTGGGGGACGCCGGGGGCGCACCCTCCGCCGCCGGTGCCGCGCCCGCCTGCTGGCTCGCCGACCCTTCCGACGCCGTACGGGTCCGCCGCACAGGACGATCCCCAGCAGCACCCGCACCCGCACGCGCACCGGCCCCAGCAGCAGCACCGGCACCCGCACCCGCACCACGAACCGGCCGCTCCCCCGCCGCGCGCCCCGCCCCCCGTGCCGGTCGGGCAGGTGCGGGCGGAAGCTGGCCCTTCATCGGGCCCCACTCGTTCGGATCCGGGACACCCGGCGGCAGCATCTGGCGGCGCTTGGGCCCGCCGTGTTCGGACTCGCCCGGTTCCTTCGCGCCGGGCCAGGCCTTGGCGACGCGGGCAGCCAGGACGAAGTCCTTGCGCAGAGGGTGGCCCTCGAAGGTCTCCGGGAGGAGGAGGTGGTCCAGGGCGGGGTGGCCCTCGAAGGTGACGCCGAACATTTCGTGGGTCTCGCGCTCGTGCCAGGCGGCGCCCGCGTAGACCGTGACGGCGGATGCCAGTACCGGCGCGTCGTGCGGCACCGTCGTGCGCACCAGGAGCCGCCGCACGGGTGCCAGCGCGACCACGTGCGCGGCGACGCGGAAACCGGTGCCGGGCTCGTCCACGGCGCTCAGCCAGTCGAAGTAGGTGCAGCCCAGCCGGTCGCGTGCCGTCTCCAGCGCCGCGATCCAGGACGCCGGCGGTACGTCGACGGTGAGGAGCTCGTAGGACTCCTCCGCCGTGGCCTCCGTACCGAACAGCTCCGCAGCGTCCGCGGGCAGCCAGCCGACCGCGGTCATCGGGCGCCCCCTTCGGACTCGGCGGCCGGCGGCTTGACCAGGCCGCTCTGCAGGGCGGCGGCCGACGGACGCACCGTCCCGTACCGCTCCCCGAGCGACTCCCGGGCGATCTTCTCCTGGAGCTTGAGGATGCCCTGGAGCAGCGCCTCGGGGCGGGGCGGGCAACCGGGCACGTACACGTCGACCGGGATGATCTGGTCGACGCCCTTGGTGACGGAGTAGGAGTCCCAGTACGGGCCGCCGCAGTTGGAGCAGGCGCCGAAGGAGATGACGTACTTCGGCTCGGGCATCTGCTCGTACAGGCGCTTCACGGCGGGCGCCATCTTGTCGGTGACCGTGCCGGAGACGACCATCAGGTCGGCCTGGCGGGGGCCCGGCGCGAACGGGATCACGCCGAGGCGGATGAAGTCGTGGCGGGCCATCGACGCGGCGATGAACTCGATCGCGCAGCAGGCGAGGCCGAAGTTGAAGACCCAGAGCGAGTAGCGGCGACCCCAGTTCAGGATCACCTTCATCGGTTCGGGCGCGAGGCGGGCGAGCGCGCCCAGCCGCTTCGGCTCGGGCAGCGGGACGGGCTCGGCGGGGGTCACGTCCATGCCAGGACGCCCTTCTTGTATGCGTACAGCAGACCGACTGCCAGGAAGCCCAGGAAGATGAACATCTCGACGAGCGTGGTGGCGCCGTAGCCGGGGGCGGCGAAGACCGTCGCCCAGGGGAACAGGAAGATCGAGTCGACGGCGAAGATGACGTAGAGGAAGGCGTAGACGTAGTAGCGGACCTGGGTGTGGGCCCAGCCCTCGCCGACGGGGTCGACTCCGCACTCGTACGTCAGGAGCTTCTCGGGTGTGGGGACCACGGGGCGCAGCAGGCGCCCGGCTCCGAAGGCGACGGCGACGAACAGCACGCCGACAGCGGCGAGCAGTCCGACGACCGAGTAGGACTCGAAGTAATCCGCCGCGACGACGGTCGGTTCCGGCACGGTCCGCCCCTCGCTCCCTGACCTCTGTGACCTCTGTGAACACTGCCGTTCGACGATCTGTACGCACGGGAGTCTAGGCCCTGCTAAAGCGAGCGTAAGCAGCCTGTCACTGCTTGGGATGCCGAGGTGGGGTTTTCCCCAGCAGATCCTGGCGGTCCGCCTCATGGCGCGAGCGCGCGTCGAACGGCACGCTAGCCCATATGACCGAACGTCTCCCGTCCTCGAACCGCGCCGAGCAGGCCCGCGCGGCAGCAGACGGCGACCGGCTCCCGCCGGCCCGTTTCGCCTACGACCGGCACACCTGGAAGGAGATCGCGCATCTTCTGGCGAACCTGCCGACGGCGTTGTTCGGCTTCGTCTACGTCGTGACGGTGCTGTTCGCCGGGGCCGGGCTGACGGTGACGGTGATCGGTTTCCCGTTGCTGGCGGTCGGGCTGGTGGGCGCCCGGCAGCTGGGAAAGCTGGAGCGGGCGCGGGCGCGCGGGCTGCTCGGGGTGCAGGTGGACGAGCCGAGCCCGCTGAGGCTGCGCGGCAGCCGCAACGGCTTCTTCGCGCAGCTGTGGCTGATGCTGAAGGACCCGGTGGGCTGGCGCACGGTCCTGTACGACTTCATCAGGCTGCCCTGGGGCATCCTCACCTTCACGATAACGCTGACCTCGCTGTTCGTGCTGTGGCCGGTGCTGCCGTTCATCGCACGGGGTCTGGCCAACGCGGACCGGGCGATGGTGCGCGGGCTGCTGTCGCCCTCGGACGAGCTGGAGCAACGTATCGCCGAGCTGGAGTCCGACCGGGGGGTCGTGGTCGACACGGCCGCGGCCGACCTGCGGCGCATCGAGCGCGATCTGCACGACGGCGCGCAGGCCCGGCTGGTGGCGCTGGCCATGGGCCTGGGCCTGGCCAAGGAGAAGCTCCTTGAGGACCCGGAGTACGCCGCCGCGATGGTCGAGGAGGCGCACGGCGAGGTCAAGCTCGCGCTCCAGGAGCTGCGGGATCTCGCCCGGGGCATCCACCCGGCCGTGCTGACCGACCGCGGCCTGGACGCCGCCCTCTCCTCGGTCGCCTCGCGCTGCACGGTGCCGGTGAAGGTGACGGTCGACCTGGTGGCGCGGCCGGCCGCGGCCATCGAGGGCATCGCCTACTTCACCGTCTCGGAGCTGCTGCAGAACATCAGCAAGCACAGTGCGGCGCGTTCGGCGTCGGTGGAGGTGTGGCGGTCGAAGGACCGGCTGCTCATCCAGGTGTGGGACGACGGCCGCGGCGGCGCGCGCCTGGACGGCGGTACGGGGATGCGCGGCCTCGCCGACCGGCTGGGCGCCGTCGACGGCCTGTTCGTCATCGACTCCCCGCAGGGCGGCCCGACGACGGTCACCGCGGAACTGCCCTGGCGCGACCGGGCCGCCTCGGAGGGGTAGGGAAAACCCCCCTTCCAAGACGCCGACGGACTCCATGGCTCGCGGACCTGCGACGCAGGAGTCTTGGGGTGACTCAGAAAACCGCGAGCAGAAACGGACGACGCCGATGGCCACGGAGTACGGGCAGGGGTACGGGCTCGGTTTCCCCGAGAGTGAGCGACGGCACCGGCTGCCCGCCGGACTGCGGGCACCGTTCGAGGCCCGGCACTGGCGGGAGTTGGGCTACGTCCTGCTGAGCCTGCCGATCAGCATCCTGCTCTTCACGTACGCGGTCACCATGGTGTCGCTGGGGGCGGGCCTGCTGGTGACGTTCCTCGGCATTCCGGTGCTGGCGGCGGGTTTGGCGGGCTGTCGCGGCTTCGGGGCGCTGGAGCGGGCCCGCGCGCGCGGGATGCTGGATCTGGATGTCGCCGACCCGGAGCCGCTGCGGATGCGCAGGCAGGGCTTCATGGCCTGGATGGGCGCCGTACTGAAGAGCGGCGTCTCTTGGCGGTCCCTGCTGTACGCGGTGCTGCACCTGCCGTGGGCGACGTTCTCGTTCGTCGTCGCCGTGAACTTCTGGGCCCTGGGCTGGACGCTGCTGACGTACCCCCTGTGGTTCTGGCTCTTCCCCCTCTACGGCGGCCAGGACGGCCTCCAGCTCTACGGCGACGAGACGCACCGCATCTATCTCGACAACCCGTTCGAGATCACCGTGACCGCGCTGGTGGGGCTGCTGTTCACGCTGGCCACGCCCTGGATCGTGCGGGCGCTGACGATGGTGGACCGGCTGATGGTGCACGGGCTGCTCGGGCCGTCGCGGCTGGCGACGCGGGTGGTGGAGCTGGAGTCGGACCGCGGGGTCGTGGTCGACACGGCCGCGGCCGACCTGCGGCGCATCGAGCGGGATCTGCACGACGGGGCGCAGGCCCGGCTGGTGGCGTTGGCCATGGATCTGGGGCTGGCGAAGGAGAAGCTGGCGGAGGATCCGCAGGCGGCGGCTCGCATGGTGGACGAGGCCCACGGCGAGGTGAAGACGGCGCTTCAGGAGCTGCGCGACCTGGCCCGCGGGATCCATCCGGCGGTGCTGACCGACCGCGGTCTCGACGCGGCGCTGTCGGCGGTGGCCTCGCGGTGCACGGTGCCGGTCGAGGTGCAGGTGGACCTGACCGAGCGGCCGGTGCCGGCGATCGAGGGGATCGCGTACTTCACGGTCTCGGAGCTGCTGCAGAACATCAGCAAGCACGCCCGGGCCACCTGGGCGGGCGTGGACGTCTGGCGGGTGGAGAACCGGCTGATGCTCCAGGTCGTGGACAACGGCGTCGGCGGCGCGGACGCCTCCGCCGGTTCGGGCCTGGCGGGTCTGGCCGAACGGCTGGACGCGGTGGACGGGATCCTGGTGGTGGACTCGCCGGTGGGCGGGCCGACGCGGATCACGGCCGAGCTCCCTTGGCGGGCCGTGTAGCCGCCCGCATCGCAGCGTCCGTCTTCGAGGCCCCGGGGCCCGAAGGCGGACGCACACGCGTGTGCACGCATCCGCGGCCGGAATCGGCCCCTCCCCCGCCGCATGACCGGAACACGGCAGGCCGGGTTGTCCACAGGCCCGGTGCGCGGGCGCGGATCGCGGAATACTGAGGAGCCGTGGGACGCGGCCGGGGAACGTCCGGCCGGACGCAACAGGCTCGGGGGGCCGAAGGTCGTGGAGGACAGGGTGCGGGTGGTCATCGCCGAGGATTCAGTGCTGCTCAGGGAGGGCCTGACCCGGCTGCTGACCGACCGCGGGCACGAGGTCGTCGCCGGCGTCGGCGACGGCGAGGCGCTGATAAAGACCATCACGGAGCTGGACGCACAGGGCACGCTGCCGGACGTCGTGGTCGCCGACGTACGCATGCCCCCGACGCACACCGACGAAGGGGTCCGCGCCGCCGTACAGCTGCGCAAGGCGCATCCGGGACTCGGCGTGCTCGTGTTGTCACAGTACGTGGAGGAGCGCTACGCCACCGAACTGCTGGCCGGTTCCAGCCACGGCGTCGGCTATCTGCTCAAGGACCGGGTAGCCGAGGTGCGTGAGTTCGTGGACGCGGTGGTGCGGGTGGCCCAGGGGGGTACGGCCCTGGATCCGGAGGTGGTCGCGCAGCTGCTCGGGCGCAGCCGCAAGCAGGACGTGCTCGCGGGACTCACCCCGCGGGAGCGCGAGGTCCTGGGGCTCATGGCCGAGGGGCGGACCAACTCCGCGATCGCCCGACAGCTGGTGGTGAGCGACGGAGCCGTGGAGAAGCACGTCAGCAATATCTTCCTGAAGCTGGGGCTGTCCCCGAGTGACGGGGATCACCGAAGGGTTCTCGCGGTCCTCACCTATCTGAACTCCTGATCACCTGACACCGTGTCAGCCAGGCGCGATGTCCGACACCGGGCCCGGAAACGCCCGAGAACCACACAACGAGCGGGGAGCGTCTTCAAAAGAAGCGCCGGGGGGCGTGTAAATCATGACAAGTCAGGGTGGCGAACCGTCTCAAAACCGTGTCCGTGATGTGAATGGCCCGGGGATGGCGACCTTTACGGACGTAGGGTTGATTTCGGGAGGGCCTGCGGGAAGGCCTGTACCCGACAGCCGCCTCGAAGGAGGTCCAGTTCAGTGACCAGCCAGGTCAGTAGCCCAGCGGAGCAGGCCGACGAAGCAGTACTGGGAGAGCAGCGCAAACCGGCGGCGGCGAAGGATGTGCGCCGACTGGACCGGGTGATCATTCGGTTCGCGGGGGACTCCGGTGACGGTATGCAGCTCACCGGTGACCGGTTCACCTCGGAAACGGCGTCCTTCGGCAACGACCTCTCGACGCTGCCGAACTTCCCCGCCGAGATCCGTGCGCCCGCCGGCACCCTGCCGGGCGTGTCCTCCTTCCAGCTGCACTTCGCCGACCACGACATCCTGACCCCGGGCGACGCGCCGAACGTGCTGGTCGCGATGAACCCGGCCGCCCTGAAGGCCAACGTCGGGGACCTGCCGCGCGGCGCGGAGATCATCGTCAACACCGACGAGTTCACCAAGCGGGCGATGCAGAAGGTCGGCTACGAGAGCTCTCCGCTGGAGGACGGCTCGCTGGACGGCTACCACCTCCACCCGGTGCCGCTGACGACGCTGACGGTGGAGGCGCTCAAGGAGTTCGACCTGTCCCGCAAGGAGGCCGAGCGCAGCAAGAACATGTTCGCGCTGGGCCTGCTGTCGTGGATGTACCACCGGCCCACCGAGGGCACGGAGAAGTTCCTGAGGTCGAAGTTCGCCAAGAAGCCGCAGATCGCGGAGGCGAACATCACGGCGTTCCGGGCGGGCTGGAACTTCGGCGAGACGACGGAGGACTTCGCGGTCTCCTACGAGATCGCCCCGGCGGCGACGGCCTTCCCGGTCGGCACCTACCGGAACATCTCCGGCAACCTCGCCCTGTCCTACGGACTGGTCGCCGCGTCCCGGCAGGCGGACCTGCCGCTGTATCTGGGCTCGTACCCGATCACTCCGGCGTCCGACATCCTGCACGAGCTCAGCAAGCACAAGAACTTCGGCGTGCGGACCTTCCAGGCCGAGGACGAGATCGCGGGCATCGGCGCGGCGCTGGGCGCGGCGTTCGGCGGGTCGCTGGCGGTGACCACGACGAGCGGTCCCGGTGTGGCGCTGAAGTCGGAGACGATCGGTCTGGCCGTCTCCCTGGAGCTGCCGCTGCTGATCGTCGACATCCAGCGCGGCGGCCCGTCCACGGGCCTGCCCACCAAGACCGAGCAGGCGGATCTGCTGCAGGCGATGTTCGGCCGCAACGGCGAGGCCCCGGTGCCGATCGTGGCCCCGTGCACGCCCGCCGACTGCTTCACCGCGGCGCTGGAAGCGGCCCGGATCGCCCTTACCTACCGCACCCCGGTGATGCTGCTCTCGGACGGCTACCTGGCCAACGGCAGCGAGCCGTGGCGCATCCCGGAGGTGGACGAACTCCCCGACCTGCGTGTGCAGTTCGCGCAGGGCCCGAACCACACCCTGGAGGACGGTACCGAGGTCTTCTGGCCGTACAAACGCGATCCGCAGACCCTGGCCCGCCCCTGGGCGATCCCCGGCACACCGGGCCTGGAGCACCGGATCGGCGGCATCGAGAAGGAGGACGGCTCGGGCAACATCTCCTACGCCCCCGCCAACCACGACTTCATGGTCCGCACCCGCCAGGCGAAGATCGACGGCATCGAGGTGCCCGACCTGGAGGTCGACGACCCGCACGGCGCACAGACGCTGGTGCTGGGCTGGGGCTCGACGTACGGCCCGATCACGGCGGCGGTGCGGCGGCTGCGCAGGGCCGGGCAGGAGATCGCGCAGGCGCATCTGCGGCACCTGAACCCCTTCCCGCGCAATCTGGGAGAGGTGCTGCGGCGTTACGACAAGGTGGTGATCCCCGAGATGAACCTCGGCCAGCTCGCCACGCTGATCCGGGCGAAGTACCTGGTAGACGCCCACTCGTACAACCAGGTCAATGGCATGCCGTTCAAGGCTGAGCAGCTCGCCACGGCTCTCAAGGAGGCCATCGATGGCTGAGACGTCCAGGGAAGGCACGGGCACGATCGAGGCGCTCTCGCTCGTCCCCAAGGCCGAGGCCCGCCAGTCCATGAAGGACTTCAAGTCCGATCAGGAAGTGCGCTGGTGCCCCGGTTGCGGCGACTACGCGATCCTCGCGGCGGTCCAGGGCTTCATGCCCGAACTCGGCCTGGCCAGGGAGAACATCGTCTTCGTCTCCGGCATCGGCTGCTCGTCCCGGTTCCCGTACTACATGAACACCTACGGGATGCACTCCATCCACGGCCGGGCACCGGCCATCGCGACCGGCCTCGCCACCAGCAGGCGGGACCTGAGCGTCTGGGTGGTGACGGGCGACGGCGACGCGCTCTCCATCGGCGGCAACCACCTGATCCACGCCCTGCGCCGCAACGTCAACCTCAAGATCCTGCTGTTCAACAACCGGATCTACGGCCTCACGAAGGGCCAGTACAGCCCTACCTCCGAGGTCGGCAAGATCACCAAGTCGACCCCGATGGGCTCGCTGGACGCGCCCTTCAACCCGGTGTCTCTGGCGATCGGCGCGGAGGCGTCCTTCGTGGCCCGCACCGTGGACTCCGACCGCAAGCACCTCACCGAGGTCCTGCGCCAGGCCTCCGCCCACCAGGGCACGGCACTGATCGAGATCTACCAGAACTGCAACATCTTCAACGACGGCGCCTTCGAGGTTCTCAAGGACAGGCAGCAGGCCGAGGAGGCGGTGATCCGCCTGGAGCACGGGCAGCCGATCCGCTTCGGCGCGGACGGCGCGCGCGGCGTCGTACGGGACGCCCGGACGGGCGACCTGAAGGTGGTCACCGTGACCCCGGACAACGAGGCGGACGTCCTGGTCCACGACGCCCACTCCGCGTCCCCGACCACGGCCTTCGCCCTGTCCCGCCTGGCTGACCCGGACACCCTGCACCACACCCCGATCGGCGTGTTCCGCAGCACCGAACGTCCGGTCTACGACACCCAGATGGCCGACCAGCTGGACACGGCGATCGAGCAGAACGGGAAGGGTGACCTGGGGGCGCTGCTGGCGGGTGGGGACACCTGGACAGTGGTCGGCTGAAACCCCGACCGGCACGCAGTGGGCCCGGGTGCGATTCCACGCACCCGGGCCCTCGTCCTTCTCGTCACCACACCTCGGGGATGGTCAGGAGTCTCTCTTCCGCGCGTCGTACGCCTCCCGCGCCCCCACGACGTCCTCCATCCGCTTCTCCGACCACAGCGCCAGCCCCCGCACCTGCTCCGCCGCCTCCTGGCCCAGCTCTGTCAGGGAGTAGTCGACCCGGGGCGGGATCACCGGCTTGGCGTCTCTGTGCACCAAGCCGTCCCGCTCCAGGGTCTGCAGGGTCTGGGTCAGCATCTTCTCGCTGACGCCCCGGCCGCCGAGCGCTCCGATCGCGCGGCGCAGTTCGCTGAAGCGGTGGGAGCGGTCCAGTAGCTGGATGAGGACCAGGACGCCCCAGCGGCTGGTGACGTGCTCCAGGACCATGCGGTGCGGGCACATCGCCTCGGCGTCGGAGCCTCCGTTACTTACTGCCATGCCAGTACCTTACTTCAAAGTGGGTACTTTCGAACAGTTAGCGCACCTCCTAGGGTTAGTGACATCCGCACCCCACAAGGAGATCGCAGATCATGAGCATCGTCGTCACCGGCGCCACCGGACACCTCGGCCGCCACGTCATCGAGCAGCTGCTGGCCAAGGTTCCCGCCGAGCAGATCACCGCCGTCGTCCGCACCCCGGAGAAGGCCGCCGACTTCGCGGCCAAGGGCGTCAAGCTCGCCGTCGCCGACTACAACAGCCCGGAGACCTTCGACACCCTCTTCTCCGAGGGCGACAAGGTGCTGCTGATCTCCGGCAACGAGTTCCACAAGGGCCGCGCCGGCCAGCACCAGGTCGTCATCGACGCCGCCAAGGCCGCCGGCGTTGCGCTCCTCGCCTACACCAGCGCCCCCGGCACCCTCACCGCCGCGCTCGCCGACGACCACCGCGCCACCGAGGAGGCGCTCACCGCCTCCGGTGTGCCCTACGTCCTGCTGCGCAACGGCTGGTACAACGAGAACTACACCGAGAACCTCGCCGTCGCCCTGGAGCACGGCGCCGTCGTCCAGGCCTCCGGCGACGGCCGGATCTCCTCCGCCTCGCGCGCCGACTTCGCGGCCGCCGCCGTAGCCGTACTGACCGGCGAGGGCCACGAGAACCGGACGTACGAGCTGGGCGGCGACGAGCCCTGGGGCTTCGCCGAGTACGCGGCCGAGATCAGCAGGCAGACCGGCAAGGAGATCGTCTACAACTCCGTGTCCGTCGAGGCCTTCACCGAGATCCTGGCCGGCGCGGGGCTGCCCGCCCCGGTCGCCGCGGTCATCGCCGGTGTCGAGGCCTCCGTGGAGAAGGGCGAGCTGCTCCTCACCTCCGGCGACCTGTCCCGGCTGATCGGCCGCCCGGCCACCCCGATCTCCGAGTCGATCGCGGCGGCGCTCAAGGGCTGAGCAGGCCGCACTCAAGGGCTGAGCAGGCCGCGCTCAAGGGCTGAGCATCCCGGTGCAGCCCGGCTGTCATGACCGTATTCCGATACGCACATGACAGCCGGGCCGATGGGCGCTACCTTCGTGCAGGCACGCACGACGAGAGGGAGGGCCCGTGAGCGGGAAGCCGAAGGGTGAGCGGCGCATAGGACTGCTGAACGGCTTCGCGGCTTACGGGATGTGGGGACTGTTCCCCCTCTATTTCCCGCTGCTGAAGCCCGCCGAGCCGTTCGAGGTCCTCGCCCACCGGATGGCGTGGACCCTCGTCGTCGTCGCCGTGGCGCTGCTCGCCCTGCGCCGCTGGAAGTGGGCCGGTGAACTGCTGCGCCAGCCCCGCCGTCTCGCGCTCGTCGCGGTCGCCGCGGCCTTCATCGCCGTCAACTGGGGCGTCTACATCTGGTCCGTGAACAACGACCGGGTCGTGGAGGCCTCGCTCGGCTACTTCATCAACCCGCTGGTCACCATCGCCATGGGCGTACTGCTCCTGAAGGAGCGGCTGCGGCCCGTGCAGTGGGCGGCGGTCGGGGTCGGTTTCGCGGCGGTCGTGGTCCTCACCGTCGGCTACGGCCGCCCCCCGTGGATCTCCCTCGTCCTCGCCTTCTCCTTCGCCACCTACGGCCTGGTGAAGAAGAAGCTCAACCTCGGCGGCATCGAGTCGCTGGCCGCCGAGACCGCCATCCAGTTCCTGCCCGCGGTCGGCTATCTGGTGTGGCTGACCGCCCAGGGCGACTCCACCTTCACGACCGAGGGCCCCGGGCACACCGTGCTTCTCGCGGCCACCGGCGTCGTCACCGCGCTCCCGCTGGTCTGCTTCGGCGCGGCGGCGATCCGCGTGCCGCTGTCCACGCTGGGGCTGCTGCAGTACCTGGCGCCCGTCTTCCAGTTCCTGATCGGTGTCGTCTACTTCCGTGAGGCCATGCCCGCCGAGCGCTGGGCCGGGTTCGCGCTGGTCTGGCTGGCGTTGTCGCTGCTGACCGCCGACGCCTGGCGCTCCGCGCGCAGGGCCGCCCGCGCGCTCAGGGACGAGACCAGCACGCCCAGCGCCACCATGACGACGGGCACCACCAGCGCCGTACGGAACGCGGACAGCGTGTCCTCGGGGTCCGACCCGGTGGACGCCAGGCCGTAGACGGCCGTCACCGCCGAGATCCCGATCGCCGAGCCGAACTGCGACGAGGTGTGCAGCAGCCCGCTCGCCAGCCCCTGCTCCTCCTCGGCGACCCCGTCCGTGGCCGCGATGGTCAGCGGCCCGTACGCCAGCGCGAACGCCGTGCCCGCGACGACCAGCGTCGGCAGCATGGCCAGGTACGGCCAGTCCATGCCCACCGGCAGGAACAGCCCGTAGGCGACGACCGCCAGCAGGAAGCCGCCGACGATCACGCGCGCGTTGCCGTAGCGGGTGACCAGTCTCGGGGTGAGCGTCGGGGCCAGGATCGCGTCGCAGCCCATGATGATCAGGGCGATCGAGGTCTGCAGGGACGACCAGCCGCGCAGTTCCTGGAGGTAGAGCGTCACCACGAACTGGAAGCCGAAGAAGGCGCCGACGAACAGCAGGGCGCCGAGGTCGGCACGGACGACCGAGCCCGTGCGCAGGATGCCGAGCCGGACCAGCGGGTCGGCGGTGCGGCGCTCCACAATCACGAAGGCGGCGCCGAGCAGCAGCGCCGCGAGGGCCGCCGCCACGGTGAGCGGCCAGTCGTCCAGGCCGTGTTCGAGGCGTACGACGGTGTAGGCGGCCAGCAGCATCGCGCCGGCGGCGGTGATCGCGCCGGGCAGGTCGAAGCCGCGCCCGCGTGCACGCGGACCGTCCTGTCGCGGGACCAGACGCACGGCGGCCACCAGCAGGGCGGCGGCCAGCAGTACCGGCGCGAAGAACACCCACCGCCAGCCGAGTTGGGTGAGCAGTCCGCCGGCCACCAGGCCGAAGGAGAAGCCTCCGGCCGCCGTACCGGCGAAGACCAGCAGGGCCTTGTTGCGCTGCGGACCCTCCTCGTACGACGTCGTGATCAGGGAGAGCGCGGCCGGGGTCATGAAGGCCGCCGCGACGCCGGTGACGAAGCGGGCGAGGATCAGCATCCAGCCGTTCGTGGCGAAGCCGCCGAGTCCGGAGAAGCCCAGGAAGACCGTCAGCCAGAGCAGGAACATCCGGCGCCGGCCCAGCAGGTCGGCCGCGCGGCCGCCGAGCAGGGTGAAGCCGGCGTAACCGAGGACGTAGGCGCTCATCACCCACGACGCGCTGCCGGTGGACAGGTCCAGGTCGGCCCGGACGGTCGGGATGGCGACGGCCATCATGGCGATGTCGATGCCCTCCAGGAAGATCGTTCCGCTGAGGACTAAGAGCAGCGCCCAGGCGCGGGTGCCCATGACCACACTCCAGAAATAGGTGGGTTGGTTACGCGACTGAGGGTCAGTTCCCTCTTGTAACCACCCCCACCCTGCGGCAGCATCGACAGACATGGAAGAAGGCACTTCAAAGTCACCGAGTACCTGCGCGAGCACCGTGGACTACGGCGACGCCGACCCCTTCCAGTGGGACACCCGGGAAGACTGCCAGGTTCGGCAGATCCTGGACAGGGTGGCCGACAAGTGGTCGCTGCTCGTCATCGCCCTGCTGGAGAACCGGCGCCTGCGCTTCACCGAGCTGCGCCGGGAGATCGACGGCGTCAGCCAGCGCATGCTGACCGTGACCCTGCGTCAGCTGGAGCGCGACGGGCTGGTGAAGCGGACCGTCCATCCGGTGGTGCCACCGCGCGTGGAGTACGAACTCACGGCGCTCGGCGGCACGTTGCACGCCACGATCCAGTCACTGGTGACCTGGACCGAGAAGCACCAGCAGGAGATCGCGGCGGCGCGGGAGGCGTACGACGCGCGGGAGACTAGCCCTGCTGCCGCTTCCGGTGCGCCCTGACCTTCTCCCGGTTTCCGCAGTGCTCCATCGCGCACCAGCGTCTGCGCCCCGGGCGTGAGGTGTCGACGAACAGCAGATAGCAGTCGTGGGCGCCGCACTCGCGGATGCGGTCGGCGTACGGGCCGCTGAACAGGGCGATCGCGTCGCGGGCGACGGTCGACAGCAGCTGGGTGCCGGTGGCGCCCGGCGCCCAGGCGCGCGCGCCCTCGGGGGTGAGGCGGGAGACGAGCGAGGGCTCGGCCGCGGGCGCGTTGACCGCGTCCACGAGCTCCGCCCGCGCCGGCCGCCCGTGCGCCCGGTCGGCGGCGAGCCGGAAGAAGGCGTCGCGGAAGGTGCGGACCCGCGCCAGCTCCGCTTCGGATACGGCAAGTTCGAGGCCGCCCGGCAGACGGCTGCGGTCGGCCCACACCACCAGGTCCGCGGGCGTGTGCAGCACCTCGTAGCGCGCGAAGGCGCCCGGGCCGCCCGTCGTCAGCAGCTCAAGACACAGGGCGCCCGGGTCGAAGCGGTACGGCTTGCCCTCGTACGAGATCAGCGTCAGACCGGGGAGGCGTCCCGGCGTTTCCGTTGCACGCTCGGTCATGTAACCACTATAAGTGGTTACATGACCGAGACACCCGCTCCACTGCACTGGAAACTCGTCATCGACGCCGCCGACCCGCACCGGCAGGCCGACTTCTGGGCCGCCGCCCTGCACTATCTGGCCGAGGACAACAGCGCGCTCGTCGAGCGGCTGCTGAAGCTCGGCGCACTGCCCGCCGAGGCCACCGTCGACTTCCACGGCCGCCCGGCCTTCCGGGACCTGATCGCCGTACGGCATCCGCAGGACCCGTACGAGGAGGAGACCGGAACCGGGCTCGGGAGGCGGCTGCTGTTCCAGCGTGTTCCCGAGCCGAAGACCGTCAAGAACCGGGTTCATGTGGATCTGCACGCGCCCGAAGGGCAGCGTGACGCCGAGGTCGAGCGGCTGGAGGGGCTCGGGGCGAGCGTGGTGCGGCGGGTGTCGGAGCCGAGCGGGGCATGGGTGGTGATGGCGGATCCGGAGGGGAACGAGTTCTGCGTGCAGTAACCCGCTCCGGCATGTGAACTCCGTGTCCCATTATCACTCTTGACGGAGAATCAGCCTCAGCTTCACCATCCAGGCACCCCATTCACGGTGGAATCCCTGTGATTCCCAAGGGAATTCGGAGCCCCCCACATGAAGCTCACGAAGCTCTCCGTCTCCGGGCGGGCGACGGCCGCCGCTGTCGTCGCGGCCGTCTCCCTCCTGGCCGGCGGTTCCATAGCCGGGGCGGCACCCGCGCCCGCGGTGGCCGCCGCCCCCGACATCCCCGTGGCAAGCGTCAAGGCCCATCTGACCCAGCTCCAGTCCATCGCCACCGCCAACGGCGGCAACCGGGCGCACGGCCGGGCCGGTTACCGGGCCTCGCTCGACTATGTGAAGGCCAAGCTCGACGCCGCCGGATTCACCACCACGATCCAGCAGTTCACCGCTTCCGGCCGCACCGGCTACAACCTGATCGCCGACTGGCCCGGCGGCGACACCAACCAAGTGCTCATGGCGGGCTCGCACCTCGACAGCGTGAGCTCCGGCGCCGGCATCAACGACAACGGCTCCGGCTCGGCGGCCGTACTGGAGACCGCGCTCGCCGTCTCCCGGTCCGGCCTCCAGCCCGCCAAGCACCTGCGGTTCGCCTGGTGGGGCGCCGAGGAGCTGGGGCTCGTCGGCTCCCGGTACTACGTCAACAGCCTCTCCTCCGCCAACCGCGCCCGGATCAGCGGCTACCTGAACTTCGACATGATCGGCTCACCGAACCCCGGCTACTTCGTCTACGACGACGACCCGGCGATCGAGAAGACCTTCCAGACCTACTTCACCGGCCTCGGCGTCCCGACGGAGATCGAGACCGAGGGCGACGGCCGCTCCGACCACGCGCCCTTCAAGAGCGCGGGCATCCCGGTCGGCGGCCTGTTCACCGGCGCGAGCCGCACGAAGAGCGCCGCGCAGGCGGCGAAGTGGGGCGGTACGGCGGGCGTGGCGTTCGACCGCTGCTACCACTCGTCGTGCGACACGACGGCCAACATCAACGACACGGCGCTGGACCGGAACAGTGACGCCGTCGCCTACGCGGTCTGGGAGTTGTCGGACTAGTTCCCCGACTCCCGTACGCGCCCCGCGAGTCGGCGCATGCGTGCGTGCGCCGACTCCAGCCGCTCCCTCTCCTCCGCCGCCGGGCCGCCGTCCGTCGTGAGGGCGGTCCACAGGTCGATCAGTTCGCGGCCCAGGCGCAGCCCCTGCTCGGGGTCGCGTACGGCGCGCCAGGCGGTCGCCGCGCTCAGGACGTTGCCGTAGGCGGCCTCGCCGTCCCGGGCGCGGCGGTGGATGCGGGCCAGGTCGAGGGAGAGCGCGAGGGCGTGCACCGGGTCGCCCGCCAAGTAGGCGATGTAGGCGGTGAGTTCGCGCAGCCGCAGGACCTCGGGGTGCTCCGGGCCCAGCGTCCGCGAGGCCTGCGCCACGGTCTGTTCGGCCAGCTGCGCCGCCTGCTGGGTCAGCCCCTCGCGCACGGCCTCGTTGATCCGGGCCATCGGTTCGGCGAGGAGGGCGGCGCCGCCGGCGGGCGGCTCGTCGCCGAGCACGGCCTCGGCCACGGCGTCGAAGCCGCGGGGCGGGGTCGGCTTGGGGTCCGGGTCGAGGGCCGGGTCGAGCACCGGGTCGAGGATCGGCTTGGGGGCCGGGGCGAGGATCGGCTTGGGGTCCACGCCGAACACCGGGTCGAGGACCGGCTCCGGGTGCGGTCGGGCGGCCATCGGGGGCGGCGGGCCGAACTCCCCGGCGGGCGGGCCGAACTCCCCGGTGGGCGGCGCGACCGTACCGGGGGCGGCCTTCCGTACCGGCCGCAGCAGATGGGTGGGCGTGTCCGGTATGGCGCCTTCCTGTGTCGGCTCCCCCGTCAGCTCGCTGGAACCGTCCGGGTTCACCTGGAGCGGGACGGCGTACCCGACGCGCTCGTCGTGGACGGTGGCCAGGACGGGCCGGCCGGTGGCGAGGGCGAGGCGGTGGAGGTGGTTGAGAACGGCCTGCTGGACCTCCTGGCCCGGCGCCGGCACGACCGGTTCGCCGTCGACCGAGGCGCTGCCCGCGCCGGGACCCGTCGCGGGGACGCGGACGTCGATCGGCGCCCCGGCCTGCTGCTGTTCCCGCTTCTTGGCTCGGCTGAGTCGGGTCATCGGTTCCTCACTCGCTGACAACACCTACCCCCGAGTCTCTCCGGGCGTGCCCGCTGCACACGTCACCGGGGCGTCACAGCCTCGTTCCAGGAACTCACGCCGGCGGCCCCATGAACAGGGCCCCTTGGCGAATTACTTGCGGACGCATATAATGCACATGCGAGTTATTGTCGTACGCCGACCATCTGGGGGATTTCCATGACCCGCCGCTTCCTGTTCGTGCTGGGCAGCAGCCGCGCCGACGGCAACACCGAGCTGTTGGCCCGCCGGGCCGCCGAGCAGCTGCCCGACGACGTCGAGCAGCAGTGGATCGACCTCGCGGCACACCCGCTGCCGGACTTCGAGGACCTGCGGCACGACAGCGACCTCGTCCGGCCGACGGACGGGAACCTCGGACTGCTGTTCGACGCCACGATCGCGGCGACGGACATCGTGATCGCGTCCCCGCTGTACTGGTACTCGGTGTCCGCCCACACCAAGCGCTACCTCGACTACTGGTCCGGCTGGCTGCGCACCCCGGGCATCGACTTCAAGGCGACGATGGCCGGGCGGACGATCTGGGGCGTCACCGCGCTCGCCGACCGCGAGCCCGTGGTCGCCGACCCGCTGATCGGCACGCTCAACAACTCGGCCGCGTACATGAAGATGCGGTTCGGCGGAGTGCTGCTCGGCAACGGCAGCAAGCCCGGTGACGTACTGAACGACACCGAGGCCCTGACCCGCGCGAAGACGTTCTTCGAGCAGGAGGCGCCGCTCGCGCGGTTCGCGTTCGAGGCCTCGTAGACCGTTTCGAGGCCTCGTAGACCGTTTCACAGCTCTACGCCGTGATGTCCTTCGTCGTGAAGCGCGCCCAGGCCGCGCTGCCGAACACGGCCGCGTAGAGGCCCTGCAGACCGAGGTTCTTGACCAGGTCGTCCCAGTACACCGGGTCGCGCATCAGGTCGGCGAAGGACAGCCAGTAGTGGGAGAAGAAGTACGGCTGGAGGGCGTCGAGCTGGGGGATCTGGTCGAGGATCTGGACGGTGATCAGCAGGCCCACGGTCGTCGCCATCGCCGCGATGCCGCTGTTGGTCAGCGTGGAGATGAACAGGCCCAGGGCCGCGACACCGGTCAGGGACGCGGCAACGACCAGTGCGATCAGCAGGGCGCGGCCGAGTCCCTCGGCGAAGCTGATCCGGGTGCCGGAGATCGTCGTCAGTTCGCCCAGCGGGAAGAGCAGCGCGCCGACCGCCAGCGCCGAGACCGCGACCACGAGGGTGGCCAGCAGGCAGAACGCCATCGTGGTCGCGTACTTGGTGAGCAGCAGCCGGGTGCGGCCGGCCGGGGCCACCAGCAGATAGCGCAGGGTGCCCGCGTTCGCCTCGCCCGCGATGGCGTCGCCCGCGACGACGCCGATCGCCATCGGCAGGAAGAACGGCAGGGTCGCGGCCAGCGCGGTGAACACCAGGAACAGGCCGTTGTTGGTGATCTGCGAGATGAACGCGGGGCCCTCACCGCCGCCGCCGTCGACCGAGCCGCCGTCGCCGGTCTCGATCTTCACGGCGATCCCGACCAGGACCGGCACGGCGGCCAGTACGGCCAGCAGCGCGAGGGTCCGCCAGCGCCGGAAGGTCGTGACCAGCTCGCTGCGCAGCAGCCCGAAGGTCCACAACGGGCTCACCGCGCGGGCGGGTTCGGGCTGCGCCGCCGTGCGGGTGAGTTCAGCCTGCGACATCGAAGCCCTCTCCGGTCAGTGCCACGAACGCGTCCTCCAGGGAAGCCCGTTCGACGCCGAAGCCGCGCACGCGGACGCCCGCCGTCACGAGCGCGGCGTTCACCTCGGCGAGATCGCGCTCGGGCGGCTCCGCGGTCACCCGGTCCTCCGTGACGACGATGTCGGCCGCCCCCTGCTCCTTCAGCACCCGGGCCGCGTCCGCCGTGTCCGGCGTCGTCACGACCAGCCGGCCCCGCGCGCCCGCCGCCAGGTCCGTCACCGCGCCCTGGGTGATGAGCCGGCCCTGGGCCATCACGGCCGCGTGCGTGCACACCTGCTCGATCTCGTCGAGGAGGTGCGAGGAGAGGAAGACGGTCGTGCCGTCGGAGGCCAGCTCCCGGATCAGCGTGCGTATCTCGCGCATGCCCTGCGGGTCGAGGCCGTTGGTCGGCTCGTCGAGGACGAGGAGCCGGCGCGGCTGGAGGAGCGCCGCGGCGAGCCCCAGCCGCTGCTTCATGCCCAGCGAGTACGCCCTGGCCTTCTTGGCCGCGGCCGCCGTCAGGCCCACCCGGTCCAGCGCCGCCGCGACGCGGGTGTGCCGGGTGCGGGGATCGGCGGTCGGGTCGGCGGCGTCGTAGCGCAGCAGGTTGTCGCGGCCGGAGAGGAAGCCGTAGAGCGCGGGGCCCTCGATGAGGGCCCCGACGTGCGGCAGGACGGCGCGGGTGGCGCGGGGCATGGGCTGCCCGAGCACCCGCGCCGTGCCGGAGGTGGGCTCGATGAGCCCCATCAGCATGCGGATGGTGGTGGTCTTGCCGGAGCCGTTGGGGCCGAGGAAGCCGAAGACACTGCCCGTCGGGACGGTCAGGTCCAGGCCGTCGACGGCGAGTTGCCCGCCGCGGTAGCGCTTGGTGAGCGCGCGGGTGACGATGACGCCGTCACCCGCGGGGTGCTGCTCCGGCTCCGGCTCCGTGGCGGACGTGTCGCTCATGTGTGCCTTATTACCCGGCGTTGGCGGCCTTGACGAGCGCGTCCTTGGTGACCGCGCCGACGTAGACCGTTCCGTCGTCGGTGATCAGGGCGTTGACCAGGCGGGTCTTGAAGACCGTGCCCTCGCCGAACTTGCCCGTCACCTTGTCGCCGAGCGAGTCCAGGAAGCCACCGATGTCGCCGCCGACCTCGGAGCCGGAGGGCATGCCCTCGCCGCCGGTGTCGAGGACGGCGATGGAGTTCCAGCCCTCGCCGATGACCTTCGGTTCACCCTCGGGGGCCTGGGGTGCCCCGGAGTGCTCCTCCTGGGCGACCTCGCCCTCTTCGGTGACCTTCGCGCCCTTCGGCGGGGTGAAGTCGAAGGTCGACGCGGCCGGCTCGGCGAAGCTGATCCTGGTGAAGCCCGCGTCGACCACGGCGGCGCCGCCGCTCGCCGGGGTCAGCGTGAACTTCAGCGGCAGCCCGGTCTTGGCGTCCACGGCCACGGTGATGGCGCCGACCGTGGTGTCGTCCTGCTTCGGCTTGATGAGCAGCCGGTAGGCGTCCCGGCCGGCGACCTGTGCGGTGCCGTCGACCGTGACGGAGGTGGTGTCGTCGACCGACTTCAGAGCCTCCTCGGTGAGGTCCTTCGGCGTGGCCGGGACCTCCTTCTCCTTGTGCTCACTCTCGGCGGCGGTGCCGTGGAAGACCTCGTTCGACTTGCTGTCGTAGCCCCAGACGTCCTTGCCGTTGTGGATGAGGCTGTACTCGGCGGCGTTCTCCATCAGAGAGAGCTTCTGCCGGTCCGGGCCGTCCACGGCGACGCGCAGGGTGTGCGTGCCGGTCGCCAGTTCGGTGAGCTTCGTGGACGGGTCGGCGGACGAGCCCTCACCGGACTCCATGGCCCCCGAGGCCAGCGAGCTCTCCAGCCCGCCGAGGTCGGGCAGGCCCAGATCGGTGCTGATCTTCACCGTGCCGGACAGCTGCTGTACGTCGGACTCGGCGATCTTCTCGATGAGTTGCTGCGCGCTGATCTCGGGCAGGTCGGGGTCGCCGGAGTCGGCGAGCGCGGGAACGAGCCCGATGGTCGCCGCCGCCACCCCCACCACCGCGACCGGAACGACGTACCGCGCGGCCTTGCGCCGCCCGGCGCGCAGGTCGTCGGCCTCGCCGGTCGTGCTGTCGTCGGATTCGTACGGTGCCATGTGTGCCCTACCTCCGTGTCGGCGGCGGCTTTCAACTCCCGTGCGTCCACCCGTAGCCGCCATTCTCACCCGAATCGGTGAGGAGTGGTGTTTTCCGTGGTTTCCATCTGACCAAATCGACCGGAGGGAAGCGTCAGACCGCGGGCTCAACTCCGTGTACACCTGGGGTATGACGTGAGAGGGCGGCGCCTCCCCCGACCCGTAGGGGTCGTACGGGAAACGCCGCCCTGACTGCGGACTCTCAGCCCTGCAGGAACACATAGTCCGCCCGGTACGGCACGCCGACGATCGCACCCGGTTCGCAGGATCCGGCCGGGGCGACACCGCCGACGGTGTTCAGCCGGAGGATCTCGGTCGTACCGGCGAGCAGACCGTGGTGCTTGCCGGACTGCGTGGCCTTCAGGTCCAGTTCGGGGATGTTCCCGTCCCCGTTGGGCGTCCTGCTGATCACCGATCCGGTGACCGCGCTGCCGTCGGGCGCGATCCACTGCGGCGTACCGGAGTTGGGCGCGACGAAGGAGTGCGCGATACGGCCGGCGAGCAGGGCACTGACGTCCCGCTGGGCGAAGGCGGTGCCGCCGTCCGCGGTCGGCTTGCACTCGTAGATCTGCTTGCCCTTGATGACGGACGCCTGGAAGTTGTCGAGTGCGTCGTGGAAGTCGAAGGCGGCGACGGTGACCTTGTGGAGCTGGCCCCGGAGGGCTCCGCCCGGGAACTCGGCGGTGTGCAGGTTGGCGTAGAACGAACCGGGGTCGGTCTTCAGCGAGTTGAGCAGCTCGGGGTCGCTCACCTCGACCGTGCCGGTGACGCTCCTGCTCTTGCCGTCCTTGCTGTCCGTGAGCAGTTTCGTGAAGTCGACCTTGACGCCGCCGTTGGTGCCCTTGGCGCCCTGGTGGAGGTGGAGCGCGGTGGGCCGGTCGGTGCCGCGCCACTTGACGGCGACGGACACCTGGTCGCCGTGGACCTTCACGAACTGGAGCGCGGCACCGTCCTGGTCTCCGACGACGCCCACCTCGTTGGCGCCGCGCAGGCTTGCCGCAAGAACGACGGCGCCGTCCTCGGTGGCCGAGGCCGAGGTGGGAACGACGGCGGCGGCCACGGCGACGGCGGCGACGATCAGACTCTTGCGCATGAAGTTTTCTCCCCGTTTGCCGGCCGACGCCCCCTGCGTCGGCTTCTGGGCATGAATACGGGGTTGATCTGAGATTGAACTCAGTCCAGCAATGTGATGCGGGTCACGGCGATGCGGTCAGGGGCAGGGGGAACTGCACACAAACCGCAGAGGGCTAACCCGCCCGATGCACCACCGCGTCGCACAGCTCCATCAGCGACGCCTTGGCATCGCACTCCGGCAGCGGCGCAAGCGCCGCCCGCGCGTCCTCCGCATACCGCACGGTGTCCCGCCGGGCCTGCTCCAGCGCGGGATGCACCCGCAGCGCGGCCAGCGCCTCCGCGTGCCGCACATCGTCGGTCAGATCGGAGTCCAGCAGCTCGCACAGGGCGATGTCCTCGGCAAGGCCCAGCCGCTCCGCCCGCTCCCGCAGCCGCAGCACCGGCAGCGTGGGAATCCCCTCGCGCAGATCCGTACCGGGCGTCTTCCCGGACTCGCGCGAGTCGGACGCGATGTCCAGCACGTCGTCCGCGAGCTGGAACGCGACCCCGAGCCGCTCGCCGTACTGCGTGAGCACGTCCACGACCGTCTCGTCGGCGCCCGACATCATCGCGCCGAACCGGCACGACACCGCCACCAGTGAGCCCGTCTTGCCGGCCAGCACATCGAGGTAGTGCTCGACCGGGTCCCGGCCGTCCTGCGGACCCGCCGTCTCCAGGATCTGCCCGGTGACCAGGCGCTCGAACGCCTCGGCCTGCACCCGGACCGCCTCGGGACCGAGGTCGGCGAGGATGTGCGAGGCGCGCGCGAACAGGAAGTCGCCGGTGAGGACCGCGACCGAGTTGCCCCAGCGGGTGTTGGCGCTGGCCACGCCGCGCCGCACCTCGGCCTCGTCCATGACGTCGTCGTGGTACAGCGTCGCCAGATGGGTCAGCTCCACCACCACCGCCGAGGGGACGACCCCCGGCGCGTACGGGTCACCAAACTGTGCGGTGAGCATCACGAGCAGCGGACGGAACCGCTTCCCGCCCGCGCGCACGAGATGCTGGGCAGCCTCGGTGATGAAGGGGACCTCGCTCTTGGTGGCTTCGAGCAAACCCTCCTCGACGGCCGCCAATCCGGCCTGGACATCGGCTTCCAGAGCCTGGTCCCGCACGCTCAGCCCGAACGGCCCGACGACGGTCACGAGGGGTCTCCTGTCTGCTGGTGTCTACCGGCGGTTACGCGGTTTGTCGATAGGTCGCTGCCATCACTCAAGTCAGCGTATCCGGTCACGTTTCGATCACCGCTGCCGCCCACCCGTCCACCGCGGGCGGTATCGGATCACGCCGGTTATGTTTTTGATCACCTGATAAGAACGGACATCTATCGACTTACGTGGAGATAGTGGAGCGTGTCTCAAACCGCAGTCGATGTGAAGACGGGATCACACCGATGCGCATCCGTACGTCCTTCCCCTTCGAGACCACTCACGACGACCTCTGGATCCCGCTCGCCGACGGCACCCTGCTGTACGCGCGCGTGTGGCGCCCGCTGACGGACGAGCCCGTACCGGCGCTCCTGGAATACCTCCCGCACCGCCTGACCGACTCGACCGCTCCGCGCGACTTCCAGCGCCACCCCTGGTACGCCGGCCACGGCTACGCCTCCGTCCGGGTGGACGTCCGGGGGCACGGCAACAGCGAGGGCATCCCGACGGACGAGCACTCGGCGACGGAGCTGTCCGACGGGGTCGAGGTGGTGAACTGGCTGGCCGCGCAGCCGTGGTGCGACGGCGGCGTCGGCATGTTCGGCATCTCCTGGGGCGGCTTCACCTCCCTCCGGATCGCGGCTCTGGCGCCCGAGCCCCTCAAGGCGATCGTCACGGTCTGCTCCGGCGACGATCGCTATGACAACGACGCGCACTACCTGGGAGGTTCCGTCCTAGGGGTGGACATGCACGCGTGGGCCGCCACCCTGCTGGCCTTCGCCTCCCGGCCGCCCGACCCGAGGTACGTCGGCGGGAGCTGGCGCGACATGTGGCTCAAGCGCCTGGAGACGCTCGAACCGTTCCTGCACACCTGGCTCGGCCACCAGACCCGGGACGACTACTGGCGGCACGGCAGCGTCCGCGAGGACTACGGCGCGATCGACGCGGCCGTCCTGGCGGTGGGCGGCTGGCACGACCCGTACCGCGACACGGTGCTCCGGCTCGTCGAACACCTGCCCGCCGACCGGGTGCGCGGCCTGATCGGGCCCTGGTCGCACCAGTACCCCGACCGCGGCCTGCCGCCCGGCCCGGCGATCGGCTTCCTCCAGGAGACCCTGCGCTGGTGGGACCACTGGCTGAAGGGCACCGACACCGGGGCGATGCGGGAACCCCTCCTGCGCTCCTACGTCAGCGACTCCCACCCGCCGGCCACGGTCTACGACACCCTGCCGGGCCGCTGGGTCGGCGAGCCCGCCTGGCCCTCCCCGAACGTGCGGACCGTGACGTACGCCCTCCAGGGCGCCCCCGCGCTCGTCCGCTCGCCGATGCAGACCGGCCTCGACGCCGGTCGCTTCCTGCCGTCCGGGAACGACGCCGATCTGCCGCCCGACCAGCGGGAGGAGGACGCGCGCTCGGCCTGCTTCGAGTTCGCGGTGGGCCAGGAGACCTGGGCGCTGGGCAGACCGCGGGTGCGGCTGCGGCTGACCTCGGAGGTGCCGCGCGGGCAGGTGATCGCCCGGGTGTGCGACGTGGCCCCCGACGGCTCCTCGACGCTGGTCACGCGCGGGGTGCTGAACCTCTCCGCCCGCCTCGGCCGCGACCGGGCGGTGCCGTGGGAGCCGGGCGCCACTCAGGACGTCTCCTTCGAGCTGAACGGCATCGGCCATGCCTTCCCGGCCGGCCACCGCATCCGGCTCGCGGTGTCCTCGGCGTACTGGCCGTGGATCTGGCCGCAGCCGGAGTCGGCGGCGGGCTTCACCCTGGACCCCGCGGGCAGCTTCCTGGAACTGCCGGTACGCGCGCGTGAGGCCTCTTCGAGCGTGGCATTCGAGGAGCCGGAACAGGCCGAGCCCATCGGCGTGAACTACCCGATCACCCTGGACGAACCGCGCCCCGAGCGGCTGGTCGTGCGTGACGTGGCCAAGGACGAGTGGCGGCTGGAGGTCGACCCGCGCAACGGCGGCACGCGCGTGTACCCGGACGGTCTTGAGTTCACCGAGGACGCGCTGGAGACGTACACGATCCGCGGCTCCGATCCCCTGTCCGCCCGGGCCCGCTCGGAGTGGTCGATCCGGCTGCACCGCCCGGAACTCGCGTGGGACACGACCGTCCGGACCCGTTCGGAGCTCACCTGCGAGGCGACGGACTTCGTCACCTCCAGCGAGGTGATCTGCACGGAGGGCGGAGAGGTGGTCTTCCACCGGACGTGGGAGAAGCGGATTCCACGGACGGCGGGCTGACTGCCACTTAGGGGACGAATAGCCTTTTTGCCCGATTCGGGATGCTTCCGCATGCGCGTGAGTTGACTCACGCCCGCACCCGCACAGGCGTCACACAGGCTTCGCCGTACGACCCTTTGCGGGCCGTCAGTTGAGGCTTGGCGACCGCAAAGGTTCAACCACCACGCATCCGTTGCGCAAAGATCAAACCGCTCGATATGTGAATCCGGTACTTGTTCCGGACATGTGCTCTCGCATACGTTCCCGGCCTGTCGGGCGGACGCCGAATCCTGCCGCCGCCCGGCTCCACCGAGATCTTCGTACGGCAGGAGCGGGGGACCCAGGTAAGTCGCCGGACCGGGCGTCTTCGGACACACCGGTACGGCTTGGGGTGAAGTCGCGCCCTTCATGTGCGCGGCCGGGCAGCTCCCGCCCGAACCCGACAGCTCACCTCGCAGGCGACGGAGAGGAACTTCGCCATGCCTGCTGCCGCTCAGCACCGTCGCACCAGCCGCGTCGCCCGTAAGCTCGCCGTCCTCGGCACCGGAGCCGCCGTGCTCGCGCTGCCCTTCATCGGCGCGACCAGCGCCTCCGCGGCCACCCCGACCGTCACCACCGCCGCCTCGCTGGGGTACGCCAACAACCTCGACGGCTGGATCCGGGCATCCCTCCAGGTCATGGCCCAGAACGGGATCCCCGGCACGTACGACGGCATCTACCGCAACGTCATGCGGGAGTCCTCCGGCAACCAGTACGCGATCAACAACTGGGACTCCAACGCCGCCGCGGGCACCCCGTCCAAGGGCCTGCTCCAGGTCATCGACCCGACCTTCCAGGCGTACCACGTGTCCGGCACGTCCTACGACCCCTACGACCCGGTCGCGAACATCACCGCCGCCTGCAACTACGCCGCCCAGCGGTACGGCTCGATCGACAACGTGTGGGGCGCCTACTAAGGCCTGTCCCAGGCCTGGGGAAAGAGTCTTTCGAGGACGACGGCGATGCCGTCGTCCTCGTTCGACAGCGTGACCTCGTCGGCGACCGCCTTGAGTTCGGGGTGGGCGTTGGCCATGGCGACGCCGTGGGCCGCCCAGTCGAACATCGGGATGTCGTTGGGCATGTCGCCGAAGGCGATCGTCCGGTCCGGGCCGAGCCCCAGATACTCGGCGGCCAGCGCGAGCCCCGTCGCCTTGGTGATGCCGCATGGCTGAAGTTCGACGGTCCCGGGGCCGGACATGGTGACGGTCGCGAGGGAACCGACCACCGAACGCGCCGTCGCCGCCAACTGGTCGTCGGACAGGTCGGGATGGCGCAGCAGCACCTTGCTGATCGGCTCGCACCACAGGTCGTCACGGCGCCCCACCCGTACCGCGGGCAGCGTGGGGTGCGGCATCAGATAGCCGGGCTCGATGAGCGTGAGCCCGTCGACTCCGTCCTGGTCGACCGCCGCGTACACCTGCCCGACCTCGGCCTCGATCTTGCCGAGCGCGGTTTCGGCCAGCTCCCGGTCCAGGGTGACGGACCACAGCAGCCGGTCCGCGCCGGCGTCGTACACCTGCGCGCCCTGCCCGCACACCGCGAGCCCCGTGCTGCCGAGGTCGTCCAGCAACGGCCGTACTCTCGGCGCCGGCCGACCCGTCACCACCAAATGCCGGGCACCGGCCGCCGCCACCCGCGCGAGCGCGCCGAGCGACCGGTCGGAGAGCGTGTCGTCGCCTCGGAGCAGCGTTCCGTCCAGATCGGTGGCGATGAGTGAATATGCGATGGGTGCGGCCATGATCAGAGAATACGGACAGGACGCCCCTGCGACTCAGCGCGAACCGGACGACCACGGCGTCCTCCGCCGCCCCTCCCGCCGCTCCCAACTCCCCTGTCACGATCAGCTTTTCCCTCCCATCGGTGGTGAGATGGGAGCACTGTGCTGACGGAAGAGGGGCAAGTGGCATGACGGAACAGGGCAGGACCTTCTCGACGCATCTCCGGGATGCCGCCGTCGGCATTCTGGAGCGCTTCCCGGAGGAGCTGAAGCCCGAGATATACGCGCTGTCCTTCCGCATCTGGCGCGTCGACGACGACGACCGCCGCCCGTACGTCGCCATCGGCTACAACACGGAGACCCAGTACGAGTTGGAACGGCACCCGGAGGACCCGGGCGAGGCCCGCTGGAACTACGCCTGCTGGCTCCTGGACGGCTTCGAGACGCTCGGCAACGTGCCCGAGGACCCGGTCGGCGCGTCTCTGTACGAGGACGAGGTCAGGCACCTCGGCCTGTGGTTCGAGGAGGACGAAGAGGAGGAGGCGGAGGAAGGGGAGGCGGAGGACGAGGACGCGACCGACGCCAAGCGCGAACTGCTCCAGGTCCACTTCGCCGACGCCTGCATCGACCTCGCCCGCCATCTGCATGCCGACGGCCCGATCCAGCGCGTCTTCGGCCGCCCGCTGCCCGTCGTGGTCTTCGACATGTACTGCCCCGGCTGGGAGGTCGAAGCCACGGAGGCCGCCAACCCGCCCGAACTGATCGAGGACTTCCTGACCTGGCAGCGGGAGGCGGGCCACTTCGACGACTGACGCGGGCGGCGGCGGGCGGCCGTATCGATGACTGGCCCCGGCCAGCAGCAGGCGGGGCGCTTCGGCGCCTGGCCCCGGCCCCCCTCCTTCGGCACTGCCCAAGACGGCCGCCCCACCCGTAACGTGTGCGGCGACGACACGGACCCGTGGCACGCACGAGAGTGAGGCAGCACCCATGCCCCCCTTTGATGTCCCCGAGGGCGACCCCTTCGGCCCGCACAACCTTCCGTACGGTGTCTTCTCCGTCCCCGGTTCCGACGCCGCGCCCCGGGTCGGCGTACGGCTCGGCGACCACGTCCTCGACGCGGGCGCGGCGGCGCTGGCGCTCGACTCCCCGTACGCCTCCCTGCTCGCCCGGCCGACCCTCAACCCGCTGCTGGCCGCGGGCCGCACGGCCTGGTCCGACGTGCGCCGCGCGCTGACCGCGTGGGTGACGGTGCCGTCCCACCAGGAGGCCGTCGCGCACCTCCTCCACCCTCTGTCCTCGGTGACCCTGCACCTCCCCTTCGAGGTCGCGGACTACGTCGACTTCTACGCCTCCGAGAACCACGCAAGGAACGTCGGCCAGATGTTCCGCCCCGACGCCGCGGACTCCCTCACCCCGAACTGGAAGCACCTGCCGATCGGCTACCACGGCCGCTCCGGCACGGTCGTCGTGTCGGGAACGGACGTCGTACGGCCCTCGGGCCAGCACAAGGCCCCTGCCGACGCGGCACCCGTCTTCGGCCCGTCCGCCCGCCTGGACATCGAGGCCGAGGTCGGTTTCGTCGTGGGGGTGCCTTCGCAGATGGGCCGGCCGGTGGAGCTCGCCTCCTTCCGGGAGCACGTCTTCGGCCTGTGCCTCCTCAACGACTGGTCCGCCCGCGACATCCAGGCCTGGGAGTACGTCCCCCTCGGCCCGTTCCTCGGCAAGTCCTTCGCCACGTCGGTCTCGGCATGGATCACCCCGCTGGACGCCCTCGACGAGGCCCGCGTGGCACCGCCGCAGCGCACGCACGAGCTGCTGCCCTATCTGAACGACGCGGCCGAGGAGCCCGGCGGCTACGACCTGCGTATCTCCGTGGCGGTCAACGGCCATGTGATCTCCGAGCCTCCCTTCTCCACCATGTACTGGACGGCCGCCCAGCAGCTGGCCCACATGACGGTCAACGGCGCCTCGCTGCGCACCGGCGACCTCTACGGATCCGGCACGGTCAGCGGCCCGACGGAACGCGAACGCGGCTCCCTGCTGGAGCTGACCTGGAACGGCCGTGACCCTCTGGAGCTCCCCGACGCCAAGCGGACCTTCCTGGAGGACGGCGACGTGGTGACGCTGTCCGCCTGGGCACCCGGCGCGGGCGGGGTCCGGGTCGGTCTCGGCGAGGTCAGCGGGCGGGTGGTGACCGGGTGACAGGGACCCTGACCGGGTGACAGGCACGTAACCGGGCGACAGGCACGTAACCGGGTGACACGCACCGTGCCCCGCTGAACGACCCACGCCCACAGGTGAGTTGACGCTCGTGGCCGACTCACGCGGGTGAACCGGTCTCCTCTCGCCGGAGAGCGGCGTGCGTACCGATGGCGACCATGTGCCGGACGCCCCTTGCCGGTCGCCGACGTCTGCCGCGCGCCGCCCGCCGCCGTCATACTTGGCGGCGGGCACCTGCGCGCGGCCCACACCCCGCACCGGCCGCGCACAGCCCGCCCCGAAGCCGACCCCTCTCCGACCAGGATCCGGAGCCCGTGGCATGACCGTCTGCCTGCTCCTGCTGAGCGTCGTCGCCCTGACGGCCGCCGTGCCGGCGCCGCGTTCCCTCACGCGGGCCGCATGGCCCGAGCGGGAGCCCGTGGTGGCACTGTGGGTGTGGCAGTGCCTGGTCGCCACCGTCATGCTGTGCTGCCTGACCGCGCTCGTCCTGGGCGCGGCCGCCGTCTTCCACACGGTCCGCAACCACGTCTTCGCGCCCGCACCGCCCGCCGTGACCGCGGCGTACGACCTCTCCACCGCACCGGCCTGGGCCGCCGCCTTCACCCTGCTGCTGGCCTGCGGTGCCGCCTGGACGACCGCGATGCTGGCCCGCGAGCTGGTCGAGGCGCGCCGCAGCCGCGGCCAGGCCAGGGCCCACCTGCGCGAACGCGCACCCGATCTACCGGCCGGCCTGCCCGCCGCGCGCGGCCCGCTGCTGGTGCTGGAGGACGAGTACCCCGACGCCTGGTGGATGCCCGGCAACCCGCCCCAGCTGATCGTCACCACGGGCGCCCTGCACCGCCTGACCGACCACCAGCTCGACGCCGTCCTCACCCACGAGCGCGGCCACGCGCGGGCCCGCCACGACTGGCTGCTGCACCTCTCCACTGCCCTGGCCACCGGCTTCCCCCGCATTCCGCTGTTCGCCCACTTCTGCGACCAGACCCACCGCCTGGTCGAACTGGCCGCCGATGACACGGCGTCCCGCCGGTGCGGCCATCTGACCACCGCGTTGGCGCTGATCGAGCTCAATCAGCACCGGGGGGTTCTGTCCTGCGCGTCCAGCCACCGACTGCTGGGCGAGCGGGTGGACCGCCTGCTGGAACCCCAGCCACGACTGGACCGCCGACACCGGGCACTGGCTACGGCGACGGCGGCATTGGTGCCGCTGCTGCCCCTACTGATCGTTTTCGGGCCGGGGTTGACGGCGTTGGCGTAGGCGGGGGGTAGGCCGGGGCGCCCCTGTCGGGGCGCTGGCGTAGGCCGCGCAGACTGCGCCCACGCCCACCCCGCGCCCGTCCCCGGCTCCGGGCCCCCTCAGATCCAGTCGTCCGGCTCCGGCTCCTCGTTCATCTCCGGCCAGTCCTCCCCCGCGGGCTCACGCTCCCCCGCCTCGGACACCGTCGCCCCCAGTGAGGCGAGCACCCCGATCACGCCCTCCCCGTACGTCACCAGCTTCTTCTCTCCGACCCCGCTCACCCCGGCAAGCTGCTCCACCGACGTCGGCCGCACCGTCGCAATTTCCCGAAGCGTCGCGTCGTGGAAGATCACATATGCCGGAACTCCCTGCTCCCGCGCCTGCTCCGCCCGCCAGGCCCGCAGCGCCTCGAAGACAGGCACCAGCTCCGCCGGCAGCTCGGCCGCCGCGGCCTTCGCCTTGCGCTCGCCCTTGGCAGAGGACCCCGACGCCGACCGCGAGGACGCCGGCTTCTTCGGCTCCTTGCGCAGCGGCACCTCCCGCTCCCGCCGCAGCACCGTCCCGCTCGCCTCGGTGAGCACCAGCGTGCCGTACTCCCCCTCCACCGCGAGGAGCCCCTGCGCCAGCAACTGCCGGACGACGCCCCGCCATTCGCCCTCGCTCAGTTCCTCGCCGATGCCGAAGACGGACAGCTGGTCGTGGTCGAACTGGATCACCTTGCCGGTGCGCTTGCCCAGCAGGATGTCCACGATCTGCACCGCGCCGAACTTCTGCCCCCGCTCCCGCTGCAGCCGTACCACCGTCGACAGCACCTTCTGCGCCGCGATGGTGCCGTCCCAGGTCTCGGGCGGGGTGAGGCAGGTGTCGCAGTTGCCGCAGCCCGTGGGTTCGGGCTCCTGGCCGAAGTAGGCGAGCAGCTGGCCGCGCCGGCACTGTGCCGTCTCGCACAGGGCGAGCATCGAGTCCAGGTGGGAGGCCGCCCGGCGCTGGAACGCCTCGTCGCCCTCCCCCGACTGGATCAGCTTGCGCTGCTGTATGACGTCATTGAGGCCGTACGCCATCCACGCCGTCGACGGCAGTCCGTCACGTCCCGCCCGGCCCGTCTCCTGGTAGTAGCCCTCCACCGACTTGGGCAGGTCCAGGTGGGCGACGAACCGTACGTCCGGCTTGTCGATGCCCATACCGAAGGCAATGGTCGCCACCACGACCAGCCCGTCCTCGCGCAGGAAGCGGGACTGGTGCGCCGCGCGTGTGCCCGAGTCCAGGCCGGCGTGGTACGGCACCGCCTCGACGCCGTTGCGGCTCAGGAACTCCGCTGTCTTCTCCACGGAGTTGCGCGAGAGGCAGTACACGATGCCCGCGTCCCCGGCGTGCTCCTCGCGCAGGAAGCTCAGCAGCTGCTTCTTGGGGTCGGCCTTCGGCACGATCCGATACTGAATGTTGGGCCGGTCGAAGCTGGCCACGAAGTGCCGGGCCGTCGGCATGTTCAGCCGCTGGGTGATCTCCTGGTGCGTCGCGTGGGTGGCCGTCGCCGTGAGCGCGATCCGCGGTACGTCCGGCCAGCGCTCGCCGAGCAGCGAGAGGGACAGATAGTCGGGCCGGAAGTCGTGGCCCCACTGGGACACACAGTGCGCCTCGTCGATCGCGAACACCGCGATCTTGCCCCGGGAGAGCAGATCCAGCGTGGCCTCGACGCGCAGCCGCTCCGGAGCGAGGTACAGCAGGTCCAGCTCCCCCGCCAGGAACTCGGCCTCCACCACCCGGCGCTCGTCGAAGTCCTGCGTGGAGTTGATGAACCCGGCACGCACGCCGAGCGCCCGCAGCGCGTCCACCTGGTCCTGCATCAGCGCGATGAGCGGCGAGACGACGATGCCCGTACCGGGTCTGACCAGGGACGGAATCTGGTAGCAGAGCGACTTGCCGCCGCCGGTCGGCATGAGGACGACGGCGTCGCCGCCGGCCACCACATGCTCGATGACCGCCGCCTGCTCACCGCGGAAGGCCTCGTATCCGAAGACCCTGTGGAGCGTGGCCAACGCCTCGCTGTCGGCTACCGCTGTCATTGCACCGATCCCGCCCGTCCCGCCCATCGCCGTGCCCCCGTCCGTCGCTCCTCGACCACTGCGTCCACGATAGGCGTCCGCACCGACAGCGCCGGAGTTATCCACAGGCTGCTCGATGACGTTCGGTAGTCATTCGAATGGCTGTAGTCATCTGGCAGGGGCCCCACCGGCCGGGACATGCTCTTTCGGACGGGACAGGGGGAGGCCCGACCCTCTTCGACCTCGAAGGACG
This sequence comes from Streptomyces sp. NPDC079141, assembly GCF_040686775.1. NCBI lineage: Bacteria > Bacillati > Actinomycetota > Actinomycetes > Kitasatosporales > Streptomycetaceae > Streptomyces > Streptomyces sp. NPDC079141. The sequence goes on along the minus strand of NZ_JBFBLP010000008.1, from coordinate 172,480 downwards.
GCGCGCCGTACAAGCCGCGCCTCCCCGCTGCAAGGAGTCACACCATGTCCCGTCGGTCCCTCAAGGCCGCCTTCGCCGCCGCGATAACCGCGTCGCTCGCGCTGACCGCCGTCCCCGCGCATGCCGCCCCGGACCCCGACCCCCTCGTCTGGGCCGACCTCACCGGCACCTATGCGGCGACCGGTGTCTACCAGTACGAACCCTTCGCCGTCGCGGACGGATTCAAGCCCACGCCCTGCGCCGAAATGCCCCCGGACGGCGGCATGGGCTACCACTACTTCAACTTGGAGAACATCGACAAACTGACCCCCTCGACGCCGGCGGCCCTCCTGTACGAGGACACCCCCGACCAGGGGCGCAGGCTCGTCGGCGTGGAGTGGATCGCGAGCGCCGACACGCACTCCAGCGCGCCGACGATGTTCGGTCAGACCTTCCGGGGCCCACGGGCCTACACGGAGCCGCTCAACGGCAGCTTCTACACACTGCACGCGTGGATCTACAAGGAGAACCCCAACGGGTTGTTCGGCCTGTGGAACCCCACGGTCAAGTGCTCCTGAGCTCGCACGAAAGGCCCCGGATCCCACCTCGGGATCCGGGGCCCTCCGCACGAACACCGCAGGTCAGCGCACGAACACCCCGGCATCGCTCGCCAGGTCCAGGAAGTACTGCGGCGCCACACCGAGCACCAGCGTGACCGCTACACCCACGCCGATCGCCGTCATCGTCAGCGGCGACGGAACGGCGACCGTCGGCCCCTCGGGCCGCGGCTCGCTGAAGAACATCAGCACGATGACGCGGATGTAGAAGAACGCCGCGATCGCCGACGAGATCACACCGACCACGACCAGCGGGGTCGCGCCGCCCTCCGCCGCGGCCTTGAACACGGCGAACTTTCCGGCGAAGCCGGAGGTCAGCGGAATGCCCGCGAAGGCCAGCAGGAACACCGCGAACACGGCTGCCACCAGCGGCGAACGGCGGCCGAGACCGGCCCACTTGGACAGATGCGTCGCCTCACCGCCGGCGTCGCGCACCAACGTCACCACCGCGAACGCCCCGATCGTCACGAACGAGTACGCGCCCAGATAGAAGAGGACGGAGGAGACGCCGTCCGGCGTGGTCGCGATGACACCCGCGAGGATGAAGCCCGCGTGCGCGATCGACGAGTACGCCAGCAGCCGCTTGATGTCGGTCTGGGTGATCGCGACGATCGCACCGCCGAGCATGGTGACGATCGCGACGCCCCACATGACCGGCCGCCAGTCCCAGCGCAGGCCGGGCAGCACGACGTAGAGAATGCGGAGCAGCGCCCCGAACGCGGCCACCTTCGTCGCCGCCGCCATGAAGCCGGTCACCGGGGTCGGCGCGCCCTGGTAGACGTCGGGCGTCCACATGTGGAACGGCACCGCGCCCACTTTGAACAGCAGGCCCATGACGATCATCGCGGCGCCGATGAGCAGCAGCGCGTCGTTGCCCATGGTGTCCGCGAGGGCCGGGTCGACGGTGGTGATCGTGCCGTCGACGACCTGCGCGATCGTCGCGTACGAAACGGAGCCCGCGTAGCCGTACAGCAGCGCGATGCCGAACAGGGTGAACGCGGAGGCGAACGCCCCGAGCAGGAAGTACTTCACGGCCGCTTCCTGCGACATCAGCCGCTTGCGGCGGGCGAGGGCGCACATCAGGTACAGCGGCAGGGAGAAGACCTCCAGCGCGATGAACAGCGTCAGCAGGTCGTTGGCCGCCGGGAAGATCAGCATGCCCGCGACGGCGAAGAGCAGCAGCGGGAAGACCTCTGTGGTGGTGAACCCGGCCTTGACGGCGGCCTTCTCACTGTCGCTGCCCGGCACGGACGCGGCCTGCGCGGCGAAGGAGTCGACGCGGTTGCCGTGCGCCTCCGGATCCAGCCGCCGCTCGGCGAACGTGAACAGGCCGACCAGTCCGGACAGCAGGATCGTGCCCTGAAGGAAGAGGGCCGGCCCGTCGACGGCGATGGCGCCCATCGCCGCGATGCCCGCCTTCGTGGTGCCGTACCCGTCCGCCGCGAGCGCCACGACCGCTGCGAAGGCGGCGATGAGCGCGACGGCGGAGACGAACACCTGGGCGTAGTAACGCGACTTGCGCGGGACGATCGCCTCGATCAGCACTCCGACGACCGCCGCGCCGACGACGATCAGAGTGGGCGACAATTGTCCGTATTCGATCTTCGGCGCGTCGATCTTCGAGATCGGGTCGGCCGCGGTTGTCCACAGGCTGTGGACGGCTGTTGCGCTCACTTGGCCGCCTCCACCTCGGGCTGGGGGTCCTTCTGGTCCACGACGGACATGGTCTTCTCGACCGCCGGGTTGACGATGTCGGTGACGGGCTTCGGATAGACGCCCAGGAAGATCAGCATCGCGATCAGCGGGGTGACGACCAGGAGTTCACGCGCGCGCAGGTCCGGCATCTTCGTGACCTCCGCCTTCACCGGGCCCGTCATCGTCCGCTGGTACAGGACGAGGGTGTAGAGCGCGGCGAGCACGATTCCGAAGGTGGCGATGATTCCGACCGCCGGGTAGCGCGCGTACGTGCCGACCAGAACCAGGAACTCACTGACGAACGGCGCCAGTCCCGGCAGCGACAGCGTCGCCAGTCCGCCGATCAGGAAGGTTCCGGCGAGAACCGGGGCGACCTTCTGGACACCGCCGTAGTCGGCGATGAGCCGCGAGCCGCGCCGCGAGATCAGGAAGCCGGCCACCAGCATCAGGGCGGCCGTCGAGATCCCGTGGTTGACCATGTAGAGGGTCGCGCCGGACTGGCCCTGGCTGGTCATCGCGAAGATGCCCATGATGATGAAGCCGAAGTGCGAGATCGACGCGTAGGCGATCAGGCGCTTGATGTCCCGCTGGCCGACGGCGAGCAGTGCCCCGTAGACGATGCTGATCAGGGCGAGGGTGAGGATCGCGGGCGTCGCCCATTCGCTCGCCTCCGGGAACAGCTGGAGGCAGAAGCGGAGCATCGCGAAGGTGCCCACCTTGTCGACGACCGCCGTGATGAGGACGGCGACCGGCGCGGTGGATTCCTGCATCGCGTTGGGCAGCCAGGTGTGCAGCGGCCACAGCGGCGCCTTCACCGCGAAGGCGAAGAAGAAGCCGAGGAACAGCCAGCGTTCGGTGCTGGTCGCCATCTCCGGCATGCCGTGCTGCGGATCGAACAGCGTCTGGAGCGAGAAGGTCCCGGCCTGTACGTAGAAGCCGATCACCGCGGCCAGCATGATCAGGCCACCGGCGAGGTTGTAGAGGAGGAACTTCACCGCGGCGTACGACCGTTGCGTCGAGGCCGCCTCCTCACCGTGCTCGTGGGCACGGTCCCCGAAGCCGCCGATGAGGAAGTACATCGGGATGAGCATGGCTTCGAAGAAGATGTAGAAGAGGAAGACGTCGGTGGCCTCGAAGGAGATGATCACCATCGCCTCGACGGCCAGGATCAGGGCGAAGAAGCCCTGCGTCGGCCGCCAGCGCCTGCTGCCGGTCTCCAGCGGGTCGGCGTCGTGCCAGCCGGCCAGGATGATGAACGGCATCAGTACGGCGGTCAGCGCGATGAGCGCCACCGCGATGCCGTCCACGCCCAGCTCGTACGTGACGCCGAAGTCCGGGATCCAGGAGTGGGATTCGGTGAGTTGGTAGGGGTTGTTGGGGTTGTCCGGGTCGACGTGGTTCGGATCGAAGCGCACCGACACGGCGATGGCCAGCCCGAGCGTGGCGAGCGAGAAGAGCAGCGCCAGCCATTTGGCGGCGGTGCGCTGCGCGGCCGGCACGGCGGCCGTGACGACCGCCCCGACCGCCGGGACCGCCGCCGTCGCTGTCAGCAGAAAGGACATCGGTATCAGACCGCCCTCATCAACAGGGTGGCGGCGACGAGGACCGCCGCACCGCCGAACATCGAGACCGCGTACGACCGCGCGAAGCCGTTCTGCAGTCGGCGCAGCCGTCCGGAGAGGCCGCCGACCGAGGCCGCCGTGCCGTTGACGACACCGTCGACCAGGGTGTGGTCGACGTACACCAGGGACCGCGTGAGGTGCTCGCCGCCGCGGACGAGGACGACGTGGTTGAAGTCGTCCTGGAGCAGGTCGCGCCGGGCGGCCCGGGTGAGCAGCGAGCCGCGCGGGGCGACGACCGGGACGGGACGACGGCCGTACTGGAGGTACGCGGCCGTCACACCGATGACCATCACGGCCACCGTGGACGCCGTGACCGTGGCCGCGCTGATCGGCGCGTCGCCGTGGTCGTGTCCGGTGATGGGCTCCAGCCAGTGCAGGAAGCGGTCGCCGACGCTGAACAGGCCGCCCGCGAAGACCGATCCGAAGGCCAGCACGATCATCGGGACCGTCATGGAGCTGGGCGACTCGTGCGGGTGCGGTTCGTTGCCGTTCTCATCGGGCTGCCAGCGCTTGTCCCCGAAGAACGTCAGCAGCATCACGCGCGTCATGTAGTACGCCGTGATGGCCGCGCCGAGCAGGGCACAGCCGCCGAGGATCCAGCCCTCGGTGCCGCCCTTGGCGAACGCCGCCTCGATGATCTTGTCCTTGGAGAAGAAGCCGGACAGACCCGGGAAGCCGATGATGGCGAGGTAGCCGAGGCCGAAGGTGATGAAGGTGACCGGCATGTACTTGCGCAGGCCGCCGTACTTCCGCATGTCGACCTCGTCGTTCATGCCGTGCATGACCGAACCGGCGCCGAGGAACAGCCCGGCCTTGAAGAAGCCGTGCGTCACCAGGTGCATGATCGCGAAGACGTAGCCGATCGGGCCGAGGCCGGCGGCGAGCACCATGTAGCCGATCTGCGACATGGTCGAGCCGGCCAGCGCCTTCTTGATGTCGTCCTTCGCGCAACCGACGATCGCACCGAACAGGAGCGTGACGGCACCGACGATGGTGACGACCAACTGTGCGTCGGGAGCGGCGTTGAAGATCGCTCCGGAGCGGACGATCAGGTACACACCCGCGGTCACCATCGTGGCGGCGTGGATGAGGGCCGAGACCGGGGTCGGGCCCTCCATCGCGTCCCCGAGCCAGGACTGCAGCGGCACCTGGGCCGACTTGCCGCAGGCGGCGAGCAGCAGCATCAGGGCGATGGCGGTCAGCCTGCCCTCGGACGTGTCACCGACGAGCCCGGGCTCCTCATGAGTGCCGAGCACCGGACCGAAGGCGAACGTCCCGAAGGTGGTGAACATGATCATGATCGCGATCGACAGACCCATGTCGCCGACGCGGTTGACCAGGAACGCCTTCTTCGCGGCCGTCGCGGCGCTGGGCTTGTGCTGCCAGAAGCCGATCAGCAGGTAGGAGGCGAGACCGACGCCCTCCCAGCCGACGTACAGCAGCAGGTAGTTGTCCGCGAGGACGAGCAGCAGCATCGCCGCGAGGAACAGGTTCAGATAGCCGAAGAAGCGGCGGCGCCGCTCGTCGTGCTCCATGTACCCGACCGAGTACAGGTGGATCAGCGAGCCGACGCCGGTGATCAGCAGGACGAACGTCATCGACAGCTGGTCGAGGTGGAAGGCGACGTCCGCCTGGAAGCCCTCCACCGGGATCCAGCTGAACAGGTGCTGCGTCATCGTCCGGTGTTCGGCGTCCTTGCCGAGGAGGTCGGTGAAGAGGATGACGCCGAACACGAAGGACAGGGCCGCAAGCAGCGTGCCGATCCAGTGGCCGACGGCGTCCAGGCGCCGGCCACCGCACAGCAGGACCGCCGCTCCGAGCAGGGGCGCCGCGATGAGCAGCGCAATCAGGTTCTCCACGATTCAGCGACCCCTTACAGCTTCATCAGGCTGGCGTCGTCGACCGAGGCCGAGTGGCGGGAACGGAACAGCGACACGATGATCGCGAGCCCGACCACGACCTCCGCGGCGGCGACGACCATCGTGAAGAAGGCGATGATCTGGCCGTCGAGATTGCCGTGCATGCGGGAGAAGGCGACGAGCGAGAGGTTGCAGGCGTTGAGCATCAGCTCGATGCACATGAACACCACGATCGCGTTGCGCCGGATCAGCACGCCGGTGGCGCCGATCGTGAACAACAGGGCCGCGAGATAGAGGTAGTTGACCGGGTTCACTTGGCCGCCTCCCCACTGTTCGTGCGCTCCAGGCGCTCCCCGGCGCGCTGTTCGAGGGCCTTGAGGTCGTTGAGCGCCTCGGTGGACACATCGCGGATCTGGCCGCGCTCACGCAGCGTCTTGCTGACGGTGAGCTCCGACGGGGTGCCGTCGGGCAGCAGTCCGGCGATGTCCACGGCGTTGTGCCGGGCGTACACACCGGGCGCCGGCAGCGGCGGGAGGTGCTTGCCCTCGCGCACCCGCTGTTCGGCCAGCTCGCGCTGGGTCTTGGCGCGCTCGGTGCGCTCCCGGTGCGTCAGCACCATGGCGCCGATTGCGGCCGTGATGAGCAGGGCGCCGGTGATCTCGAAGGCGAAGACGTACTTGGTGAAGAGAAGGGCCGCGAGGCCCTCCACGTTGCCGCCCGCGTTGGCCTGCGCGAGGCCGTTGAACTCCGTCAGGGAGGCGTTGCCGATGCCTGCGGTCAGCAGGATGCCGAAGCCGAGACCGCACAGAAGGGCCAGCCAGCGCTGGCCCTTGATGGTCTCCTTCAGCGAGTCCGCCGCGGTGACGCCGACGAGCATCACCACGAAGAGGAACAGCATCATGATCGCGCCCGTGTAGACGACGATCTGCACGACGCCCAGGAAGTAGGCGCCGTTGGCGAGGTAGAACACCGCCAGGATGATCATGGTGCCGGCCAGGCACAGGGCGCTGTGCACGGCCTTCTTCATGAAGACGGTGCACAGGGCGCCGATCACCGCGACCGTGCCGAGGACCCAGAACTGGAAGGCCTCGCCGGTGGAGGTGGAGTAGGCGGCGAGCTGCGCGCTCATGCGTCCACCCCCTGATCCTCGGGCCTCTCACCCTTGGACACGGCGACCTGGCGCTCCGTACCGGGAGCGGCCTCCGTCACCAGACCCCGGTAGTAGTCCTGCTCGTCCGTCCCGGGGTAGATCGCGTGCGGCGTGTCCACCATGCCGTCCTCAAGACCGGCGAGCAGCTGCTCCTTGGTGTAGATGAGGTTGGCGCGGCTGGAGTCGGCGAGCTCGAACTCGTTCGTCATGGTCAACGCGCGCGTGGGGCACGCCTCGATGCACAGGCCGCACAGGATGCAGCGGGCGTAGTTGATCTGGTACACGCGCCCGTACCGCTCGCCCGGCGAGTAGCGCTCCTCGTCGGTGTTGTCCGCACCCTCGACGTAGATCGCGTCGGCGGGGCAGGCCCAGGCGCACAGCTCGCAGCCGATGCACTTCTCCAGGCCGTCCGGATGGCGGTTGAGCTGGTGCCGTCCGTGGAAGCGCGGAGCGGTGGTCTTCTGCTGCTCCGGGTACTGCTCGGTCAGCCGCTTCTTGAACATGGCCTTGAAGGTCACGCCGAAGCCGGCCACGGGGTTCTGGAAACCGGGCTTGGTCTCCTTGGGCTCCTCAGCCATCGGACGCCTCCTTTCCATCCAGAGATCCGTCGTCACTCTGAGTATTCACCCCGCCACTGACAATCAGCTCCCGCTCGCGGCGCGAACGGCGCCGCGGCACCGGCGGCAACTCCTGTCCCGGCAGCGGCGGTACGGGGAATCCACCGCCCGTCGGATCGAATCCGGCGCTCGGGGCGGGCTCCCCCTCCTTCGGCTTTCCGCGGAACATGTCCGCGACGAAGGAGAGCAGCAGGAGCACAAGGACGCCGCCGCCGACATAGAGAGCGATGTCGGCGAAGTCGTAGTTCTCGTTCCGCAGCGTCCGCACGGTCGCGACGAGCATCAGCCAGACCACGGAGACCGGGATGAGGACCTTCCAGCCGAGCTTCATGAGCTGGTCGTAGCGGACCCGTGGGAGAGTGCCGCGCAGCCAGATGAAGAAGAACAGCAGCAGTTGGACCTTGACGGTGAACCAGAGCAGCGGCCACCAGCCGTGGTTCGCGCCCTCCCAGAAGGTGGAGACCGGCCAGGGGGCCCGCCAGCCGCCGAGGAAGAGCGTCACGGACACGGCCGAGACCGTCACCATGTTCACGTACTCGGCGAGCATGAACAGCGCGAACTTGATCGACGAGTACTCGGTGTTGAAGCCGCCGACCAGGTCGCCCTCGGACTCCGGCATGTCGAAGGGGGCGCGGTTGGTCTCACCGACCATCGTGATGATGTAGATGATGAAGGAGACCGGCAGCAGGATGATGTACCAGCGGTCCTGCTGCGCCTCGACGATCGCCGACGTCGACATCGACCCCGAGTAGAGGAAGACGGAGGCGAAGGCGGCGCCCATCGCGATCTCGTACGAGATCATCTGCGCGCAGGAACGCAGTCCACCGAGCAGCGGATAGGTCGATCCGGAACTCCAACCCGCCAGCACGATGCCGTAGATGCCGACCGAGGCGACCGCGAGGATGTACAGCATCGCGATCGGCAGGTCGGTGAGCTGCATCGTGGTGCGCTCACCGAAGATCGAGATCTCGTTGCCGGCCGGGCCGAAGGGGATCACCGCGATCGCCATGAAGGCCGGGATGGCCGCGACGATCGGCGCGAGGACGTAGACCACCTTGTCCGCGCGTTTGACGATGACGTCTTCCTTGAGCATCAGCTTCACGCCGTCGGCGAGCGACTGGAGCATGCCCCACGGGCCGTGCCGGTTGGGGCCGATGCGCAGCTGCATCCAGGCGACGACCTTGCGCTCCCAGACGATCGAGAACAGCACGGTCACCATCAGGAAGGCGAAGCAGAACACCGCCTTGATGACGACCAGCCACCAGGGGTCGGTGCCGAACATCGAGAGGTCTTCAGCGGCGAGGTACGGGCTCATGCCTCCACCTCCTTGGGGGCCTCGGTCACGGGGGTCGCCGGGCCGATGCGGACGAGGGAGCCGGGCCGCGCCCCGGTGTCGGAGGCGACGCCGCGGCCGGTGGAGTTCAGCGGGAGCCAGACCACCCGGTCGGGCATCTCGGTGACCTTGAGCGGGAGTTCGACCGTTCCGGCGGTGCCGGTCACCGCGAGGACGTCGCCGTCCTTCACACCCGCCTCGGCGGCCGTGGCGGCCGACACGCGCGCGTGTGCCGCGTGCCGCGTTCCGGCGAGCGCCTCGTCGCCCTCCTGGAGCCGACCCTGGTCGAGCAGCAGCCGATGCCCGGCCAGCACAGCCTCCCCGGCGGCCGGTCGCGGCAACTGGGCGGCCGTTTCGAGGGGCTCGGTGGCCCGCGGCCCGTCCCAGGGACCGAGCCGGTCCAGCTCCGCGCGCGTGGTCCGCAGATCCGGCAGGCCCAGGTGTACGTCCATGGCGTCGGCCAGCATCTGCAGGGCGCGCGCGTCGGTCGGGGCCAGGCGGCGCGTCATCTGGTCGGGCTTGAGCGCGGCCTCGAAGAAGCGCACCCTGCCCTCCCAGTTGAGGAAAGTGCCTGCCTTCTCGGCGACGGCGGCGACGGGAAGGACCACGTCGGCGCGCTCGGTGACCTCGCTGGGCCGCAGCTCCAGCGAGACCAGGAAGCCGACCTCGGCGAGCGCCTCACGTGCGCGTGCCGGGTCGGGCAGGTCGGCGACCTCGACGCCGGCGACCACCAGGGCCTGGAGTTCGCCGGTGGCGGCGGCCTCCACGATCTGGCTGGTGTCACGGCCGTAGCGGTGCGGCAGGTCGGCCAGGCCCCAGGCCGCGGCGACCTCCTCACGCGCGCGCGGGTCGGTGGCCGGACGGCCGCCCGGCAGCAGCGAAGGCAGCGCACCGGCCTCGACGGCTCCGCGCTCCCCCGCCCGGCGCGGAATCCACGCCAGGTGGGCGCCGGTCGCGGACGCGGCGCGGCCGGCGGCGGTCAGCCCGCCCCCCACACCGGCCAACCGCTCACCCACGACGATCACGGCGCCCTCGGCGCGCAGCGCCTCGGCAGCCTGCGCGCCGTCGCCCTCCAGGCCGACCCCGCTCGCGAGCGCGTCCAGCCACTCGGTCTCGGTGCCGGGAGCGGCGGGCAGCAGCGTTCCGCCCGCCTTCTCCAGGCCGCGAGTGGCGTGCGTGGCGAGGGAGAAGACCTTCTGGCCGTGCTTGCGCCAGGCCTTGCGCAGCCTCAGGAAGATCCCGGGCGCCTCCTCCTCGGCCTCGAACCCGACCAGCAGCACCGCGGGCGCCTTCTCCAGCGCGGTGTACGTGACGCCCGTACCGTCGAGGTCGCGGCCGCGTCCGGCGATCTGGGCGGCGAGGAAGTCGGCCTCCTCGCTGCTGTGCGCACGCGCGCGGAAGTCGATGTCGTTGGTGTCGAGCGCCACGCGCGCGAACTTGCTGTAGGCGTAGGCGTCCTCGATGGTGAGGCGGCCGCCGGCCAGGACGCCGGTGCGGCCTCGCGAGGCGAGCAGTCCCTGAGCGGCGATCTGCAGCGCCTCCGGCCAGGACGCCGGTTCCAGGTCGCCCTCCGCGTTGCGCACCAGAGGCGTCTCGATCCGGTCCCGCTGCTGCGCGTACCGGAACGCGAACCGCCCCTTGTCGCAGATCCAGTCCTCGTTGACCTCGGGGTCGGGTGCGGCCAGGCGCCGCATGACCTTGCCGCGCCGGTGGTCGGTGCGCGTGGCGCAGCCACCCGAGCAGTGCTCGCACACGGAGTGCGAGGAGACCAGGTCGAAGGGGCGGGAACGGAAGCGGTACGCCGCCGAGGTGAGCGCGCCGACCGGGCAGATCTGGATGGTGTTGCCGGAGAAGTACGACTCGAAGGGATCGCCCTCGCCGGTGCCGACCTGCTGGAGAGCGCCCCGCTCGATCAGCTCGATCATCGGGTCGCCCGCGACCTGGTTGGAGAAGCGGGTGCAGCGGGCGCACAGCACGCACCGCTCACGGTCGAGCAGCACCTGCGTGGAGATCGGCACCGGCTTCTCGTAGGTCCGCTTCTTGCCCTCGAAGCGGGACTCGGCGTTGCCGTGCGACACGGCCTGGTTCTGCAACGGGCACTCGCCGCCCTTGTCGCAGACCGGGCAGTCCAGCGGGTGGTTGATGAGCAGGAGCTCCATCACACCCTTCTGGGCCTTCTCCGCGACCGGCGAGGTGAGCTGGGTCTTCACCACCATGCCGTCGGTGCACGTGATGGTGCAGGAGGCCATCGGCTTGCGCTGGCCCTCCACCTCGACGATGCACTGACGGCAGGCGCCGGCCGGGTCGAGCGCCGGATGGTCGCAGAACCGGGGGATCTCGATGCCGAGCTGTTCGGCGGCCCGGATGACCAGAGTGCCCTTCGGCACGCTGATCTCGATGCCGTCGATCGTCAGCGCCACGAGATCTTCCGGCGGGACCGCCGCCTCCCCGCCTCCGGAGGGAGCGCTGGTGGTCACTGTCATGCGTTCACCTCCGTGTGCTTGTCCGCCCAGGCCGTCGACTTGGCCGGGTCGAAGGGGCAGCCGCGGCCCGTGATGTGCTGCTCGTACTCCTCACGGAAGTACTTGAGCGAGGAGAAGATCGGCGAGGCGGCGCCGTCGCCGAGGGCGCAGAACGACTTGCCGTTGATGTTGTCGGCGATGTCGTTCAGCTTGTCGAGGTCGCTCATCACGCCCTTGCCGGCCTCGATGTCACGCAGCAACTGCACGAGCCAGTACGTGCCTTCGCGGCAGGGCGTGCACTTGCCGCAGGACTCGTGGGCGTAGAACTCGGTCCAGCGGGTGACGGCACGGACCACACAGGTCGTCTCGTCGAAGCACTGCAGCGCCTTGGTGCCGAGCATGGAGCCGGCGGCGCCCACGCCCTCGTAGTCGAGCGGGACGTCCAGGTGCTCCTCGGTGAACATCGGCGTCGAGGAGCCGCCCGGCGTCCAGAACTTCAGCCGGTGGCCGGGCCGCATGCCGCCGCTCATCTCCAGCAGCTGGCGCAGGGTGATGCCGAGCGGGGCCTCGTACTGGCCGGGGCTGGCGACGTGGCCGCTGAGCGAGTAGAGCGTGAAGCCCGGGGACTTCTCGCTGCCCATCGACCTGAACCAGTCTTTGCCTTTGTGGAGGATCGCGGGAACCGACGCGATCGACTCGACGTTATTCACCACAGTCGGGCAGGCATAGAGGCCCGCGACGGCAGGGAAAGGGGGACGGAGCCGCGGTTGACCACGGCGGCCTTCGAGCGAGTCGAGCAGTGCGGTCTCCTCACCGCAGATGTACGCGCCGGCGCCCGCGTGCACGGTGATATCGAGATCGAGGCCGCTGCCCAGGATGTTCTGTCCGAGGTAGCCGGCCGCATAGGCCTCGCTCACGGCCGAGTGCAACCGCCGCAGCACAGGGACGACTTCACCGCGCAGATAGATGAAGGCATGCGACGACCTGATGGCATAACACGCAATGATCATGCCCTCGATGAGGCTATGCGGGTTCGCGAAGAGGAGCGGAATGTCCTTGCAGGTTCCGGGCTCCGATTCGTCGGCGTTGACAACTAGATAGTGCGGTTTTCCATCTCCCTGGGGAATGAACTGCCATTTCATTCCAGTGGGGAATCCCGCGCCGCCACGGCCGCGCAGACCGGAGTCCTTGACGTACGCGATCAGGTCGTCCGGCGACATCGCCAGCGCCTTGCGCAGGCCCTCGTATCCCTCGTGCCTTCGGTAGACGTCCAGCGTCCAGGACTTGTCCTCGTCCCAGAAGGCCGACAGCACGGGTGCGAGCAGCTTCTCGGGGCTGGTGTCTTTCAGCTCGGGTGCCAAGGTCATCACTCCCCCTCCTCGGCGATGGGCCCGGCCGGGTGGGCTGGGTCGGAGGCCGATGTCTCCTGCGGCGCGTCGTGCGAGCTCAAGTGCTCCGTCGGTGACGGCTCGTGCACTGCCCTGTCCTGCGGCTCCTCATGAGGTCCGCCGTCCCGCGGGTGAACCACCCGCGCGGGTGCGGCCTCCCCCTTGGCCAGCTTGAGGCCGACCAGCGAAGCGGGTCCCGCGCTTCCGCCGGCCTCGACCGACCCGTCCCGCTCGTCGGGAAAGCCCGCCAGGATCCGGGCCGTCTCCTTGAAGGTGCACAGCGGCGCCCCGCGCGTGGGCGACACCTGGCGCCCGGTGCGCAGGTCGTCCACCATGCGCTTCGCGCTCTCGACGGTCTGGTTGTCGAAGAACTCCCAGTTGACCATCACGACCGGCGCGAAGTCGCAGGCCGCGTTGCACTCGATGTGCTCCAGGGTGACCTTGCCGTCGTCGGTGGTCTCGCCGTTGCCGACGCCCAGGTGCTCCTGGAGCGCCTCGAAGATCGCGTCGCCGCCCATCACCGCGCACAGAGTGTTGGTGCACACGCCGACCTGGTAGTCACCGCTCGGCCGGCGCCGGTACATCGTGTAGAAGGTCGCGACCGCGGTCACCTCGGCCGTGGTCAGGTTCAGCACGTCCGCGCAGAACTGCATCCCGGTGCGCGTGACATGGCCCTCCTCCGACTGCACGAGGTGCAGCAACGGCAGGAGCGCGGACCGGGAGTCGGGGTAGCGGGCGATGACCTCGCGCGCGTCCCGTTCCAGTCGGGCTCGAACGTCGTCCGGGTAGCCGGGCGCGGGCAGTTGGGGCATGCCCAGGCTGACGCCCTGCTCCGAAGAACTGGTGGTCACCGGTCGACGCCTCCCATCACGGGGTCGATGGACGCGACGGCGACGATGACGTCGGCGACCTGGCCGCCCTCACACATCGCCGCCATGGCCTGCAGGTTGGTGAAGGACGGGTCGCGGAAGTGGACCCGGTAGGGGCGGGTGCCGCCGTCGGAGACGGCATGTACGCCGAGTTCGCCCTTGGGCGACTCGACGGCCGTGTACGCCTGTCCCGGCGGGACGCGGAAGCCCTCGGTGACCAGCTTGAAGTGGTGGATCAGGGCCTCCATGGAGGTGCCCATGATCTTCTTGATGTGGTCGAGGGAGTTGCCGAGGCCGTCCGGGCCCAGGGCGAGCTGGGCGGGCCAGGCGATCTTCTTGTCGGCGACCATGACCGGGCCGGGCTGGAGCCGGTCCAGGCACTGCTCGACGATCCTGAGCGACTGGCGCATCTCCTCCAGGCGGATCAGGAAGCGGCCGTAGGCGTCGCAGGTGTCGGCGGTCGGGATGTCGAAGTCGAAGGTCTCGTAGCCGCAGTAGGGCTGCGCCTTGCGCAGGTCGTGCGGCAGGCCGGTGGCCCGCAGGATCGGACCGGTGGCACCGAGGGCCATGCAGCCGGCCAGGTCGAGATAGCCGATGTCCTGCATACGCGCCTTGAAGATGGGGTTCCCGGTGGCGAGCTTGTCGTACTCCGGGAGGTTCTTCTTCATCTTCTTCACGAACTCGCGGATCTGGTCCACCGCGCCGGGCGGCAGGTCCTGGGCGAGTCCGCCGGGGCGGATGTACGCGTGGTTCATCCGCAGGCCCGTGATGAGCTCGTAGATGTCGAGAATCATTTCACGATCACGGAATCCGTAGATCATGATCGTGGTGGCGCCGAGCTCCATGCCGCCGGTGGCGATGCACACCAGGTGCGAGGAGAGGCGGTTGAGCTCCATCAGGAGCACGCGGATGAGGGTGGCGCGGTCGGGGATCTGCTCCTCGATGCCGAGGAGCTTCTCGACGGCGAGGCAGTAGCCGGTCTCGTTGAAGAAGGACGTCAGGTAGTCCATGCGCGTCACGAACGTGGTGCCCTGCGTCCACGTGCGGAACTCAAGATTCTTCTCGATGCCGGTGTGCAGGTAGCCGATGCCGCAGCGGGCCTCGGTGACCGTTTCGCCCTCGATCTCCAGGATCAGGCGGAGCACCCCGTGGGTGGAGGGGTGCTGGGGGCCCATGTTGACGACGATGCGCTCGTCGTCGGCGCGGGCCGCGGACTGGACGACCTCGTCCCAGTCGCCACCGGTGACCGTATATACGGTGCCTTCCGTGGTCTCCCGAGGGGAGGCGTGCGAAGTGCTCACGAGTACGACCTCCGCTGGTCCGGAGCCGGAATCTGGGCGCCCTTGTACTCGACGGGGATGCCGCCGAGGGGGTAGTCCTTGCGCTGGGGGTGGCCCTGCCAGTCGTCCGGCATCATGATCCGCGTCAGGGCCGGGTGGCCGTCGAAGACGATCCCGAAGAAGTCGTAGGTCTCGCGCTCGTGCCAGTCGTTCGTGGGATAGACGGAGACCAGTGACGGGATGCGGCGGTCACTGTCGGGGGCGCTGACCTCCAGCCGGATCAACCGGTTGTGGGTGATCGAGCGCAGGTGGTAGACGGCGTGCAGCTCGCGGCCCTTGTCGTTCGGGTAGTGGACGCCGCTGACGCCCGTGCAGAGCTCGAAGCGCAGGGCCGGGTCGTCGCGCAGGGTGCGGGCGACGCGGAGCAGGTGCTCGCGTTCGATGTGGAACGTGAGCTCGCCGCGGTCGACGACCGTCTTCTCGATGGCGTTGTCGGGCAGCAGGCCCTGCTCCTCCAGTGCGCCCTCCAGCTCGTCGGCGACCTCGTCGAACCAGCCGCCGTAGGGGCGACTCGCCGGTCCCGGGAGGCGGACCGAGCGGACGAGGCCGCCGTAACCGGAGGTGTCGCCGCCGTTGTTGGCGCCGAACATGCCGCGCTGGACGCGGATCTCCTCGCCGCCCTGGCCGCGCTGGCCGGGGAGGTTGGAGGCGCTGAGGTCCTTCTCGGGATTGACCCCGTTGCCGTTGGTGTCGCTCACCGCAGCAGCCCCTTCATCTCGATCGTGGGCAGGGCCTTGAGCGCCGCTTCCTCCGCCTCGCGGGCCGCCTCCTCGGCGTTCACGCCGAGCTTGGAGGTCTGGATCTTCTGGTGGAGCTTGAGGATGGCGTCCATGAGCATCTCCGGCCGTGGCGGGCAGCCGGGGAGGTAGATGTCGACCGGGACGATGTGGTCGACGCCCTGCACGATCGCGTAGTTGTTGAACATGCCGCCCGAGGAGGCGCAGACCCCCATGGAGATCACCCATTTCGGGTTCGGCATCTGGTCGTAGACCTGCCGGAGCACCGGCGCCATCTTCTGGCTCACCCGTCCGGCGACGATCATCAGGTCCGCCTGCCGCGGGGAGCCGCGGAAGACCTCCATGCCGAAGCGCGCCAGGTCGTAGCGGCCGGCGCCGGTGGTCATCATCTCGATGGCGCAGCACGCGAGGCCGAAGGTGGCGGGGAAGACAGACGCCTTGCGCACCCAGCCCGCGGCCTGCTCGACGGTGGTCAGCAGGAAGCCGCTCGGCAGCTTTTCTTCGAGTCCCATGTCGTTAAAGGCCCCTCAGTCCCATTCCAGGCCGCCGCGCCGCCATACGTACGCGTACGCGACGAAGACGGTGAGCACGAAGAGCAGCATCTCCACGAGCCCGAAGATCCCCAGGGCGTCGAAGGTGACGGCCCAGGGGTAGAGGAAGACGATCTCGATATCGAAGATGATGAAGAGCATCGCCGTCAGGTAGTACTTGATCGGGAAGCGCCCGCCGCCGGCCGGCGTGGGTGTCGGTTCGATACCGCACTCGTAGGCTTCGAGCTTGGCGCGGTTGTACCGCTTCGGACCGATCAGCGTGGCCATGACCACGGAGAAGATCGCAAAGCCTGCCCCGAGGGCTCCCAGTACGAGGATGGGCGCATACGCGTTCACCGCTCCTCGCTCCTCTCAGTCGGCACTGACTGCTGGCGGTTGCGTCGGGCTCATCACATGCGTCCCACCCGTTCCTCGAACCTCGCTCGTCCCGGCGAAGATCGAGAACATGTGAAGCAGGTCACAAGCCCAACTGCCTCGCATCTTATGCCCGCCGCTCTGTGATCTGCGACACGGGGTATTACACAAGCTTTGTGATCTCCACCACCTGACGAAGGATCATGAAGTCGGATGAGTGGTGATCTTCGTACGCGAGGCTTCCAAGTGATCACCTGAGGTGACATTTCCGCTCGTCGGCGCAGCTCGGGCGGGGCGTCTCAATATCAAGAGGCTTCCCTTGCATGCAAATTGGTGCTGGACGGTGCGCCTTGGTAGAGGGCCGCGTTCACACATCAGGGGGAGGTCCGCAGTGCGATGTGGACGCGTGCACGCGTTCACGAGCGACGGAGGGCGGGCCGTGCGCGCGGGACGCGCCCGTCGCCGTAACCGTTGCGTGACCTCGGCCACACTCATGAGAGGGGCATGAGAACCGGGCTTGGCCACCTGCCTCAACCAGTGGTAGGCGGAGGGCAATTCGGACGAACCGACGAAAGGCCGTGATCACAGGCGGGTTGGGCATGGTCCGCTATGTCCGTTACGGCGTCAATAAAGGGCGACACACCCGGGATTCACGCGGTCGATTGAACAACTGTGGCGCAGCACACGTTTCTTGAAGGTATGGAGGAGCCCCTGATACCGGTTGTTCTCATGTCCCACACCGCTCACATACGCAGCCACCGGAAACCCCGCCGCAGCGCGTCGACCATCGCGATGCGGGCCGGAGTTGCCGGTGGCGTCCTCAGCACCCTGGCAGTGGCCGGTGCGTCGGGTTCGGCGAACGCTGCCGAGCCGGTGACGCAGACCCTCGAACTGCCCACCCTGACGGCGGACCTGGCTGCCCAGGTCGCCGAGTCCGCGGACGCCACTCAGCAGGCCGCGGCCACCTACGAGCTGCAGGCCGAGCGTGACGCGGCCGCCGCAAAGGCCGCGAAGCAGGCCAAGGCGGACCTCGCTGAGGCCAAGGAGAAGGCGGAGGCCAAGAAGAAGGCCGCCGAAGCCGCCCGCAAGGCCGCCGCGGAGCGCGCCGCGCGCGACGCCGAGCGCGCCACTCTCTCCACCGCCACCACGGCCACCGCCTCCGCTCCCGCCAGCGGCAGCGTCGCGACGGTCATCTCCTTCCTCAAGGCCCAGCTGGGCGACGCCTACGTCATGGGCGCGACCGGCCCCAACGCGTGGGACTGCTCCTCCCTGGTCCAGGCCGCGTTCAAGCAGGTCGGCGTCGACCTGCCGCGCGTCTCGCAGGACCAGTCGATGGCCGGCACGGACGTCTCCCTGTCCAACCTCCAGGTCGGCGACATCCTGTACTGGGGCGGCAAGGGCTCGGCGTACCACGTGGGCGTGTACATCGGCGACGGCCAGTACCTGGACGCCGCCAACCCGTCCAAGGGTGTGGTCATTCAGGACCTTTCCGGCTACCCCGCCTCGGGTGCGGTGCGCGTACTCTGACGCACAGCGCCCATGGGCACAGTCGCACGGACGGGGCCGCAGCCGCTCGGGGGCAGCGGCCCCGTCCGGCGCTTCCCGTCCGAGAACACCTGCGGATGCGGCCGATCCGCCCCTGAGACTCCTGCTTGTTCTGTTGTCATGAGAACCGACAGCAACCGGCAACAGACCCAGGAGTTCAGAGATGCCGAGTGTCTTCGTGCAAGGCAGGCCCGTCGACTCGTATCCGCCGCTCGCGCCCGAGGCCCGGCGCGGGTCCGTGCGCAGGATCACCGAGGCGGGGGAAGAGGTCCTGCACAAGCCGTGCCGGGACGTGACCGAGTTCGGGCCCGATCTCGCGGCGCTCATCGACGACATGTTCCTGACGATGTACATCGCCGACGGCTGCGGGCTCGCGGCGAACCAAGTCGGCGTCGATCTGCGGCTGTTCGTGTACGACTGCCCGGACGACGACGGAGTCCGGCATGTCGGGCATGTCGTGAACCCGGTGCTGGAGCAGCTCGACGCGACCGACCGTCGGCTGCTCGACGAGGGCGAGGGGTGCCTGTCGGTACCGGGCGCCGTGATGGACGTACCGCGTCCGGACCGGGCCGTGGTGCGGGGGTTCGACAGGGACGGCGAGCCGATCGTCATCGAGGGCGCCGGGTACTTCGCCCGTTGCCTCGCGCACGAGACCGACCACTGCAACGGGCAGGTCTATCTGGACCGGCTCTCCAAGCGGGAGCGGAAGGACGCGCTGCGGCAGGCGGCGGACCGCCGGGATGAGGTCTTCGCGCGGCAGGCGGCCAGAACGGCGGCCCTGAGCGGCTAGCTCTTCATCATCGTCATCACCACGCCGAGGGCGGTGAGAGCCGTTCCGGCGATGGTGGCGATCTGAGCGGCCTTGCCGAGGGTCAGTCTCCGCGGCTTCACCGGCTGTGCCTGAGCCGACCGGTTTGCCTTCCGGCAGCGGATGACGGCCAGCCCCGCCGCTCCCAGCAGAGCGGCGGGCACAAAGAGCATCAGGAGCGGCACGGCGATCAACCCCCTGGGTGTCCCGGATGCGACGACTATGGCACCCGGGGGGAGATCGCTTCTCCTGGCGGTCGATGCGCGCGGGGGGCGCTCGTCACGCCTTCGGCGCCACCTTGCTCAGGCCGTTGATGATGCGGTCCATGGCGTCGCCGCCCGTCGGGTCCGTCAGGTTCGCCAGGAGCTTCAGGGTGAACTTCATCAGGAGCGGGTGGGTCAGGCCGCGCTGGGTCGCGATCTTCATGACCTTCGGGTTGCCGATGAGCTTCACGAAGGCGCGGCCCATCGTGTAGTAGCCGCCGTAGGTGTCCTTGAGGACGCGCGGGTAGCGCTGGAGGGCCATCTCGCGGCCCGCGGGGGTCGGGCGGGCGTGGGCCTGGACGATGACGTCGGCGGCGATCTGGCCGGACTCCATGGCGTAGGCGATGCCCTCGCCGTTGAAGGGGTTCACCAGGCCGCCGGCGTCGCCGACGAGCAGCAGCCCGCGCGTGTAGTGCGGCTGGCGGTTGAAGGCCATGGGGAGGGCGGCGCCGCGGATGGGGCCGGTCATGTTCTCCGGCGTGTAGCCCCAGTCCTCCGGCATGGAGGCGCACCAGGCCTTCAGGACCTCGCGCCAGTCGAGCTCCTTGAAGGAGTCGGAGGTGTTCAGGACGCCCAGGCCGACGTTCGAGGTGCCGTCGCCCATGCCGAAGATCCAGCCGTAGCCCGGCAGCAGACGGTCCTCGCCGGGGCCGCGGCGGTCCCACAGCTCCAGCCAGGACTCCAGGTAGTCGTCCTCGTGGCGCGGGGACTCGAAGTAGGTCCGTACGGCCACGCCCATCGGCCGGTCCTCGCGGCGGTGCAGGCCCATCGCCAGGGACAGGCGCGTGGAGTTGCCGTCGGCGGCCACCACCAGGGGCGCGTGGAAGGTGACTTCGCGCTTCTCCTCGCCGAGCTTGGCGTGCACGCCGGTGATACGGCCGGTGCGGTCGTCGATGATCGGGGCGCCGACGTTGCAGCGTTCGTACAGTCGCGCGCCCGCCTTCTGGGCCTGGTGGGCGAGCTGCTCGTCGAAGTCGTCGCGCTTGCGGACGAGTCCGTAGTCGGGGAAGGAGGCGAGGTCCGGCCAGTCGAGCTGGAGCCGGACACCGCCGCCGATGATCCGCAGGCCCTTGTTGCGCAGCCAGCCGGCCTCTTCGGAGATGTCGATGCCCATCGCCACCAGCTGCTTGACCGCGCGCGGGGTGAGGCCGTCGCCGCAGACCTTCTCCCGCGGGAACTCGGTCTTCTCCAGCAGCAGTACGTCGAGTCCGGCCTTGGCCAGGTGGTACGCCGTCGTGGAGCCGGCTGGCCCCGCGCCCACGACGATCACATCGGCGGTGTTGTCGGAGAGGAGGGGCTCGGTCACGGCGGGATCTCCCCAAGTTCGAAATCTGCGTGCCGACCGGCACTGGACATGGGCAGTCTATGCAGCAGCAGTGATCACCCGGCTGAAGGGTTGCCCCCGTGAACCGAGCTCTCCCTGTAGTACGGCTGCGTGTCCCCACCGACGAGGACGCGGTCGTCTGGCACCGGCTCTTCGACGACCCGGAGGTCATGGAGTTCCACGGCGGCTCGTCCGCCGGCCTGTCGGTCTACGAGGAGCTCACCGCCCGGCAGCGGCGCCACGACGCCGAACGCGGGTTCTGTCTGTGGAGCGTGCTCGACGAGTCCGGCGAGGTCATCGGCTTCACCGGCGCCCAGCCGTGGGAGCGGGACTGGGGTCCCACGGGCGAGATCGAGATCGGCTGGCGGCTCGCGCGGGCGCACTGGGGCAAGGGGTACGTCACCGCGGCCGCGCGGGAGACGCTGGAGCGGGTGCGGGCGGCGGGAGTGTCGAATGTGGTGGCGATGGTCGACGCCCGCAACGAGCGGTCGATCGCGGTGACCCGGCGGCTGGGCATGCGGCTGGCCGAGGTGTTCACCACCCCGGCGAGCAAGCGGCAGGGGCACTGCTACCGACTGAACCTGGAAAGCGGAACGGCTTAGCCCTGTTTCGATCACGAGCGGTAACGAACTGTCACAGATAGACACTTAGCGCTTCCGAGCGGTACCCGGCGGGGGTTACTCTGCCGGTATCGCTGGGGGTGACATCTGTGCATATACCGCCCAAGACACCCGAAGTGCGCGTACCGCGCCTCGTCGGTCTGATGGCTGTGGACGCATGCAAGTCGGCAGAGGCACGCGGCGTGCTGCTGGCCTCGCCCGACCGGCCCGACGTCCGTCTCGCCGTCGTCGACTACGTCGTACGGCAGTACCCGCCACCCGGTGTCGAGGTGCCGCGCGGGGCCGTGGTCACCGTGTGGTTCGACTTCGGGGAGGGTGAGGGCGGCGGAGGCGCGGGGGTGCGGGAGCCGCGTTCGCCGCGACCGCCGCGCGGCGGGATGCAACGGGAACTCGACGAGCCGGGCGGCCACTCCTACGCGGCGTGCGCGGGCTTCGTCCCGCCCTGAAACCGGGTCACGCGAAAACGGCCGTACGCGGAAACCGCCGCCCGTCGGCCTCAGCTCTCCTTGAACCCCCGGTGCAGCGCCACGACGCCGCCCGTCAGATTCCGCCAGGCGACCTTCGACCAGCCGGCCTTGCGCAGGCGTTCGGCGAGGGCGGGCTGGTCGGGCCAGGCGCGGATGGACTCGGCGAGGTAGACGTAGGCGTCGGGGTTGGAGGAGACCGCGCGGGCGACCGGCGGCAGGGCGCGCATCAGGTACTCGGTGTAGACGGTCCGGAAGGGCGCCCACGTCGGGTGCGAGAACTCGCAGATGACGACCCGGCCGCCGGGCCTGGTCACCCGGTACATCTCGCGCAGCGCGGCGTCGGTGTCCTGCACGTTGCGCAGGCCGAAGGAGATCGTGACGGCGTCGAAGGTGTCGTCCTTGAACGGCAGCCTCGTCGCGTCGCCCGCCGTGAGCGGCAGCCAGGGGTGCTTCCGCTTGCCGACCTGGAGCATCCCGAGGGAGAAGTCGCAGGGCACGACGTACGCGCCGGTGCGGGCGAAGGGCAGGGAGGAGGTCGCCGTACCGGCGGCGAGGTCCAGGACCTTCTGCGCGGGCCGGGCGTCGACCGCCTTGGCGACCTCCTTGCGCCACACCCGGTCCTGGCCGAGCGACAGCACGTCGTTCGTCAGGTCGTACCGTTCCGCGACGTCGTCGAACATCGAGGCGACTTCGTGCGGCTGCTTGTTCAGGGAAGCGCGGGTCACGGGCCCATTCTTGCAGCCGCCCTCGCACGACCGGCCGACGCCCTCACGGAAGGAGCCGTGGCTTCTTCCTCGCGGCCACGTCCTCCACCCATCCGCACAGCAGGACGAACCCGGCGATCAGCACCCAGCCGATGCCGAACATGAACCACTGGCTCTCCAGCGGCAGGTACCGCTCGAAGGCGGGCACCTTCCAGAACTGGTCGATCAGCGGCACGGCCAGGATCAGGGCGATCTCGTGCCAGAGGTAGATCGTCACCGCGCGCGCGTTGAAGACGGCGACGAGCCGGTCCAGCCGCCGGAACCGGGTCAGCCCGGCGAGGTCGATCCGCAGACGCGCCTTGGCCCACATCAGGAGCAGCACGAAACCGGCCGACCAGAAGGCCTGCGCGAGCGGGATCTCGTCCAGGTCGTAGGTGCCGTACTCGGCCCGGTGGGTCAGCGCGTACCAGCCGCCGTAGCCGAGTGCGGCGAGCGACAGCAGGAGCACGGCCGCCGGTTTCATCCTCTCCAGCACGCCGTCGCGGTGTGCGAAGCCGAGGATCCAGCAGAAGAGGTACGTCGACAGGTCCCACAGGGCGCTGCCGAAGCGGTTGTCCGGTCCCGCCCAGACGAACTGGAGGACGACGATCGGCGCGAGGGACGCCAGCAGGACGGGTACCGGCGCGAGGCGGAACACCTTCAGCAGGAGCGGGGAGAGGAGCACGAACCACAGGTACGTGCGCAGATACCAGAGGATCTCGTACGCCTGTGCGCCCCAGGCGTTGCCCGGCGGGTCGCCGAGCGGCACGATCCAGTAGACGATCTGCCGGCCCGGCATCCAGCCGTGGATCAGCATCGCGACGACCACGAAGAAGCCCCAGAACCAGAAGGGGGGCAGGAGCCGGCGCAACCGGCTCCGCACCACCGTGAGCGCGGGCCGCTCCAGGGACTTCGCCATCAGGGTGCCCGCCAGGCCGAACATGATCCCCATGGAGGGGAAGACCAGACCGGCCCAAGCCCAGCCGAAGGTGTGGTACGTGACGACACGGATGAGGGCGACGGCTCTCAGGGTGTCGAAGTAGCGGTCGCGGGCGGGGCCGTGGGGAGCCCGTACGAGCACCGCGGCAGGCCGGCTGTGGGCGCCCACCTCAGCTCACCCCCGCCGGTGTCCCCACCTCGCCCGTCCGCTTCAGCTTCTGCCAGCGCAGACGGCCGCCGGTGAGGGCGGTGATGCAGGAGTGGATGAGGACGAGGTACATCATCTGGCGGTAGGCCAGTTGCTGCAGCGGCATCATCAGCAGATACCGGTACTTCTCCCGGTCCAGCCGGAAGGCGTACGCCGCGCAGACCAGTTGCACGGCCAGCACCGCGAGCCAGGCCAGCAGCGCCGCCCTGAAGTCGATGAAGATCAGCGAGTACGCGGTGAACACGTCGATGAGCGGGGCGAAGACCGGCGTGACGATCTGGAAGATCACCACCAGCGGCATGCCGACCCGGCCGAAGCGCCCTGAAGGACCCTTGTCCGTCAGGGACTTGCGATGCTTCCACAGCGCCTGCATGGTGCCGTACGACCAGCGGTAGCGCTGGGACCAGAGCTGCTTCAGCGACCCGGGCGCCTCCGTCCAGGCCCTGGCGTGCTCCTGGTAGACAACGCGCCGGCCCGCGCGGTGCATGGCGATCGTGATGTCGGTGTCCTCGGCGAGGGTGTCCTCGCTCATGCCGCCGACCTCCAGCACCGCCTCGCGGCGGAACGCGCCGATCGCGCCGGGGATGGTCGGCATGCAGCGCAGCAGGTCGTACATGCGGCGGTCGAGGTTGAAGCCCATCACGTACTCGATGTGCTGCCAGGCGCCGATGACCGTGTTCCGGTTGCCGACCTTGGCGTTGCCGGCGACCGCGCCGACCTCGGGGTCGGCGAAGGGCTGCACCAGCTGCCGTACGGTGTCCGGTTCGAAGACGGTGTCGCCGTCCATCATCACGACGATGTCGTGACTGGCGTGCCGGACACCGTTGTTGAGGGCGGCCGGTTTGCCCGCGTTCTGCTGCCGGACCACGCGGACGTTCGGCATGCCGAGGGACTCGGCGATGCCGGCCGTGCCGTCGGTGGAACCGTCGT
Source organism: Streptomyces sp. NPDC079141 (assembly GCF_040686775.1). NCBI lineage: Bacteria > Bacillati > Actinomycetota > Actinomycetes > Kitasatosporales > Streptomycetaceae > Streptomyces > Streptomyces sp. NPDC079141. The sequence continues at coordinate 148,060 of NZ_JBFBLP010000008.1, read as the reverse complement.
CCACGACGATGATCTCGATCGGATGGGTGCTCTGCGCCAGCGAGTTGAGGGTGCTGGCGATGCACTCCTTCTCGTTGTACGCCGGGACGATCACGCTCACCGGCCGGGTGACCGGCGGACCCCAGCTGAAGCGGCGCCTGTTGCGCTGTCTGTAGTGGCGGCGGGCCAGGACGAGCATCATCCCGAACCGCCCCATGACCGCCACGCCCACGACCATCAGTCCGACCGAGAGCGCGGGCACCGTCCACTCGGCGACGGCGACGGCCGCGATGAGGGCCTTGCCCTCGTACAGGGTCGCGCCGGTGGCCTCGCGGTGGGCGGCCTGGAGGAGGGAACCACCGTCGTCGGTGGCGCCCTGGACGGCCGAAGGCGCGCCACCCGCCTGCTGGTCCTGCTGTATGACACCGCTGATGGTGGTGAAGGTGTAGCCCTTCGCCCGCATCTTCTCGATGTACTGGGGCAGCGCCTTGATGGTCTGCGAGCGTTCGCCGCCGGCGTCGTGGAAGAGCACGGACGCGCCCTTGTTCCTGGCGGGCGTCGCCCACTTCACGATCTTCGAGACGCCCGGCTTCTTCCAGTCGTCGCTGTCGGTGTCGATGAAGACGCTGGTGTAGCCCTCCTCGCCGAGCTTGCGGTAGACGGGCCAGCTGTAGTTGTCGATGGCGTCCGTCTCCGAGGAGTACGGCGCCCGGAACAGCGTGGTGGTGATGCCGGCCGCGCCCGCCAGCGCGAGCTGCGTCTGCTGCACCTCACGGTTGACGCGGGCGTCGCTCTGATAGGAGAGGTCGACATGGGTGAAGGTGTGGATGCCCACCTCGTTGCCCTGTTCGACCATGTCCGCGACGAGGTCCGGGTAGCGGGAGACCATCGAGCCGACCACGAAGAACGTCGCCGGAACGTCGTACTCCGCAAGGATCTCCAGGACCTGGGGCGTCCAGGTGGGGTTGGGGCCGTCGTCGAAGGTGAGGGCGATGGTCCTGTCCGGGACGGAGACCGTGGTGGCCTGTCCGCCGCGGAAGGTGAGGATCGGGCCGCCGTCGAGGATCTCGTCCGGCACATCGCTGGAACTGGCCCCGCTGCGCACCCGCTGGTCGCCGCCGACCTCGGCGCGCAGATAGCCGTCGAGCAGCATGATGCTGGTCAGTGCGAGCAGGAGCAGCAGGGCGAGGATGACACGCGGTTTCTGCAGTGCCGCGGCCTTGCCCGCCACCCGCCCGATACGGGTGGGGGCGCGTCGGCGGCCGCGTGAGGGCGTCGTCGAAGTCATGAAAGGTGGCTGCGTTCCGGTCAGTTGGCGGTGTCCGCGGCGGCGGACACGGAAGCGGTGGGGGCGGGGCTGCCCGAGGGCGTCGGGGCGGACGAGGTGCCGCCGATCCGGTCGCCGAAGCCGCCCTGCGGCTGCCGGCCGGGGCCGGTGCCCGGGCCGCCGCCCTGCGCGGTGTTGCCGAACGGCAGCAGCTGGGAGGGGGTGAGCGAGGTGCCGATGCCCATGAAGGCCATCCCCAGGACGACGGCGTAGCCGACGCAGACGACGCCGACAAGGACGCCGATCCGGCGCAGCACCTTCGACCGGCGACCGGAGTTGTCAACGAAGACAGGCCCCTCGGCGGACCCGTTGCCACGTTTGCGGCGGCGACCGCGCACGTCGGCGCGGGTTTCGATGGCAGGCTCGGAATGCATTCCCCGGATATTAGGGAGCCTCTATGTGACGACGACTCGGGGATTCATATGAGGCGCCCATGAGAAGCGCCTTAACCTGTCGCTTCACTGAGAGATTCCTGCGCATACGGCGCCTGCCCGACGAGAGCCAGGGTTGATGTGAGACATTTCCAGCCCCCGGACGGGAGTTTCGTTTCCGTTCTGCGACAGAAATCATGAGAGCTGGTGCGTACGAGATGCGGAGTTTCCTGAAACCGACAGCCGGGCTCGTGTGCCTGTTCGCGCTGGCAACGGCGGGCTGCTCGGCGGAATCCGCCGCCACAACCGATGACACCTCGGCCAGCACCCCGGCCAGCACCCCGGCCAGCACCTCCTACGCCCCCTACGTCAGCGCCACCGCGGCCTCCGACAACGACTCGGCCGGCTCTCCGTCGACGTACAACCTGGCCTTCGTGATCGCGGACGGCAGTGACTGCACGCCGAGTTGGAACGGCGCCTACGACATCGACGACTCGACGGTGGAGTCCCGGATCGCGCGGCTGAAGGAGGCGGACGGGGCGAGTGTGCGCGTCTCCTTCGGCGGGGCGTCGGGCAAGGAGCTGGCGGAGAGCTGTGACAGCGCGCGGGAGTTGGCCGAGGCGTACGGCGAGGCGCTGGACGCGGCCGGTTCCACACAGGCCGACTTCGACATCGAGGGGGACGCGCTGGCCGACTCCGAGTCGGTGGAGCTGCGTTCGGAGGCGATAGCCCTGCTCCAGCAGGAGCGCGACGACCTCTCGGTCTCCTTCACACTCCCGGTGATGCCGTCCGGGCTCGACGACGACGGCATCGCGCTGCTGGAGTCCGCCAACAACAGCGCCGTACAGGTCTCCACGGTGAATCTCATGACGATGAACTACGGGGAGTCGTACGACGGCGACATGGGCGAGTACGCGATCACCGCGGCGAAGGCCTCACACGAGCAGCTCCAGGACGTCTTCGGAACGTCCACCGCGACCGCCTGGCGGGGCATGGCGCTCACCTCGATGATCGGCGTGAACGACGTCGACGGCGAGACCTTCACGCTCGAAGACGCCGCGGAGGTACGGGCGTTCGCCGAGGAGAAGGAGATCGCCTGGGTGTCGATGTGGTCGACGTTCCGGGACCAGCAGTGCGCGGACGAGGGCGACGCGCTCACCGAGTGCAGTGGGGTGGAGCAGAGTTCGGGGGCGTTCGGGGAGGCGTTCGCTGGCTGAGGCGGAACTACCGACGCCGGAACACCAACCGCCCGCCCAGCACGGTGGCCACGCAGGTCCCGGCCCCCTTGGCGGTGAGTGCCGCCTCGTCCGGCACGTCGAAGACGGCGAGGTCGGCCCGGCCTCCGACGGTGAGCGGGCCGTGGGCGGTGCCGGGCAGGTCGTAACCCTCGACGAAGGGGTCCAGGTGCGGCCCGTCCCACACCGGCGGGGCCGAGCGCCACGGCTGGGGCACCTCACGCAGCCCCGACCGCACCACGGACTGCTGTACGGCGTCCGGGAAAGGGCCGCCCACGTGGGTCGTGCCGTGCGCGAGCATCCGTTGCAGCCCGCGCCGGACGCTGCCCGCCATCCGGTTGCTGTCCGGGGCGAGCGCGTCGAAGGCGGCGCCCGCGATGGGCTCGGTGCCGAGCTCGTCCGCCTCGCGGGGATCGGGGTGGTAGCAGCGGGTCAGCAGCCACCGTCCGTGCCACTGCCGCAGCCCCGGTGTCAGCACCCCCGGCCACCGGCGCGTGCGCGCACCCTCGTAGGCGGCCGCCACCTCGTCGTACGGCCCGATCGCCGCGATGCGGTCGCCGTCGACGACGACCGCCCCGTCCGGTACCGGATCCGTGCCGAGCGGCAGCACCAGCGGTGCCGCGTGGATCGTGAGCATCTAGTTGGAGGCGAGGATCTTCAGTTCGGGGTGGGCCGTCCCGCCCTCGATCGCCGTGGACGAGATGTGGGACATCACGCGCGCGTCGACGGGGTCGTTCGCCGGGTCGTCGTGGACGACAAGGTGCTCGTACGTCGTGGCGCGCTGGGCCGGGACCCGCCCCGCCGTACGGATCATGTCGATCATTTCCTGGAGGTTGGAGCGGTGCTTGGCACCGGCCGCCGAGACGACGTTCTCCTCCAGCATGACCGAGCCGAGGTCGTCCGCGCCGTAGTGCAGGGTCAGCTGGCCCGCGTCCTGGCCGGTGGTCAGCCAGGAGCCCTGGATGTGGGCGATGTTGTCCATGAAGAGCCGGGAGATCGCGATCATCCGCAGGTACTCAAAGATCGTGGCCTGGGTGCGGCCCTTCAGATGGTTGTTCATCGGCTGGTAGAGGTACGGGATGAAGGCCCGGAAGCCGCCCGTCCGGTCCTGTACGTCACGGATCATCCGCAGGTGCTCGATGCGCTCGGCGTTGGTCTCGCCGGTGCCCATCAGCATGGTGGAGGTGGACTCCACGCCCAGCCGGTGGGCCGTCTCCATGATCTCCAGCCAGCGCTCGCCGGACTCCTTGAGCGGGGCGATCGCCTTGCGGGGGCGCTCGGGGAGCAGTTCCGCGCCGGCGCCGGCGAAGGAGTCGAGCCCGGCGGCGTTGATGCGCTGGATCGCCTCCTCCACGCTCACCTTCGAGATCCGCGCCATGTGCTCGACCTCGCTCGCCCCGAGGCTGTGGATGACGAGCTGCGGGAACTCCTTCTTGATGGCGGCGAAGTGCTTCTCGTAGTACTCGACGCCGTAGTCCGGGTGGTGGCCGCCCTGGAACATGATCTGGGTGCCGCCGAGTTCGACGGTCTCGGCGCACCGGCGCAGGATGTCGTCCAGGTCGCGGGTCCAGCCCTTGTCCTTGGCCGTGGGCGGCGCGTAGAAGGCGCAGAACTTGCACGCCGTGACGCACACGTTCGTGTAGTTGATGTTGCGCTCGATGATGTACGTCGCGATGTGCTCGGTGCCCGCGTACCTGCGGCGCCGTACGGCGTCGGCGGCGGCGCCGAGCGCGTGCAGCGGGGCGTCGCGGTAGAGGTCGAGCGCCTCCTCCGGGGTGATCCGCCCACCGGCGGCGGCGCGGTCGAGGACGGACTTGAGGTCGGCCTTCTCGGTCACCGGAGCGTCCCTTTCGTCAAGGGTTGTGGACGGACTGATCCAGCGTACGCCAGGCGGTTCACGGCCCGGACGTCAGGCCGCGTACGCACCGATCAGCAGGCCGAGGAGCGCGCCCGCCAGCAGGAACGGCCCGAAGGCGATCGCCGTCTTGCGGTCGGCCTTGCGTACGACGACCAGGGCGCCGGCGTAGAACGCCCCCAGGAGGAACCCGGCGAAGGTGCCGAGCATGACCGCGGACCAGCCGTACCACCCGAGCATCGCGCCCGTCCCGAGCGCCAGCTTCACGTCGCCGAAGGCCATGCCGGAGGGGTTGATGAGGAAGAGCACGAAGTAACCGCCGCCGAGGGCGAGGCTGCCGTAGAGGGCGGTGAGCCACTCCCCCGCGTGCTCGGGCACCAGCGCGACGACCCCGAGCAGCGCGAGCGCGGCGCCCGCGAGCGGGAGGGTCAGGACGTCCGGCAGTCGCTGCACCCGGAAGTCCACGACCGCCAGCAGCACGCCGACGGGCGCGAGCAGCAGCCAGACGCCCAGTTCGGGCCGGGTGCCGGTGGCGGCGGCGAGGGCGGCGCAGACGAGGGCGGTGGAGAGGGGGAGCAGGGCGCCGCCATGGCCGTAGACCTCACGGCAGGTCGTGCAGCGCGCCCGGCCGAGCCAGCCGGGCACCGGATGTCCGGCCGGGCAGGTGTCCCGCCAGGTCTCCTCGGGCTGGACGGAGAAGCGGTAGGCGGCCCTGGGCAGGAGCGCGCCCGCCGCCGCACCCCACAGCGCGGCGGCGAGTACGAGCATCAGGTCGGTCATCCCGCGGCGACGGCGCCGTTGCGCCAGGTCGGCAGCAGCTCGTCGAGCAGCGCCTCCGTGCGCGGCGGCAGGCCGCGCGCCCCGCTGCGGGAGATCAGGTCGGCGGTCAGGGCCTGGAGCCGGGCGGTGTCGCCGGTGGCGTGGGTGGCGCGCAGCAGCTCGTGCCACAGACGCTCGTCCGCGGGCGCGGAGCCCAGGGCCGCGGTGAGCGCCTCGATGGCCTTCTCCGCGCGGTCCTTCTCCAGGTGGAACGCGGACAGCGCGAGCCCGATGTCGGCGACCAGCAGCGGCAGTTGGGCGTCGATGATCTCGTGGGTGAGCCAGCGGTAGCGGCCCTCGGGCCGATCGGCGAGCAGCGGTCCGCGCACCAGGACGAGTGCGTCGGTCAGAAGCCGCCCACGAACCGCCCGGCTGCCGACGCCCCGGCCCTGCGTGGCCTCGTGGTAGAGGGAACGCAGCACGTCCAGGTCCGATACGACGGACTTGGCGAGCGTGAGCCGGCCGGTGGAGTCGGTGCGCAGCCGCGGGCTGCCGTCCGGGTCGGCGCCGAGCCAGGCGCGCAGCCGTTCCAGGAGCGCGTCGCGCACGTCCTCGGTGACCCCGCGCGGCCACAGCGCGGAGGACAGCACACGCGGATGCACGCCCTCGCGGTGCAGGAGCAGCAGCGCGAGCGCCTCGTGGAGCAGGGCGCTGCGGTCGCCGTCCGGGGTGTCGAGGCCGATGATCTCGTACGGGCCGACGAGCCGGGCGTAGACCGCGGGCCGCCCCTGCTCGCTGATGTCGACGAGGAACGGCGGGGTGGTGGCCGGGCCGCCGTCGGGGCCGTTTTCGGGGTCGGCCTGGACGAACAGCTCGACGACGGCCTGCTGTTGGGCGGCCGGCAGGAGCTGGGCGTCGAGTTCGAGGCCGAGGAGCGGGGCGAGCAGCTTGCCCTCGCCGGTGATCTCCATCTCCCAGGCGGCGCCGGGCAGATCGCCGGTCTCGGTGCCGACGAGGTAGCCGATGCCGAGCCGGCTTGCGTCGGCGGCGAGTTCGGCGAGCTTGACGGCGTCCTCGGCGGAGGGCTGGGCGGCGAGGAGGACCAGGTGCGGGGCCCAACGGGTGTGCTGGGCAGGTCCGGTGCGGCCGGTCAGCACGGAGTCGTGACCGGCGGCGCCCAGGGCTCCCCGCCGCTGGCGCGTCTCGGCCTCCATCGTCTCGATCAGATCCTCGACGCCGTCGAGGTGCCGCAGCCGGTTGGGGGCGAGCGGAGTCAGGTCCTGACCGAACCCGACGAGGGTGATCGTCATCCGGTCCGACCAGCCGTTCGTGGCGAGTTCGGCGGCGACCGACGCGAACACGGCGGCCCGGTCGGCCTCACGGCCGGAGAGGGAGACGATGCCGGGCACCGACTCCAGGTTCAGCAGCAGCCGCGAGTCGTCCATCGTGCCGAGGCTGACGAGGCCCGGGTACGGAGCGGCGGTGTCGACGTCCTCGTACCGCTCGGCGTCGGTCCGGGACAGCATCCAGAACGTCTGGTCCTGGCCGAGCTGCCAGGGCGCGGGCGGCTTCCCGGCGGGCTGGGCGAGCTGGAGGTGGAGGTCGCCGTTACTGAGCCAGGCGGCGTAGACGGTCGGCAGGGGGCGCGACTCCTCGGCGAGGGAGGCGGCGAGCCCGCGCAGCGACCGGTCGAGAAGGCGTACGCCCTCGGGGTCGGCGCCGACGAGGAGGGCGTCCTGGGCGTCCGCGGCGGAACCGGTCGGCGTGGGCGGCTCCATGCCGCGCCGTCCGCCGACGGTGCCGAGCGCCGACTGCCACAGGGCCTGGCGGCGCCGGCGGCCGAGGGCGCCGAGGAGGCCGGCGGCGAGGAGGGGGGCGGTGAGGAGGGCCTCGGGGAGACCGAAGGAGCTGCCGGACTCCGTGGCCGGGGTGGCCTGCGGGGTCTGCTGCTGGTGACCGGCGTGCTGATCGGAGTGCTGCCGGTCGGGGGCGGGGCGCTGCTCGGGGAGGTCGACGCTTGCGGCGCCGCCTCCGCCCTGGGCGTGATCGCCGCCCGTCCTGGCGTAGTCGTGGATCTGCTGCTGGACCTCGGGCGAGACGTTCGGCGTCTCGTCGGGCATCTCCACGAGGTCGCCGCCGCGGGCGTCGCCCGGCATCTCCATGATCCAGCCGGGCCGGATGAGGCTGGCCTCGGACAGCCGGGAGCCGTCGGGCTGCACCCGGTCCTTGTTGAGCTGGTAGATCTCCTTGTACCGGCGGCCGTCGCCGAGGTGCCGCTCGGCGATCTCCCACAGGGAGTCGTGGTGGCGGCCCTCGGGCGGCTGGATCCGGTAGTACTTCGTGTCGCCGTCCTTGGCGGTGGCGGCACCGGCACTCGCCTCGGCATGGGACGCCTGCTCGGCGAGGGCGGCGGCGGTGTTCGCGGCCTGCTCCTGCTGCTGGGCGAACAGTCCGCCGGGGGTCTGCTGAGCGGCGGCGACCGTTCCCCGCTGGTTCCCCTCCAGGCTCTGCCCGAGCTGCGAAAGACCCGGCGTGAGGCTGGCGGCCGTGGCGCCGACGAGCAGCAGCGCGGCGACGAGCTGCCGGGCGAGCAGCTGACTGGGACCGGCGCCGGGCACCCGGCCCGGAACGCCCACGCCCGACACCGCGGCCTTCATCTCGACGATCACACACGCGGTGAACTGGGCCCAGGCCAGCCAGACGAAGAAGGTGAGGATGTGCAGGAAGGTGCCGACGTTGAGCTCGTTGGTGAGCCACTCCTGCGGCTCCCACGTACTGGGGACCGGCCACCCGAGCTGCATGGCCAGCGCACCCGGCACCCCGACGACCAGCACGATCAGCGCGACGAACGCGAGGAACGCCTTGACGAAGTCCCCGAAGGAACGCCGGTGCACGCGCACGGGCTGCGGGGTCCGGTTCCGCGGGGTGGTCGGGCTTCCCGTCGAGCTTGAGCGTCGCGGCATGGGCGAAGTCCTGGGGTTGGGGTGGGAGGGATGTACTGAGACTACAGAGATCTTATGGACTGTCCTCGGGCCCGTCGAAGGCCGGAGAGCAAGAGGAACCGTCCACAGCCCTCGAAGCCCCACCAGCAGCCCGAAAAGCCCGAGTTGCCCGATGCGAGGCCGAGATCCTCACATTCCCCACACAATCCCCTGCTGCTGACGTGCAGGAGATTCAGGCGATCAATCGCTGAGTTCCGTCAGGATCTCCTCGAACTCGGCCAGCGACTTCTCATGGTCTTCCCGTCCGGCGTCGTCGAGTGGCAGGTGGCGAAGGGTTGTCCGTGCGAACTCCTCGGCGGCAGTGTGGACGGCCGTGGCGAGGTCCTTCGCCGGTGAGCGGTCCACGAGCACTCCCTCGTGGGCCGTCTCGATCCAACCGCCGTCGCCCTTCCCACGCGTGAACTTCAGGGAGAAGGACGAGTCGACCGCAGCGGATTCGTAGCTCGTGCGGCCCTCGTCCGTGAGAAAGCCCCTCATTGTGGTCTCTCCTCAGTGCGCGAGGACAGGAAGGCATCCGCCAGCCGTTGCAGCTCAGGTGAGAGTCCGACCAGCATCGACACCGTCTCCTCGAACGTCCGTGCCGCATCCGGGGCGTCCGCCCAAGCCTCGGGCCTCCTGGTCAGGACAGCATGCAGCAGATCGTCGTCGTACCAGCCGCCGGCCGCCTGGCGGGGCGCCGTGTCCCTGAGATGCGCCACGGCCGCCGGCAGCAGGTGGGGCAGGCCGACGTCCTGGGCGATCAGGCGGGCGAGTTCGTGCGGCTCCAGCGTGCCAATCGGGCGGCGGCGCAGTGCGTGCACGTTCTTGACCATGTGGGTCGTGTCGTCCGGCGGGTCCGGCCACCGCTGCCCCTCAAGCTGTTCGAGGGACCGACTGTCAACGTCCGGGCGTTCACGTCTCACTGCCACACCTCCGGGGGCAGGTCAAAGTAGCCAGTGCCAAGTGTTCGGCGAAGCAGCCGGGGAATTGCAGAGCCTCGGCGAACGCGGCGTAGAGCTCGACAGCTGGCGCCGGACCTCGGCAGCTCCCTGGGGCACGAAGACGACCCAGGGATCCGAAGTCCCCGTGATGCCGAAACCGGTCATTCCCATTGTCCCCTTGTCCCCCATGCGGCCGCTCAAGCCACAGGCCTCACGCGCGACGCAAGGCGGCAGTTCAGGAGCGGCGTCCGCGCAAGGCCTTCCAGGCGTCCTCGGCCGCGTACATGGCGCTCAGCCGCCAGGCGTCCAGCTTGTCCACCACGGTTGACTGCACCTTCTGCCACTTGAACCACGGCGGCAGGTCCCGGAACGGTACGAACGTCAGGGTGTCCCCGATGGCGTGGTCGGCGAAGCCGCCCGTGCCCTCCGCGCGCAGGGCGGCGTACAGCTCCGGGGTCAGTCGGCCGTTGAGGCGGGCCACATGGGCCGCCGCGGTGAACGGGAAGTCCCGTCGGGAGCGGTCCAGTACCTCGATGGCCCGGATGATCCGCGGCGACGCCACCTCCGGCGAGCAGTTGAGGGCCAGCCCGATCACCGCCGCACCGAGACACTCGTCACCGCGGTCGAGCGCGGCGTCCACCTCGGCGGGGTCGTCCATGCCCAGCAGGCCCTTGCCCGTATTCCAGTCCCACTTCGAAGCCATCGTGCATCGGCCCTTATCGGATGCCCTCGACCAGCTTCTCCAGGGCCTCGTCGGCCGATTCCGCCAGCAGCGTGACGCTGTCCATGCCGACGTAGATCGCACCGTTCGGAGCGATGCCCAAGTACAGGTTGCGGCGGTCTGCTTCCCCGACCGGGTAGAGGTCGGTACCGGCCTCTTCGCTCAGCACGTCAAAGATCTCGTCGTCCCACTCGGCCACGGTCGGGTCGAGCGTGAATCCCATGCGGGCCATCGTCTTCCCAGGGCCTCGCTCGGTACTCGTCAAACCACCGAACTCGGCCAGGAAGCGTCGGGCCGCCTCATGGATCTCGAAGCCTCCGTGGTCACGGAGCGTGTTCTCCCAGTCCTCCGTGGACACTGAGCGCCCCGGGTGCCAGCCGGCCACGCGCAGGACGCGGTCGGTCTCCGCGGACCAACGCTGCTCGCGCTCTTCACTCATCATCGAGTCACACCGCCCTGATTCCGAATTGATCGAGCACATGTTGGCACGAGGAGCATGGTGGCTTGGGCGTGCCATGTCTCGGATTGCCGGGCGCACGAACCTCCACCGCGGCACTGACGGCGCCCCGTGGATCGACTCCCGCGTTCATGGCCCTCGACAACGCTTCGGGCTCCGCACAACGCCCGTGCTGGTTGCCCGCGGGGCGCACTGCCATCGGCACCCGATCGTAGGCGGCCTGCACATCGGGGTGCAGGTTGTGGCTGCCGCCACCCTTGATACTCGCCCCGGTGAACGTCCCGTGTCCGGGCACGGTAAGCCCGCAGGCGACCGTCGGCCTGGTCTGTTTGCTCGCCCCGGGCCGTGACTGCTCCAGGTCCGCCCGCCACTGCGCGGCATCACTGGCCTCCTGGTCGCAGGCCGGCGCGAGGCCGAACGGATCGACCGCGGTGAACGGATTCCCGACGTACATGCGAGGGTTCGGCCCCGGGGTGAGACCGAGGGGGTCCAGCGACGCGTACTGGCCGGTTTCCGGGTCGTAGTGGCGCTGATAGTTGTAATTGAGCGAGGTCTCGGGATCGTGGTACTGGCCCGGGAAACGCAGCGGGCAGTGCACGTCGGCCGGTCCTGACGCGGCGAGTGGTGCACCCCACACGGTGGTCAGCGCTCTCCAGGCGAGTTCTCCATGCTCGGTGACCATCTCGGTCGGTGTGCCGACCAAGTCGGTGACGATGGAGTAGAACTCTTCGTCGACCCATTCCTGGGGGCGATCCCGGGCGGGCATCCGCTCGATCTGGGTGACCGGGCTGAAGCGGTCCCGCTCCCAGTCCCAGACCGTGCACGTGGGCGCCGCGTCCCCCTTCTGCGTGATCTGCTCGGCCGGGACGAAGCCGTCCCAGACGAACGTCACTTCCTCGGCCACGGTCACGCCGTCCGGCGCCAACCGCCGCTTGGCAATACGGCGGCCGAACGGGTCGTACTGATAGGTCCATCGAGTGCCATCGGGCGTCGTGACGCCGACCAGTCGGTCCTGGCTGTCCCAGCTGTAGCGCCACACATCGGGCTTGCGGGACAGACGCTTCTTCCGCCTGACCACCACACGGCCTCGGGCATCGTGTTCGTAGCTGATGTGGCCGACGGCGCCGACGGGCCCGGCTGCGGAGGCCGCCTCGGCGTGAGCGGGGATGCCGGTCCGCCACTCGCCTCCCGTGAGGTTGCCCGCCGCGTCGTAGGCATAGCCCTCGGTCCAGGTCTCGGCCCGTACCCCGGTGACCCGCCCGGTGCTGTCGTTGTCCACGGCACGGTCGCCATGGAGCATGTCGCTGATCGCGGCGACGGTGCCGTCCTGCCGGTAGCGGTAAGCGCGGTGCTGGATCTGCCGTGCCGCGAGTCCCGCTCCCGAATCGCCGTCCGCCGACCCTACGGTCACGGACTGCGAGTTGAGCCTGCCGTCCGCGTCCCACGTCTGGTTCAGCAGGACGGTGCCGGCCCGGCGCTCGATCTCCCGCCCGGAACCGTCGTACGCGAAGCTGACCGTACGTCCGGCCGTCCGCAGCAGCACAGGCCTGTCGCGGCCGTCGTACTCCCATATGCTCTCGGCGTTCGACGGGGTGATGCGACGAATGCGTCTGCCGAGCAGGTCGTAGACGGAGCGCACGGTACGTCCGTTGCAGGTCTCCGCGACGATCCGTCCGAGGGCGTCCCGCTCGTAGGCCAGCTCGACCCCGTCGGCAACCGCGTGGCGGAGGTGCCCGACAGCGTCGTAGACGTACGTCGTCGCCCCTTCCGGCGTGTGCTGCTCGGTGACATTCCCGAGGTCGTCGCGGACGTAGTCGATGAACTCGCCCGCGTTGTCGCTCTGCCCGACGAGACGACCCGCGGGGTCGAACCGATAGCGCTGTACGCGGCCGCCGAAGTCCTGCTCGTGAACGAGGCGTCCCGCGGCGTCGTAGGTGTAACTCCACGTGACCCCGCGCTGGTTGGTGACCGAAGTGAGGCGGAGCTGGTCGTCGTACGTGAACTCCAGTCGCGAGCCGTCAGGATCAGTACGGGCTACGAGCAGGTCGAAGCCGCCGTACTCGAAGCGCACCGCCTGCCCGTGCCCGTCGATGTGCTCGACAAGGTTCCCCTCCCCGTCGTAGACACGTCGCCACGTGGTTCCGTCCGGCAGGGTGCGTCGGCTCGGGCGGCCTTCCGTCGTCCAGCCGAATCGGGTGACCGACCCGTCCGGGCCCGCCTGCGCCGTGATCCTGCCGAACGCGTCACGCTCGTAGCGGATCGTCCCGCCCTCCGCGTCGGTGACCGCCATGGGCAGGCCCGCATCGTCGGGTTCCAGCCGCGCCGTACGCCCGGCGGCGTCCGTGATCGCCGTGAGCGCGCCGATCTCGTCGTAGGAGTAGGTGACCCGGCCACCCGCGGGGTCCGTCTCCGCGATCAGGTTTCCCCGGGGGTCGTACTCCATGTGCCAGACGTGGCCGTCGGCCTGCGTCACCGACAGAGGCTGACCACAGGCGTTGTTCCGCGCCTCCTCCCGGCGGCCGTCGGGCCGTATGACCGCGGTCGGCGCGCCCTGATCGTCGTACTCGTAGCGAGTTGTCCGCCCGAGCGCGTCCGTGCGGGCGATAAGACGCTCGTAACGGTCCCACTCGGAGAAGACGGTGTGGCCGAGCGGATCGGTCTCGGCGACGAGCTGGAGGAGCTCGTTGTAGCGGTACGACGTCGTGTTCCCGAGTGCGTCGGTGTAGCGCGTCTCGCGGTTCTCGCTGTCGTACTCGACCGTGCAGGAGAGGCTGCCGTCGTCGCCCTCGCCGGCGGTGCAGCGGTCCAGGGCGTCGTAGGTGAAGCGGTAGGAGTAGCCGTTGCGGTCGGTCCAGGAGGTGATGCGGGCGCGGGCGTCGTACGTCAGTTTCCGGGGCAGGCCGCTGGAGTTGTGGATCTCGGTGAGGTTGCCGTCGGGGGCATAGGCGAAGCGCTTGAGGAGCGTGCCGTCGGGGCCGTCGTCCGGGTTGTGGAGCCGGAGTGCGGTGACGCGTCCCTGGTCGGTGTCGACGTGGACTCGGCGGCCCGCCGAGTCACGTACGGCGACCGGCGTGCCGTCGTCGTCGCGGTCGAAGTCGATACGGAGGCCGTTGCGGTCGGTGATCGCGGCAAGAGGGAGCGTGAACGCCTCGTCGGCCGCCGCCGGCCGCCTGCGCGGGGCGAAGTGACGCGTGATGCCGGAGTCCGGGTCGGTGATCCTGACGGGCGCGCCGGGGGCGCCGTCCCAGTCCAGCGGCCGGCGCGGGCCTTCCAGAGGCAGCACCGAGGTGCCCGGCGTCGGCACCGGGTAGAAGAGCAGCATGCCGTCCTCGGTGGCGAAGACGGCGCCCTCGTCGTCCAGTTCCAGGCGTTCGTCCAGGGTGGAGGCCCAGGACGGGCCGAAGAAGCGGCCGTACGGGTAGGAGGAGAGGTGCGTACGGCGCAGGATCAGGGGAAGCAGGCCCGGCAGGTCTACGTCCGTCTCCTCCATCAGCATGTCGCCGGAGATCATGTCGATGGGATCGCCGTTCTTGCAGCGGCCCTTGGTGGGCTTGCTGTTCGCGACGGCGTCGTCGGCCTCCTTGCGCAGGCCCTTCTTCCCCAGTCCCTTGGCCATGGCCTTGAGGCCACCCTTGCCCAGCGCCTTCATGCCCATGGCCAGCTTGCCGAGGCTGGTGAGGCCCTTCATGCCGGGTATGCAGTCCAGGGCGGCGAAGGCGACGTCCAGGAGGCCGGCTTGGCCTTTTGAGTATTTATAGAGCGTGTCCGCCAGGACTATGAGACCGGCGACGATGACAATCGCGGCCAGGATCGGACCACCGATGATCATCGCGATGATGCCTACGACCGCCACGACCACCTTGCACACGGCGACGATGGTGTCCCAGTTGTCGACGAACCAGTCCCCGATGTCCTCCCACCACGACCGGTTCTGAATACCGGCGTCGGAGGCTTCGTCGATCTTCGACTTCGCCGTCCGCGCCGCCTCCTCGCGCATCTTGCGCGCGTCCTCGGCCATTTTCTTCGCGGCGTCCAGCGCACCCTGCGCGTCGGAGACGTCCGACTTGGCCCGCCCCTGGGCCGCCTCGGCGTGCTGCACATCCCGCGTCGCCGCCCGGACCTTCGCCTCGTCCGGCTTCTCGGCCGACTTGCTGCCGGTGGGGTCGTCCTTGTACTTGTCGGCCTCCTTCGAGGCCCGCGTCACCCACGAATCAGCCGTCGACAGACGGGATTTCGCGGACGACAGGTCCGACTGCGCCTCCCGGCCCTTCGCCAGCGCCCGGTCCGCCAGCGCCTGCGCCCGCTCCAGCTTCGGCCAGTAGTCGGTGAGCGCGTCGCCGCACATCTCGTACGACGTCTTGAGCTTCTTCAGGTTCTTCGGGACGTCGGCGAAGTCCTCCTTGAAGACATCCGCCGACTTGCCCGCCCACTCGGCGAGGGTCGACTCCCCCGACATGCCCTTGACCAGACGCAACGCGTCCGACACGTCGTCGGCGAAGTCGTGGAGTTTCTTGGCCAGTTGGCGGACCTGTTGCGGATCGCCCGGCACCGGGTCCTTGTCCAGGTCCAGGACATGCCAGTCCGTGGGCCGATGCCCTGCCATACCGCAACCCCCGTCATGTACGCATCACCAACGACAACCGTATACAGGGGTCGGACGCGCGACGCGAAGGATCAGTTCCGCAACGTCCAGGCAGGTGAGTCCGGCGGGGGCGGGGGGCCGTAGCGGAGGTCGCGGGCCCAGTACTCCGGGGTCTCGTGGCACATGAGGTCGGGGTAGGGCCCGATGTTCACGCCGGCGTAATTGTCGTTGATGCGGGCGACCGCCTCCGCCCGGGAGATGCCGAACCGTTCGACCATCACCGTGGCGATCTCCCGGAAGTAGTCGAGCATCCCCGCGTCGAGGTCGAGGAGGAACTCCTCGGTCCTCGCGGTGGTGCCCTCGCCGTGCACCCACCTCCCCAAGCGGTCCAGAGCCTGGATCAGTTGGTTCTCGTCGTTGATCTGAAACCGCTCATCCGTGGTGTCCCCGCTCAGCGTCTCCCCCAGCAGGAAATGCGCCTCGCCGGTCTCCCAGACGATCAACTCCCCGATGGAGAAGGGCCCCTCGGTACGTATGCTCACGCTCCGCGTCGCCCGTTCGGGAACCGGGCCGTGCCACGTGAGGGTGCATCCCGGTTTCGGCCGCAGCCGCCCGAACCGGAGGTGCAGTTCCACCAGCACGTCCATGCCAAGTCACTCCACGAAGCTGAAAGTCGATGTGATCGCGTCGAAGATGTCGAAGAAGGAGTCGGCGAGGTCCAGGACCTGGCTGCTGCCCGCGACCAGCGCGACCTTCCCCTCCTGCCCCGGCACCGGGATGAACGTCTGCATCAGCACCGCCCGGATCGTGCGCTTGAGGGCGTCGTCCGGTACGGCGATGTCCTCGATGCCGTACGTCCGGGCCGCCGGGCCCACGCCGGGGATGTCGACGGTGGTGACCTTGCGCCAGGAGTCGCCGTCCTTCTTGGCTTCCTTGACGGCGAGTTGGCCCGCCATGACCGCGGGGTCCGTCGACAGCGGCTCGCCCGAGGCCGAGCGGCCGCCGACCAGCGACACCGTCACCGAGCCGGTGATCGGGGTGTCGCCGCCGAAGCTCTCCGCCATGCAGCCGCAGTACAGGGCGCCCGATTTCCAGGCGTCGGCAGCGGCCTTGCGGAGGAACTCCGTGTAGACGTCGCGGTATTTGGCCAGCTCGGGGTTGCCCGCGACCCGCTCGTTCACCATCCGGCGGATCGAGTCGTCCCGGGACTCCGGCCGTACGTCGAACTCCCACCACGATTCCGGCACCTTGATCCGGAATCCCCCGCGCTCGATCGTGAGCGCCTCCATGTAGCGGGCCATGCCGTCGACCTTCACCCTTCGTGCGATGTACCGTGCCGATCAGCCTACGAGGAACAGTCGGGGGACGGATACATGGCCAAGGGCAAGAGTGACCTGTCACTTCCGCTGACCGAGCTGGAGGACTACGGCCGTCGGCTGCGTTCCATCAAGGACCGCATGAACCACACCAAAAAGATGTTCGAGTCCTACGAGGACGACATCGGCGACGGCACCGTCAATGACGCCCTCGGCGACTTCGAGTCCAACTGGGAGGACGGCCGTGAGGACATCTCCCAGCAGCTCGACGCCCTCGCGAGCATGTCCGACGCCGTGGTCCGCGAGTTCAAGAAGCTGGACGACGAGCTCGCCAAGCAGGTCAACGACGCAATGAAGACCGAGGACAAGCGGCCCAAGAAGGACTAGGGCAGGCCTGAGACTCGCCCCCCGTCAGCCCACCTCGTTCTCCGCCACCGCCTGCCCGCGGACGGTCACGTCACCGCCGTAGAACATGCCCGTGAACACCGGTGAGTACGTGAGCTGGACCTCGACCTGGACCTGGTCGGCGTCCGCCGCCACGCAGTGGGTCGCCGCGATGTCCGCGCCGGACATGTCCATTTCCTGGGCGAAGGCCTTGACCCGGGCGTCGCAGTTCTCGAAGTTGATGGGGGCGGGGCCGCCCTCGTTGTCGTAGAGGGCCTCGCGGTCGATGTCCTGGGCGGCGTAACGGGCCGCCTGTTCCGCGATGTCGGCCGCCCGCTCCCGCTTGGAGATGGACAGGCCGCCGTCGATCACGAAGGCCGAGAGGGACAGGAACACCAGCGCGAAGATGATGACCGCGCCGGCGCCCGAGCCGCGGTCGTCCATACGGGCGCGCAGCCCCGTGAGCCAGGTCCTCACGCCGACCTCCGGAACGGGTCCAGCGGAGAGCTGAAGGAGGCGTCCATCGTCGGGTCGATGTCCAGGCCCAGCATCGCAAGGCCACGGACTCGGCAGCTGACCTGCACCGAGAACAGCGGGTCGACCTCCGGGTCGAAGCCGGTGCTGGTCTGCGTCACCGTCACCTCGCCCGTGCAGACGTCCGCCAGGTTCGCGGCAGCCGCCTTCCGCGCCTCGGCCATCGCCGTGGCGTGGTCCTTCTGAATGGAGCCCGCGCGGGCCGCGTCACGCGCGGCGCCGTCCAACGCGCCCCGGCCGTCGACGAGTTGCCCGAAGGCCACCAGCACCAGGATGAACAGCATCATCACCGGGGCCAGGATCACGACCTCGATGGTGGACAGTCCGCGGTCCTCCCGAAGGCGAAGGGAACGCATCAGTTCTCCCCCTCCGGCACAAACCGCTCCACCGGCCCCGCCGACCGCGCGTGCACCGTGAAGTCCAGGCCCGGGAACACCGACGGCACCTTCGCCGTGATCTCCACGCCCACCGTGTTCTGCTCCGGCTGGAGCATCGTCACGTTCGGCGAGAGCACCAGCGCCGGGCCCAGCTGGTCGATGTAGCTGTTGACGACCGTACGGGCCTCGCCGCGCCAGCCGCCCGGCTGTGCGTCGGCCGTGGCACGGGCCTTGCGGGCGCCGGCCTGGGCGGCCGCCTGGGCCACGTGGTCGGCGAAGAAGTACAGCGCGAACTGCACGGTGGCGAAGATCATGAAGAAGAGGACGGGGGTGAGCAGCACGAACTCGATCGCGGTCATGCCGGAGTCGCCGCGCGCGGAGACTTCCTCCCGTCTACGGCGTACCCAGGTCCGCATACGTCGCTGCACCCCCGTGACCGTGCTCAGCAGGTGCCGCTCTGGTTGGCCCCGTTGATGCAGTTCTCGACCTTCTCGGCGCCACCCTCCAGCGCGCGGTTGATGATCGCGGCGACGACGCCGACGATCGCCACGACGACCGCGGAGATGATGACCCACTCGACGGCGGAGGCACCGCGGTCGAGCTCGCCGGAGCGGGCGCGCTGCACACGGCCCTGAAGGAAGGTGACGAGGAAGTCCACCGCCGGGATCCCGGTGTTGAAGTTCCGTCCGTTCATGGTCAGTTGTCCTCTCAAGACGTAAGGGTGATCAGACCTGGAACACGCGCATGGCGGCCGGATAGATCAGGAACACCAGGAAGCCGGCGCACAGCAGCAGCTGCGCCACGAGCATCGACTGGGACTTCTCGCCCGCGCTGCCCTCGATCTCGGCGAGTTCGCGGTGCCGCATGGTCTCGGCGCGGGAGGCGAGGGACTCACGGACCTTCGCACCGTCGTCGGCGACCAGCGCCAACGAGGCGGACAGGTCCTTCAGTTCCTCCACGCCCAGCTCCTCGCCGAGCGAACCCAGCGCCTGCCACTGGCTGATACCGGTGATCCGGGCATCGGCGAGGGCGCTGCGAATGCGCTGGTTGGCCCAGCCGTCCGAGATCTCCGCCGCCGCCATCAGCGCCTCCGGCAGACCGCGGCCGCCGGCCAGGCTCATCGACACCAGGTCCAGATAGGCACCGATCACCCGCCGCAGGTCGCGGCGCTTCTCGGCCGCGTCCCGCCGTACCTCCACATCGGGGAGGAAGAAGAAGAGGGCCGCGAACAGCAGCGCCAGCCAGACCGGGATGATCGGGCTGCTGCCGAAGCCGAGGGTCCAGACGACCGCGAAGAGGAACGGCCCGAAGAACAGACCCGCGACACCCAGCAGCACCTTCGTCGCCAGGAACTTCTCCCAGCTGCGCTCCAGCACGGCGAGGTCGGCCCGCAGCGAGCGCTGCTCCCACCCCTGCTGGAGATAGAACTCGGCGACACGACGGCCGACTTCGGCCCGCGTCGAGGAGAAACGGCCGCCCGTGTCCTGCGTGGTGCGCGCCGACTCGTACGCCGCCCCGCGCGCCCGCATCGCGTCGATCCGCGCGACCTGCGCGACGGCGCTGCGCTTGGTCGGCATCAGGGCGCGTACGAGGGCGTAGACGCCGAGGCCGAAGACCGCGCCGATGATGATCGGCATCGTGACCTGGTTCACCGTCGGGCCCCCTCGTCCGTGTAGAGCTGGCCTTGTGGCGCCGACGGCGTACGCGGCCGCACGAACTGCACCGACGACTCGTCCCGCACCAGGAACCGCTCCGGCGTCTCGATGGTGGACAGCTTGCGCAGCCACAGGAAGCCGAGCGCGAACAGGCCGCAGACGCAGGCGAGGACGAGCTGGCCGACCGGGTCGCCGTAGGGCTCGACGAACTCGCGGTTGAAGATGGACAGGCCGAGCACGAAGGCCACGGACACCGCCACGACGATCTGCACCGAGCGTCGCGTGGACGCCCGCTGGGCCATCACGCGCTGCCGCATGTCGACCTCTTCGCGGGCCGACTTGGCGAGCGCGCCGAGCACCTGCCTGAGACCGGGGCCGCGCAGCCGGGCGTTGAGGATGAGCGCCGCGACGATGATGTCGGCGGAGGCGTCGTCGATCTCGTCGGCGAGCTGCTGGAGTGCCTCGGGCAGCGGGGTGCGGGCGCGCAGCCGGTCGACGAGTGCGTCGAGGTGCGGCCGCAGGACCGGGGCGGCGGCGCGCGCGGACGCGGGGATGGCCTGCTCCAGGCCGACCGCTCCGGCAATCGTGTCGCGCAGTGACTCCGTCCAGGAGGCGAGGGCCTCGACGCGCTTCATGGCGGCGCGCTCCTCGGCGGCTCCGCCGAAGAGCCGGTCCCAGAAGAACACCAGGATCCCGGCCGCGATGCCGAGCACCGCCCACCGGGTGAGCAGCAGCACGACCAGTCCTACGCCCGCGGCGAGCGACCCGCGCTGACCGGCGAACCGGATCAGCTCGTTCGCCCGCTCGCTGGCCTTCTGCTTCTCGTGCTCGGGCTTGGCGGGCAGTCCGCGTACGGCCATCAGGAGCAGCGCGAGGCCGCCGCCGACGGCGACACCGCAGGCGAGCGCGTACAGGACGGTCGTAGAGAACAGGCCGCCCATGGAGCCGAGTTCACTCATGTGCTCACCCCCACGTTCCGGCGGGCCGGTATCCGTGCGCCATCAGGTCCTCCAGACAGGCGAGCGGCGCGTGCGGCACGACGCGGCCGTCGGGCGCCTCGGCGAAGACCTCGCTGGACAGCACGCGGCCGTCGACGCCGTTGACCTCGCGGATGGAGGTGACCATGCGCTGGAGGCGGCCGCCGCTCTGGTAGTTGTTGCGCCGCTGGATGAAGACGACGAAGTTCACCGCGCCCGCGATCAGCATCTGGCTGGCCTCGATGGGCAGTCGCTCGTTCGCCTGCAGCGCGTAGGTGGAAATACGGTTGAAGACCTCGCTGGAGCTGTTGGCGTGGATCGTGGACAGCGAGCCGTCGTTGCCCTGCGACATCGCGTTGAGCATGGTCACGATCTCGTCGCCGAGTACCTCACCGACGATGACGCGGGAGGGGTTCATACGCAGCGACCGGCGCACCAGCTCCGCCATGGAGATCATGCCCTGCCCCTCGGAGTTGGGCAGCCGCTCCTCGAACGCCACCACGTTGGGGTGGAGTTCGGGGAACTGGTCGAGCCCGAGCTCCAGGGCGCGCTCGACGGTGATGAGCCGCTCGTGCCCCGGGATCTCGTTGGCGAGGGCCCGGAGCAGCGTGGTCTTACCGGCGTTGGTGGCGCCCGCGATCATGATGTTCTTGCGGGCGCGTACCGCGCAGGCGAGGAAGTGGCCGACCTCGGGGGTCAGCGTGCCGTTGCCGACGAGGTCGGAGATGAAGACCTTGCCCATGCGCGCACGGCGGATGGACAGGGCGGGCCGCCGGGCGACGTCCATGACGGCCGACAGACGCGAACCGTCCGGCAGCCGCAGGTCGAGCTGCGGGTTGGCCGAGTCGAAGGGCCGGGACGAAAGCCCGGAGTAGGCGCCGAGGACCTGGATGAGCTCGATGAGCTCTTCGTCGGTCTCGGCGACGGGATCACCTTTTACTTCCCGTCCATCGCTGTACCCGACGAAGACCTGATCGCACCCGTTGATGTCGATGTTCTCGACCTCGGGATTGTCGAGCAGCGGCTGAAGGCGGCCGACTCCGAACAGCGCGGCGTGCACGGCGGCCGCGTACTGCTCCTCGGTCTCCGCGTCCAGCGGCGTACGCCCGGCGTTGATCTCGGTCCGGGCGTACTCCTCCAATATCTGCGCGATGACGGCACGGGCGTACTGCCGCTCGTCCTCGCTGGACATCGGGGTGACACCGCTGACCTGGTCCAGGCGGCGCTGCTCGGCAATGCGGTCACCGGCCTCCTGCCGGAACCGCTTGACCAGCTGATGGTCGACAGCGCTCATCGAGCCGCGCCGCCGTTCATCTGCGCCTGGTGGGCCCATGCGGCGCCGTACTGCTGGTAGATGTCGGCGGACACCTTGCGGGCCGAGCGGATCAGCAGCGACTTGTCGAGGCGTCCGCGCTTGCGGCCGGCCAGCTGGTCGGCGCCGGCCGGGTCCTCGGCGATGGTGCCCACGACGCGGGCGCCGGTCTGGGCGTGCACGAGCATGTCGTTGACCTGCCCCGCGATCTTGCCGGCGCTGTTCGGGTCGGCGATCAGCACGACCCCGATCAGCGGGGTGGCAAGGCTCGCGGCGCCGCGCGGGCCGCCGTGCAGCTTGGTGGACAGGGCGGCGGCACGGTCCCGGACGCGGGCGATGGCCTCCGGCTCGGTACGGCTGACCAGCAACACGAGCGCGGCATGCGGGAACAGTTCCACCGCCGGGGTGTCCCCGCTGATGCGGCCGCAGTCGGCGATGACGTCGGCGGGCGCGTTCGGGGAGTCGGCGAGCGTGGAGAAGGCGTGCCCGAGCGTGGGCCACAGCCCGGCGAGCCCGGCGGCCTGCTCGGCCATCCCGAGCCCGACGAGGACTTCGAGCCCGCCGCTCAACGGCTGGACGTGGTCCCACAGTTGATCGGGTACGAGTCCACGGCGCGCGGTGGCGGCTATGGACAGCATGCCGGTGTTCGGGTTGAGCGGCCCGCCGTGCGCGGCGGCACTGCGGTAGACGAGGTCGCCGCCCGCCGGGTCCGTCTCGGCGAGCAGGACCCGGCGCGGCCAGACCGCCGAGAGGGCGACGGCCGCGGTGGTGACGCCGGGGGAACCCTTGTCGGCGGCGAGAGCGATGAGCGCCATGGGGTGGGTGCCGCCTTCTAGTTGCTGCCGGGGACGAGCACGAGCGCCACTTCGCCGTTGGAGGCTGCCTGGGCGAGGGGCGCGGCTTCGTCGGCGTCCACGGTCAGGGTGACGGCGAGGTTGGTGCTGCCGACGAGGTCGTCGCCGTTGCCGCTCGGCACGGAGGTGACGGTGGCCTGGTCGACGATGAGGCTGTTGCTGCCGCCGGCGGAGGAGGAGCCGCTGTTGTCGGAGTCGTCGGAGCCGGAGCCGGCGGTGGTGCCCACGCGGTAGGCGGCGACGGTCTGGCCGACTTCAAGGCCGGTGGGGTACTGACCGGCCTTGAGGGAGAGGCCTACGGTTGCCTTGCCTTCGGTGACGCCCATCTTCTCGGTGAACATGTCGCCGATGACGACGGTGCCCTTGTAGATGGTGGACTTGGCCTTGAGCGTCTTGAGCGTCTCCAGCTGGTCCCACGTGACGTAGTTGATGCTGTCGTCCTTGGCGACCAGTACGGACGCGACGTTGTCGCCCACCGACTCGCCGGCCCGGATGTCGCTCGTCACCTTGACGACCTCCTCCCGGTCACCGGCCTGGAGCACGAGCATCGTCGCGCCCAGCGCACCGAGCAGGATGAGCAGCACCGCCAGCGCGGCCAGCGCCGGTTTGCGCTCGCGAGGAGGGGTAGGAAGCCGGTCGCCGACCGACGGCTGAGCCGGAGCCGCGGAACGTCCTGCGCCCGCCCCCGTACGCTCTTGGATCTTCACGCAACCGCTCCCCGTACACCCAAGAAATTGTCTGCCGAATTCTCTGCAATTCCGGACACTTCACCCGTTCTTCGCGTCTTGCGCGGATAACCAGAGGCTGGGCGAGTGTCAAGCCAAAGCACCGTATCAGCCGCTCATAAGCCCCTCAAGGCGCGTCCGGTCCCGTGGGGATCGGTAGCTGGACTGTTACTCACCTGCAACTGGAGTCGCTGGACACCCAGTTGTGAACAGACCCGGAAGTCGCACCGTTCTGTGCGAGCGCGAATCATTCATCACGCGCCGGCCATGAGGTCTGCACGATTCGCTCACGAGGGCGCCGGACGGCCATGACATGATCCTTGGTCGCCGAAAGACGCAGGACTACCAGAGGGACGGCTGCTGCCATGGGGGATACGACAACTGGCCTGCTCCCCATCAGCGGAGCGACGCTCGCGACGGATGCCCGTGCACTGGCCGCGGTCCAGGCGATCGGCGCGCGGCACGGGGTGGACTACACGGACGACGCGACGGTGACCGCCCTGTTCGCGGAGCGCCGGCGGGCGATCGAGGCGACGCAGCACAACTGGCGCGGCTGGGTCGGTGTCCTGGTGCTGACGGCGGGCCTGATCCTGCCGATGGTGTCGGTGGAGCTGCCCGAGCGCAGCGCGAACCTGGGCTTCCTCGTCACCGGTCCGATCCTGGTCGTGGCCGCGGCCCTGATCACGGCGGCGTGGAAGCACTGGAAGCGCGAACTCACCCACCCGACCCTCACCGGCTACCGCGAGGTCCTCGGCGTGGCCCGGGCGCACGGCCTGCCGCTGACGCATGTACCGGCGTGGCTGGAGGGCCGTTCGTCGACCGGGGGCGGGAAGGGGTGGGCGCCGATACCGACGTATCCGGGCGTGGCACCGCAGCCCGAGGCGATGCAGCCCGAGGCGGCGCAGCCCGTGACACCGCAGTCCGAGGCGGGGCCGACCGCCGTACCCCCGAAACCCGCCGCGGTCACCCGGTACGAGGAGATGGCCGAAGCGGGCGGCTGGCACGACGAGACGGGCTGTCTGCTCCTGTTCGCCGGACTGATCGGCGCGGGCTGGGCCTGGTCGAACGACGCCCCGCTCGGCTACTTCCTCCTCGCCCTCGTCCCCCTCGCGATCGTGGTCTGGGTGGCGGGCAGCCGCCAGGGCGACGAGAAGCGGGAGCTGCGGGCGGAGGCGCTGGCGTACGTCCGGGCGGTCACGGAGGCACAGGCGGCCGGGGCGCGGGTGCCGGAGCTGTCACGCGTGCTGAAGAAGCTGCTGGACGAGTAGAGAACAACCCACAATCCCCCCACCGCAAGGAGCCCCCATGAAGCGCGCCGCGCTCGCCGCCGCCTCCGCACTCTCCCTGACCGCCGTACTGACCGCCTGCGCGGGTGACAGCGACACGGACGCGAAGCCGTCACCCTCGTCGTCGTCCTCCGCGCAGGCCAGGCAGATGAGCCCGGCGGAGCGGCTGGCGAAGGTGATGGTCACCGACGCCGACCTCGACGGCGATGCGGTGCAGGAGCTCGAATCCGAGTTCGTCTTCGCCAAGTCCCAGGACGAGGTGACCCTCGACAAGCCGGTCTGCGCGCCCTTGGCCTACGCGATGAACCAGCTCCCGCTCGGCGACCCGGAGGCCGACCTCGCCCGCTACACCTCGGGGGCCGAGGGGGCGGCGACGTACATCGCTCTCGCGGCGTACGGCACGGAAGGCGGCGCGTCGTCCGCCATGGCCGGCCTGTCGAAGGCGATCGACTCCTGCGGCGGCGGTTTCACGGCGAAGGCCAACGGCAACGCCAGCGCGTACGACTCGGTCGCCGCCGAGAAGGCCACGGCGGCGGGCGGCGACGAGACGCTCGCCTTCGAGTCCACGATGACGTTCCAGGGCACCACCCACGTCCTCCACATCCAGGCCGTCCGCACCGCCGACCTGATCGCCGTCTACTTCGCGGTGAACGGCAGGGCCATCGCGGAGGCGCGACCCAGCGACGCCGAGTTGGCGGAGAAGGCGGTACGGGCGCAGAACGAGAAGCTGGGCTGAGCGTGGTTCACGCCAATGGGTGAAGCGGCGGCATAGGCCAGACCACCCCCACACGCGGTTTCGCACCAGCGAACCCCTCAGTAGAGTGCCGCAAGTGATTGCAGTCGACGGGGTACGGGGGATGGCGGCAGTGCGCGCGCTCAAGACACCGCAAGGAACGCGACGTCGGCCGAACGGCCCCGCCGCATGGGCGCTCTTGCTGCTCTGCGCCCTGTTCGCGGCCTTTGCCGCAGCGACCCCGGCCGGCGCGGCCGCCGACACCCAGGCCGCCTACCTGGCCGAGCGCCTCCGCGAGAACCCGGTCTACGTCACCGACCAACTCCCGCGCGAGGTACCGAAGTCCATGACGCGGGATTTCGCGAGGGTGGCGAAGGGGGCGGACGTACCGACGTACGTCCTCGTCCTGCCCTCCGCGGCCGCCGGCGGCGAGGCCCTGCTCGGCGCGGTCCACGACCGCCTCGGCAGGGACGGCCTGTACGTGCTGCTCGACGAGTCGTCGGTCTCGGCGGCCACGGCGTACGGGGTGACCGCCCCGGCCGAGGACGCCGTCACCGCCACCTTCTACGAACTCCCCTACGACGCAGGCCCGTTGCGCAGCTTCGAGCGCTTCGTGGAGGTCGTCTCGCAGGGCGGCGCGAAGGCCGCGGCGCGTGCGGAGGCGGCGCGCGAGAAGTACGGCGAGGGCGACGAGCCCGCCGAGATGTACATCGGCCCGAGCGACCGCGAGAACCAGTCCCTGCTGACGGGGATGCTGCTGACCGGCGTACCGCTGTCGATCCTGCTGCTGGTTCCGTACGTACGGCGGTGGCGGCGCCGGCTGCCGGGCGCGCGCCGGAAGCAGAAGCAGCCCAAGGCGGGTTGGCCGGTCTGGGCAATCGCCCTGGCCTCCGCGGTAGCGGTGGGCGTGACCGCAGGCGCCGTCTTCGACCAGACGACGTCGAGCGCCTCCCCGCCACCCCGGGCGATCGACATGGAGGCCCGTATCGACCGGGTCGCGCAGGGCCTCGCCAAGAACCCGGTCTACGCGGATCCGGAGAGCCCCCGGGTCCTGTCCGCGGCGCAGATGACGGAACTATCCGACCGCGCCCGCAAGTTCGAGGAGTCGAAGGGCGGCGGCCCGGTGTTCATGGCCGTCGTCCCGCAGATGTGGGAGGACGAGTCCCAGGCGGACGAGGAGGTGTTCGCGTACGCGCTCCACGACAAGGTGGGCGAAGACGGCGTGTACATCGTGGCCGACCCGCTGGACGGCTACATCAACGTCTTCAACCACGGCCTCGCCCTGGACACTTACAGCCTCCTCTTCGACCTCCCCGAGTCCATCACGTACGGCGACGACAAGGCGGACGAGGCCGACGACCACCTTCTGGGCGAACGCCTCGACGCCCTGATGACCCTCCTCGACAAGACCGACCGCACGGACGAGCCGACCACGCCCGGCGACCCGTACCCGACGACGAACCCGGCCACCGAGGACGATCTGCCGCCGCTCTTCACGGGGGACTTCTGGCCGGGCCTGTTCATGGGCACGCTGGCAGCAGGGCTGGTGCTCGGCCTGGCGGCGGCCGCCCTCGGCATCGTCCTCAGGCTGCTGAGGCGCCGCCGTCCGGAACCCCCGGCGACGGAAACACTGCCCGACGTGTCGCCGACGGAACCTTCACAGTCGTACCTCCGCAACACCGCGCGCACCGAACTCCGGGCGCTGATGGCCGACTTCGACCCTGAGACCCGTAGCGGCGACAGGCGCCCCGGCGACTGCCTGGACGCCGCACTGCTCCTGCTGGACGGCGACCCGGGCCGCGTCGACGACGCCACCGCGAGCGACCTGGTCGCGGTCACCGTACTGGCCCGTGCGGGTCGCGCCGCCGCGGCGGGCAAGTCGTACAACCGCTGCTGCGCGGTCAACCCGCTGCACGGCCCGGCCGTCAACCGCCACCACCTGCGGACGACCGCCGAAGGCCGCCAAAGGCGCCTGCTCCACGTCTGCGCCCGCTGCCTCGACACGGCGATCGCCGCCCCGCGCACCGTCCACACGCTGGTACTGACCCTGCCGACCACCGACGGGCGGGTGCCGTACGAGGAGGCGGACGAGCTGCTGACCGCAGTCCCCGAGGGGATCCGCCGGCTGATCGAGAAGGTGAAGGAGAGGACGCATGTCGCGTAGCCGCCGCGTACTCGTAGCCGCGCTGACGGCGGCACTGCTCCTGCCCGTGCCCGCGGCGGCAGCGGACTCCCCCAGCCCCGGCGAACGTATCGCCGGCGCCCTGCGGGCATCCCCGGTGTACGTCGACGACTCGTACGCCGAGGCCGTACCGCCGCCGAAACAGCGGCAGTTGGCGCGGCAGATCTCCGCAACCGGCCTGCCCATCAAGGTGGTCCTGACCCCCCTCACCAAGGGCGACTCCTTCGACGGCGAGGCGGACACCCTGGCCGCGGTCGTCCGCGACCGCCTCCCCCAACGGGAGCTGATCCTGATCACGACGGACGGCACCTTCACCGACTCCCTCAACGGCTACGAATGGCCCGCCGACACCCACCAGACCAGCGACGCGGTGGCCGCGGCGGGCTTCCTCGACGAGACGAGGAACGCAGGCCTGGCGGACCTGACGGCGAAGGCCGTGGAGCTGGTGGCGGAGGGTGACGGGACGGCGGTCTACGAGGAGGCGATGGACGACCTGAGCTCGCCGCGCAGCACACCGGCGCCGGCACCGACGGACACGGCAAGCTCATGGCCGACGTGGGCGACGGCGGCGGCAGCGGCGCTCGCCGTATCCGCTTTGGCCGCCTTCCTCCTCGTACGCCACCGCCGTAGAACCCCCCGCCTCCCCCGGGTCTTCGCAACGGCCCGCGCCGCGGACGAGACAGCACTGCGCCAACGGGCGTCGGCGGAGGCAGTGGCACTGGGCGAGGCCGCCCAGGCGGCGGACGCGACGACGACGCCGGGTCTGCAGCGGGCCCTGGACGCGTACGCGGCGGCGGGTACGGTCCTGGACGCGGCCCGCGGTGTCCCGGACCTGGCGGGGGTGCTGGCCTTGGTGACGGAGGGCGAAGACGCCCTGCGGGACACCCCGTCCCCCCTCCCCCTCTGCTTCTTCAACCCCCTCCACGGCCGCGCGATCCGCCGCACGACCTGGCGCCCACTGGGCCGCCGCGACCGCGCCCAGGTAGCCGTCTGCACCCTGTGCGCTGCCGCCCTCCACACCCGCCGCGCCCCAGAGGTCCTGACGGACGCCACCCCGACCGGAACCCTGGTCCCGTACTTCGAGGTGCCGGTGGAGCGAAGCGTGTGGGCGGCGACGGGGTACGGGTCGCTGCTGCGGGGCGGGGAGACGCTGGCGGGGCGGGTGGCTCGGGGGGACTTTACGCGGAGCGCACTCAGCGATTGAGGTCCATCACTCCGACACCAAGCCCCCGATACGCCTCCGGCGCGACCGTGGCCACCAACGCCCCCTCGGGCAGCATCAGATTCGGCCGCGCGGCGTGCACGGCGGCCGCGACACCGAAAGCGGTACCGCCCCGGCACAACTCGGCGATGGTGACGGCCATCGCGTAGTCGTCGTCGACGACGCGGAGGACGTCGACCAGAACGCCGACGTGCTCCACAATCCCCGCACGTTCACGCTCGGCTTCCAACAGACACAGGACAGGCACCCACACCCGGACGTCGTCACTGTCCGCCGCGGCGTGGATGAGTCCGGAGACCTGCTTGTTGCCCCCCATCGCCAGAAGCGTCGGCGCGTCGAGGACGAAGTGTTCGATCTGGCTCAACCGGACGACTCCGTCTCAGCGAGGGCGGCCCGGTGGGCAGCCGTGGCCTCACGCATCCTGCGCCGCATCTCGGCGGACTCCTCGTCCGTCACGTAATGCCCGAACCGCTCGGCCAGCAGGTCACGGGTCCGCTCGGCCCGCGCCCTGATCTGTTCGGGCGTGAGCGTCTGTGCCGCTATCTCCTGCATCAGGGCCCGGAGACTGGTCCCGCGCGCCTCGGCAACGGCGGCGAGCTGGTCGCGGACCTCGGCGGGGACGCGGATCATTACGTCGGCCATGGCGCGAGTATACGTTGCGTATACGCCCTACAGCCTTCTACGCCTGACCCTCGCCGCCTGCGGGCGAGTCGACCTGAGGGGCGGCGACGAACGAGCCCATCCCGCGAGTGGTGATGATGAGCCCCTCTTCACGCAGGGCGGCAGTGGCCTTGCGGACGGTCACACGAGAAACGCTGAACTCCTGCTCCAGCTTCACTTCAGAGATGAGTCCACGCACGGGGTACTCGCCACTGGCAATCCTCGCCCGAACCACCTCGGCGATCTGCTGCCACTTGGGCCTTGTGGGGTCGAATTCGAACACACCCGAACTGTACGTAGGGGCATAGCTGCATGCATAGCAGCCCCTTTAATAGCCTAGGTATAGACAGGTATGCACAGTTAGCCCTACGGTGTAACACCAAAAGACCCCCGCGACCGCTGGAACGGCCCGGGGGCGTGGCCAACGCTTCGAAGGAGCGTCGACATGCTGGACCTTATCGTCCGCACCCTCGCGTGGATGCTGAGCATCTGCGCCCCAAACCCCCGGGGCCGCCACCGCCTGGGAACACCCCCGCCCCTGCGCTTCACCCCCACCCCGCCTCCGCCCCGCTTCACGGAACTCCTCGACGGCAACGCATCCCGCCTCGTACGCCCCTACGTCCTCGACCCCACCGAACACCGCCGCCAACGCGAACGCCGCCGAGCCGCGTACTTGGCGACGCTCGGCATCGACGTAGGCCCGACCCACATCCACGGCGTACGAGTCCCGGCGGCCACCCGATGACCCGCCCCGCTGTACGGATGTGCGCCCGCTGCGAGCGCACCACGGAGGAACCGGTCCTGGTCCACGAGGTCCACGCCCCGTCGGGCCCCGGCTTCAACGTCTACGCGTGCCCCGAGTGTGCGGTGCACTACCCGCCGATGACGGACGCGTTGGAACTCCTGGACTCCCTGCAGCGCCGCTCGCGGCTAGCGGTGTCCGAGGACCGCACGCCACCGACGCCGCACTCCTCGGCAAAACCGCCGTGCGACAGCCCGAGGCGCACGACACCTCGATAGCGAAACGAAATCCCCACACCACGGCAGCCCCGGATGCGGCATGCGACGCACCCGGGGCTGCCGCCCCATTGGGCCACAATCCAGCCACTGAGACTCTCGCCTCAGACCCCATACGCCCGGAATTGCCCACGTTCTTGGGGAAGTTCGCTGTGGCGAAACAGGGAATCCCACCGATACCGTTTGGACTCTTGACTGCACTCATGTCTCACGGGGAGTCCACTGTGAAGCGCCGCACATTGCCCACCGCTGCCGCGCTCGCCGCCGCCGCAGCCCTTCTGCTGACGGCCTGCGGCGGCGAGGACGAGAAGTCCGGCGACAACGACAAGATCGCGGGAGCCGATACGGGCGGTGAGGCGACGTCGGCGTCGCCGAGCGCGAGTGCCTCCGGGCCCACCGACAGGCCCAAGATCACCTTCCCTGAGGGTGTGGAGAACGAGTTCGAGAACTGGAAGACGGGTGACGCGGTCAAGGACGCTGTGCTGTCCGACGTGACCCAGACGGTGAACGCGGTCGACGACGCCATCCTCCAAGGGGACGCCGACTCGGCGACCGTTGCGTACTACCGCCAGGGCAAGGCTCTCGTGAGCGCTCAGCAGTGGATCCAGGCGTGGCTGGACGAGGACCTCACGTGGACGGGCGTGACCCGTTACTTCGACCCGAACGTCAAGGTCGCCGACGAGGACACGGCCGCGGTCACCTACTGCGCCGACGAGAGCAAGGCGTACAACAAGGACCGCAAGACCGGCAAGGTGGACAAGTCCCCTTCCGATGAGAGCCCGTACGTCACCTACAGCACCCAGCTGAAGAAGAACAGCAAGGGCGTCTGGCAGACCACTGAGGTGCTGTCGAAGCGGGGGGACCAGACATGCGCGTCCTGACTCGCGGGGGAGTCACCGGAATCGCACTCGTCATAGCTCTCGGGACGTTCACCGGGGTCGCGGAGGCCAAGGGCCCCGGTGCATCCGAGTCCGAGATCAGCACGGGCGGCGACAGGTCCGGCACCACTCTCACCTCCAAGATCACCTACACGGGCAGCACCAGGGGCAGCGGCGACAGCGGCTCGGGCCAGGTAACCCCCGTGGGCGACTGGACCCCACCCGCCTGCTGGTACGAACCGCGCAGCGCGCAGGAGTTCGCGAAGTACGTCGAGGACATGTACGACTCGACGGTCAACATGCCCGGCCAGCACAGCTACGCGAAGGCCTCCGTCGGCATGTTCCGGGACGAGTACAAGGACGGGACGTACAAGAACTACAACCTGGACCAGAAGGACGAGGGCAACTGGTGGGTCGCCGTCCGTGACGAGGACCGCTGGATGGAGCCCGAGGCTCAACTTTGCGACCAGGACCCGTTCTGGGTCGAGAACGGAGATGCTCCGCCGGTCGAGAACGCCGTCACTCCAGAGGTTCTCGCCG
Source organism: Streptomyces sp. NPDC079141 (assembly GCF_040686775.1). Lineage (NCBI taxonomy): Bacteria > Bacillati > Actinomycetota > Actinomycetes > Kitasatosporales > Streptomycetaceae > Streptomyces > Streptomyces sp. NPDC079141. The sequence goes on along the minus strand of NZ_JBFBLP010000008.1, from coordinate 116,200 downwards.
AACTCGCCTACAACCGCATCCAGTTGCCGACCACCGAAGTGACGCTGGCCCCCGAGGCCACCACCAAGGTCAATCTCCCCACCTGGGCCTGGCTGGACAAGGCCCGGTTCAAGGAGGTCTCGGTGACCGCCTCACTCGACGTGGGCGGCCTCAACATCCAGGCCACCACCACCGCCAAGCCCGTCTCCCTCAAGCTCGAACCCGGCACGGCGGACGCCGAGACCTACCCCGCCTCCGGCGAGTGCGCCATCAATGACGACGGCTCCATCGGCGAGCCGTACGCCAAGGGCAAGGCAGACCAGACCCCGCCCTGCGGTCTCAAGTACCTCCGCTCCTCCGGCGACGGCACCTTCAACCTCCAGGCCACCGTCACCTGGGAAATCACCTGGACCGGCACCGGCGGCGCCGGCGGCGACCTCCCCAACGGCACCTTCGGCAACGACCAGGCCGTCACCGTCCAGGAAATCCAGGCCATCAACCGCTGAGCAACAGCGAAGGGACCGGGCTGGATCAGCCCGGTCCCCACGGAGAGACGTGACATGAGTGACCTGCGCCTCGAAGACACGATCTTCGAGCACCTCAAGAAGACCTTCTCCTCCATAAGCGACCGCATGGAGGACGCCCGCCGCGACCTGAAGGGCGCCGATGCCACGGCCGTGGGCGAGAGCAAGCTCGTCGAGGACGTACAGGACTTCGCCGACGAGTGGGGCTACGGCATCAAGCAGCTCGGCAAGCACACGCAGGGTGCCGTCAAGATGATCAACAAGATCGGCGAGACGTTCGACGGGCTCGACCTGGAGCTGGCCCAGTCGCTCAAGGCGAAGAAGAAGGGCAAGTGACGTGGCTGGTCAGCGGCCGTCCTTTCCTCACATAGGTTGGGACCCCACCCCGGGAAGCGTCGAGGACACCCGGGAACTGGCGAAGCGGCTCGGCAAACTCGCCAGCGAACTCGGCACAGCCGTCGGCGAGTTGGAACGGATCGAGTGCGGCGCCTGGAAGGGCAAGACAGCGCTCGCCTTCACCGAGTACATCGGCCAGGACGTCACTCCGCTCATCCGCAAGAGCCACGAGTCCTTCGACAAGGCGTCCCGCGCACTGCACCGCTGGGCACGCGAACTCCAGGACTTCCAGGACGAGGCGGACCGGCTGGAGAAGAGCGCCGGGGACAAGCTCGACGACAGGGAAAAGGCCGAGGCAAAGGCCGGCGACAAGGGCAGCAAGGAACTCGGCGAAGCCTCCAGCGCGGTCAACGGCGTCATCCAGAAGGTCCACGACCTTGAGGAACGCTACAAGCAGGCCGCCGGCCACATCAGCAAGGAGCTGGACAAGGCCGCCGACATCGCCCCCGACGAGCCCGGCTTCTGGGACAAGCTCGGCAAGGGCATAGCGGACGCCTGGGACGCCACCGGCGACTGGCTGAAGGAGCACGCCGATCTGATCAAGATGATCGGCGACGTGCTCAGCAACATCACCGCGGTGCTGGGAATGCTGGCCATCGCCACCCTCCCGTTCCCGCCCCTCGCCGCCATCTTCGGCACAGCCGCACTCATCGGCAGCGGCCTCTCCCTGGCCGCCCACGGCATCGCCATGGCGGCCGGAGCGGACGTGAGCTGGATGACGCTCGGGCTTGATGCGCTCGGCCTGATGCCGGGCATCGGAATGTTCGGCAAGGGGGCCAAGGTCTTCTCCCAGAACGCGGCGAAGGCCGGAGAAATGGCAGAGAACACCGCCAAGCTCCTCGGAAAGGGATTTCAGACCACAAACCTGGGAAGGTCGCGTGTTCTACTCGCCTTCGGTGAGGCGTCACAGGGCCTCAGAAATGGATTCGGCAAAGCTGGCCTGGTAAGGATCGGCGGCTTCTCCGACAATGTGTACGAGATCTCACACGCGACCAGCGGATTGGCCTCCCGCATGGGCGGCCTGGTCAATGCTGGATACAAAGAGGGCCAATGGCTCGGAACCAGGGGAATCAACACATTCTTCAAGGGGAACATCGATCCCATCAGTGGCATGGGCAGGGCCATCGACGGCGGCCTGAAGATTGCACCCAAGATCCTGACGCCTATTGGTTCCGCTGTCTTCGGTGACTAGTGGGCGCATCGGAGCGCCGTATGAGGAAGGGCGTACCGCAATGAACATCTGGCAGCCGGATCCTGGAGAGGCGCTGCTTGCCCGCATTCCCGTCTCCTTCGCCACCGGCGCCGCCATGCGGGTCAGAGGAATGCGATGGTTCCGCGACACTGAGCGCAACGACATCCAGCACGAGCTTCAGGGCTGGCCCGACGGTCCTTCCTTCACGGCCCGTTCGACGGGCGCCGCGGCCGGCCGGAGTGCCGTCAAGGGCGCAGCCTTGACGGCAGGCGTAGCCTTCATGGCCTTCCTCAGCGCGTTCGGGGGCAACGTCACTGGAGGCGGTGGGGGCGGCGAGTCCGGTTCCGACACTCCGGACGCCCCGGCAGACGAGGTGGAGGACTTTCCCGTCATGTGGGCCGCGCCGGGCTCCCTCGCCCGCACCCTGCCCTGGCAGCTGGATCCCGCCCGCCGTGACGAGAAGCGCTACACCACTCACCTGATCGTCACCGACCGGAGGCTGGTCATCGTCGGCCTTCCGTACGACAAGAAGGATCTGGATCTCATCGAGGACACAGTGCTCTGGCAGTGTGCCCGCGCTGATGTGGCCCGCCTCGAACCCAGGAACTTCAAGGACGGCAACGACTTCACACTCGTCTTCGCGGACGGTTCGTGGTGTCGACTCGCCAGTTTCAAGCGGAGCCGGCTGACCCGATACCTGGCGCCGCCACGGGACCTGATCCCACTGAGGTCCTTGACTTCGCAACAGCGGAAGACGGTTTCGGACTATGCCGCGGAATTGCAGATGCCGGGCTCCGTCTCCCCGATCATCACCCGTAATCCGACTGGTCGATTTCGAGTTGAGATCCTCCTCCCAAGGAGGTACAGCTCTGCTTTTGGGGCCTCTGAGGAGGTCATCACCATGGACTCCGACGGGAAGAAGGTCAGCTTCAGCGACTACCTTCCCGAGGACTTCTGACGCGCTCCAGTACCTACTCCGCCGGAATGGCCTTCACTTCAATGACATCCCCCTCCGGTTCCAACACCCCTCTCCCCCAACCCCCCACCGACCCTCCCCCCATCTGGTTCCTCGCCCCCGAGGGCTTCTTCGCTCTCCCCCTCGCGGCCACCGCCGAGGAACGGACCGAGCTGGCGGATTCGTTCGTCCGTGAGCTCTACTCCCGTGGCGACGAGTCCATCTGGGGCCCGGCCGCGCCGTACTACTCGGCGATTGCCGAACTCATGGCGGACACGGGTGTGTCCTATGCCGCCATGGGCCTGTTCTCCACGTCCGAGGAGGAGCACACGCCGGACGGCGACGTCGCCAGGCACGACCTGTCCGACGGTGCCGCCCAGTGCGTCTTCACCCTGGCCGCCGTACCCACGGACCACGCGGCAGAGGACACGGACGTGGTGGCTCAAGGCATCCTCGCCACCCTCAGCAACGACCCGTTGAACGACGTCCGTTGGCTGGATCTGTCGTGCGGCCCGGCGGTCGCATGCGCGACCTGGCGGGAGTTCAAGGTCAATCCGGAGGTGGCGGCGGACGGCGAGGAGAAGGAGCTCGTCACGGCCCAGCTTCAGGTTCACGTCCCGTTCCCGACGGGTCCTTACACCGCCGTCTTCACACTCTTCACGGCGGCCGTGGATTACTGGGTCAAGTTCTGCGAACTGATGGAAGCCATCCTCCAGACGGTCTCCTTCGTGGACCCGGTCGAGGCCTTGGCCGGGGAGACGGACGACGAGGAGTGACGGAGCCACCCATGATCTTCTTCGAAACCGAAGCCGACCCCACCCGCTGGTTCCCCCTCCCCCTCCACTGGACGGAGGAGGACCAGGACGAGATGGTCAAGTGGTCCGTGATGTGCGCGGAGATCGTCTACCAGCGCCACAAGACCTGGTGGCGCCGCCCCAAACGCCTCACCCTCGCCGACCGCTTCCTTCAGCTGGCCGAGGCCCACCCCGTCCCGAACGTGCCGGCGGACCAGGCCTTCCTCTTCTGCGACGACCCGCGCCGTATCCCACAGCCCTTCTACGCCCTTGCCGCCCAGTCGGAGGGCGAGAACCGCGAGGCCGGGCTCCGTACGATCGTTCAGGCCACGGATGAGAATCCCGTCCGCCCGCCCGACGTCACGGAGTTCCACTCCGATCGCCTGGGACGCGGGCTGCGCTGCATCCGGTATTTCGGGAGCGAGTCCGACCTCAACGCCTCCCTCAACTACGGCTGGTGGTCCGAGGAGCATGAGGTCTACGCGTCCGTACGCACCGTCTCGACGGAAGTCGAATGGCTCACCGCCAACCTCGACGTCTTCGACGACTTCGCCCGCAGCATTTGGCTCAATCCGAACCCATAGGCCCGCGGACCGCTACCGCATTCGCTCCCGCGCCGCCCGGCTCTTCCCCTTGCCCTTCTTGCGAAGGTTACGCATCCGTGTCCGCTCCCGCGCCGCACGCTTCTCGGCCACCGCATCGTCGATACGGAGCAGGAGCCATCCCGTCAGGACTGCGGTGATCACGTAGGCAAGGAGGGCGCTGCCCGTGCCGGGGATGTAGGCGCATCTCGGCCCGGACGAATGGCAGTTCTTGCCGGGAAGGGAACTGAACAGATTGAAGAGCGGGCCGAAGGCGCCCACCCAGCAGACACCGCTCCCCACGGCGCGCAGTGCACGCTGCACGCCCGTCCGGTCCGGCGCCGTGAACAGGAACCACAGGCCGCCGAGCCCTCCGAGGACGGAGACCAGTCCGAGAACACCCCCGGCCGCCCAGGATCCCCCGGGAAGGTCTACAAGCGTCGGCGCCGTGGCACGCGCGAACCTCTTCCACAGCCCGAGGACCAGCAAGATGACGGCTACGAAGGCGGCTCCGACCAGGACAGCACCGGCCAGCCCAAAGCCGTCCCGCGCCCGGAACTTGTTCCCTGAGCGCTCTTCCATCAAGCCGTTCCCCCAGTGGGCGGCCTCACCCTGCCGCTCATCCGGCCTCCTCGGCCGCAGACGCCATGGGGCGACGCGAAAACGCCGCCCCACCGCACCAGGAACTCACTTACCCCGAGCCTGCTTGGCCAGCTCGTCATCAATCTGCTCGAACTTGTCCGCCGCCATGGTCAGGTAGTCCCCCATGCCGTCCAGACCGTCCAGCGTGTCCTTCGAACCCTGGACGAACTCCGTGAAGTTCTCGTCGAAGGCCTTGGAGGAGCTCTTGGTGACGTAGCCCGACTCGACCAGGTTGTTGATGTACTTCTTCAGGCCGTCGAGCTTCTCCTGGAGGCGCTCCTTCTCCTTCACGACATGCTTGGCAGCGTCCCGCATGTCCTGATATGTGATGTCAAGGTCCTTGGCCATGAAGCCGCTCCCTATCCAAAACGCCGCAGGGCCAACCCCCGTGGCTCCCTGTTTGCGGTCCGACAGTGACCGGCCGGCGTCGACCCGCGTACAACTCGCGTGTGACAGCCGGTGTGATGGTCCGCTCTTGAGGCAGCAGCTTACGGGTGTGGCCTGAGTCGTCACATCCCGGCTTTGTGAACAAGCCGTCATGACCCCGTCACAAGACCGTGTGCGCGTCGTTGCCATCGGGAAGACGGGAGGGCGACCCGCTGTCGCCGTCCCTCCCCCAGCGGATATCGTCGCTTCCTACTGTGGCCAGCGTTGCGGAAGCGGTCACAGGGGCAGCGGGGAGGACAAGAGACGTGCGCCTGACTCTGACCGTCGTCGACCCGTTCGGCGGGGGCACAGCCGACGTCGTGCTCGATGCCGATCCTGAGTCCACCATGGGGGACATCGCCGCCGAGCTCGCCAAACAGGTCGGGCACAGCGGCGCTCAGGTCATTCCCCTCGGGCAGCAGGCTCCGGCCAACAACGCGCCCCTCCTCTATGTCGACGGATACGCCGTCGATCCCGCCGCCACCGTCCTGAACTCGCCGATCCGCGAGGGCGCCGTCGTCAGTCTCCAGGACCCCTCCGGCTGTCTGCCCGGCGAGCCGACCGGGCTCGTCGAGCTGCGGATCGTCGGCGGGCCCACGGCCGGGTATGTGCACCGGCTCGGCGTCGGCCGCTACGACATCGGCAGCGGGCCCGCCAGTTACGTCCGTATCGACGACCCCGAGCTCGACGCCCGCGCCCTCACCCTCTCCGTCGCCACCGACGGCACCTGCCGGTTCCTCGTCCACGGGGACAAGGAGGCGGCCACCCTCGACGGCACCTCCATCGAGGACATCCTCAACCCCAAGGACGACAAGGACACCGGCAAAAAGGGCAAGCGCAAGAAGAAGGACGACAGCGACAGTCCTGCCGAGGAGCCCAAGGACAAAGACATCTGGCCCCTCGGCGGTCAGATCGCCCTCGGCAACTCCCTCATCGAGCTCGCCCGTTACTCCCCTCCCAACGCCGCCCTGAAGTGGTCCGAGGACGGCATCGGCCTCGACTACAACCGGCCCCCGCGACTGCGGCCCCCGGAGCGGCAGACCCGGTTCCGGCTGCCCTCCCCGCCCCGTGAGTACGAGGCCCGGCCGCTGCCGTGGCTCATGGCGCTCACCCCGCTCGTGGGTGCGGTCGTGTCCGTGCTGATCTTCCAGCGCTGGTACTACCTGATCATGGCGGCGCTCAGCCCGTTCCTGCTCTTCGCGAACTACTACAACGACAAGAAGCACGGCCGGAAGTCGCACGCGAAGCAGGTCAAGGAGTACGAGGAGCAGAAGGCGCGGATCGAGCAGGACGCGCAGGACGCCCTCGTCGCCGAGCGGAACGACCGGCGGCAGGCCATTCCCGATCCGGCGACCGTGCTCAGCCTCGGTACCGGGCCTCGCACCCGGCTCTGGGAGCGGCGGCGCAACGACCGGGACCATCTCCTCCTCCGCGTCGGCACCGGGCAGTTGCCGTCCGAGGTCGTGCTCGACGACCCCGAGCAGGACGACCACAAGCGTGAGGTCACCTGGACCATCGAGGACGCGCCCGTCGCGCTGAACCTGCGCGGGCTCGGTGTCATCGGTATGGCCGGGCCCGGGGATTCGGCTCGTGCCATGGGGCGTTGGGCCGTGGCCCAGTTCGCCGCCCTGCACAGTCCCATGGACGTGCAGTTCTACGTCCTGTCGGAGAACTCGGCGCAGGACAGCTGGGACTGGATGCGCTGGCTGCCGCACGCCAAGCCGTCCGGCGGGCAGGACGTCAACGTCCTGATAGGCACCGACGCCGAGACCGTCGGCGCCCGGATCGGCGAGCTGACGCAGATCCTCGACGCGCGCAAGAAGGCCGCCGAGCAGAACCGCAGCCAGGGCGGCACCGGCTTCAGCGACCCGGACATCGTCGTCGTATGGGACGGGTCGCGGCGGCTGCGGTCGCTGCCGGGTGTCGTGCGGCTGCTGCGCGAGGGGCCGGCCGTGGCCATGTACGCGCTGTGCCTCGACGCCGAGGAGCGGTTCCTGCCGGGCGAGTGCCAGGCGTTCGTCGTGGCGGAGGCCAAGTACGAGGAGCGGCAGCAGGAGAGCTACCAACAGGCCCAGCCGGCCGGTGGTTTCCCGTCCTTCCAGGCCTGGCACCAGAGCGCTCCCGAGCCCGGTGGGCCCGGCGCCCAGCAGCCCGACAAGTTGCGGCTGCGTGTGGAGGAGGCGGGCGCCGAGCGGCGCAAGGACGTGCGGCCCGACTTCGTGTCCGCGGCCTGGTGTCTGCGGCTCGCCCGGTCCATGTCCTCCCTGCGGGACATCAGCGGGGAGACGGAGGACTCGGCCCTGCCGGGTGCGAGTCGGCTGCTCGATGTGCTTCAGCTGGAGCCGCCGACCGACGACGCCATCGTCGCGCGGTGGCGGATGGGCGGGCAGTCCACGCTGGCCGTCATCGGTGAGTCGTACGACGGGCCCTTCGGCATCGACATCCGCAAGGACGGGCCGCACGGACTTATCGCCGGTACCACCGGTTCCGGTAAGTCCGAGCTGCTGCAGACCATCGTGGCGGCGCTGGCCGTGGCCAACACGCCCGAGAACATGACCTTCGTGCTCGTCGACTACAAGGGCGGCGCGGCGTTCAAGGACTGTGTCCATCTGCCGCACACCGTCGGCATGGTGACCGACCTCGACGCCCATCTCGTGGAGCGGGCACTCGAATCGCTGGGCGCCGAGCTGCATCGGCGTGAGCACATCCTCGCCGCCGCCGATGCCAAGGACATCGAGGACTACCAGGACCTCGTGCGGCGGGATCCCTCGCACAAGCCCGTGCCCCGACTCCTCATCGTCATCGACGAGTTCGCCTCGATGGTGCGCGATCTGCCCGACTTCGTCACGGGGCTTGTCAATATCGCCCAGCGTGGCCGTTCCCTCGGTATCCACCTCCTCCTCGCCACGCAGCGGCCCTCCGGTGTCGTGTCGCCCGAGATCCGCGCCAACACCAACCTCCGTATCGCGCTGCGGGTGACCGACGGCGGCGAGTCGTCCGACGTCATCGACTCCCCCGAGGCCGGGCACATCTCCAAGAGCACGCCGGGGCGGGCGTACGTCCGGCTCGGGCACGCTTCCCTGGTTCCGTTCCAGTCGGGCCGGGTCGGTGGCCGGCGGCCCGGCGCCGCGGACCCCGCGGTTCTGATGCCATGGGTGTCGCCGCTGAGCTGGGAGGATCTGGGGCGGGCCGCGCTGGCCAAGCCGAAGGCGGAGTCGCGCGAGGACGAGGAGATCACCGACCTCAAGGTGCTCGTCGACGAGATCCGCAGCGCCAATCAGTCGCTGGGGATCCCGCCGCAGCACAGTCCCTGGCTGCCCGCCCTCGACGAGACGCTGCTGCTCGACGAGGTTCCGGCACCGGCCTTCACACCGGCCCCCGGCAAGCTGGCGCCCGCGGTGTACGGCGTCGAGGACCTGCCCGCGCTGCAGGCCCGCCGCCCGGTCGCCGTGGACTTCGCGAGCTTCGGGCATCTGATGATCGGCGGTGCGCCGCGCAGCGGCCGTTCGCAGGTGCTGCGGACCATCGCGGGTTCCCTCGCCCGTACGCACTCCGTGGCCGATGTGCATCTGTACGGCATCGACTGCGGCAACGGCGCGCTCAACGCGCTGACCCGGCTGCCGCACTGCGGTGCGGTCGTCAGCCGTAACCAGACCGAGCGGGTGGTCCGGCTGGTCAACCGGCTCAAGGGCGAAATGGACCGCCGCCAGGGCGTGTTGGCGGACAAGGGCTTCGCCGACATCGGCGAGCAGCGGGCCGCGGTCGCCGAGGACGAGCGGCTGCCGCACATCGTGGTGCTGCTGGACCGCTGGGAGGGCTGGGTGCCCACCCTCGGCGAGGTCGACCACGGCGCGCTGACCGACGAGTTGCAGACGATGATGCGGGAGGGTGCCTCCGTCGGCATCCACCTCGTCCTCACCGGTGACCGGACGCTCCTGGTGGGCCGTATCGCCACCCTCACCGAGGACAAGTACGGGCTGCGCCTGGCCGACCGCAGCGACTTCTCCACGCTCGGCATCCCGGCGCGCAAGGTGCCCGAGGAGATCCCGCCGGGCCGTGCCTTCAAGAACGAGGCCGGTACGGAGACGCAGTTCGCGCTGCTCGCCGAGGACACCACCGGTCAGGGCCAGGCGGCGGCGCTGGCGGCGATCGGCGAGGCGGCGACCGCGCGCGACGCCGAAGTGCCGCGCGCCAAGCGGCCGTTCCGGGTGGACAGCCTGCCCAGCCGGATCTCCTTCCCCGAGGCGTGGGAGCTGCGCGACCCGGACGTGTCCGGCTCCAAGCTGTACGCGCTGGCCGGCATCGGCGGCGACGAGATCGTCGGCTTCGGCCCGGACCTCGCGCAGGGCGTGCCGTCGTTCGTCATCGCGGGCCCGGCCAAGTCGGGCCGCTCGACGGTGCTGATGAACTTCGCGCAGTCGTTCCTGAAGCAGGGCGCGCGGCTCGTGGTCGCCGCCCCGCGCCAGTCGCCGGTCCGCCAACTGGACGGCGTGGAAGGCGTTCTGAAGGTCTTCACCGGTGACGACATCGACGAGGACGAGTTCGAGGAACTGATCGACGGCGCCGAGCCGTCCGTCGAGAATCCCGTCGTGGTCCTGATCGACGACGGCGAGATCCTTGAGGACTGCGACGCCGAGAGCCAGATGAAGAAGATCATCTCGCGTGGCGCCGAGCGTGGGCTCGCGCTCGTCATCGCCGGTGACGAGGAGGACGTGTGCAGCGGCTTCTCCGGCTGGCAGGTCGACGCCAAGAAGGCCCGCCGCGGCATCCTGCTCTCCCCGCAGGAGTCCTCCAGCGGCGACCTGATCGGCTTCCGGATCAACCGCGGCATGGTCGGCGGCCCGGCGGTGCCGGGCAAGGGCATGCTGCACCTGGGCGACGGCGAGCTGCGGACGGTGGTCGTCCCCGGGTGACGGCTACTTGATACGGGACAGGCGGGAGGTCGGCTTCCCCGACTCCTCGCTGTCCGAGGCGTAGGTGAGGTCGTCGCCGACCGGGGTGAGCGTGACGGTCGTGGCCGCCGGGTTGCAGCCCTTGTGGTTGGACTTGGCGCCCACGGACCTCGCCACGAGCCGTTCCATGGAGACGCTCTTGAGGGTCAGTACGTCGTTGCAGACACCGCCGAGCACGTCCGTCTGGCGCAGGATGCCCAGCTTCTCGCCCTTCTCCGCCCGGTGGACCGTGAGCCGGAAGGTGCCGAGGGGAAGGTTGCCTTCGAGGGCGACGCCCTGGCCCTCCCAGGTGCCGACGTAGGCCGTGAGGGCGTCGGGCGCCGAGGAGGCGGCGTCGGAGGTCGAGTCGCTGGGCGCCTGGGAGTAGGACGAGTCGGCGTTGGAACCGGCGGAGTCCTTCGAGGAGTTGTCCGGCAGCAGGTCGAACACGAACACCGACCCGACCGTCACGCCGGCCAGCGCGCCCGCCACGGCCAGCGCGACCGTACAGCTCATACGGCGCCCCCGGCCGCCCTCCCCCGGCACCGAGGTCGCCGCCACGGAGACCGACACCTTGCCGGGCCGCTGGGTCGAGGGCTCGGCGTCCCGCGGCTCGGGAACCGCGACGGGAGGCGCCGAAGCAGGAGGCACCGAACCGGGCGGCGCCGAGGCAGGAGGCACCGAACCGGGCGGCGCCGAGGCAGGAGGCACCGAACCGGGTGGCGCCGAACCAGGAGCCATCGTGACGGGCGGCATCGCAGGCGGCGGGCCGAACTCCCCCACGGCGGGACTGATGAAGCCCACCGGCCCGGACAGCGCGTCCCCACGCCCCCCGCCGTCCGTCGCCTCCAGGTTCAGCACCTGCACCGCGTTACGGCCCACCCGCTCGACCAGCGCCCCCGGCAGCCACCCGTCCGCCACCAGCCGTGCCGCGCCCTGCGGGCCCAGCCGCCGGGCCAGTTCGACGGGCGTGGGACGGGCCGCGGGGTCCTTGTTCAGGCACGCCTCCACCACCTCCCGCAACTCACCGTCCAGCGGGCCGAGTTCGGGCTCCTCGTGCACGACCTTGTACAGCAGGGCCGCCGAGGAGTCGCCGGGGAAGGGCTGCTCCCCCGTCGCCGCGTACGCCAGCACCGCCCCCAGGGAGAAGACGTCCGCCGCGCCGGTGACCCCCTTGCCGAGGATCTGCTCGGGCGCCATGTAGCCGGGCGAGCCGATGGAGACGCCGGTGGAGGTGAGGGAGGCGGTGCCGTCGGTGGCACGGGCGATGCCGAAGTCGATCAGGATCGGGCCGTCGACGGTGAGCAGCACGTTGGACGGCTTGACGTCCCGGTGCACCAGGCCCAGTTCGTGCACCGCCGTCAGCGCCTCCGCGAGCCCCGCCCCCAGCACTCGTACCGTGTGGGCGGGCAGTGCGCCGGTGTCCGCGACGGCCGCCGTCAGGGAGGGGCCCGCCGCGTACGCCGTAGCGACCCACGGCACGGCCGCCTCCGGGTCCGCGTCCAGGACGGGGGCCGTCCAGGCGCCGCCGACCCGGCGGGCGGCGTCGACCTCGCGGCGGAAGCGGGCGCGGAACTCCTGGTCGAGCGCGAAGTGCGGGTGCACGATCTTGACCGCGACGGTCCGGCCGCCGGCGCTGCGCCCCAGATAGACCCGGCCCATACCGCCGGAGCCGAGCCGGCCGAGCAGCCGGTAGGGCCCCACGACGGTGGGTTCGTCGACTCCGAGCGGCTGCATGGCGTCCCCCTCCCCCGTACAAGTCCCCAGCAGATTACGGCCTCAGGGCCGCAGCAGATCCACCTTCACGTCGGCCGGGAATCCCGTCGTCGGGCCGACGCGGCGGGCGAACTCGGCGACCGCCTTCAACTGGGGCTCTCCGAAGCGGAAGTCGAGGGTGGTGAAGTACTGCTCCAGGACCCGCTCGTCGAAGGCCTCCCAGCGGGCGGCCTGTTCGGCGACCTTGCCGACCTCGTCCAGGGAGAGGTTCCGGGAGGCGAGGAAGGCCTCGTGGACCTGGCGGGTGATGACCGGCTCGCGCTCCAGGTAGTCGCGGCGGGCCGCCCACACCGCGAAGACGAACGGCAGCCCGGTCCATTCCTTCCAGAGCGCGCCGAGGTCGTGCACTTCGAGGCCGTAGCGAGGCCCGTCGAGCAGGTTCGCGCGCAGCGCCGCATCGCCGATCAGTACGGCCGCGTCCGCCTCCTGCATCATCAGGCTGAGGTCGGGCGGGCAGGTGTAGTAGTCGGGCGTCACGCCGTAGCGGTCGGCGAGGAGCAGCTGGGCGAGGCGGACGGAGGTGCGCGAGGTCGAGCCGAGGGCGACCCGGGCTCCGTCGAGCTTCTCCAGCGGGACCTGCGAGACGATCACGCAGGACATCACCGGGCCGTCGCAGCCGACGGCGATGTCGGGGAAGGCGACCAGGTCGTCCGCGTTCCTGAGGAACTCGACCAGGGTGATGGGCCCGATGTCGAGGTCTCCCTGCACCAGCTTCTCGCTGAGCTTCTCCGGGGTGTCCTTCGTGAGCTCGAAGTCGAGGAGCGTGCCCGTCCTCGCGAGCCCCCAGTACAGGGGCAGGCAGTTCAGGAACTGGATGTGGCCGACGCGCGGCCGGGTGCGAGAATTGTCCACATCGCGAGGCTAGACCCCGTGAGGTACGCTTCGGACTTCGACCCCGGGGTCAACCCCTCACCGATCTTCAAACGTCCGAGTGACGTGATCTTGACCTCTATTGCTTTCGGCTGCCTGCGTGCTAGGCTCGCCGCAAGTTGCAGTTTGGTTTCCCTTGCAGTACAGAGCCTGCGGAGCATGTGACCGCGGGCTCTAGTCGTTTTCAGACGTATGCAGTGCGGTGCGGTAGTTCTCACACTTGCAGGTTCTGGAGCAGGGCAACCCTTTGGGCCCAAGGAGGGCTTATGGCTACCGGAACCGTCAAGTGGTTCAACGCCGAAAAGGGCTTTGGCTTCATCGCCCAGGAGGGCGGCGGCCCCGACGTCTTCGTCCACTACTCCGCGATCAATGCGAACGGCTTCCGTTCGCTGGAGGAGAACCAGGCGGTCTCCTTCGACGTGACTCAGGGTCCGAAGGGCCCGCAGGCGGAGAACGTCACCCCCATGTGATGTGATCCCGTCTCCGAGGCGATCCCGCCTCTGATCCGGACCTGAGAGAAGTACCCAAGGAGCCCCGCGCCGCAAGGTGTCGGGGCTCCTGCCTTTGCCCGCCGGTTCCTCAGACGTGCTGCATGACCAGCACGAACGTCGTCCCGGGCGCCAACGCTTCGTACGAGTGCCGCACATCCCCGCGATAGGACATGTAGTCCCCGGGACCCAGCTCGACCTCCTCCCCCGCCGGGCCGGCCTTCACCCGCCCCGTGCTCACGATCAGGTGCTCCACCGAGCCCGGGATGTGCGGCTCCGACTCGCGGGCCGCGCCGGGCTCGGCGCGCAGGTGGTAGATGTCCCGGCGGGCGCCGGGCGGGCTCGCGGACAGCAGGGTGGCCGCGTACTCGGCCTTCTCGGAGGCGACGGTCGGCCCCTGCCCCGCCCGGATCACCTGCACCGACGGCACGGGCGGCTCGACCAGCGCGCTGAACGGCACACCGAGCGCCACGCCCAGCGCCCACAGCGTCTCCACGCTCGGATTCCCGCTCGCCGCCTCCAGCTGGGACAGCGTGGACTTGGCGATTCCGGCGCGTTTGGCCAGCTCGGAGAGGGAGAGCCCGGCCCGGGTGCGTTCCCGGCGCAGGGAGGCGGCGATCCAGTCGAGGGGGAGGCGGGAGGAGGGCTCGGACATACTGTTCGCTCCATCGGTACGATCGTTCGCCTTGACGAACCAGGCGCCTTCTGTCCATCGTAGAGAACATGCGTACGGCAGAGCGAACACCTCAGCTGCTCCGGGATGCCTCACTCGTCTGGCTCGCCAGCGGCGTCGTCGGCGTCTCCTTCGGTGCGATATCCGTGGCGGGCGGGCTGCCGGTGTGGGTTCCGGTGGTGATGTCGCTGGTCGTGTACGCGGGATCGGCCCAGTTCAGCGCGGTCGGCGTGCTGCTGGCCGGGGGCGGGCCGCTGGCCGCGGCAGCCACCGGTCTGATGCTCAACACCCGCACCGCCGCCTTCAGCCTCGCGGTCGCGGACGTCCTCGGCGGCGGCAGCCGTCTCTCCCGGCTGGTCGGGGCCCACCTGGTGACCGACGAGACCGTGGCCTTCGCCCTCGCCCAGACCGACCCGGCCCGCCGACGGGCCGCGTTCTGGATCTCCGGGGTCGGCCTGTTCGCCGTCTGGAACGTGGGCGTCCTGGCCGGTGCCCTCGCCGGCACCGCGCTCGGCGACACGGCGACCTACGGCCTGGACGCGGCCTTCCCCGCGGTCCTGGTCGCCCTGGTACTGCCCACCCTGCGCAAGGACGCGGGCGTACGGCGCTCCGCACTGGCCGGTGCCGCGCTGGCCCTGGCGGTGACACCGGCGGTCCCGGTGGGCATCCCGGTGCTGGTGGCGCTGGCGGGACTGGCCCTGTACGGACGGAGGAAGACGGCATGAGTGCGACGCTCGTGGTGATCCTGGCGCTGGCAGTGGGGACGTACGCCTTCCGGCTGGCCGGTCCGGCACTGCACGGGCGGGTGGAACTGCCGGACCGTGTCCAGGAGTTGCTGTCCGCCGGTGCGGTGGTCCTGCTGGTGGCGCTGCTGGCGACGGGGGCGCTGACGGAGGGCGGAGGTTTCGCGGGCTGGGCGCGCCCGGCCGGGGTGGCGGCCGGGGTCGTACTGGCATGGTGGCGGGCGCCGTTCGTGGTGGTGGTGCTGGGGGCGGCGGGGGTTGCGGGGGTGCTGCGCTGGGCCGGGGTGGCGTGAAGCGGCCCCTCAAGGGGCCGCGTTGACGACTACGCCCCCGCCAGGTCCATCGCCGCGATGTACCCGAAGGTCATGGCGGGCCCGATCGTCGACCCGGCGCCCGCATAACTGTGGCCCATCACGGCCGCGCTGGCGTTCCCCGCCGCATACAGGCCCGGGATCACCGAGCCGTCGTCGCGCAGCACGCGGGCGCGGGCGTCCGTCACCAGGCCGCCCTTCGTCCCCAGGTCGCCGGGCACGATCCGGAAGGCGTAGTACGGGGGCAGCCAGAGGGGGGCGAGGCAGGAGTTCGGGAGGACGGACGGGTCCGTGTAGTAGTGGTCGTACACGCTGTCGCCGCGCCGGAAGTCGGAGTCCTTGCCTTTGAGGGCAAGGGAGTTGAAGCGGTCGACCGTGGTGCGCAGGGCCGCGGACGGGACGCCGATCGAAGTGGCCAGCGCGTCGAGCGTCCACGCCTTGCGGGCGGCGCCCGAGTCGTACCAGGCGTCGGGGAAGGGCAGGGTCGGCAGGACGTCCTTGAAGAGGTACCGGTTGCGGTAGTTCTGGTCGACGATCAGCCAGGCCGGGATCGCGGGGTCGGTGTCGTTGACGTCGTACATGGTGTGGACGACGTCGCTGTAGGGGGCGGCCTCGTTGACGAAGCGGGCGCCGGAGGCGTTCACCAACAGGCCGCCGGGGAGGGTGCGTTCGGCGAGGCAGAAGTACGACTGGCCGGGGAGCGGGATCGCCGGGCCCCACCAGGCGTCGTCCATCAGGCCGAGCGCGGCGCCCGCGCGCTCGCCCGCCCGGATGCCGTCGCCGGTGTTCTCCTTCGCGCCGACCGTCCAGTCGGTGCCGATGGGCTGTCGCTGGTAGCGCTCGCGCATGGCGGCGTTGTGCTCGAAGCCGCCCGAGCCGACGACGACGCCACGGCGGGCGCGGACCAGGGCGGGGGTGCCGTTGCGGGTGACGACCGCGCCGGTGACCGTGCCGCTCTCGATGTGCAGGTCGGTGAGGGGGGTGTCGAGCCACACCGGGACATGGGCCGACAGGAGTCCCGCGCGCAGGCCTGCCGCCAGGGACTGGCCCATGGTCAGGGGCTTCTCGCCCCTGAGCGCCGCCGCCGTGCCGCGCGCCAGGCACTGCGTCGCCACGGCGGCGCCTTTGGCGTTCACCGCGGCCAGGGCCAGCCACTTGTAGTCGGCGCTGAAGACCACCATGCCGGCGGGGGTCTGCATGTACGGCGGGTTCAGGCGGGCGAGTTCGGCGCCGAGGAGGTTGCCCTCGAGCTGGTCGGGTTCGACGGAGCGGCCGTTCGGGAGGCCGCCGGGCAGTTCGGGGTAGTAGTCGCTGTAGCCCTCCATCCAGCGGAAGCGCAGCGGGCTGTGGGCCATGACGTGGGAGAGCATCGCCGGACCGTGCTGGAGGAAGGCGCGCTGCCGGTCGGCGGGGACGTCCGGGCCGACCACGGCGGCGAGGTAGGCGGCGCCCTTGGCGGGGGTGTCCGGGACGCCGGCCGCGAGGATCACGGAGTTGTTGGGGATCCAGATCCCGGCGCCGGACCGGGCGGCCGATCCGCCGAAGGTGCCCGCCTTCTCCAGCACCACGCAGGACAGCCCCTGCCCGGCGGCGGTCAGGGCGGCCGTCATCCCGGCCGCGCCGGAGCCGATGACGACGACGTCGTACGTACCGAGGAGGGGTAAGTCCGCTGCTTGGGCGCCCTGTTGGACACCCGCCGCGACGGACAGCCCGGCACCGGCGGCCAGCAGACGTCTTCGGGACACACTCATGGTCGGCCCCCTGGGAATGAGTGGATGAGGGGACGGGAATGTGGCGCGGGGGTCTTGGGAAGTCAAGAGCCACGCCGGGTCAGCGCTCGTACAACCCCTCGATCTCCTGCGCGAAGTCCCGCATGACGACCTCCCGGCGCAGCTTCATCGACGGGGTGAGATGACCGGCCGTCTCCGTGAACTCCACCGGGAGGATCGTGAAGCGGCGGATGGACTCCGGGCGGGAGACCAGCTTGTTGGCCTCGTCCACCGCACGCTGGATGATCGCCCGCAACTCGCCGTCCTCGGCGAGGAGTTCGGCGGGGACCGGGTGGCGGCCGTTCATCCGGCGCCAGTGGGTGATGCCGTCCATGTCCAGGGTGACCAGGGCGGCGACGTAGGGGCGGCGGTCGCCGACCACCATGACCTGGGAGATCAGCGGGTGCGAGCGCAGCCAGTTCTCCAGGGGCGCCGGGGCCACGCTCTTGCCGCCCGCGGTGATCAGCATCTCCTTCTTGCGGCCGGTGATCGTCAGATAGCCCTCGTCGTCCAGCTCGCCCAGGTCGCCGGTGGCGAGCCAGCCGTCCGCGACGGCCGGGACGACCCCGCCGGCCGCCGGGTCCCAGTAGCCGCGCAGCACCTGGTCCCCGGCGATCAGGATCTCGCCGTCCGCCGCGATCCGGACCCGGGTGCCGGGCAACGGCCAGCCCACGGTGCCCAGTCGGGGCTTGAGCGGCGGCGTCACGGTGGCCGCCGCGGTCGTCTCCGTCAGGCCGTACCCCTCGTAGATCTCGATGCCGGCACCGGCGTAGAACGCGGCCAGGCGGCGGCCCAGCGGGGAGCCGCCGCAGATGGCGTGGCGGACCCTGCCGCCCATGGCGTTGCGGATGCGGCGGTAGACGAGCGGGTCGTAGAAGGTGCGGGCCATGCTCAGGGCGCGGCCGGGCCCCGGGCCGGTGCCGTGCTGTCTGGCCTCGACGGCCTCGCCGTACCGGCCGGCCACGGATGCCGCGCGGTCGAAGGACGACAGCCGGCCGCCCGCCTCGGCCTTGGCGCGGGCGGCGTTGAAGACCTTCTCCAGCATGTACGGGATGGCCAGCAGACAGGTCGGGCGGAAGCCCGAGAGGTCGGCCAGCAGATCGTCGGCCTGGAGGCTGGGCGCGTGGCCGAGCCGCACCCGGGCGCGGACGCAGGCGACGGCCACCATGCGGCCGAAGACGTGGGACATGGGCAGGAAGAGGAGGACCGAGACCTCTTCGTTCGACCGTGACTTGAAGATGGGGTAGAGGAGCTCGATGGCGTTGTCGACCTCGGCGAAGAAGTTGCCGTGCGAGAGCACACAGCCCTTGGGCCGGCCGGTCGTGCCGGAGGTGTAGATGAGGGTGGCGAGCGTGCTCGGGCCGAGCATGCCGCGGCGCACCTCGACCTCCTGGTCGGCCAGTTGCGCACCGATCTCCGCGAGCCGCCCCACATGCCCCTTCTCCATGACCCACATGTGCTTCAGGTCGGGGATGTGTTCGAGTTCCGGGCCGAGCGCGGCGGCCTGCGCGGTCTCCTCGGTGACGAGGGCGACCGCGCCGGAGTCCTGGAGGATCCAGCGGGTCTGGTAGACGGAGGAGGTCGGGTAGACGGGCACGGTCACCAGACCGGCGGCCCAGGCGGCGAAGTCGAGCAGGGTCCACTCGTACGTCGTGCGCGCCATGACCGCGATCCGGTCGCCCGGCATCAGGCCCTCGGCGATGAGCCCCTTGGCCACGGCGAGCACCTGCCCGGCGAACTCGGCCGCCGTCACATCGGCCCAACTGCCGTCCTGCGCCCTGCGGCTGAGCACCACGGTGTCCGGCACCGCGGCGGCGTTGTCGAAGGGCAGGTCGCCCAGTGATCCGCGCGAGACGGGCGGCGCGAAGGGCGGGATGTACGCCTCCCGGACGACTCCGTCCAGCCGCCGCGTCTCGGGCTCCACGAGGGTGGGCGCGGGGGCGTCGTCGAACGCGGCGGAGGCGGCGAAGGAGGGAAGGGGGGTGGACACGGGCGGCTCCTGGAGCGACGTTCACCGGCGGTTCCTGAGGATGGGTTACCGCCGGTTCGGCAGGCGATCGTACGGGGCGGACGTGTGAGACCTGTGCCCGTTCAGGGATGGTCCGGAGGGGATTCACTGCGGGTCGACGGGGGCTGTCGCGCAGTCCTTCGCACCTCTATTACCTCCGGTAACCTTACTTCAGAGTAAGTAACTGGACCTCATGGGGGAAGACCATGGCCGACCGCTTTCTGCTGCCCCTTCTCATACGCGGCGCCCTCCTCTCCCCGTTCAAACGGCCGCGCCCGGACGCCGACTTCCCGCGCGACCCGCTCGTCCTGCCCGGCCTGCGCGTGGACCTCGCACGGCTCGCGGAGTACGAGCGGGTGTGCGGGTTCGCGACCGGGGAGGACGCGCTGCCGGTCACCTACCCGCACGTCCTCGGCTTCCCGTCGGCCATGCGGCTGATGTGCGGGCGGGCCTTCCCGCTGCCGGTGCTCGGCCTCGTCCACACGTCGATCGAGATCACCCGGCACCGGCTGCTCCCCGCCACCGGCGCGTACGAACTCGGCGTGCACGTCGCCGGGTTGGCACCGCACCGGCGGGGCACGGAGGCCACGGTCGTCACGGAACTGCGGACCGGCGGCGAGGTCGTTTGGGAGTCACGCAGTACATACCTGGCGCGGCACCGCACCGACGCGGGACCGGCACCGAGTCAGGCGCACGAGCCGCTCCCGGCCGTCGCCGACTGGCGGCTCGGCGGGGACGTCGGCCGGCGGTACGCCGCGGCCTCCGGCGACCGCAACCCCATCCACCTGTACCCGCTCACCGCCCGCCTGTTCGGCTTCCCGCGCGCCATCGCCCACGGCATGTGGACGGTGGCCCGTTGCCTGGCGGCCTACGGCGTTCCGCCGGCCGCGCGGATCCGGGCGGAGTTCCGGGCGCCGGTGCTGCTGCCGGGGACGGTGGTGTACGGGGCGGAGAACGGGCGGTTCGAGCTGCGGGGCGACGCGGGCCGCGTGCATGTGACGGGGAGGGTCTACCCCGTCACCGGGTGATCCGCCTCCTGCGGTGCCGCCCAGGGGCGGCCCTCCATGAGGTCGCCGAGGCCTGCCCAGGCGAAGTTCATCAGGGTCGCGGCCGCCTGGCGGGCGGTGACACCGGGGGTGGCGTTGGCCCAGGCGGCGAGCGACTCGGCGGCGCCGACCAGGGCCTCGGCGAGCCCGGCGACCTCGCGTTCCGGGAGGTCGGGGTCGCGGTGTGCGGCACGGGCGGCGGCGAGGATCAGCTGCGTGACGAACGCGACGATCTCCTCGCGCATCGCGGCGACCTCACCGGCGAACGCCTCGCCGTGGGTACGCGCCTGGAGGTGCAGGATCGCGAAGCCGTCCGGGTTCTGCGCGGTGTGCGTGAAGAACGCCCGCAGTCCTGCCCAGAGTTGGCGGTCGGCGGGCACGTCGGTCCGCACCCCGGCCCGCACGGCCTCGGTCAGCGCCCGTGCCTCGCGGCGGATGCAGGCGGTGAAGAGATCGTCCTTGGAATTCAGGTACAGGTAGACCAACGGCTTGGAGACACCGGCGAGTTCGGCGATCTCGTCCATCGAGGCGGCCCGGTACCCGCGCCGCCCGAAGGTCCGCACGGCGGCGTCCAGCATCTGCTGCTCACGGACCGCGCGCGGCATCCGCTTGGTCTTCACGGCACCCATGGGGGCAAGACTAGGACGTCTGCCCCTGAGCCCGCGCCGCGTCGTCGGCAACGTCTTCCTGGCTGCGGTTCGCGTCCAGGTTGGCCTTGACGCGGTCGACCTTCTGGACGATCTGCACCGAGGCGCGGTCGCGCTCCTTGCGCAGGACGACGAAGCTGATCGGGGCGGAGACCAGCAGGGCGAGCAGAACGACCCACATGCCGTTGGAGTCGCCGAGGCCGCGCGGGACGAGACCGGAGTAGACGAGGCCCCAGACGACCACGAGGCAGCCCGCGAAGATACCGAGGCGCATCAGCGTGTAGCGGAGCATCTCAATTCACTCTTCCGTCAACGGTACGAACAGTCCCAAAGGGATTCCCCAAGGGCATCGTCCAGTGAAGCACGCCCACGACCCGATCTTGCAGGGGGGTACGACGGTCAGGTCAGCGGCAGCAGCATGTGGACGTCGTCCCGGTCGTCGCCGGGCGCGACCCGGATCGCGCCGGGGATCCGGCCGACCTCCTTGTAGCCGCAGGAGCCGTAGAACCGCTCCAGGCCCAGGCCGCCGCGGCAGGTGAGGCGGATCGCCTCTGTGCCGGGGAGGGTCCGGGCCGCGTCCTCGGCGGCGGCGAGCAGATCACGGCCGTAGCCCTTGCCCTGGTGACCGGGGTGGACCATCACCGTGTACAGCCACACCCAGTGCTTCATCAGCCGGTGCGTGTTGTGGGCGATGAACGCGGTCGCGGCGACCGTGCCTGCCCGGTCCCGGCCCACCAGCAGCCGGGTACGGCCCTCCGCCATGGCGACGAAGTGCTTCACCAGCTCGGGCCGTATGTCGTCCACCGTCACCGGCGGCACGAACCCCACCGAGCCGCCCGCGTTCGACACGTCCGCCCACAGCGCCAGCACCTCGTCCCGGAGGGCGGGCGAGACCGCCGGGTCCAGCTCGAACGTCAACGTCACCGGATCACACCCGCATCGGCTGCGGCGACTCCCTGCGCTCCGGGTCCGCACCCTCGTACTCGCGGATGATCTCGTAGCGCGTGTTCCGTTCCACCGGGCGGAAGCCGGCGTCGCGGATCAGGTCGAGGAGGTCGTCGCGGGTCAGCTTGTTCGGCGTGCCGTAGTTGTCCGCGTCGTGGGTGATCTTGTACTCGACGACCGAGCCGTCCATGTCGTCGGCGCCGTGCTGCAGGGCCAGTTGTGCGGTCTGGACGCCGTGCATGACCCAGAAGACCTTGACGTGCGGGACGTTGTCGAAGAGCAGGCGGGAGACCGCGAAGGTCTTCAGGGCCTCCGCGCCCGTCGCCATCTGGGTCCGCGCCTGGAGGCGGTTGCGGACCTTGCCGTCCTTCATGTCGACGAAGTCGTGCTGGTAGCGCAGCGGGATGAAGACCTGGAAGCCGTTCGTCTCGTCCTGGAGCTCGCGCAGCCGCAGCACGTGGTCCACCCGGTGCCGCGGCTCCTCGATGTGGCCGTACAGCATGGTGCACGGGGTCTTCAGACCCTTCTCGTGCGCCAGGCGGTGGATCCGGGACCAGTCCTCCCAGTGGGTGCGGTGGTCCACGATGTGCTGACGGACCTCCCAGTCGAAGATCTCGGCGCCGCCGCCGGTCAGCGACTCAAGGCCCGCGTCGATCAGCTCGTCCAGGATCTCGGAGGCCGACAGACCGGAGATCGTCTCGAAGTGGTGGATCTCCGTCGCCGTGAAGGCCTTCAGCGAAACGTTCGGCAGGGCCGCCTTCAGCTCCCGCAGCGAGCGCGGGTAGTAGCGCCACGGCAGGTTCGGGTGCAGGCCGTTGACGATGTGCAGCTCGGTGAGGTTCTCCGACTCCATCGCCTTGGCGAGCTTGACGGCCTCCTCGATGCGCATCGTGTACGCGTCCTTCTCCCCCGGCTTGCGCTGGAAGGAGCAGTACGCGCAGGAGGCCGTGCAGACGTTCGTCATGTTGAGGTGACGGTTGACGTTGAAGTGGACGACGTCGCCGTTCTTCCGCGTCCGCACCTCGTGGGCGAGCCCGCCGAGCCACGCCAGGTCGTCCGACTCGTACAGCGCGATGCCGTCCTCGCGGCTCAGCCGCTCACCGGCCATGACCTTCTGCTCCAGCTCGCGCTTGAGCCCGACGTCCATGCGTACACCTCTCCTAGACCGACCTGACAACCGTAGCCCTACACCTCTTCCGGAAGCTCACCCACCCGGTTCTCCCACTTCGTGGAGAGCACGATGGTCGTACGGGTCCGGGACACGCCCTTCGTCCCGCTGAGCCGCCGGATGATCTTCTCCAGCCCGTCCACGTCGTTCGCCCGCACCTTGAGCATGTACGAGTCGTCACCGGCGATGAACCAGCAGTCCTCGATCTCGCCGAGGTCCTTCATCCGGCGCGCCACGTCCTCGTGATCGGTCGCGTCGGAGAGCGAGATGCCGATCAGGGCGGTGACACCGAGGCCGAGGGAGGCCGCGTCGACGGTCGCGCGATAGCCGGTGATGACACCGGCCGCCTCCAGCCGGTTGATGCGGTCGGTGACGCTGGGTCCCGACAGGCCGACGAGGCGCCCCAGCTCCGCGTAGGAGGCCCGGCCGTTCTCCCTCAGGGCCTGGATGAGCTGCCTGTCCACCGCGTCCATGCGATTCGAAGCCTTCCGCTGAAAAGGTCGATGAGTTCTGAAGTACCGAGTACTGCTGATCCCGCGTGCTGCTCAGGTCGTGCGTGCGCCGCCGAGGTCGCCCTTCCAGCGGCGGTAGAGCCGGTGCTCCACGCCCGCCGCGTCGAGTACGCGTCCGGCGACGAAGTCCACCAGGTCCTGGATGTGCGTGGCGCCCGCGTAGAAGGCGGGCGAGGCGGGTACGACGGCCGCGCCCGCGTCGTCGAGGGCGACCAGATGCCGCAGCGTCTGCCCGTTCAAAGGGGTCTCCCGAACGGCGACCACCAGCTTGCGGCCCTCTTTCAGGGTCACGCTCGCCGCCCGCTGCAACAGGTCCTTGGACAGCCCGAGCGCCACCCCCGCGACACAGGCGGTGGACGCCGGCACGATGAGCATGCCCTTCGCGGGATACGACCCCGAGGACGGCCCGGCGGCAAGGTCCCCCGCCGCCCAGTGCCGTACCCCGGAGAGGTCCACGGCGAAGGTGTCCGGCTTCCCGTCCGCCCCGCGGGACAGCCATTCCCGCAGGTCGTCCTGCCAGTGCGCGTCCCGGAAGCCGATCCCGGTCTCGTCGAGCAGGGTCAGCCGGGAGGCCCGGCTGACGACCAGGTCGACGCTCTCCCCCGCCTCCAGAAGCGCACGCAGCACAGCGGCCGCGTACGGGGTACCGGATGCTCCGGACACCCCCACGATCCAAGGCGCGCGCTGCGTTTCTCCTGCGTTCACACCCCGAGCCTACCGGCGGGTCGCACGGTCTTCGGTCCCGGTCACACCGTGAGCCCGCGCGTCAGCAGGTCGAACAGGGCGCAGACGAACAGGCTGATGCCGATGAAACCGTTCGTCGAGAAGAACGCCCGGTTGAGGCGGGACAGGTCGTGCGGGGTGACGATCCGGTGCTCGTAGACGAACGCGCCCGCCACGATCATCAGGCCCAGCCAGAAGAACCCGCCCGCGTCGGTCGCCACGGCGTACCAGACGAGGAGCAGCGTGGTGACGAGGTGACAGACCCGCGCACCCCAGATCGCCGCCGGGATGCCGAAGCGGGCCGGGACCGACATGACTCCGGTCTCGCGGTCGGTCTCGACGTCCTGGCAGGCGTAGATGAGGTCGAAGCCGCCGATCCAGATGCCCACGGCGAGGCCGAGCAGGACCGCGTCCCAGGACCAGGAACCGGTGATCGCCAGCCAGCCGCCGATCGGGCCCATCGCCTGGGCGAGACCGAGGATGGCCTGCGGGAAGTTCGTGAACCGCTTGCCGTAGGGGTAGACCACCATCGGGATCACCGCGACGGGGGCCAGGGCCAGGCAGAGCGGGTTCAGCAGGGCCGCCGAGCCCAGGAAGATCGTGACCGCGATCAGCGCGCCGGTCCACGCGTGCTTCACCGACATCGCGCCGGTCACCAGCTCGCGCTGCGCCGTGCGCGGGTTACGGGCGTCGATCTCGCGGTCGATGATCCGGTTGACCGCCATCGCGAACGTCCGCAGGCCCACCATGCAGATGGTGACCAGCAGCAGCCGGCCCCAGTGGATGTTCTTGTCCCACTGGAACATCGCGGTCAGGGCGGCGATATAGGCGAAGGGCAGCGCGAAGATCGAGTGCTCGATCATGACCAGGCGCAGGAAGGCCTTCGTACGGCCCGGCTGGGGAAGTGCGGCAGACGCGGAACTCACAGTCCGTATTCCTTCCACC
This sequence comes from Streptomyces sp. NPDC079141, assembly GCF_040686775.1. Classification (NCBI taxonomy): domain Bacteria; kingdom Bacillati; phylum Actinomycetota; class Actinomycetes; order Kitasatosporales; family Streptomycetaceae; genus Streptomyces; species Streptomyces sp. NPDC079141. The sequence continues at coordinate 91,156 of NZ_JBFBLP010000008.1, read as the reverse complement.
GGCGGTCGACCTTCGCCGCCGTCTCCGGGTCGGACACCACCATGTCGGGCCAGCCGCCGTCACGCGTATAGCCCTCCTCGGGCCACTTCTTCGTGGCGTCGATGCCCGCCTTGCCGCCCCAGAACTGCTGGTAGGAGGCGTGGTCGAGATGGTCGACGGGGCCTTCCACGACGCTGAGGTCACGGGCGTAGTCCGTGTTGCCCAGCGCCCGCCAGGCGACCTCGTGCAGATCGTGCACGTCGCAGTCGGAGTCGACGACCACGATCAGCTTGGTCAGGGACATCATGTGGGCGCCCCAGATCGCGTGCATCACCTTCTGCGCGTGCTTGGGGTACTTCTTGTCGATCGAGACGATCGCGCAGTTGTGGAAGCCGCCGGCCTCGGGCAGGTGGTAGTCCACGATGTCCGGGACGATGATCTTCAGCAGGGGGAGGAAGAAGCGCTCCGTCGCACGGCCCAGCGGTCCGTCCTCCGTCGGGGGCCGGCCCACGACGATCGACTGGAGCAGCGGCCGCTTGCGCATCGTCACGCAGTCGATCGTCAGCGCGGGGAAGGGCTCCTGCGGGGTGTAGAACCCGGTGTGGTCGCCGAACGGGCCCTCCGGGAGCATCTCGCCCGGCTCCAGCCAGCCCTCCAGCACGACCTCCGCCTGCGCCGGAACCTGGAGCGGGACCGTCTTGCAGTCGACCATCTCGATCCGCTTGCCCGCGAGGAACCCGGCGAACAGGTACTCGTCGATGTCACCGGGGAGCGGGGCGGTGGAGGCGTAGGAGACGGCGGGCGGGCAGCCGAAGGCGATCGCGACCGGGAGGCGTTCGCCGCGCCGGGCGGCGACCTGGTAGTGGTTCCGGCTGTCCTTGTGGATCTGCCAGTGCATGCCGATCGTGCGCTTGTCGTGGCGCTGGAGGCGGTAGAGACCGAGGTTGCGGACGCCCGACTCCGGGTCCTTGGTGTGGGTCAGCCCCAGGTTGAAGAAGGAGCCGCCGTCCTTCGGCCAGGTGAACAGGGCGGGGAGCCGGTCCAGGTCGACGTCGTCGCCCTGGAGCACCACTTCCTGGACGGGGGCCTCTTTCACCTTCTTCGGCGGTACGTGCGTCATCGCGCCGAGCTTGCCGAAGGCCTCCCGCACGCCCACGAAGCCGTGCGGCAGCTCGGGCTTGAGCAGCCCGCCGATCTTCTCGCTGATGTCGCCGTACGACTTCAGGCCGAGCGCCTTCAGCAGCCGGCGGTCGGTGCCGAAGACGTTCATCGCGAGGGGCATGTCGGAGCCCTTCACGTTCTCGAAGAGCAGTGCCGGGCCGCCCGCCTTCTGCACCCGGTCGACGATCTCCCCGACCTCCAGATACGGATCGACCTCAGCCTTGACACGCTTGAGGTCGCCTTCGCGTTCCAGTGCCCTCAGCAGGGAACGAAGATCGTCGTAAGCCATGGGGTCAAGTATCCCCGAGCGGCTACCCTGGCCCTGTACCTGGGGGCTGTGATCGCGGCCCCGACGACCGTCTCGCGGGAGGCCCCATGCTCCGGGTGCTGTTGTTCCTCGTGCCGCTGGCGCTGAGCATCTACGCGTTCATCGACTGCATCAGCACGAAGGACGAGGACATCCGTCACATCCCCAAGCCGCTGTGGGCGATCCTCGTGCTGCTGTTCCCGCTCGTCGGCTCGATCTCGTGGCTGATCGCCGGCAAGAAGCGCAGCCCGGCCGCCGAGGGCTGGTCCGGGGTGCGGACCAACCGCGGGCAGCGGTGGGTGGCGCCCGACGACAACCCCGAGTTCCTGAAGTCACTGGACGACGACGACAAGAAGAAGCGGGACGAACCCTGACATGGAACTGCGGCTGCTCGTCACCTTCGAGAAGGTCGCGACCGTCCTGAGCTTCACCCGGGCCGCGACCGAGCTGGCCTACGCGCAATCCAGCGTGACCAGTCAGATCCGGGCGCTTGAGTCCTCGCTCGGCACGGAACTCTTCGACCGGCTCGGCAGCCGCATCCGGCTGACGGAGGCCGGTGAGCGGCTGCTGCCCTACGCCCGCCAGATCATCGAGCTCACCGAGGAGGCGCGGGCCGCGGTGGCGGGGGCGGAGGAACCGGAGGGCTCGCTCGTGGTCGGCACCATGGAGTCGCTGACCTCCTACCGGCTGCCCCCGCTCCTGGAGCTCTTCCACCACCGCTACCCCAAGGTGCGCCTGGCGCTGCGCACGACGATCGGGGACGAGACCCGGCAGGCGCTGCGGCAGGGGACGTACGACCTCGGCTTCCTCATGGAGGAGGAGACCGAGCACGCGGGCCTGGAGAGCGAGGTGCTGGCGGTGGAGCCGCTGGTGCTGGTGGCGGGGCAGCAGCTGGAGGTGGCCTCCACGGCCGACCTCGTACGGCAGTCCCTGCTCGCCACCGAACCCGGCTGCGCCTACCGCGACTTGTTCGAGCGGGAGCTCAAGTCGGTGTCCCAGGCGGTGGAGTTCATGGAGTTCGGCACCATAGAGGCCACCAAACGCGCGGCGGCGGCCGGCCTCGGCATCGCGCTGCTGCCCGAGGTGACGGTCGCCGCCGAACTCGCGGAGGGGTCTTTGGTACGGCTGCCGTGGGAGCCGCCGTTCACGCTTCGGACGCAACTGGCGTGGCGGTCCGGGAAGCGGCTTCCGGCGCACGCCCGGCTGTTCCTGGAGCAGGCGCGGAAGCTGATTGCCGAGCAAGGGTGACCTTGAGGCTCGCCGTCACGATCAGCGGGACGCCGAGCGCCTGCACGAGGCCGATGTGGTGGCCGTACACCGCCCAGTCGACGAACATCGCGACCGCCGGGTAGACGAAGGCGAGGACGGCGATCTTCGCGGTGGGAAGCTGGGCGTAGGCGGCGTACATGAGGACGTACATCAGTCCCGTGTGGATGATCCCGAGGCCGACCAGCCATCCCCAGTCCGCGCCCGTGCCGCTCATCGCGCCGAAGTCGGCGAAGGGGAGGAGGAGCGGGATGCCCACGAGGACCTGGACGAGGGCGATGAGGTGCGGCCGTACGCCGGTGATCCGCTTGGTGACGACGGTGGACAGGCCGTAGAGAAGAGCGGCGAGGAGGGCCTGGCCGATACCGGTCAGATAGGCGCCGCCGCCGGTGAGGTCGGCCGGGGTGATGCCCGAGACGAGGATCAGTCCGGCGAAGGCGAGGCCGATCCAGCCGACCTTCGCCGCGGTGAGCCGCTCGCGGAAGAGGAGGGCGCCGAGCAGGACGACGTAGAACGGCTGGGTGTGGTAGACCACCGTCGCCACGGAGATGGACGTGTTCTCGTAGGACTGGAAGAGGAAGACCCAGTTGAAGACGATGAACACGCCGCCGAGGACGGCGAGTCCGAGGGTGCGGGGCGTGAAGCCGTGGTTCCTGAGCCAGCCGCGGGCGAGGATGTAGCCGCCGAGGGCGAGGGCGCCGAACAGGACGCGGAAGAAGACGACGTTGAAGGGCGAGGCGCCCGACTCGACGACGAAGACACCGAGGGTGCCGGAGAGGACCATCGCGGTCGTCAGCTGGGCCGTGCCCTTGTTCTCTGAGGTCATGTCCAGGACGCTACGAGCAGACGTCGTCCCTGGTCCACGCGCTGCTGGGGCGTCCTGCCGATGGGCCCATCGGCGGCGCCGATGCGTGCAGGTTGTACGCCGGTGAGGCTTCCGATGCGGACAATGCGCCCCTGGGCGGGGCTCGGAACCGGCCGGACACTTACGTCGTATGACGACGACTTCCGCCACGGCGGCCGCCGCCCCTGCATACGGTGACAAGGTCATCGCCGTCGAAGCGGCGGGCTCGGAACCCATCCCCGATGCCGAACGCCACGGCACTCCGCTGCAGTTGCTGTGGACGTGGGCGTCGCCGAACATCGAGTTCGCGACGGTGTACATCGGCGTGATCTCGGTGCTGTTCTTCGGCCTGAACTTCTGGCAGGCGTGCGCGGCGCTGCTGCTGGGGACGGCGCTGGGGGCCGTGACGCACGGGATCCTGTCGCTGGACGGCCCGCGGTTCGGCGTGCCCCAGATGGCGATCGGCCGGTTCTCCTTCGGCTTTCGCGGGAACCTGCTGCCGTCGGGCGTGAACGCGCTGGTGGCGGGCGTCGGCTGGTTCGCGGTGAACAGTGTGAGCGCGGCCTTCGCGCTGAACACACTGACGGGGCTGCGCCCGTTGCCCTCGTTGCTGCTGGTGGTGGCGGCGGAGATCGTGATCGGCTTCATCGGGCACAACTTCGTGCACGTCTTCGAGAAGTACGCGTTTCCGGTGCTGGCGGTGATCTTCCTGCTGGCCGGGGTGTGGACCTTCGGCGAGGCGGACCTGGGGGCACCGGGCGGGGGCGGCGGCGTGGGCGGCTTCCTGCTGGCGTTCAGCGCGGCGTGGGGGTACGCGGCCGGCTGGAACCCGGGGGCCTCGGACTACTCGCGCTATCTGCCGCGCACGGCGAACCGCTTGCGTACGGCGCTGTATCCGGCCGTCGGCCTGTTCGTGTCGGTCGCGGTGGTGTCGGTGATCGGGGCGGCGTCGGCGACGATCGTGGCGCCGGAGGGGGCCACGCCGACGGCGGCGTTCACGGGGCATCTGCCGGGCTGGCTGGGCGACTTGGTGCTGCTGGCGATCATCCTGGGCGCGGTGTCGGCGAACGCGCTGAACGTGTACTCGTCGGCGATGTCGATCACGTCGCTGGGGCTGCGGCTGCCGAAGTGGCTCGGGCGGAGCGCGATCGTCGTGCTGTGCGGGCTGGCCGGTACCGGGGCGGCGTGGGCGTCGCTGGAGGACGCGGGGCATGCGTACGAGGCGTTCCTGCTGGTGATCGCGTACTGGGTGGGGCCGTGGCTGGGGGTCGTGCTGGTGGAGCGGTGGATTCGGTCGGGGCGGCCCGTGGAGGAGGTCGCGGGCCGGCTGACGGACCGGGGCTTCACGAACTGGCCCGGTCTGACAGCCCTGTTGGCGGGCATCGCGGTCTCCGTCCCCCTCTTCTCCAACCAGGAGAAGTACATGGGGTGGGTGCCGGAGCAGTGGCCCTCGTTCGGTGACGTGACCTGTCTGGTGGGCTTCGCGGTGAGCGCGGGCCTGTACGCGGTGCTGGGGCGCCGTCAGTCCGCGTAGGCCTGCTCGACGTGCTCGACCCGGATGCGCTCCTCGTGGCTCCCGCCGAACTCCTTGTGGATGATCGGCTCGGCGGTGTCCGGGTCGTCGACACCGACGAACACCCACCCCTGCTCGTCGACACCGACCTCACGGAGCTGGAAGGTGCCGTCCCAGCGGTGCATGTCCTCGCTGATCCGGTCGGCGAGCGCCTCCAGCTTCTTCCGGCTGACGTCGGTGTCGTGGAGCCGCACGACGACACCCTTCTCGGCGGCCTCGCACACGGCGGCGTCGAACGCCGCGGACGGGATGCGGTAGAGGTCGGCGGCGTTGTCGGGCTCGTCGACGGAGAGGCCGGTGTAGACGTCGGCGTACCGCTCGGCGGCGAGACGGTCGATGCGGTCGAGGAGCCGGTAGAGGGGGGTGTCGTCGGGGTCGGTGGTACCCCCGCCGGGCCGGGTACCGACGCACTGGGACGTCTTGGGCCGCCCGGCGGCGTTGGCACCGTCGGCGTAATCGACATCCGCGTGCCCGGTCTCCAGCGCGTCGATGTACAGCACGGCCGCGGTGACGACACCCGCGGTGGCAACAGCGGCGGCACTGATCCGGATGCCCTTGCGCTTCATCATGTCCCCCTCCATTTCTGCGCGACGGCACTGTGACGCGGGAGGGGGCTCGGACGTTCAGTTCTGCCGCGGGACCACTACGCCCGAATCCAGCGCCGCAGCGCCTCCACCGTGGTCTCCGGCGACCTGTTGAAGCACAGCCGGATGCCGGGGGCCGCTTCGGTGAGGGTGTTGATCAGGCGCTCGAACAGCAGGGTGTGCTCCGGGAGCAGCCGTACGCCGCCACCGATCATCGCCAGACCGAACGGCTCCTTGCGGAGGTGGTCCCGTACGGCCTCCTCGGCGCGGTCCGGATCGGTGTCGATCAGGCATGTGGTGACGTCGAGGCCCGACTCGCGCAGCATCTCGTTCCCCGCGGCGATCCGGGCGGTGAGTACCGACTCGGTCATGCCCTCGGGCATCCGGCTGTAGTCGAGGGAGCTCGGGTGCAGCCCGATGGACAGCACCTTCGTGTCGCTGGGCAGGGGGCCGGAGATCGCCAACTCGTCCACGGTACTTGCCCTTTCAGGTCGACTTACGACGACTCTACTGACTCAGGAGGCGTCGACGTAGGCGAGGTGGGTGCCGCAGGACGTGCAGCGGAAGAGCATGGCCGTTGCCGCTTCGCCGAGGTGGGTCAGGAAGCGGTCGAGCTGGTCGGCGTCGTGCCAGCCGCCCAGGCGCAGATCGAGGCGGAGCTGGTCGAGTGCCTCGGGGTGGGCCGCCAGTTCTTCGTGGCCGACCTCGCCCAGGAAGGCCGCGGCGTCCTGGCAGTGGACGAGCCAGTGCGGGTCCTGCCAGGCGTGGAAGCCGGGGGTACGGCGGGTGACCTCGTGGAGGGTCTCCTCGCTGACGTCCTTGAGGCCGTAGGCGTCGGCGAACTCGCCTTCGTAGCGTTCCGCGGCGCTGCCGTCGGCGATGCACCACGGGCAGAAGCGGCCGCCGATGTCGTGCGCGGTGTAGAAGGTCGCGGTGTAGATCCAGCCCCGACTGCGGTGGCAGCACTCGCACTTCTCGGTGCTTGCGCGGATGGATCCGCTGGTGACGGGGTCGGGGTGGTAGCGGAAAGCGGGCAGGTCGGCACTCATCGGGCGATCAGTTCCTCGATCTCCGGCGGCAGTTCCTTGCCGGAGCGTACGGCGACGAAGACCGCGTCGTCGGGTGCCGTTCCCACCGCGATGGCCACGGCCGGGTCCAGGCCCTCGACCTCGTAGGCCGTCGTGGGCCGCGCCTTGGAGCCCTCGTCGTCGTCGCCGCCCGTGTCGTCGCACGGTGGGTGTGTGGCGGTGCCGAGCTTCGCCCCGACCGTGAAGTCGACGTTCGCCACGTCGATGTAGCGGCGGTTGTCGTAGTCGATGACGAACGCGCAGGACGCCGCCCCTTCCGCGCCGCCGCTCGACTCCGTGCAGGCGACCGCGCCCAGCGCTACGGCCGTGATGACGGCCATTGTTGTCGCCGCTCTTGTCCTCATCTCGCATCCCCTCCAGTACCCCGACGCCGCAGAGGGCGAGTTCGTTCAGCGCGGGTCGACTCGTCGTCCACAACTCCCAGTCCGCGCCGAGCCGGTCGACGTAGATGCCCGTCGCGCTGTTCCGGCCCTTCCGGCGGGCGGCTTCGCCGTCCACGCAGCGCCGTTCCGGCTCGCCGGCTTGGCCTGCGGCAGGCTGCCCTCGGGGTCCGGCCGACCGCGGCGGCCGCGAGGAGGGCGGCCGCCGCGGCGAGGCAGGTGGGTGCCCAGCCGACCGTTTCGAGCAGCGGCGCCGCCGATGCCGTACCCACTGCTCCGACGACGAAGTACAGCACCAGGTACACGCTGCTGAGGCTGCCGGCCCGGTCGGGGTCGAGGGCGATGATCCTGGACTGGTTGGCCGCCTGGGCGGCGAAGCAGCCCGCGTCGAAGAGGGCGAGGCCGAGCACGGTGACGGGCGGGGTGCCCGGGCCCGTGGCGAGCAGCGCCACCCCTGCCGCCGCGGTCAGCATGCAGCCTGCGATCACCGCGGCCGGGGTGCGGCGGTCGGTGAGCCGGCCGGTGAAGGGGAGCGCGGCGAAGCCCAGCAGGCCCGCCAGGCCGTAGAGGCCGATGGTGGTGGGGTCGAGGGAGTGGGGCGGGCGGCCCAGCGAGAGCGTCAGCGCCACCCAGACCAGGTTGAAGGCGAAGTACCACAGGCCGCCCGCGGCCACCGCCCTGCGCAGTCCGGGGTGCTGTCGCAGGAGGAGCGGGAGGGAGGCGAGCGCCGCTCGGTAGCGCATACGGGACTGCGGTCGTTCGGCGGGCAGGAGCGTCGCCGCGGCCAGGGCGCCGAGCAGGCAGACGGCGGCGAAGGCCAACAGCATCCACCGCCAGCCCAGCGCGTCGGTGAGGGCGCCGCCCACCAGCCGGCTCAGCAGGATGCCCGCCGACATGCCCGCGGCCACGGTCGCCACGGCGGTGGCACGGCGTTCGGGCGGGGCGTGGCGTCCGGCGATGTTGCCCGCCTGTGCCGCGACACCGGCCGCCGCGCCGACGAGGACGTACGCGAAAAGGAGGACGCCCGGGCCGGGGGCCGCCGCGGCCAGGGCGAGGGCGGCTGCCAGTGCCGTGAGCTGGGCCGCCACCAGGCGGTTGGGGGCCAGCTGGTCGACGAGCGGGAGCAGGAGTGCGAATCCGGCGGTGCAGCCGATGAGCGCGGCGGTGGGCACCAGGCCGATCACGGAGAGCGGGACGTCGAGGTGGGCGGCGATGTCGGTGAGCGCGGGCTGGACGGCGTAGTTGTTCGCTATCGCCGTACCGGCTATCGCGGCCAGGAGGAAGGTGCGGCCGCTTCTCACGGCTGCTGGTCCCGGGTGAGCACCACGACGTACCGGCAGGTGCCGTCGCCGTTGTTGGCGAAGACACAGGGCGCCGGCGGTCCGAGTTCCAGCGTGTCGCCCGCGTCCAATTCGTGCACCGTGTCGCCCTCGTGGAAGGTGAGGTGCCCGTCGAGCACCCAGACGGTCTGCCGGAGGAAGGCGAAGGCCGCGGCCGGGTACGGGACCCGGGCGCCGGCGGGCAGCTGGATCTCGGCGAGCTCGGCGGGGAAGGACGGGCCGGTGATCTGGCGGCGCCGGTAGCCGGTGGCGGGGTCGCGCCACTCGGTCGCGTCCGCCAGGCGGCGCACGCCCGCGGTGTCGTCGCGGGTCTGTGTGCCTTCGGCCAGGGCGAGCAGGGAGGCGACGCTGAGCTGGAAGGCGGCGGACAGCTTGCCGAGGACGACCGCGGTGGGGCTGCTCTCGCCGCGCTCGATCCGGCTGATCATCGCCTGGGAGACACCGGAGGCGTCCGCGAGTTGGGCCAGGGTCCAACGGCGGCGTTCCCGTTCGATGCGGACGCGGGCAGCGATCTGCCCCACCAGGGGATCTACTATGTTGGACATGAATCCAATATACGAGAGGAGAGGGCTGTGAAGGTCCGCCCCGCGCACTCCGGTGACACCGACGCCGTCCTCGCCATCCGCAACCACGCCGTCGAGCACTCCACAGCCCTGTGGACCGAGACCCCGCAGTCGCCCGAGGAAGGCGCGGCCCGGCTCGCCGCCCACCTGGAGCGCGGCTCGGCGTTCGTGGCCGAGGCCGAGGGGGAGATCGCCGGGTTCGCCGCCTACGGGCCCTGGCGCAAGCTCGACGGGTTCCGGCACACCGTGGACGACTCGGTGTACGTCCGTGACGGCTACCACGGCCGCGGCGTCGGCTCGGCGCTGATGACCACGCTCATCGCCTCGGCGCGCGAGGCCGGTCATCACGTGATGATCGCGGACATCGAGTCCGGCAACACCGCGTCCATCCGGCTGCACGAGCGGTTCGGGTTCGAGCAGTGCGGCACGATCCGGGAGGTCGGCACCAAGTTCGACCGGTGGCTCGACCTGACGATCATGAGCCTGCGGCTGAGCTGACCACTCAGGCCACGGTCCGCAGCCCCCGCACGGGCGCTCCCCGCACCACCCGGTGCGCGCAGGCCGCCGCCAGCAGCTCCCCCAGCAGATCCGGATCGCCGATCTCCAGCCCGAGCAGCGACTCGATCCGCTCCAGCCGCTGGTACAGCGACTGGCGTCCGATGTGCAGCAGCGCCGCTGTACGCGTCGGCGAGCAGCCGTGCCGCAGATGCACCTCCAGTGTCCGCACCAGGTCGCTGGCGTGCGCCGCCTCCCACTCCAGCAGCGGGCCGAGCGCGTGCTGGACCATACGGGCGAGCCGGTCGCGGTTGGCGTCGACGCCGCCGCGGGTCAGCTCCCGTTCCAGGGCGAGGGCGCGCGAGGACGTCACCAACGGGCCGTCGGCGGCGGCCGGTTCCGCCGCCGGGACGGTCAGCGCCAGCTCCAGCGTCGTACGGGCCGCGCGCAGCGTGTCGCTCCAGCGCAGCCAGCCGCTGCCGGCGGCAACCGCGTGCCCGACGGCCACGGTCAGCCCCGGTTCCGCCGCCGTACGGAAGGAGTCCTGCACGGCCCGTACGGGGTCGCCGGTACGGCTGCCCGGCAGCGCGAGCAGGGCCAGGACGTCGCCGGGGAACGCCGACCGCAGCACCGCCGCCCCACCCAGCAGCCGCACCGCCCGGTCGACCGCGCCCGGGTCCCGGGTGCCGTGCAGGGACACGCCGATCAGACGGGCGCCGGGTCCGGGATGGAAGCCCGCGAGGGCCGCCCTCGCCTCCACCTCCGGCTGGTTGAGGGCCGCCCGGTCGGCGAGGTCGGCCAGCAGTGCCGCCGTATGGTCGTCGCCCCGGTCGCTCCACGGGCGGGACACCGACCGCCCGGACAGGCCGCGGGCCACGATCGCCCGGTTGGCGGCCTCGGTGATGCGGACGAAGGGCACGACCCGGTGGAGGGCGAGCAGCGGCAGGCCCCGGCGGCGGGCCTCGTCCGTCACCTCGGCCGGCATGGTGGGCAGCGAGCGGCCGACCTCCACGGCGAGCGCGGCCGCGTCGCGGGCGGCCAGTTCGCGGACGTAGCGGCGGCGGACCTCCTCGGCGGCGTCCGTCAGTCCGAAGCCGTTGGTGAGGAGCAGTTCGCCGCCGTCGAGGAAGTTCGCCCCTTCGTAGACCTCGCTGGAGTGGACCCAGCGGACCGGGCGGTCCAGGGCGCTCTCCCCGGCGAGGAGTTCGGGCTCGGCGGCGCGGACGGGGTCGAGGGCCAGGACTTCGCGGAGGGTGAGTGCGGGCACGGGAACCTCCAGGGCGGCGACAGTTCGTCCGGCTGCGGGCTGCCCGGAGAGTACTTTCCGCACGTTGCCCCGGTGTTTCCGCGCCAGCAGAGTGGAGGCATGGATCAGGCACAGGCACGCACCTGGCTCGCCACGGCCGTGGCGGAGGCCCGCGCCGGGCTCGCCGAGGGCGGCATCCCGATCGGCGCCGCGCTCTACGGCGCCGACGGCACGCTGCTCGGGCGCGGCCACAACCGGCGCGTCCAGGACGACGACCCCTCGATGCACGCGGAGACGGCCGCGTTCCGTAATGCGGGACGGCAGCGGTCGTACCGCGGGACGACCATGGTGACCACCCTCTCGCCCTGCTGGTACTGCTCCGGCCTGGTCCGGCAGTTCGGCATCTCGCGGGTGGTGGTCGGCGAGGCGGCCACCTTCCACGGCGGGCACGACTGGCTGGCGGAGCACGGCGTGGAGGTCGTGCTCCTGGACGATCCCGAGTGCGTCGAGATGATGCGCGACTTCATCAAGCACCAACCCGACCTGTGGAACGAGGACATCGGTGAGTGAGACCCGTATCCCCACGATCGATCTGCGGCCCTGGCTAGACGGCGCCCCCGAGGCCCGCGCCGCCATCGCCCGTACCGTCGACGAGGCCCTCCGGACCGCCGGGTTCCTGCTGGTGACCGGGCACGGGGTCGATCCGGCGCTGCGGGCCGGGATCCGTGCGGCCGCGCGGACGTTCTTCACGCTGCCCGTCGACGTCAAGCAGCCCTACACCGCGAAGGTCGGCGGGCGCGGCTGGCTCGGTCCCGGCGCGGAGGCCAACGGCTACTCCGAGGGCACCGAGACCCCGCCGGACCTGAAGGAGTCGCTGACCTTCGCCACGCACGAGCCGTTCGACGACCCGGTCGTCAACGCGGAGTGGTACGCGCCCAACGTCTGGCCCGACGAGGTGCCCGAGCTGCGCACGCTGTGCGAGGAGTACCTGGCGAGGATGGCCGAGCTGGAGAAGGCGCTGCTCTCGCTGCTCGGCGAGGCCCTCGGGCTCGAACCCGACTTCTTCTCCCGGCACATGGACCATCCGACGTACGGCTTCAACATCAACTGGTACCCGGGGACCGAGGTGATCGGCGAGCCGCAGCCGGGGCAGTTCCGCATCGGACCGCACACCGACTTCGGCACGGTGACGATCCTCGACCGGCAGGCGGGGAAGGGCGGGTTGCAGGTCTGGACCGACGCGGGCGGCTGGGAGGACGCGCCCTTCGACCCGGCGGCCTTCACCATCAACATCGGTGACCTGATGGCCCGTTGGACGGGCGACCGGTGGCGTTCGGGACGGCACCGGGTGCTGCCGCCGCCCACGGACGCCCCGGCCGAGGAGCTGATGTCCCTCGTCTACTTCGGCGAGTGCACCCCGGGCACCCGGGTGGAGTCCGTGCCCGCGCCGGTGGGGCGGGTGGCGTACGAGCCGGTCGACTCGCATGTGTATCTGCGCCAGAAGCTGGACTCGATCACCGTCGAGTGACGGCCACCTGGGGCCAGGGCTTTCGGTCCCGCCCGTTTACCGGGCAGGTGCCGACAGTTTCGTAACCCAACGGACATCACGCGATCTAGTCCGAACCAACTCCCCCTCCTTACCCTGGCGTTGATAGATCTCACGCGTGCACACCACGAGGACCGACGGATCGACGGCGGCGACCGCGCCGGGGGGAGATGCGGTGGGCAGACGGCTGCACGGGCGCGGAGCGCTGTTCGACACCGATCCGGCCGGGCTCGCCCCGCGGCTCGTGGGCCTGCGTCCGCACCAGCACCGGTCCACTCCGTACGAGCATCCCGGCGACCTGCCGCTGGTGCTGCTGTCCGGGGCGCGCGGGCTCGGCAAGAGCGCGGTGCTGGGCGAGCTGCGGGACGCCTACAAGGGGCACACCCCGGTCGCACTGATCGACTGCGAGCACCCCGAGTTCGACGCGCCGCCCGCCGGGCGGCCCGCGGACGCCTGGTCGCCGGTGTCGCAGGCGCTGCTGGTGATCGCCGAGCAGCTGGCCGAGCCGGTGACCGGCACCGGGCGGATCCAGTTCCCGCGGCTGATGTCGGGGCTGGTCGCGGTCGCGGCGGGCGGCTGGGGCGACGCCGACTCCGAGCGCATCCGGCGCGAGGTCGAGCGGATCCTGCTGCTGAACGAGAGCGGGTCGTGGGTCTCCGGCTTCGCCGGGCGCTGGGCGGGCCGGGTGGCGGCCAAGGTCGTCGCGGCGGCGTCCGGCGGCGGACCGCTGCTGGCGGCGGCCGTCGAGGCGACCCTGGAGTCCATCTCGGAGGGGTTCGCGGGCCGCCGCCACCGGCGCGCCTCCGTCTGGTACCGGGACTATCCCAACGCGGGCGGCAACCCCCGGCGCGGCCTGATGCTGCTCTCCGGGCACTTCCGGGCCGGCGGCACCTCCCGCGAGCACGCCGAACGGCATCTGGTGCGGGCCCTGCTCGCCGATCTGACCGACGCCTACGCGGGCATGCTGCCGCGGATGCAGCGGCTGGGGCGGCCGCTGGTGCTGCTCGACAACGCGCACTCCGCGCCGGGTCCTGGGCTGATCGAGGCGGTGCTGCGGGACCGGTCCGACGGGTTCGCCGACCAGGTGGTCTTCATCGCCGCCGTGCGCGGTGAGGGGCGGCCCGCGCTGCGCAACGCCGTGCGGCGGGCCCTGCCCGAGGTGGCCCGGGCCAGCGACTGGGTGCCGGATCCGGGGTCGGCGTCCTCGCGGGCGCTGCTGGTGTCGCTGCCACCGCTGAGCTCCGACGACACCCTGCACATCGTCGGCGCGGACCCGGCCGTGCCGCCGCAACTCCCGCACGCCACCCACCGGTTGACGGGCGGTAATCCGCTGGGCATCACCGTGATCGCCGAGTCCGCGGCGCAGAACCTGCCCGATGCGGCCTCGCTGGGCGAACTGCTCGTCGGGGACGTGCAGTTGCACGAGGAGCACGACGGCAGGCCCGCCTATCTGGAGCTGCTGGACCGGCTCGTGCCGACCGACCGGCTGGACGAGCTGACCGTGCTGGCCGCCGCCCACGACCACGACTCGGCGTGCGCGCTCGCCGACGCGCTGCTGCCGGAGGACTTCGGTCCCGCGGACGTACGGGCGTTGCAGACGCGGCTGGTGCAGGAGGGGCTGCCCGAGGTGCCCGGCCGGTTCGTCGGCGACCCCTTCGTACGGACCCTGCTGCTGCTCCGGCTGCACCACCGCGACGCCGACCACGGCCAGTGGCGCAAGGCCCACGAGACGCTGGTCGACCACTACGCGGGCGGCGCCGACGACGGCGTACGGTACCGGCTGCACCACGAACTCGCCCTCGGCAGCACGGAGTCGGCGGTGGCGTATCTGCGCGACGCCTTCCACACCGTGCCGACCCGCGACTGGCTCAGGTCGCTGCGGTTCGTCGCCTCCGCGCCCTACTTCCACGCGCACGACGCCGACGGCCGCGACTTCGCGGGGCGCGACGACCGGCGGGCCGCGGTCGCGCTCGGCCTGACCGACGCCGACCACGAGCCGCCGGAAGGCGTCGACACCGCACTGCACTTACGCGTCCGGCGACTGCTGCACGCCGTGTGGCAGCTGACCGACCCGCTGACGCTGCCCGACCCGACGGTGGGCCAGCGGCTGCGGTTCGAGCTGGAGCAGCTGTCCAATCTGCGGCCCGCCGGGAACGCCCTGCTGTGGCGGGCCTCGCGGGACTGGCCCGAGGACGCGCTCGCGGGGCGGACGCCGCACATCCCGGACGGCGACAGCGAGGGGGAGTCCTGATGGCGCGCAGAAGTGCGTGGGTGTGGCTGCGCGAGGACGTCTGGGAGATCCCCCTGCGCCGGTATCTCGCGCTGCTGGTCACGGGCGCGCTGGTGGCCGGCATGTTCTTCGGCGTGCGGGCGCTCGCGCAGGACGACCGCTCCTGCGCACCCGGTGTCGTACGGCCCGAGGGCAGCGACGAGTGCGTGGGCGTGTCGACCACCGACTACGCCTTCGACCGGCCCCAACTGCGGGAGGTGGTCCGGGCGATCGACCGGGAGAACCGCTCGCTGAAGCCGGGCGGCTATGTCACCGTCGCCCTGCTGGAGCCGTTCACCGCGACCGACCCGGACAACCTGGGTGACGTGCTGCACGAGATGCAGGGCGCCTATCTCGCCCAGTACCGGGCCAACCACGAGTCCAACGGCCAGCTCCCGGCGATCCGGCTGGTGCTGGCCAACCCCGGGGCGACCGGCGCCCATTGGGAGCACACCGTCGACCAGCTGGAACGGATGACGAAGGGCCCCGACCGGCTGCGGGCGGTCACCGGCGTCGGACTGAGCACCGAGAACAACAAGAGGGCCGTCAAGGAGCTCACCCGGCGCGGCATCCCGGTCGTCGGCACGTCCATCACGGCCGACGACCTCGCCAACGGCCAGGACGGCAAGGACCCCTTCCCCGGCCTGGCGCGGGTCTCCCCCACCAACACCGACGAGGCCCGCGCGCTGGCCTCCTTCGCCAAGGTGACGGCCGGCAAGGCGCTGCTGGTGTACGACAAGCCCGGCGACCCGTACACGCGCACGCTCCAGGAGTCGTTCGCGAAGCTGATCGAGGGCTCGCCCTACGAACCGCAGCCCTTCACCCCGCCCGCCGACCGCAGCAAGGAGGGCACGACCGCCAACACCTTCCGGCAGATCACCCACCTGGTGTGCGACACGGCACCGGAGACGGACACGATCCTGTTCGCCGGACGGCACACACAGCTGCGGCAGTTCATCAACGCGCTGGGCGGACGCGGCTGCCAGGACCGGAAGTTCACGCTGCTGACCGGCGACGAGGCCTCCTACCTCACCGGCGACAAGGACCTCGACCGCAGCGCCCTCACCCACAACCTCTCCGTGCGCTACACCGCCCTGGCCCACCCGGACGCCTGGCCGCAGGACGCCGCGAAGACGGGCGGTTCGGCGGCCGACGCGCACGACCTGGCCGCCCTGCTGGCCACCGGTGACCGCAAGCCGGTCGGCCCCATCGGCCAGGTCTCCCTCCAGGACGGCCAGCTGATCATCGCCTACGACGCCATGCGTCTGGCCGTCAACGGCATCCGCGAGGCCACCCCCGACGGCCGGACGGCGCCGCCTCTGGCCGACGTCGGACTCCAGTGGCCCCAGGTCAAGGGCTCCCTGCGGGTGAACGGCGCGAGCGGCTGGATCTGCCTGGACGTGCACGGCAACCCGTACGACAAGGCGGTCCCGGTCGTGGAGCTCACCCCGGAGGGCCGCGCCCGCTTCGTGAAGATCGCCTGGCCGGAGGGGAAGCCGCCGGGCAAGGAGTGTCTGCCGCCGTCCTAGGCTTCCAGGATTTCGATCAACCGTTCGAACCGATCCCGCCAGCGCTCCTCCGACTCCGCCTCGCCCTGGAACTCATGGGTGAAGCGGAGCGCGCTGCCCTCGTCCCCGTCGCGTTCGAGATGGAAGCGGATCCGGCCGCCCGGCTCCACCGTGTACTCGGCGACCCGGTCCACGTCCCAGGCGGTGACCTGCCCGGACCCCAGTCCCCGCAGGGAGACCTCCCCGCCCAGCCGGGGTTCGAGGACATCGGCGGCGGTGAACCAGCCCGCGAGCCCCTCCGGGGTGGAGAGCACCGGCCAGACCGTCTCCATGGGCTTCGGGAGCCGCACCAGGAAGTGCAGGATGTGCGTGCTCCCGTGGGTCTGACTGGTGCCCTGTTCTATGGATCCGGTCATGACACCAGCCTGACCCTTGGGGAGGGGTTCCGCACGTGGTTAGGGGCGGTCCCCCTTCTCGTCCACGATGCCCCGCTCCAGGACAGCGGCCATGCCCTGGACGGACCTGGCCTTGATCATGCCGTCGCAGACCTGGCCGGGGTTGGTCGGCGAGTCCTTGAGGACCACATCCCGGAGGCCGAGCAGAAGCCAGGTCTTCCTGTTGAAGATCAGCTCCTGTCGGCTGGACCCGTCCTCGTCGACGAAGCCGACGGCGGTGCCGTGCCGCCCGACGGCGTCCACGGAGTCCTTCACCAGGACCACCCCGGGAATCTTGGCGACCGCCCGGTAGAGCGCGGCGCTGACCTCCGGGGGCAGGACGCTCTCCAGGGCCAGATCGGTCGCGAGCTTGAAGGCGAAGTACTCGTCGCTGTGCCCCTCCCCCTTCTGGTTCTTGTACAGCCAGGCGAGCATGTCGTCGGGGTCGGTGGGCAGCTTCTCCAGGCTGCGGTAGGTCGTCAGGGAGTTCGGGTCGGGCTGGATCGGCAGGGTGCCGACCCCGCTGTCGCGCAGCAGGCCCTCGCGCCGGCCGTCGACGGACTTCCAGAGCTCCCGGGTCTGCAACGGTCCGGCCGTGGCGGCCTTGCAGGTGTGCCCGGAGATGCCCCACGCCACCCTGGACCGGACGTAGGTGAACTGATCGTCGCGCACCTTCGGCACATTCACGTGCTCAGCGGCGAGGGCCGCGTCCTCCAGGACCTGGGTGACCCCCGAGGACGGATGCGCGGCGGGCGGGACGGAGGGGTCCTCGCCGGACGGCGCGACGGTGACAGCGACCGCGACGGCGGCCGCCACGGCGCCGGCGGCCAGGGCGATGCGCAGGGCGCGCCTGCGTACGGGCAGCTCGGACGGTTCCTGCCGGATCTCGGTCATCAGATGCTCCTTGAGGAGTCGGTGACGGCCCGGCGGAAGGTCCTGCTCGGGAAGCTGGTTCATCGGTTTCCCTCCCCTATGGGCCTGACCGCGGTGGTGCGGTCACCTCTCATCTGTCCGCGTCCGTGCGGGAGTTCCATATATTTCGCGAGTTTTATCCGGGCCCGGGAAAGCCGTGAGCGTACGGTCCCCACCGGCACCCCGAGCGCCTCGGCCGCCGCCTCGTAGCCCAGCCCCGACCACACGCACAGCGCCAGCACCTCCCGCTCGGCCCGCCGCAGCCGCCGCAGCGCCTCCTGCACGACGGCCAGTTGCGCTGCGTCGTCCAGCCGCCCGGCCAGCTCGTCGGCGAAGTCCCGGACCGGCTCCTCGCGGGGCAGTCGGGCCATGGCGGCCGCGTGTCTGCGCGCCGCCCGCCGGGTGTTGCGCGTGACGTTCGTGGCGATGCCGAGCAGCCACGGGCGCGGCGAGCCCCCCTCCTCGTCGAGCCGCTCGCGCAGCCGCCAGGCGTCGAGGAAGGTCAGCGAGACGACGTCCTCGGCCGTCGCCCACTCCCCCGTGAGCCGGTAGGCATGGTTGTAGACGGAGCGCGCGTACGCGTCGAAGAGCTCGCCGAAGGCGTCGTGGTCCCCCGCGCGAATCCGTTTCCGCAGATTCGTATCCACGCCCTTGTACCTGTCCGTACACCGAAGGCCGGTTCCCGTGACGTGGGTCACGGGAACCGGCCTTCTCGGTGTACGGCGGTCAGAACCCGACGGACTGGAGCGCGCCAAGGCCGACGTCGGCGTAGGAGTGCTTGCCGGAGACGAAGATGTTGACGCCGTAGTAGTTGAACAGCCAGCAGCCGAAGGCGGCCAGGGCCAGGTAGGCGGCCTTGCGGCCCTTCCAGCCGGCCGTGGCGCGGGCGTGCAGGTAGCAGGCGTAGGCGACCCAGGTGATGAACGACCAGGTCTCCTTGGGGTCCCAGCCCCAGTAGCGGCCCCAGGCGTCGCCCGCCCAGATCGCACCCGCGATGATCGTGAAGGTCCACAGCGGGAAGACGGCCGCGTTGACGCGGTAGGAGAACTTGTCCAGGGACGCCGCGGCGGGCAGCCGGTCGAGGACGGAGTTCGCGAAGCGGCCCGGGGTGCCGCCGTTCGCCAGCTTGTTCTCGTACGAGTCCTTGAACAGGTACAGCAGCGTGGAGACCGCGCCGACGTAGAAGACCGCGCCGCAGAAGATCGCCGTGGAGACGTGGATGTACAGCCAGTACGAGTGAAGGGCGGGAACCAACTGGTCGCTGGCGGTGTACAAGACAGTGACGGCGAGGCCGAGATCGAGGAGGACCGTGGTGATGAGGAACAGCCCGAGCCAGCGCACGTTCTTCTTCAGCGCCAGCAGCGCCAGGTACACACCGACCGCGACCGTGGAGAAGGTGATGTTGAACTCGTACATGTTGCCCCACGGCGCCCGCTGCACCGACAGGGCCCGGGTGAGCACACCGCCGAACTCGATGAGGAAGGCGAGCACGGTGAGCGAGATGGCGATACGCCCGTAGAGGTCGCCCTGTTCGTCCCCGCCGTGCGCACCGGGCCCGTCCGGCACGTCACGTGTGCCGGACGCAGCCCGCACCACGACCTTCGGCCGTTCCAGTACGGCGGTGCTGCCGCCCTTCTTCACCGTGACCGCGGGAGCGGCGGCGGCCTTCTTCGTCGCGGTGAGCGCGGCGGCGGTGCGGCCGACCTTGCTGCGGCTGCCGAAGAGCCATTCGGCGATGTACGCGAAGAAGGCCAGGGTGTAGACGGCCATCGCGGAGTAGATCAGCGTGTTGCTGAGGTTCGCGAGGTTCTCGTTGGTCGCGGCGGCGAGATCGGTTGCGGCGGCGAGAGTCACTTCTCAGCCCCTTCGGCAGGTACAGCGGGGGTGGTTGTCGGTTCGGGGTCGTCGTCAGGGGTGTCCGGGTCGGGTGCCCCCGGGGCCTGTTCGTACAGGATCCCGGCGATGTCGCCGAGTTCCTCGGGCACCTTGGCGGACTCGCTGCGGCCGAGTCCGGCCATCTCGACGACGGTGACACCGTCGTCGCCCTTGACGGCTCGCACCCACACCCGTCGGCGCTGGATGAACAGGGAGCCGGCGAGACCGAAGATCGCGGCGACGGCACCGGCCAGCGCCCAGCCGCTGGCGGGCTGCTGGGTGACCTGGAAGTTCGCCCACTCCTTGGTGCCCTCGTAGGTGATCGAGCCCGCGCCGTTCGGGAGCTTGATGGTCTCCCCGGGGCGCAGGTTCTCCCGCATCTGCTCGCCCTTGGAGTTCTTGAACCCCTTCATGTGCGACTTGTCGAGCTGGTACACGCTCTGCGGGATGCCCGAGTTGACGCCCAGGTCGCCGTGGTAGGGCTCCAGGTTCAGCACCGGGTTGAGCAGTGCGGGGAAGGAGGAGGAGACCTCGTTGCCGGCCGCGTAGGTCGGCAGGAAGGCGGCCTGGAAGCCGAGCTGCTCGCTGACGCCCTTGGCGTTCTTGTAGCCGTCGTAGACCTTGACCACGCCGGAGGAGGTGACGTTGGAGTCCAGCGGCAGCAGCGGCACGGCGTCGGAGTAGACGACCTTGCCCTTGCCGTCCCGGACGGTGATGACGGGGGCGTAGCCGTGGGCGGTGAGGTAGACCTTCGAGTCGCCGATCTCCAGCGGCTTGTTGACCTTGACCACCGTCTGCTTGTCCTTGCCGTAGGCGCCCTCGGAGTAGGTGAGGGTCGCCTGGTAGGTGCGCGGAGTGCCCTTGTTGGGGCCGGAGGTCTCGTAGGTGCCGGTGAACTCCTTCAGGCTGAAGCTGAACGGAGCCAGGTCGTCGGTGCCGAAGAGCGTGCCGGACTTGAAGTCGTCGTACTGGGTGAGGGTGTTGGAGAAGCCGTCGCCCTCGACGACCAGCTTGTTGCCCTCCATCTTGAACAGCTGGCCCCAGGCGAAGGCGACCAGCATCACGATCAGCGCGATGTGGAAGGCGAGGTTGCCGACCTCGCGCAGATAGCCCTTCTCGGCGGCGACCGCGTCACCGGCGAGCTCGGCGCGGAAGCGGCGCTTCTTCAGCAGGGCGAGCGCGGCCTCGCGGACCTGCTCGGGCTCGGCCTCGGTGCGCCAGGTGGTGTAGGCGGGCAGCCGGGTCAGCCGCTTGGGCGCGCCCGGCGGACGGCCGCGCAGCTGGCCGACGAACTGCCAGGTGCGGGGCACGATGCAGCCGACGAGGGAGACGAACAGCAGGATGTAGATCGCGGAGAACCACACCGAGCTGTACACGTGGAAGAGGCCGAGCTTGTCGTAGATCGGCGCGAGGATGTCGTGCCGGTCGCGGAAGTCGGCGACCTTGGTCTCGTCGGTGCCGGTCTGCGGGATCAGCGAGCCGGGGATCGCACCGAGCGCGAGGAGCAGCAGGAGCAGCAGGGCGACCCGCATGGAGGTCAGCTGCCGCCAGAACCAGCGGGCCCAGCCGACGACGCCCATGGCGGGCACGTTCGGCAGCTCCTCCTTGGGCGCGGTGGAGAGCTGGGAGCCGGCGGCGCCGAGGTCCGTCTCTTCGGCGCGATCGGTTGTCGTCTTGCTCATCGATCAGATCCCCACAGTGAAGCCGTCGGACCAGTTCTGCATCTCCGACACCAGGCTGTCCCAGGCGCCGGTCAGCAGCAGCAGACCGGTCGCGATCATCATGGTGCCGCCGACCCGCATCACCCAGACATAGTGGCGCTTGACCCAGCCGAAGGCACCGAGCGCCTTGCGGAAGGCGACCGCGGCGAGCACGAAGGGCACGCCGAGGCCGAGGCAGTAGGCGACGGTCAGTATGGCGCCGCGGCCGGCGCTCGCCTCGTTGTAGGAGAGCGCGATCACGGAGGTCAGGGTCGGGCCGATGCACGGCGCCCAGCCGATGCCGAAGAGCGCGCCGAGGAAGGGGGCGCCGACCAGTCCGGCCGTGGGCCGCTTGTGGAAGCGGAACTCCCGCTGGGTCATCCACGGCATCAGGCCCATGAAGAAGACACCCATGGCGATCATGAGCACGCCGAGCACCTTGGACAGGACGTCCTTGTGCTCCTGGAGGGTCTCGCCGAAGTAGCCGAACAGGGCCCCGGTGGAGACGAACACGGCGGTGAAGCCGAGTACGAACAGGGAGGCGCCGATGACCATCCGCCCGCGCCGCGCCTCGGCCAGATCGGTGCCGGCGACTCCGGTGACGTACGACAGATAGCCGGGGACGAGCGGCAGGACGCACGGGGAGAAGAAGGAGACGAGGCCGCCGAGCATCGCGATGGGCAGGGCGATCAGGAGGGCGCCGCTCATCACCGTCTGGTTCGGGTCGGTGGCCGCGGCGAGCGTCAGGCTTGCGCTCACGTCACTTCTCCGCGAGGACCGGGTCGATCATCTTGCGCAGCTTCTCCTCGCTGAGTGCGGCCAGCGAGCGGGCGGCGATCTTCCCGTCCCGGTCGAGGACGAGCGTGGAGGGGATCGCCTGCGGGTTGAGCGTGCCCTTCTCGAAGCGGAGCATCAGCTTGCCCGTCGGGTCGTACAGGCTCGGGTAGGTGACGCCCTGCTCCTCCTCGAAGGCGAGGGCGTTGGCGGTGCTGGTGTCGCGGGTGTTGATGCCGACGAACTGTACGCCGTCCGTCTTGAGGTCGTTGTAGACCTTCTCGAAGTTGGGCGCCTCGGCGCGGCAGGGGGCGCACCAGGAGCCCCACACGTTCAGCACGACGACCTTGCCCTTGTAGGAGGCGACGTCGAGCTGCTTGCCGTCGATGGTCTTCCCGGACAGGTCGGGGGCCGCGTCCCGCTCGCCCTGCTGCACGGTCGCGATGCCGTCCTCGCCCATCACGAAGCCCGTTCCCGAGCCCGAGGACTTACCGCCCGAGCCGCATGCGGACAGCAGCAACGCGGCGACGACGGCACCTGCGAGGGTCAGGGGGGCGCGACTGGCGGCACTCATGTGAAAAGTTTCGCATGCCCGTTCTGAGGATCTTGCGCACCCCCCTTGCAGGTGAAAACCCGCATTTCAGGCCCGGTTTCAGAGGCGCTTCCAGCCTTCCGCGGGCGCCTGCCCGACATCCAGCGTGCGCAGCTTGTCCAGCACCTCGGGGCGCTGTACGTCCATCCAGTCCACGAACTGCCGGAAGGAGACCAGCCGTACGTCCTCGCCCTTCTCCTTCTCCCGCGCGATGTGCTTCAGCGCCTCCTCGACGGCGTCCATGTAGATGCCGCCGTTCCACTGCTCGAAGTGGTTGCCGACGAAGAAGGGTGCACGATTTGTCTCGTATGCCCGCTTGAAGCCGGATATGTAGGCCTGTGCCGACTGCTCGCGCCAGCCCGGGTAGTTGTGGGCGGGCGCGTTCGTGGAGTTGATCGACTGGTTGGCGAGCATGTTGTAGTCCATCGACAGGACCTCGAAGCTGTGGCCGGGGAAAGGTATCTGCTGCAACGGCAGGTCCCAGAGCCCCTGCTTCTTCACGGGCCAGACCTGACGGCCGCCGGGCGAGGAGGCGTCGTAGCGCCAGCCGAGTTCACGGGCGACGGGCAGCAGGTTGTCCTGGCCGAGCAGACAGGGCGTACGGCCGCCGACGAGTTCCTTGTCGTAGTCGAAGGGCAGCGACGGCAGATCGGTCCAGCCGGTGTTCGTGCGCCACTCCTTCACAAAGGACTTGGCCTGGTCGATCTCGCTGCGCCACTGCTGCGGGGTCCAGTTGCCGACCGAGCCGGAGCCGGCGCAGAAGTGGCCGTTGAAGTGGGTGCCGATCTCATGGCCGTCGAGCCAGGCGCGGCGGACGTTCTTCAGCGTCTCCTTGATGTGCCCGTCGGTGAGGTAGCCGATGTCGGAGGCGCCGCGCAGGTTGTTCGGGGGGTCGTAGAGGCGCTTCTTGGACTCGGGCAGGAGGTAGAGCCCGGAGAGGAAGAAGGTCATGTGCGCGCCGTGTTCCTCGGCGAGGTCGAGGAAGCGCGGGAAGAGGCCGTTGCCGACCTCGCCGGCGCCGTCCCAGGAGAACACGACGAACTGCGGCGGGGTCTGGCCGGGCTCCAGCGGCACGGGCTTGGCGGGCTGCTTCGGCTGCTTGCCGGTGTAGGCGGTGGAGCCGTCGCCGATGGGGCGGGCGGCGGGCTTGGCGCCGGAACCGGCCGGCCGGTGCTGCGTGGAACCCCCGCCCCGGTTCGACCCGTCTGACGGCTTGAGGCTGCCGCACCCCGCAAGTCCGACCGCGGCGGCCCCGGCGGCGCCGAGTCCGAGTGCTCCCCTTCGGGTGAGAGTGCGCATGGCATCCCCGTTCGTCACGTTCTCTGGTGGTCACCCACTCAGAGGACGGGACGAACAGGGAGGTTCCTGTGGATCACATGTGTTTCCGCAACAAGTGTCACAAACGTGTCACTTGGTGGATCTACGCTCCGAAGGCCTTGTCCTTGCCCTTCACCGGCTTGGCGCCCGCCCGCAGATGCGCGGGAACCAGATCGATCGCCGGCTCGGTGTAGCCCACGGAGACGATCTTGTCGCCCTGGTACGTGAAGGTCGTCAGGGACGCGAGCGTGCACTGGCGGCGGCGCGGGTCGTGCCACAGCCGGCGCCGCTCGACATAACTGCGCACGATCCAGATCGGCAGCTGATGGCTGACCAGCACGGCCTCGTGCCCGCGCGCGCGGTCCTTGGCGGCGTCCAGCGCCGCCATCATCCGGACGACCTGGTCGAAGTACGGCTCGCCCCACGACGGCCTGAACGGGTTGACCAGGTGCTTCCAGTTGCCGGGCATGCGCAGGGCGCCGTCGCCGACGCCGAAGGTCTTGCCCTGGAAGACGTTGTCGGCCTCGATGAGGCGTGCGTCGGTGGCGAGGTCCAGGCCGTGCGCCTTGGCGATCGGCGTCGCGGTCTCCTGCGCCCGCTCCAGCGGCGAGGAGCAGACGTGGGTGACGTCCCGGGAGGCGAGGTGCTCGGCGACCCGGTCGGCCATCTGCCGGCCCAGCTCGGACAGGTGGTAGCCGGGCAGCCGGCCGTAGAGGATGCCGTCCGGGTTGGCGACCTCGCCGTGCCGCATGAGGTGGACGACGGTGATGTCCTGGTTGCTGCTCATGCCTGGGTGGCCTCCGCCGCGGCTCGGGCCGCCGCCGGAAGGGCGTCGGCGATCTTCTGGACGGCCCGCTCGTCGTGGGCCGTGGAGACGAACCAGGACTCGAAGGACGACGGCGGCAGGTAGACGCCGTTGGAGAGCATCGAGTGGAAGAACGCGTTGAAGCGGAAGGACTCCTGCCGCTTGGCGTCCTCGTAGTCGCGCACGGCGCGGTCCGTGAAGAACACGGAGAACATGTTGGAGGCGGTCTGCAGCCGGTGCGCGACGCCTTCCTTGGTGAGCGCCTCGGTGACGAGGGCCTGGATCTGCTCGGAGACGGCGTTGACCTTGTCGTAGGCCGCGTCGTCGAGGAGCCGGAGCTGGGCGAGACCGGCGGCCGTCGCGACCGGGTTCCCGGAGAGGGTGCCGGCCTGGTAGACGGGCCCGGCGGGCGCGAGGTGCGCCATGACGTCGGCCCGGCCGCCGAAGGCCGCGGCCGGGAAGCCGCCACCCATGACCTTGCCGAAGGTCATCAGGTCCGGTACGACACCGTCGACGCCGAACCAGCCGGCGCGGCTGGTGCGGAACCCGGTCATGACCTCGTCGGAGATGAAGAGGGCGCCGTTCTTCGAGCAGGCGTCCTTCAGCCCCTGGTTGAAGCCGGGCAGCGGCGGTACGACGCCCATGTTGCCCGGGGAGGCCTCGGTGATGACGCAGGCGATCTCGCCGGGGTGCCGGTGGAAGGCCTCCTGCACGGCTTCGAGGTCGTTGTACGGCAGCACGATGGTGTCGCCGGCCTGGGCGCCGGTGACACCCGGGGTGTCGGGCAGCGCGAAGGTGGCGACGCCGGAGCCGGCGGCGGCGAGCAGCGAGTCGACGTGGCCGTGGTAGCAGCCGGCGAACTTGATCACCTTGGCGCGCTGGGTGAATCCGCGGGCGAGCCGGATCGCCGACATGGTCGCCTCGGTGCCACTGGAGACGAGCCGGACCTGCTCGACGGGGCCGACCCGGTCGACGATCTCCTCGGCGAGCGCGACCTCGCCCTCACCGGGCGTGCCGAAGGAGGTGCCGCGCGCGACGGCCTCCTGCACGGCGGCGATCACTGCGGGGTGGGAGTGCCCGAGGATCATGGGGCCCCAGGAGCACACGAGGTCGACGTACTCGCGCCCGTCGGCGTCGGTCAGATACGGACCGGTGCCGGACACCATGAACCGGGGCGTTCCGCCCACGGCACGGAAGGCGCGCACCGGGGAGTTCACGCCGCCGGGCGTGACGGCGGCCGCACGGTCGAATAGAGCCTGCGACACAGGCGCTTCGTATGAATAAGGCAGTTCGCTCATGACCTGCGACTTCCCCGACTTCTCGGACTCCGGTTGCCAGTGACCTCCTCAGGGTAGGCCAGCGGGCGCCGAGGGCCACGGGGCCGCCGCTCCGGCTCCGTACCGACCGTCCGCCCGCCCCCTACTGACCCGACAACCAGTCCCTGCTCCCCCGCGATCTGCGAAACTGGGGGCTGATACAAGATCCTGCGGACAGGTGTTTCAAACGCACGTTTCGGCGAGCGGCCGTGGGGGAGGTCACTGACACGATGATCGGGTTGCGCGGCGGGGGCCACGCGTCCTAGAAAAGCAGTCGGGTGGAGATATGCATCGCGGTGGCGGACTGGGCGAGGGGACTGATGACCTGGGTCCTCGACGTGCCCGGCGGGGGAGGCACCGACGCGAGGCGGAGGAATCGAACGAAGCACGTCAGGGACACGTAGTACCGGGTGAGGAGCCCGAGCGGATCGAACGACGGGTCGACCGGCTCCGGGCGGCGAGCAGGAATGGTGGTCGGGTGGGGGTGACGTACAAGTACTTCGGCGCGCCGGACGGCGCGACCGCGGCCCGCGTCCCGATTTCGATGCGCCCCGAGGAACTCGGCGGCGACGAGCTCGGCATGAACGGCATGTTCACCAAGATCAAGCCGGAGACGATGGCCGCGATGGTCCTCACCGGCATCGAGGGCGTCCCCCTCCACAAGGTCCCGCCCCTGGAACTGGTCGTCCTCCACCCCGACTACGCGGTCGTGAAACTCCCGATGACGGTCGTCGACCCCCTGCGCGGCATAGGCGAGGAAGCGGTCGGCGCGGCAGCGTTCATCTGGTCGACGGTCCCGGACCGCGGCGGACCGCGGGACGCGTTCAACGTGTACCAACTGCTGCACGAGTGGCAGGACTTCAGCCACCGGCTGCATGAGGCGGGGCATCAGCCCTATTGCCTGGTTTGGCCCTGACCTGAGTGATGACGCGTCTGATACCGGACACCCGACCGCAGCGCGTCCTCGCGGCCACCAACTTCGTCTACACCGTCGGCTACGGCCTCTATCTGACGGCCGGGGTGCTCTACTTCACCCAGGCGGTCCACCTTCCGGCCTCGGAGGTGGGGCTCGGGCTCGGCATCGCCGGCCTGGTCGCGCTGGGCCTGGGTGTCACGGTCGGGCATCTGGCGGACAGACAGGGGGCGCGCGGGGTCTACACGGCCACGCTCGCCGTGCAGGCGCTGGCCACGGCCGGGTTCGTACTGGCGGACACCTTCTGGCTGTTCGTGCTCGCGGTGTGCGCGGCGGCCGGGGCGAGGACCGCCGGAACAGCTGCCCGTTCACCGCTCATCAGGCATTACGGCGGGGACCGGCCGCAGGAGTTCCGGGCCTATCTGCGTGCGGTGACCAACCTCGGGATCTCGCTCGGTGCCGTGCTGGCGGGCTGGGCGGTGCAGGTCGGCACGCTCACCGCGTATCAGCTGATGGTCGTCGGCAACGCGGTCGCCTTCCTGGTCGCCGCGACAATGGTCCGCACCCTCCTGCCGCCCGTCGCGCCTGTTCCCGCCGTCGGCGGCCCCCGCTGGAGCGCCCTGCGCGACCGCCCCTATCTGCTGCTCACCGCGCTCGACGGCATCATGGCCGTCCAGTTCAAGGTGCTCACCGTGGGCATCCCGCTCTGGCTCGTCAGCGCCACCAGCGCGCCGCACTGGCTCATCTCCGGCACGATTCTCACCAGCACGTTCATCGTCATCGTCTTCCAGGTGCGGGCGAGCCGCAGCATCGTCTCCCCCGAGGCCGGCGGAACGGCCTACCGCCGGGCGGGCGTGGCGTTTCTCGTCTCCTGCTCGATGATCTCCCTGGCCGCCGGCATCCCGGCGTGGGCCGCCGCGGCCCTGCTCATCGCCGCGGCGGTGATCCACACGATCGGTGAACTCTGGTACTCCGCCGCCGGGTTCGAGGTGTCCTTCGCTCTCGCCCCACAGCACGCCACCGGCCAGTACCTGGGCGTGTTCGGCCTGGGCGCGGGGCTGGCCGACGCCCTCGGACCGGGTCTGCTCATCTCGCTCTGCATCACCTGGGGCCGCCCCGGGTGGTACGTCGTGGGGGCCATGTTCGCCCTGACGGGTCTGGCGGCGCCGTTCGCCGTCCGCTGGGCGCGGCGCCGGCAGGACATCGGAAAAGCTCAGCCCGCGCCGGCGCCGGACACGTCAGCCGCCTGACACGCCCACCAGCCGGACAGCGGCATGCGCCGGCCCGTTCACCGCGATCGAGCGCAACGGCTCCGCGTCCCCGGCCGGTTCGATCACGGCGACCAGCTCCGCCAGCGTCTCCAGGAGCATCCGCATCTGGTGGCGGGCCATGGTGCTGCCGATGCAGACGTGTTCGCCGGTGCCCAGGGCGAGATGGCGGTTGGGCTGCCGGCCGAGGTCGAAGCGGTCGGGTTCCTCGAACACCGACTCGTCCCGGTTGGCCGAGGGGATCCACAGCACGACCCGGTCCCCGGCGGCGATGTGCCGGCCCTGGATCACCGTGTCGGCGGTGGCCGTGCGCATGCTGTGCGTGGCGCTGCTCGTCCACCGCAGCACCTCCTCCGCCGCGGTCCTGACGAGTTCGCCGTCCCGCTCCCGCACCAGCCGCTGCCACTGCCGGGGATGCGCGAGGAGGGCGAGGATGCCCGCGGCCATCGACAGGCCCGCGTTCTCCGACGCCCCGACGAGGTTCTCGCAGCCCAGCAGGATCTCGGTCTCGGTGAGCAGCTCGCCGTCCACCTCGTTGTTGACGAACATGCCCATCGCGTCGTCCGCGGGCTCCTCCATCCGCGCGTACATCAGGTCGATGAAGTAGCGCATCAGCGTGGGGTGGCTGGTGAGGGGCTTGCCGGACTCGAAGGCCTCCGTGGTCCAGCTCAGCAGCCGTTCGCGGTCCTCGGGCGGGACGCCGAGCAGCCTGCTGATGTTGTAGCTGGAGAGCCGGGCTCCGATGTCGTGGACGACGTCGCAGGTGCCCGACTCGATCGCGCGGGTGATCACCGTACGGATCTCGGCGCGCATCTCGCCCGCGAGGGAGCGGGCGCACCGCTCGGTGAACCGGTCGGCCACCTGCCCGCGCAGGGCGCGGTGCCGGGGTGGATCGGTCAGGGCCATGGTCAGGCCGCTGCCGGGGTCCTCGCCCAGTTCCGTCGGCCGCAGCAGGACGCCCTGCGCCGAGCTGAAGAGGGCCGGGTTCTGGTAGACGGCGCGGATGTCGTCGTAGCGGGTAAGGGACCAGAAGCCCGGCAGGTCGCCCGGTTCGTGCCAGTGGACCGGGGCGTGCCGTCTCATCCAGCGCCACAGTTCGTGCACCTCGCCGGAGGCGTGCAGCTCGGGGTCGACGACGTCGGCGGGGGTGTAGGTGGTCGTGGTCATGACGCGGCTCCCGCGGCGGTCTGGGAAAGTCGGTCCCGGAAGCCGTCGAGCAGCTTCCGTGCGGTGGCGGCGGTGACGGTGTCCCGCCGGTACGAGAGCACCGCGTCGAGCGTGCCGTCCTCGTCCGGCCACACCTCCAGGTGCAGCTCCAGGGGGAGGGCGGCGTACGGCGGGCGCAGATGCGTGGCGGTGACGCCGGGCAGGTCGAGTCGGGGCGGGGGGTTGTCCTGGAGGGCGAAGAGGGACTGGAACACCGGTGGTCTCCCGGGCGTCGCCGGTGTTCCGACCGCCTGCGCCACCGCGGTGAAGGGGACGTCGCCGCGGCCGAAGGCCCGGTGGACCAGCCTGCCGGTCTCCTGGATACCGGCCTCGCCGCGCAGCCGCACCGGCACCATGTTGATCAGGCAGCCGACGGCCTGCTCCAGCTCCGGCACGGTGCGCTCGGCGACGGGCACCCCCACCGCGAAGTCCCGCTGCCCGCAGACCTCGGCCAGGGTGTCCGCCCACGCCGACAGCAGCACCACGAACCGGCTCACGCCGAGTTCCGCACCCCGTTCGTCGAGGCGGGAAGTGAGGGCCGCGGGAACGGGCACGTCGAGGTGTCCCGTGCCCCTCTCACCGGGGCCGGGCCGCTCGGGCCAGCGGGTCTCGGGCACGTCCCGGAGTTCCTGCCGCACCCGCTCGACCCGTTCCGCCGAGTCCTTTACGGCCGTCAGCCGGGCCCGTTCGGCCAGGGTGGGCGGGGCGGGGCGCGCCTCGCGTCCGGCGTAGGCGTCGGACAGGTCGCGGGCCAGGACGGACTCGGAATGTCCGTCGAAGGCGATGTGGTGGACCAGCAGCCCGAGGATCCAGCCGTCCGTCCCGGTCACCGGCACCAGCGCGGTGCGCCACAGGTCGGCGTCCAGGGGTTCGAGGGGCTCGTCGAAGAGCTGCCGCAGCGCGGCGACCGCCTCGTCGACGGTCGGCCGGGCGTCCAGCAGTTCCAGGGGCGGCGCGGAGATGTCGGTGACCTCGGCATGGGGCCGGGGGTCCATCTGGAACGCCGTGCGCAGCACCTCGTGCCGCTCGTGGACGGCGGCGACGGCGGTCTCCAGACGGTCCTGGTCGAGCCCGTCCTGAAGGTGCCAGATCATCAGGCAGTAGCCGGACCGGTCCTGAGGTGCCGTCACATGCTTGGTGAGGAAGGACAGTTCCATGGCGGTCAGCGGGATGTCCCCGGCCGGTGGCGGTACGGCGTCGTCCCCGACCTGCGCCAATCGCAGCCAGGTGCCGAGGAGTTCGGCCGACGCGTGCTCGTACAGGCGCGACAGCGGAAGCGGGTGTCCCGCCTGCTTGCCGATGCGTGTGCAGGCGCGGGCGGCCTGCAGCGAGGAGCCGCCCAGCTCGAAGAAGGACGTGCCCGGGGGCACGGCAGGTCTGCCCAGTACGGCGGCGAAGGCCTCGGCGACCAGGCGGACGAGCGGGTCGTCGATGGGGCCGTGGTGGTCCTCGGCGGGCGCCTCGGGCAGGCTCGCCAGCAGGGCCCGGTCGTCCAGCTTGCCCGTTCCGGTCACCGGGAAGGAGTCGACGAAGACGACGTCGGCGGGGCGCTGGTAGGCGGGCAGGTGGCGGGCGAGGACCGCGGGTACGTCCGGCCGGGCGCCGTCGCCCTCGCGGCTCGGGACGCAGAAGGCCACCAGGTCGAAGACGCCGCCGAGTTCGTTCCAGCGCGGGACCACCCGGCAGCCGGCGACCTCCGGGACCAGGCGCTCGATCTGCCGTTCCACCTCGGCCGGTTCGACGCGGTTGCCCCGGATCTTGACCTGCCGGTCGATGCGTCCGCGGAACTCCACGAGCCCGTTCTCGTCCCGGGTGCCCAGGTCCCCGGTGCGGTACAGCCGGACCGGCGCGCCGTCGAGGGTGACGTCCGTGAACTTCTCGGCGGTGAGGGCGGGTTCGCCGAGGTAGCCGTGGGCCAGGCCGTCGCCCGCGATGCAGATCTCGCCCGGTTCTCCGGGCGCGCAGGGGCGGTTGCCGTCGAGGACGTGGACGGAGGTGCCGGGGACCGGCCGGCCCAGGGGGATGCCGCCGGGGCGGGTGGCATCGGCGGGCGTGATGCGGTGCGTGGTGGCGAACACCGTGCTCTCGACGGGGCCGTAGCCGTTGATCAGGGCCGTCTCGGGGAAGCGGTCGAGGAAGCGGGCGACGTGCCGCGCGGAGAGGCGTTCACCGCCGATGATCAGCTGGGACAGGCCGCTCAGCGCCGTCAGGTCCTCGTCGACGATCAGGTTGAACAGGCTGCTGGTCAGCCACACCGTGTTCACGCCGTGGTCGGCGACCATCGCGCGCAGGGCCTCCGCCGTCAGGAAGGGTTCGCCGACGAGGACGCCGGTGCCGCCGTTGTACAGCGCGGCCCACAGTTCCAGGGAGAACGCGTCCCACGGCAGCGCCGCAGCGAGGGGGACGACCGTGTCGCGGTCGAAGCGCGCGAAGGTGCCTGCCCGGAAGAGCCGTGCCGTCGCCCGGTGCGGGGTGATCACTCCCTTGGGCCGTCCCGTGGTGCCCGAGGTGAAGAACACCGAGCACGCGTCGAAGCCCTGTACCGGCACCGCGGGACGTTCCCGCGCATCGTCCCCGGCCGGTGCCCACAGCTCCGCCGCCGCTTCCGTCCGGGCGATGACGAGGGGCGGCCGGAGCTGTTCGACGACCGCGTCGAGACGGGTGGCCGGCCAGTCCGGATCGAGCAGCGCGTAGGCGGCGCCGAGCTTGAGTACGGCCAGCAGGGCGACGACCAGGTCTACGGAGCGCGGCAGCAGGACCGGCACGAGATGCCCCTGCTCGACACCGGCGGCGGCGAGCCGGCGGGCCAATTGCTCGGCACGGGCGTCCAATTCACCGTACGACACGCGGGAGTCCCCGGAAATGAGGGCTGTGCGTTCCGGTTCGGCGCGCGCATGTGCGGCGAAGACGTCGTGCAGTCCTTCTCCCGGCGATTCCTTCGACTGCAACTCGTCGACCCCCTTCGCAATCACGGGAGTACGACGTTGCCACGTCTGATCGTTTCCTGCCAACCTCCTTTTCACAAGAAGGGGTTGTGAATGACTGCATCATGAATATGATCACGGGGCGACACGGCGGCGGCGCACCACACGACGGAATATCCGGTTTTCCAGCGGCTTGATGGGGGACGTTGTGACGAGTCGGGATCGCTCCTTGGACATCGCGGTCACTGGTATGGCCGCGCGGTTCCCGGGCCCCCGCAGAATCGACGACTGGTGGGATTCCCAGCTCAAAGGGAACGTGCACAGCCGGAGATACACGCGGGACGAGCTGCTCGCGGCCGGAGTGCCCGCCGAGCTGGCCACCGACCCGGACTACGTGCCCGTACGCGGTCATCTCGACGACTGGGACCGCTTCGACCACGACTTCTTCCAGATCCGCAGGCGCGAGGCGGAACTGATGGACCCTCAGCATCGCTGGATGCTGGAGGTGGCCTGGAACGCCCTGGAGGACGCGGGGTACCCGGCCCGCGAGGGCACGGTGGTGACCAGTGTCTACGCGTCCATGTCGGGCAGCGCCTACATGCGCGCGATGGTCCGGGGCGCCGGTGCCGATCCGGGCCTGCTGGACGACATCATCCACGGCACCGAGCCGGACTTCATGGCGAGCCGCGTGGCCTACAAACTCGGCCTGAACGGACCGGCGTTCGCCGTGCAGACGGCCTGTTCGTCCTCGCTGGTGGCCGTGCACCTAGCGGTGCAGGCGCTGCTCAGCGGCGACTGCGACCAGGCCCTGGTGGTGGGCGCCGGGTTCGGCTACCCCCAGGCCGGCTATCTGCACCAGCCGGGCGGCGTGCTGTCCGCCGCGGGTGCCTGCCGGCCCTTCGACCGGCAGGCGGACGGGGTGATCGCCGGGTCCGGCGCGGGCGCGGTGGTGCTGCGCCGCCTGGCGGACGTCACCGCGGACGACCCCGAGCCGTACGGCGTCATCCTGGGCACCGCGATCAACAACGACGGGAACACGAAGGCCGGTTACTACGCCCCGTCCTCCGCGGGCCAGGAGCGCGTCATCGGCGCGGCCCTGGGCGCGGCCGACGTCGACGGCGACTCCATCGGCTATCTGGAGACCCACGGCACCGGCACCCGGGTCGGGGACCCGATCGAGTGGACGGCCGCCAGCACCGCGCTGCGCAGGGCGGGAGCCCGGCCGCACAGTGTGGCGCTGGGCGCCCTGAAGGCCGTCATCGGCCACCTGGACGCCGCCGCGGGGGTCGCCTCGCTGATCAGGGCCCTGCTCGTGGTGCGCAACGGTGTGATCCCACCCGTCGCGGGCTTCACCGCACCCAACCCCCTGCTGGAAACCGAGGACAGCCCCCTCTACATCCCCACCGAGTCCACCCCCTGGACCGGGGAACACCCACGGCGCGCCGGCGTGAGCGCGTTCGGCATCGGCGGCACGAATGCACACGTGGTGCTGGAACAGGCGCCGCCACGTGAGCCGACCGGCGCCGGGGTAGCGCCCCGAAGGGGCGCGGGGAACTGCGCGACCAGTCACGACGGCGCCGCGGCCGACCGACGGCACAGCGCTGCACTTCGAGCGGAGCGCCTGGTGCTCCTCTCAGCCGCGGAGCCCGAAGCGCTCGACCGAGTCTCCGATGGCCTGGCCGCGCACCTCAGGGAGCACGAGCCGGAGCTCGGTGGTGTGTGCGGGACGCTGGTCGGCGGGCGTACGGCCCTGGGTGAGCGGCTCGCGGTCACCGGCAGGACGAGTGCCGAGGTGGCCGAGCGGCTGGCCGACCGGACCGGGGTGGTCCGGGGCAGCGCGCCGGTGACGGGGGCTGCCCCCGTGGTCTTCCTCTTCCCCGGTGGGGGCGCACAGCGCCCGGGGATGGCCGAGCCGTTCACCGTGCTCCCCGGGTTCCGCCGGGCGCTGGACCGTTGCCTCGCGGCCTTCACCTCCCCGCCGGCGGAGCGGATCCGGCAGGCGCTGTTCGACCCGGACTTCCCCGCCGAGGAACTGAACCGGCCCGCGCTGGCGCAGCCGGCCCTCTTCGCCGTGGCCCACGCGGCGGCGACCGCGCTCATGGAGCTGGGGGTCCGGCCGGCCGCGGTGTGCGGGCACAGTTCCGGCGAGATCACCGCGGCCGCCATCGCCGGAGTCTTCGGCGTGGAGGAGGCGGCCGAGTTCATGGCGGCGCGCGGCCGGGCCATGCAGGAGTGCCCGGAGGGCGCGATGGTGGCCGTCGGGGCGGAGGTGAAGCAGGCCCTCGCCCTGGCCGAGGAGTGGGGTCTTACCCTCGACGTCTCTGCGGTCAACGGCCCGGAGTCCTGTGTGCTGGGCGGCCGGGCCGACGACGTGGACGAGTACGTGCGGCGCGTCGGCGACACCTGCTTCGTACGGCGGCTGCGCTACTCCCACGCGGGCCACTCCCGCCTGATCGAGCCCGCGCTGCCCGCGCTGACCCGGGCGATGGAGCGGATCGAACTCCGGCCCACGACCCTGCCGATCGCGCTCAACGTCTCCGGCCAGGTCGTCCCGGCCGGTACCGTCCTCCCCCGCGACATGTTCGTCACGCAGGTCCGGCAGTCCGTGCTGTTCGGCCAGGCCCTGGACTCGCTGGCCGAACACGTGCCGGGCGCCCTGGCCGTGGAGATCGGCCCGGGCCGCGCCCTCGCACCGCTGACGGAGGCGGCCGGCTTCCCCGTGGTCACCCTGGACCCGGGGTCGTCCAGCGCGCTGGGAGCCGTCGGCGCCCTGTGGACCCTGGGGCAGCCGGTCGCACTGGACGAACTGACCGGCGGCAGCGGGCGCAGGACGAGGCTGCCGGGTTATCCCTTCGCGGGGCCGCGCTCGGTGGCCCCGGAGGCCCTCGCCCCGCCCGCCGCGGACGCGGGCCCCGCTCCGGTGCCGGAGGCGCGGAGCGCGGAGCCGGAACCCGAGAGCCCGGCCCCGGTCGTCGACCCGGCGGAGGCCGTGGCCCGGATCTGGGCGGAACTGCTGGGCCGGGACGATTTCCCGGCGGACGCCGACTTCTTCGCGCAGGGCGGCGACTCCCTGCTGATCACCCGGCTCATTCGCAGGGTGAACAGCGAGTTCGGCATCCGTGTCCCCGTGCGCGAGATGCTGACCCGGCGGACGCTGGACGGCCATATCGAGGTGGTGCGTCGACTTCGGGTGAGCTGAAACGCGTGCAGAACGCCTACAGAGCGCCTACAGAATGTAACCGCTAATCAGCTTTCTCCTTTTGGGCGAGCGAACACGATTCGCACTCGCCCCGCGAAACGGATCACAAAATTCCGCTAGCGAACTCACCATCCGGAGTTCGCTGATCGCTTTGGGGAGTTTTTCTTATGTCGGCCCTACAACCGATGAAATCCCAAATAGCCGCGTCAATCGGCGAACCCCTGCCTGAAGACGCGCACGTTCCCGTCCATGAAGCGGTGGCCCGGCAGGCCGCCGACCGTTCCGCCGCGGTCGCCGTGCGCTGCGGCGATCTGGCCGTCACCTACGGCGAGTTGATCTCCTGGTCCCGGCGGCTGTCGCACCGCCTCGCCGCGGCCGGGGTGGGCCCCGGTGACCGGGTCGCGCTCCTCGCCGAGCCCTCCGCCGCGATGATCGCCTCCGTGCTCGGCGTCCTCGGCGCGGGCGCCGCCTATGTGCCCGTAGACCTGGCCCAGCCGGACGCCCGGGTCGCCACGATCCTCGACGACGCCCAGGTGAAGGCCGTCGTGGCAACGGCACACACGCAGGACCGGACGACCGACTCCCCGGTGCCGGTCGTCACGGTCACGGACGTACCCGACGAGGAGCCGGACGCCCCGGCCGCCGACTCCTTCGCCGCCGTGGTCTCCCCGACGGACCCGGCCTACCTCATCTACACCTCGGGCAGTACCGGCGAACCCAAGGGTGTGGTCGTAGAGCACCGCAGTCTCGCCGCCTCGACCCGGGCCCGCCTCATGGTCCACCCGGACCCTCCGACCTTCCTCCTGGTGTCACCGCTGGCCTTCGACTCGTCGGTCGCCGGGATCTGGGGCACCCTCCAGGCGGGCGGCTGTCTGGTCGTGGCGTCCGCCGACGAACTGCGTGACGCCGACCGGCTGGTCTCCCTCGTCAGCCACCACCGCGTGGACCGCACCCTGTGCGTGCCCGCGCTGTACGAGCTGCTTCTCGACGCCGCCGAACGCGCCGGGACGGCTCCCCTGGCCTCCCTGCGGCAGGTGATCGTAGCGGGCGAGGCCCTGCCGCAGTCCCTGGTCGAACGGCACTTCGCGGTCCACTCCGGCGCGGTGGACCTGATCAACGAGTACGGCCCGACCGAGACGACCGTATGGGCCACCTACCACCGCTTCACCGGCGTCGAACCCGTCAGCATCGGCGGCCCGGCCCCCGGCGCCCGGCTCTACGTCCTCGACGACGAGCGCAGGCCCGTACCACCGGGCCTGCAGGGCGAGTTGTTCATCGGCGGA
This sequence comes from Streptomyces sp. NPDC079141, assembly GCF_040686775.1. Lineage (NCBI taxonomy): Bacteria > Bacillati > Actinomycetota > Actinomycetes > Kitasatosporales > Streptomycetaceae > Streptomyces > Streptomyces sp. NPDC079141. The sequence continues at coordinate 54,489 of NZ_JBFBLP010000008.1, read as the reverse complement.
GCCGGCGTGGCACGTGGCTACTTCGGCCGTCCCGAGGCCACGGCGGCGGTCTTCCTCGACGATCCCTTCGCCGGGAAACCCGGCGCGCGCATGTACCGGTCCGGTGACCTCGTGCGCCAAAGCGCGGACGGCGGGCTGGAGTTCATCGGCCGCAAGGACGACCAGGTCAAGGTCCGCGGTCACCGCGTGGAACTCGGTGCGGTCGAGGCGACGTTGCGCCTGCTGGACGGCGTCCAGGAGGCGGTCGTCCTGCCCGACGCGCGGGGAACGGGCCTGATCGGCTTCGTCGCCTCGCGGGAGGGCGCGGACCCGGGCGCGCTGCGCCATGCCCTCGCCGAGAAGCTGCCGCCCGTCATGGTCCCCGGCGATCTGCGGGTCCTGCCGGAACTGCCGCGCAACCTCAACGGCAAGCTCGACCGCGCGCTGCTGCGGACACACGCGGCGCAGCCCGCGGAGCCACCCGCGGCGGCGGCACCCCGCACCGACGATCCGCTCACCGCCCAGGTGACCGCCGCCTGGTCGGAGGTCCTCGGCGTGGCCACGGTGCCGCTGGACGTCAACTTCTTCGATCTGGGCGGCCATTCGCTGGCCATGTTCAAGCTCCAGGACGCGCTGGAGCGGCACTGCGGGCTGCGGCCGTCGATCGTCGCCCTGTTCCAGGAGACCACCGTGGCGGCACAGGCCGCGCTCATCCGCACCAGTCGCGAGGAAGAAGGGGACACGATGCCGTCCGACTCCGCCGAGGCCGCCCGCAGGGCCCGCACGGCCAGGCTCCGCCAGCAGCGCGCCCGGAAGGGGGCCCGACAGTGACCGCTCCCGCCTCGCGCGTGCTGGTGTGCGATACCCCCCGGCCTGCGGCAGCCGTCCGCCTGGTGTGCTTCCCGCACGCCGGGGGCTCGGCCTCCTTCTACCGTTCCTGGGGCCCCGCGCTGCCCGAGGCGGAGGTCCACGCCGTCCAGTACCCCGGCCGCGCCGACCGGATGGACGAGGAACCCCCGCACGATCTCGTCCGGCTCGCCGCGGAGATCGCCGACGCGCTCGAACCGCTGGCGGACCGCCCGCTCGCCTTCTTCGGACACAGCCTGGGCGCCCCCGTGGCCCTGGAGACGGCCCGCGCGCTGCAGAGCCGGGGCATTCACCTCGCGCACCTGTTCGCGTCGGGCTCCCGCGACGCCCCGCTGCCCGTCCTCCCCGACCACGACGACGACCCCGACCAACTGCTCAAGGACCTGGTCAGGATGGGCGGCACCGACGCGGAGATGGCGGCCGACCCGATCTTCCAGGAAGTGGTCCTGCCGTATCTGATCGCCGACGGCCGGATGTTCCACGACTACGCGATGGCGCCCGGGCCGCAGCTCACCTGCCCGGTCACCACCGTCGTCGGCGACCGGGACGACGACGCGGACCTGCGCCCGTGGAGCGCGCTGAGCACCGGGCCCGTCCGGGAGGCCGGTGTCACCGGGAACCACTTCTATCTGATCGCCGATCCGCCGTACTCCCTGCTGCGGGAGGCCCTCACCGCCCCGCCCGGTCCAGCTCCTCGTCCAGCCCCAGAGCTGCCGTGATCAGGGCGAGATGGGTGAACGCCTGCGGGAAGTTGCCCAGTTGTTCGCCCGTGGGGCCGATCTCCTCGGCAAACAGGCCGACATGGTTGGCGTACGTCAGCATCTTGTCGAAGGCATAGCGGGCTTGGTGGAGGCGGCCGGCGCGGGCGAGGGCGTCGACGTAGAGGAAGCTGCACAGGGAGAAGGTGCCCTCGCTGCCGCGCAGTCCGTCGGGGGAGGCGGCGGGGTCGTAGCGCAGGACCAGGCTGTCGGAGACCAGTTCGGCGTCCATGGCGTCGAGCGTGGACAGCCAGCGCGGGTCCCGGGGCGTGATGAAGCCGACCGCCGGCATGAGCAGCAGTGAGGCGTCGAGGACCTCACTGCCGTAGTGCTGGACGAACGCCCCCCGCCGCTCGCTCCAGCCGCGGTCCATGACCTGCCGGAGGACGTCGTCGCGGGCGGTGGTCCAGGCGGTCACGTCGCCGGGGCGGGCCAGCTCGCGCGCCACCCGGATGCCCCGGTCGAAGGCCGTCCAGCACATCAGCCGGCTGTAGGTGAAGTCCTGCCGGCCGCCGCGCGTCTCCCAGATGCCCTCGTCCGGGCGGTCCCAGTTCCGCGCCAGCCAGTCCAGTACGTCGGCCATGCCGCGCCAGTTGTCGTAGCCCATGAAGTGGGCGAGGTCGTCGGTGTTGGTGAGGGCGTGCACGGCTTCGCCGTAGATGTCGAGCTGGAGCTGGTCGGCGGCGCCGTTGCCGATGCGGACGGGTGCCGAGCCGCGGTAGCCCTCCAGGTGGTCGAGGGTCTCCTCGACGAGATGGGGGTCGCCGTCGATGCGGTACATGATCTGCAGCGGCTCGCCGTTGACCGTGCGGCGCTCGCGCAGGCGGTCGCCCAGCCAGTGCCGGAAGGCGTGGGCCTCCTCGGTGAAGCCCAGGCCGAACAGGGCGTTCAGGGACAGGGAGGCGTCCCGGATCCAGGTGTAGCGGTAGTCCCAGTTGCGTTCGCCGCCGAGCTGCTCGGGCAGGCCCGCCGTCATGGCGGCGATCGGGGCGCCGGTGGGGGCGTAGGTGAGCAGCTTCAGGGTGATCGCGGACCGGTGGACCGTCTCCTGCCAGCGGCCCTGGTAGCGGCTGCGGCGGATCCAGCCGTGCCAGAAGGCGCAGGTGGCGTCGAACTCCGCGCGGACGCTCCCGGCCGTCGGCGCGGGGGGCGGTGGGCCGCCCGCGGCGCAGACCGTCAGCACGGCCCCCGCCAGCTGTCCCTGGCCCAGTTCCGCGACGGCGCGCACGTCCTCGCCGTCCCGCTCCAGCTCCACCGGCCCCGCGGTCTGGAGGTGGGCGTCGGTGCCGGGGCCGGCGAAGTGCGCCGTGCCCTCGTGCAGGGTGAGGCGGTGGGCGGCGCGGCCGTAGTCGAAGCGGGGGCGGCAGGCGATCGAGAAGCGGATCCGGCCGCGGGTCACCCGCAGCACCCGGACCAGCCGGTGCCGGTCCGTGGCTGTCTCGGGCCGGTCCACCGCCATGAAGTCGACCACTTCACCGACCCCGTCGGGGGTGAGGAACCGGGTGATGAGCACCGCGGTGTCGGCCAGGTAGAGCTGGCGCGTGGTCACCTCCGCGCCCTCCACGGTGATCGCGAAGTGGCCGCCGCGGTCGTGGTCGAGCAGGGCCGCGAAGATGCTGGGCGAGTCGAACCGCGGGGCACAGAACCAGTCGACGACGCCGTCGGAGGAGACGAGGGCCGCGGTCTGGAGGTCTCCCACCATTCCGTGGTCGGCGATGGGCGGGTAGCGACGCATGGTGACTCCCTCCTGTTCGTTCGGCGGACCGCTCACGGCGTGACGATCGCGAAGTCCGGGTCCGGAGCGGCGAGATACCCGAGCAGTTCGGTGAGCCGGCCCAGGTCGCCGCTGACCTTGATGTCGTCCCGGGCCGCCAGATCGGCCGGGGAGAGGGCACCGAGCAGCACGGCGCGCAGATCCGCCTCGGCGAGGGTGATCTCCACGTCCGGGCCGCCGGCGGCCGGGCCGGTGCCGGTGACCTGGGTGAGGACTCCGTTGCGCAGGCGCAGGGTTACGGGGGCGCCGCCGGTCGGGTTCCAGCGCACGGTGATGTCCGCGTCCCAGCTCCGCGGGCCGTCCACCCGGATGGCGAGCGTGTCGAAGAGCTGCTCCAGGGTCAGCGCCGACAGCAGGTCGGGCGAGGTGGTTCCGGTGGGCGTGCCGATCGGGCCGCGGCGCAGTTCCAGGGCGCCGACGAGGTAGAAGTTGCGCCAGGTGCCGTTCTCGCTGCCGTAGCCGAGCTGTTCGAGGGCGTCGGCCTGGAGGGCGCGTGCCTCGGCGTTGTCCGGGTCGGCGAACACGACGTGGTGGACGACCTGGGCGACCCAGCGGAAGTCGCCGTCGGCGTACGACTGCCGGGCCCGGCGCAGCACTTCGTCGGCGCCGCCCATGAACTCCACGTACCGCTGGGCGGATTCGACCGGCGGATGCTCCCACAGGTGCGCCGGGTTGCCGTCGAACCAGCCCAGGTAACGCTGGTAGACCGCCTTGGTGTTGTGGCTGACCGAGCCGTAGTAGCCGTGGGTGTGCCAGGCCCGCTCCAGGGCCGGCGGCAGCTGCATCCGCTCGGCGATCTCCGGCCCGGTCAGGCCCTGGTTGAGCATGCGCAGGGTCTGGTCGTGGAGGTAGGCGTACAGGTCGCGCTGCTCGGACAGGAAGCCGACGACCCGCTCGCGGCCCCACACGGGCCAGTGGTGCGAGGCGAAGGCCACGTCGGTCGAGTCCGTGAACAGGTCGATCGCCTCGGTGAGGTAGCGCGCCCAGACCCGGGGGTCGCGGACCTGGGCGCCGCGCAGGGTGACCAGGTTGTGCAGGTTGTGGGTGGCGTTCTCCGCCATGCACAGCGCCGCGTGGTCGGGGAAGTGGATGTTCAGCTCCGCCGGGGCCTCGGTGCCGGGAGTGAGCTGGAAGACCATGCGGATGCCGTCGACGGTCTCCGTCTGCCCGGTGCGGGTGATGTCCACGGTGGGCGGGATCAGCCCGACCGAGCCGGTGGACAGGGTCTGCCCTAGACCCGCGCCGATCTGCCCCCGCTCCCCCTTCGGCAGCCCGGCGCCGTACATGTAGGCGGCGCGGCGGTTCATGGCCGTACCGGCGTAGACGTTCTCGCTGACGGCGTGCTCCAGGAAGCCCTGCGGCGCGAACACCGGGACGCCGCCGGCGATGTCCTCGTCCGTCACGACACCGCGGACACCGCCGAAGTGGTCGGCGTGGCTGTGGGTGTACAGCACCCCCGTCACCGGCCGGTCCCCGCGGTGGCCGCGGTACAGGGCGAGCCCCGCGGCGGCCGTCTCGGCGGTCAGCAGCGGGTCGACGACGAGGACGCCGCGCTCGCCCTCGACGATCGTCATGTTCGACAGGTCGAAGCCGCGCACCTGGTAGATCCCCTCGACCACCTCGAACAGACCGTGGTCGGCGCAGAGCCGGCTCTGCCGCCACAGGCTCGGGTTGGCGGTGTCCGGGCAGTCCTGCCCGAGGAATCCGTAGGCCTCCAGGTCCCAGACGACCCGGCCGTCCGCGTGGGTGATGGCCGACTCCCGCGCCGTGCCCATGAAGCCGCGCCGCGCGTCCTTGAGGTCCTGGTCGTCGTCGAAGGGGAACCGCTGCCGTACCGCCTGGTTGGCCTGCGCGATGACCGGCTGCGCGGGCTTGGCGTCGGTGTTCTCGGGCATCTCTGTCTCCCTCGCGGAGGACGGGTGGACTCAGCCACTGCCACCCTCACCCGGGCCCCCCGCCACCACGACCGGGTGTACGCCGTACGGGGGTACGGCGACTCGCCCCGGCCCCCGCCCCGTCCGACACTCGAAGTCCCCCCGCCCGGCGGGCCGGTGACCCGAGGAGACCGATGAGCACGCAGGAGCAGGAGTACGAGCATCCGCGCGTCCGTGGCCTGCGGTGCCGGGGTCTCCGCTGTGCCGACCGATGTCGCGGACCGCATGGCCGGTGAACCGTCGACGCGGGTGGAGCGCCTGCGCACCCGCGCCGAACAGCGCTTCCCCGTCGTGAGCGAACTGACGGGCCGGCTGCTGTCCACGAACCTCCTGGACGCGGCGACCCGGCTCGCGGCCCAGGCGTTCCTGGCCGCGGTGCCGCTGCTGTTCGCCCTCGCCGCGTTCGCCCCGCACGGCGTCCGCGACCAGCTCCGGGAGTCCCTGCGCGCCATGTTCGGGCTGACCGGGCAGTCCGACGGGGAACTTCAGCAGGTCCTCGGCGACTCCGCCGACGACAGCCTGCGCGAGACCAGCGGTGTCATCGGCCTGGCGGTGGCGCTGGTCTCCGCCACCAGCTTCAGCCGGGCCATGGCCAGGGTCTGTGAACGGGCCTGGCGGCTCCCCAAGGCGGGAACCAGGGTCGCGGCCTGGCGCTGGGTGGTGTGGCTCCTGGTGCTGGTGCTGGTCGTCCTGCTCCAGGCGCCCCTGCGCAACGGCTTCGGCGCCGGCCCGTGGCTGGGCATCGTGCTCACCTTCCTGGTGAGCACCGGTGTCTGGCTGTGGACGCAGCGCCTGCTGCTGGCCGGCCGCGTCCCCTGGCTGTCGCTGCTGCCCGGAGCGCTCCTGGCCGGCGCCGCCACCAGCGCCCTCGGCCTGACGGCCCGCATCTACATGCCCACCGCACTCAACCGCGCCCTCCAGGAGTACGGCTCCCTCGGCCTGGTCCTCACCCTGCTGTCCTGGCTGATCGTGGTGTGCGCGGGGGTCACCTTCGCGGTGACCATCGGTGCGGTACTGGCGGAGGAACCACCACTGAAGGGGCTCCTGACGAGGGACTGAGGAACAGGGGGTGCCGTGGCCGCACCCCCCATTCCGAATCAGGCGGCCGCGAGATCCGCATCGCGGTGACCATCGGCGCGGTACTCGCCGAGAACCACCACTGAAGGGGCTCCTGACGAGGGACTGAGCCGCGGGGGGTGCCGTGGCCGGCACCCCCCGTTCCGGCTCAGGCGGCGACCAGGTCCGCCAGCGTCTCCCGGGCCCGCGCCACGCGGGAGCGGACCGTGCCGACCGGGCAGTCGCTGACCTCGGCCGCCTCCGCGTAGGGCAGGCCGAGCAGCTGGGTGAGGACGAAGGCCTCCCGGCGCTCGTCGGGCAGCGAGGCCAGCAGGTCGAGCAGGGCGATGCCGTCGTCGAAGCCAGGCAGGAACCGCGGCTGGGCGTTCTCGACGGCCAGCTGCCAGTCCGGCACGTCGCACAGCCGGGGCCGGGCGGAGGCGTGCCGGTAGCTGTCGATCACCGCGCGGCGGGCGATGGACAGCAGCCAGGCGCGGGCGGAGGAGCGGCCCTCGAACCGGTGCAGGCTGCCGAGCGCCCGCAGGAACGTGTCCTGCGCGAGGTCGTCCACAGCCTGGGGATCGGCGCACAGATGGGCGACGTAGCGCAGGACGTCGCGGTGCAGGGCGCGTACGAGGTGCTCGACCGCGTCCGCGTCACCGCCGCGGGCGGCGAGCGCCCATGCCGTCGTCGACTCGTCGAGCGCTGCCCGTTTCTCGCGGTTTTCGCTGCTCGTGCCGCGGGCGGGCGGGACAGAAGTGATCACGTGGTGTCCTTCTCGTCATCCGTGATCCGGACCGGTGGGCACACGAGGGCGCGGGCGGTCCGGTGAGTGGGGAGACGGCCGTACGGCACCTGCGTGGGCGTACGGCCGAGCCCGGGGCGGCTGTCTGCGCGGCCCCGGGAATCCGGCTGTCGTCAGGCGACAGCGGTCCCCACGGGCGGACCCCGGGAAGTGATCGCGTGGACGAGGAGGAGACGCGGGACGCGCTCCGAGCGGCGCCGGCGCACACGGACGCGCGGCCGCTGCGGGACGGCGGGCAGGGCGAGCGGCAGCCGCAGCGGCGCCGCCAGCCGGCCGGCCACGGCCCGCAGGATGCGGAAGGCGGCCTTCTCGCCGTGGGCCAGCCACAGCCCGGTGAGCAGGGCGGCCAGCAGGTGGGCGGCGAACATGCCGAACGACGACGAGCCGTCGGAGGCGTGCCCCATATCCATGGCATCCGTGGACATGGAATGCATGGGGTGCATGTGTGCCGACCCCATGTCCGCGACAGGACGCTCCTCCGGCTGCGCGAGGGAGAACCCTGTGTGCAGCCCCGTCTGCGCCGCGACCACGACCGCGACGATCAACGGCAGCCCGCGTTCACGCCCCGCCAGACGCCAGCCCACCGCGCCGGTGGCGGCCGCGCCGGCCACCAGCGTCCGTCCGGGCACATGGCTGCCGGACATCATGACGTGCCCCAGGGCGGCGAGCAGCACGCACACGGCCGCGAACACCGCGGCTCGTATCGTGCGAGTACACCACCCTGCTGTCATGGCGCCTCATCTTCGCATCCGGGCACGTTCCGTCAGGTGTGGGTACGGCACCCACCCCTGCCCCGCACTCAGTTCGCGGCCTGTGACCCCCACCACTTGTTCATGTCCGTGAATAAAAATCAAGTACGCGGATATTGACGCGCACACAACACCACTCCCAAGCTTCCCGGAGAAAGCGCTTACCCCCAAGGGGTTTGGCACCCGCGCCCGTTTCTCCTGGAGGCACCACGATGCACCTGAGACCCGCCCTCGCGTGCGCCGGCCTGCTGGCCGGTGCGCTCGTCGCGCTGTCCGGCAACCCCGCGCAGGCCGCGACCACCCGGTACGAGGCCGAGACCTCGCCCGCCGTCTGCACCGGCGCCGTCGAGACCGAGTGGGCCGGCTACTCCGGCAGCGGATACTGCAACGGCACCAACGCCACCGGCGCCTACGCCCAGTTCACCGTGAACGCCCCCGCCGCCGGCACCGCGACGCTGGCCGTCCGCTTCGCCAACGGGACCACCACCGCCCGCCCGGCCGACCTGATCGTCAACGGCAGCACCGTCCAGACGCCGTCCTTCGAGGGCACCGGCGCCTGGACGACGTATGCCACCAAGACGCTCACCGTGTCGCTCAACGCGGGCAGCAACACCATCCGGCTGAACCCGGCCACCGCGAACGGCCTGCCGAACGTCGACTCCCTCGACGTCACGACGAGCGGCGACACCACTCCCCCGACCAGCGGCGCGCTCTACGTCTCACCGACCGGCACCGACGGCGCGGCCGGCACCGAGTCCGCCCCGACGACCCTCACCTCGGCGATCAGCCGCATCGGCTCCGGCGGCACGATCTACCTGCGCGGCGGCACGTACAACCAGGCGTCGACCGTCACCATCCCGGCGACCAGCAACGGCACCGCGAGCGCCCGGACGAAACTGTCCGCCTACCCGGGCGAGCGGCCGGTGCTGAACTTCTCGGCGCAGACCGAGAGTTCGTCCAACCGCGGGCTCCAGGTGATGGGCTCGTACTGGCACGTCTCCGGGATCACCGTCGAACGGGCCGGTGACAACGGCATCTTCGTCGGCGGCAGCAACAACGTCTTCGAGCGCACGGTGACCCGCTACAACCGCGACACGGGGCTCCAGCTCGGCCGGATGGCGTCCTCCACCCCGACCAGCCAGTGGCCCGCCAACAACCTGATCCTCAGCGCCGAGTCGCACGACAACGCCGACTCCGACGGCGAGGACGCCGACGGCTTCGCCGCGAAGCTGACCGTCGGCCCCGGCAACGTCTTCCGCTACGCCGTCGCGCACAACAACATCGACGACGGCTGGGACCTCTACACCTACTCCGACTACGACCCCATCGGCGCGGTGACCATCGAGGACTCCCTCTCCTACGACAACGGCACCCTCACCGACGGCTCACAGGCCGGCAACGGCGACCGCAACGGCTACAAGCTCGGCGGCGAGGACGTGCCGATCAACCACGTCGTGCGGCGCAGCATCGCCTTCGACAACGGCAAGCACGGGTTCACGTACAACAGCAACCCGGGCTCGATGACGATCTCGAACAACCTCAGCATCGACAACACCGAGCGCAACTTCAGCTTCGACGCGGGTACTTCGGTGTTCCGGAACAACACCTCGTGCCGCAGCTCCAGCGGCACGAACGACCGGATCATCGGTGACGCCGACACCTCCAACCAGTTCTGGTCCGGCACCAACGGCTCCCGGTGCGCCAACTACTCCGGGGCCCTTGGCTGGTCGTTCGCCTCGGACGGCCGCCTGGTCGTGACCCTGGGCGGCAGGACGGTCACGCTGTAGCCGAACCGAGGGTGCCCGTCCGCCGGCGCGGACGGGCACCCCTACTTCGTCCCCACCGTCCGCAGGACCACCGGCACCAACGTCCGCGCCGCCGCCACCACTTCACGCACCGACACATGCTCCCGCGAGCTGTGCGCCACCTGGATGTCCCCCGGCCCGAACTGCAGGGCCGGGATGCCCGCACCGGTGTACAGCCGCAGATCGCTGCCGTACGTCGCACCCCGCTCCCGCAGCTCCGGGCCTCCGACGGCGTCGGCGTGGGCGGCCCGCACCACGTCCGTCAGCGGGTGCCCGGCCGGCAGCGCGCCGCTCGCGAACTGCCCGCCCGGCCAGGTGACCGTCGCCGGATGCTCCCGCAGCCACGGATCGGCGGCGCAGGCCTCGGCCACACACCGCTCGAACTCGGCGCGCGCGTCCGCCGGTTCCTCCCCCAGCCGCACCCCCAGCCGCCCCTCCGCCACCAGCAGATCGGGCACGCTGCTCGCCCAGTCCCCCGCACGCACGGTCCCGACGGACAGGCCGTACGGGATCGGGTACTCGGCCATCAGCGGCGCCGGATCCCTGTTCCGCTCGGCCTCAAGGCGGGCCAGCGCCCGGTGCAGCGGCAGATAGGCGTCGACCGCGCTCACCCCCTGCTCCCGGGAGCTGCCGTGCGCCGACTTCCCCGGCACGGCGAGCCGGAAGGTCAGCGCCCCGGCGTTGGCGGTGATCACGCTCCCGCCGGTCGGCTCGGCGATCACGCAGGCGTCACCGCCGTATCCGCGTTGCAGCGTGCCGAAGGCGCCGATCCCGCCGTCCTCCTCCCCGACGACGAAGTGCACGGCGACCCGCCCGCGCAGCCGGATCCCGGCCGCCCGAATGGCCGCCAGCGCGGCGAGATGGGCCGTCAGCCCGGCCTTCATGTCACAGGCCCCCCGCCCGTGCACAAGATCCCCGGTCACCCGCGGCACGAACGGATCCCCGGCCCAGGCCGCCGGATCCCCGGGCGGCACGACATCGACATGCCCCTGAAGAATCAACGTCGGCCCGTCACCCGCGTCGGCCGTCGTCCCGACCAGTCCCCACGCCTCCTCCCGCGGCACCTCAGACCCCGGAAAGTCGGGGTGGGCGCGCAGGACGTCCAAGTCCATGCTCCACAGATCGACTTCGAGCCCGAGCCGGGTCAGCCGCGCGGCAAGGTGATGCTGAAGCTCGGACTCGGCGGCACTGCCGGTCACGCTGGGTACGGCGATGAGCTCCAGCAGAGTGCGGGCAACATCGGCTTCGTCGACAGCGGCGAGCGCAAGGGCCTCTTCGGAACTCAACATGCGGTGGTTCCTTTCACATGGCTTTTAGGGGCGCGGGGAACTGCGCGACAAGCCACATACAACCCGCACCCGCCAACGCACAGAACCCCCCGAGCTCTCCTCAGGCCCCCGACCCCACCGTGAACCCGACAACAGACCCACCCCCCGCCCGCCGCGCAGCGAACGTCGCCCCACCGTGCGCCAACGCCACCTCCCGAACGATCGACAACCCCAGCCCCGACCCAGGCAAAGACCTCGCATCCGCAGCCCGGTAGAACCGGTCGAACACATGCGTAAGGTCGGCGTCCGCCACCCCCGGCCCCCGGTCCAGCACCTCCACCCGCACAGTCCCCGGCACGGCGGGCCCCGCCACATTGATCTCGATCTCCCCCGTCCCGCCCCGGTCGAACTTCGCCGCGTTCTCCACCAGGTTGGACAGCGCCCGCTGAAGCATCCCCGCCCGCCCCTGCACCGCCGTCTCCCCGCCGGCCCGCACCACGATCCGCCGCCCGGTGCGCCGCCGGGCCAGCCCCGCCACGTCCTCGGCGAGCTCCGCGAGATCGACCCGCTGCGGCGGCTCCGTATCGGACTGCCCGGCCGCCAGGTCCACCAACTCGTTGACGAGATCGGTCAGTTCACGCGCCTCCTGGGAGAGGTCGGCAACCAGCTCCTCCCTGGTCGCGGGCGGCAGCTCGTCGATCCGCCGCAGCAGCGAGATGTTCGTCCGCAACGACGTCAGCGGCGTACGCAGCTCATGCCCCGCGTCCTGCACCAGCCGCCGCTGGTCCTCCTCCGACTGGGCGAGCCGCCCCAGCATGCGGTCGAAGGCGCGGCCGAGGCGGCCCACCTCGTCGTAGCCGGTGACCGGCACCTGGATGCCGAGGCGCCGGGTGCGGGCGACGTCCTCCGCGGCGGCGGTGAGCACGATCAGCCGCCGGGTGATGCGCCAGGCCAGCCACCAGCCGAACAGCCCCGCGCCGACGACCACCGCGGACATCAGGAGCAGCGTCCGCTGCTGAAGGGCCCGCAGCAGGTCCTCGGTGTTGCTGAACTCCTGCGCGACCTGCACCGCCCCGCGGCCGCCGCCCAGCGAGACGGTCGCCACGCGGTAGACGTCGTTGCCGACGTCGACGTCCGCGTGCACGACGCTGCGCCCGGAGGTCTGCCGGCCCGCGATCTCCCGGTCGGCGTCGGTGACGGGCAGTCCGGGGCGGCCGGGGTCGACGATCGAGCCGTCCGGGCCCAGCACCTGCACATCGGTGCGGGCGGGCCGGACCAGGTCGTGACCGGGCGCGGAGGAGGAGAAGTCCTCGGGGTCCATCCGGCGCTCGCGCACCTCGTCGCCCAGGTCCCGCACGATCTCGTCGAACACGGACTGCTGGTCGACGCGGACCAGCCGGGCGGCGGCGCTGTAGGACAGGATGCCGACGACGACGGTGACGGCGGCGGCCACCGCCGCGAAGGACACCGCGAAGGTGGTGCGCAGCGAGACCAGTCGCGGGCGCCGGTTTCTCAGCAGTCGCCCGACGCGGCCCACTCAGTGCTCCCGGAGCACGTAACCCACACCGCGCACCGTGTGGATCAGGGCCGGCGCGCCCGGCTCGTCGAGCTTGCGGCGCAGATAGCCGACGTAGACGGCGAGGTTCTTGGAGCCGGGTCCGAAGTCGTAGCCCCAGATGCGGTCGTAGATGGTGGCGTGGTCGAGCACGATCCCGGCGTTGCGGACCAGCAGCTCCAGCAGTTCGAACTCGGTGCGGGTCAGCTCCAGCTCGCGCGGGCCGCGCCAGGCCCGGCGTGCCTGCGGGTCCATGCGCAGCCCGGCGGCCTCGACGAACCGCTCGGGTTCGGGCACCGGGGCCGGTACGTCCACGACCACCGGGGGCTCCTGTCCGGTGCGGCGCAGCAGGGCGCGCAGCCGGGCGAAGACCTCCTCCACGTCGAAGGGTTTGACGACGTAGTCGTCGGCGCCCGCGTCCAGGCCGGCGATGCGGTCCTGGGTCTCCACGAGCGCCGTCAGCATCAGGATCGGCGTGCGGTCGCCCTCGGCGCGCAGCACCCGGCAGACCTGGAGTCCGTCGATGCCGGGCATCATCACGTCGAGGACGAGCACGTCCGGCGGCGAGGTGTGGGCCTGCGCCAGCGCCTCGACGCCGTCGGCGACCGCGACGACCCGGTAGCCCTCCAGGGTGAGGGCGCGCTCCAGGGCGTGCCGGATGGCGCGGTCGTCTTCGGCGAGCAGAACGGTGTGGGCCACGCGGCCAGTGTGCCAAGGCCGCCGGTCGTACGACGTGACGAGCAGCTCACCGGCCCCCCTTCTTACTGGCCTCTCACCCGGCGGGGCGAAGCGCGGCCAGCCGTTCCTCGAAAGGCACGAACCGCTCCTCGGCGGGCTTCTTCGGGGACAGCCCGCTCATCAGCCCCGCCAGTTCCCCGGCCGCCCGCTCGATCCGTCCGTCCAGTCCCTCCGCGCCCCAGTCCTCCGAGGCGGCGTACACCCCGGTGGGCACGACGACGGCCCGCAGGTAGGAGAAGAGGGGGCGCAGGGCGTGGTCCAGCACCAGGGAGTGCCGGGCGGTGCCGCCGGTCGCCGCGATCAGCACCGGCTTGCCCGCGAGCGCGTCCTTGTCGAGCACGTCGAAGAACGACTTGAACAGTCCGCTGTACGACGCCGAGAACACCGGTGTGACGACGATCAGCCCGTCCGCGGCGGTCACCGCGTCCTGCGCGGCCGCGAGCCCCCGGCCGGCGAACCCGTTGGTGAAGTTGTGCGCGATCTCCACGGCGAGGTCGCGCAGCTCCACGACCTCGACCTCGACCGGCGCCGCGGCGGTGACGGCGGCGGTCAGCCGGTCGCCGAGCAGCCGGGTGGAGGACGGGACGCTCAGTCCCGCGGAGACGACGACGAGCTTCATGCGACGGTCACCTTCTTGGTGAGCAGGGACGAGTGGGTGGGGGCGTCGGGCACGTCCGTGGGACGGCCGACCGCGAACTCCTTGCGCAGCACCGGCACGACCTCCTCGCCGAGCAGGTCGAGCTGCTCCAGCACGGTCTTCAGCGGCAGTCCGGCGTGGTCCATCAGGAACAGCTGGCGCTGGTAGTCGCCGGCGTACTCGCGGAAGGACAGCGTCTTCTCGATGACCTCCTGCGGGGAGCCGACGGTCAGCGGGGTCTGCTCGGTGAAGTCCTCCAGGGAGGGGCCGTGGCCGTAGACGGGCGCGTTGTCGAAGTAGGGGCGGAACTCGCGCACCGCGTCCTGGGAGTTCTTCCGCATGAACACCTGCCCGCCGAGCCCGACGATCGCCTGCTCGGCGGTGCCGTGCCCGTAGTGGGCGTAGCGGCTGCGGTACAGCTCGACCATCCGCTTGGTGTGGTCGGCCGGCCAGAAGATGTTGTTGTGGAAGAAGCCGTCGCCGTAGAACGCGGCCTGCTCGGCGATCTCCGGGGAGCGGATGGAGCCGTGCCAGACGAACGGCGGTACGCCGTCCAGCGGGCGCGGGGTGGAGGTGAAGCCCTGGAGCGGGCTGCGGAACTTGCCCTCCCAGTTGACGACGTCCTCGCGCCACAGCCGGTGGACCAGGTTGTAGTTCTCGATGGCGAGGTTGATGCCCTCGCGGATGTCCTGGCCGAACCAGGGGTAGACCGGGCCGGTGTTGCCGCGGCCCATCATCAGGTCGACGCGGCCGTCGGCCAGGTGCTGGAGCATCGCGAAGTCCTCGGCGATCTTCACCGGGTCGTTGGTGGTGATCAGCGTGGTGGACGTCGACAGGACGATCCGCTCGGTCTGCGCCGCGATGTAGCCGAGCATCGTGGTCGGTGACGAGGGCACGAACGGCGGGTTGTGGTGCTCGCCGGTCGCGAAGACGTCCAGGCCGACCTCCTCGGCCTTCAGGGCGATGGCGACCATGGCCTTGATGCGCTCACGCTCGGTCGGCGTCCGGCCGGTGGTGGGGTCCGGCGTGACATCGCCGACGCTGAAGATCCCGAACTGCATGGTCGCTCACCCTCCAGGTTGTTGACCGTTCAACTATACCGCTGAACGACCCACCCCGCACCGTTATTCCGCTTGACGCGCACCCGCCCTTCCCTCATATTTATCTGCGTGACGCAGATACTGCACGAGACAGACAAGACTCCCGAGAGACCCCCGCTCCCCGCCCGCACCCGCTGGGCGATCCTGGCCGTCGTCCTCGCCGCCGACGTCCTCGACCTCCTCGACGCCACCATCACCAACATCGCCGCCCCGACGATCACCGCCGACCTCGGCGGCGGAGAGGGCCTCGTCCAGTGGCTCGGCGCCTCCTACGCGCTCGCCCTCGGCGTGCTGCTCGTGGTCGGCGGCCGGCTCGGCGACAGGTTCGGCCGCCGCCGGCTGTTCCTCACCGGCCTCACCGGCTTCGTCGTCGCCTCCCTGGCCTGCGGCCTCGCCCCCGACCCGACCGGCCTGGTCCTCGCCCGCCTCGCCCAGGGCGCGTTCGGCGCTCTCGTCATCCCGCAGGGCTTCGGCATCCTCGGCGCCACCTGGCCACGCGACCAGCTCGGCAAGGCCTTCAGCCTGTTCGGACCGGTGATGGGCCTGTCCGCCGTCGGCGGCCCGATCCTCGCCGGGTTCCTCGTCGACGCCGACGTCCTCGGCCTCGGCTGGCGCCCCATGTTCCTGATCAACCTGCTGCTCGGCGGCGCCGCCGTCCTCGCCGCCGTCCGCCTGCTCCCCCGCGACACCGGCGATCCGACGGTCGTCGTCGACACCCTCGGCGCCACCCTGATCGCCGGCGCCATGCTCGGCCTCCTCGGCGGCCTCATCGACGGCTCCGCCTCCGGCTGGACCGCCCGCCCCCTCATCCTGCTGGCGCTCGGACTCGCCCTGTTCGCCGCGTTCTGCCACCGCCAGCGCACCACCGCCCATCCGCTCATCGAGCCGTCGCTCCTGCACAACCGCGGCTTCACAGCGGGCCTGACCCTCGGCATCGTCGCCTTCGCCGCGACCTCCGGCCTCCTCTACGTCATCTCCCTCTTCCTCCAGCTCGACCTCGGCCGCACCCCCTCCGGCACCGCACTCGGCCTGATCCCGCTGACGATCGGCATCGTCATCGCGTCGATCGCCTGCCACGGCCTGATCCACACCTACGGCCGCCGCCTGATCACCGCAGGCCTGCTGACCCTCCTGGCCGGCTGCGGCTGGCTGGCCCTACAGGTGGACGGCTCCGGCGGCTGGCCCCTCGTCCCGCCCCTGCTGGTCATCGGCCTCGGCATGGGCATCTGCTTCGGCACCGTCTACGACATCACCATCGGCGACATCGCCCCCACCGAGGCCGGCAGCGCCAGCGGCTCCCTCAGCGCCGTCCAGCAACTCGCCAACGCGACGGGAGCGGCGGCGGTGACCACCGTGTACTTCCACACGGCGGACACCAGGCTGAGCCTGACGGTGGTGGCCGCGGCCCTGGCCGCATGCCTGCCCCTGGTCCGGCTCCTTCCGCACAAGGCCCAGGACAGCGCCCCGTAAGGGGCGCGGGGCTGTATCGATATGCGGCTCCGCCGCGTGGGCGCGACAAGCCCCCACCGGCCCGCAGCTAGGGAACCAACACCAGCCGCCCCCGAACCCCACCCTCCGCAAGCCGCGCATGAGCCTTCGCCGCATCCTCCAGGGCGAAGGCTTCAGCCACCCGCAGGGTCAGCACCCCCGCCTCCACCAGCCGCACCAGCTCACCGAGCTGCCCCCCGTCCGCACTCACCTCGACGGCAGTCACCCGCACCCCGCGCACCGCCGCCGGCGCGGCCTGCGGGATGACACCGACGTAGGCGCCGCCGTCCCGCACCCACTCCAGCGCCGTCTCCCCGAGAACGGCCGCGTCCAGCACCGCGTCGAACCCGGACCGCCCCTCGGCGACGAACTCCGCGGCCCCCAGCGCCCGTACGAGCTCCTCGTCGCCCTGCCGGGCCAGCGCGGTCACCGCGATCCCCCGATGCGCGGCAAGCTGCACGGCAAACCCGCCGACCGCCCCCGCGGCCCCCGTCACCAGCAGCGACTGCCCGGGCTCCACCCCCAGCAGATCCAGGGCCTGTACGGCGGTCAGCGCGTTCAGCGGCACCGTCGCGGCCGCCACCGCGTCCACCCCCTTCGGCGCCCGCGCCACCGCGTCCGTGTCCACGACGACGTACTCGGCATGCGTGCCCAGCGGCGCCACCGACCCGTAGTCGAGCGCGACGACCTCGTCCCCGACACCCCACGCGCTCGCCACGCCGACCGCGTCCACCGTGCCGGCGACATCCCAGCCGAGCCCGAGCTGCGTGCCCGCGCCGCCGAAGACGCCCTGCCGCACCAGCGCGTCCACCGGGTTCAGCGCGGCCGCCGCCACCTTGATCCGCACCTGCCGCGCGGCCGGCTCGGGCACCTGGGTCTCCACGACCTCGACGACCTCGGGCCCACCGAACTCGTTCACCACCGCAGCACGCATGACAGTCAACTCCCCTGAGAAATAAGGCTGTTCGTTCGAGGACAGCTCCTCGACCCACGAACAACCCTAGGAAGAGCTACTATCTATTCGTAAGTAGTTACCTGAGAGTGCGTATGTACCCCGGAGGTGAGCCATGGCGACCATGACCGCGGCCCAGAAGCGCGAACAGGCCCGCACCGAGTACGACGCGTTCATCCGGGGCTGCCCCACCAACCAGCTCCTGGACCGCCTCAGCGACAAGTGGGTCAGCCTGGTCGTCTCCGCCCTGTCCGCGGGCCCGATGCGCTACAGCGACCTCACCCGCAAGATCGCCGGCGTCAGCCCCAAGATGCTCACGCAGACCCTGCGCACGCTGGAACGCGACGGCATCCTCAGCCGCACGGTCACCCCGTCCGTCCCGGTCCGCGTCGACTACGAACTCACCCCGCTCGGCGCCAGCCTGGCCTGCCTGCTCACCGCGGTGAAGGACTGGGCGGAGACCCACATCGAGCAGGTCCACGAGGCACGCGAGCGCTACGACTCGGACAACTAGGGCCCGCCCGGCGGACAGACCCTAGACGTCCCCGGCGCGCAGTCGCTCCACCTGCGCCGCGCTGAACTCCGTCGTACGCCTCATGTGGTCGATGATCAGCGCCAGTTGGGGGTCGTCGAGGTCGTCGAAGAGGGCGTTCCAGCCGCCGCCCAGCCGGTCCCACATCCGCCCGAACTCGGCGACCTTCTCCGGCACCGTCGCCACCAGTACCCGGCGCCGGTCGGCCGCGTCCCGCTCCCGCACCACGTATCCGGCCCGCTCCAGCCGGTCCACGAGCCGCGTCGCCGACCCGGTCGTCAGGCCCGTCAGCTCGGCGATGCGGCCCGTCGTCACCGGACCGCCCTCCAGCGTCAGCAGGTTCAGACACTGCAGATCGGTGGGGTGCAGGCCCAGATGGTCGGCGACGGCCTGGTTGAACAGGGCGTACGAAGCCATGTACCGGCGGGAGACCACCGACAGCTCGGCCAGCATCCGCTCACGTGCCGTTCCGGCCATGTCGCCCACCCTTCGTCCGCGCCCGCGCGTCGTCTGCGCCGTGCAGATATCGTACGGCGCAGCAACCGGCGCAGTCAGAAGTAGTACGCGTCCCCCGTTTCCAGCACCAGAACCCGCTGCCGGTCGTTCGCCCGGTTGCGGTCCAGCACACCGCCGCTCCACACCGTGTCGATCTCCATCAGCACCTCCGACGGCACCCCCCGCAGCCGCACCCGCAACTCGATCCGCTCCCCCACCCCGTCCGCGTCCAGGGCCCCCACCCGGCACAGCAGCGCCCGCGCCCCCGCACGCGCACAGCCCTCCGGCAGCACCTGCCGGTTCGCCAGCGGCTCCGACCAGCGCAGCCGCACCGTGGCGTCCGGCACCGCCGACGGCCCGTGGTTGCGCGGGGTGAACCGGACGTCGACCCGCCCGTCGGCCATGTGCGCGGCCCCGTGATACGCCAGATCGGCCTCGGGCCCCTCGACGGCCCCCGCACCCGGAGCCACCCCGCCGACCAGCACCGCGGCCACGACGCACCCAGCAAGAACCCGCATGCCACCCACTCCTCACCTCATGTGGTCATACGGATGTATCCCACGCGGAGCGGACCCCAGGCGCCGTCCATCAGGTGACGTCAGGGGACGCCGGGCGGCTCACGGTGGGTGTGCAAGGCTGCGCGCATGCTCGTCCTCCGCTCCGCCGCCCTCTTCGTCGTCGCCGCCCTCTTCGAGATCGGCGGCGCCTGGCTGGTCTGGCAGGGCGTACGCGAACACCGCGGCTGGGCATGGATCGGCGCCGGCGTCCTGGCCCTCGGCGCCTACGGTTTCGTGGCCACCCTCCAGCCCGACGCCAATTTCGGCCGCATCCTCGCCGCGTACGGCGGAGTCTTCGTCGCCGGATCCCTCGCCTGGGGCATGGTCGCGGACGGCTACCGCCCCGACCGCTGGGACGTGACGGGCGCGCTGATCTGCCTGGCGGGGATGGCCATGATCATGTACGCCCCGCGCGGCGACTAGGAAGCGGAACCCCTACGAGGGCTCCTCCGGCAGCAACCCCAGCTGCCCCAGGAACTCCATCTGGTCGAAGTAGAGCCGGTAGCTGACGATCCGCCCGTCCGCGACGGTGGCGAGGTCCACCCCGCGGATCCGGACGTCCCGCTGAGTCGCCGGCAGCGTCTCCCCGGACGGCAGCGGAATCGGCCCGGTGTTCCTGCCGCTGAAGAAGCCCTCGTCGATGGCGGTGTCCCCGACCTCGTACGCGGCCACCGGCTCGAACGTCCCGTCCGGCACCGCGTCCGTCATCTGCTGCCAGTACTCCACGATGGCGTCCCGCCCGCGCAGCTCCCCGCCGTCCGGCGTGACAGCAACCGCGTCCTCGGCGAACAACTCGGCCAACGCCTTGATGTCCGGCGCGGCGGTCACCGCCTCGGTCAGCCGATCCATCAGCTCACGCGCTTGACCCATGATCCACCTCCGGCCTGGAAGGATCACCCACCTCATTTTCCCACCACGGCCCACCGGCGTCGCCCACTGACCGAGATCACAGACCACCCCCCGCCCTCCCCCGCCTATCCTGGCCGGAGCCCGTCATACGAACGTAAACGCCCGCCCGAGGAGCACCCATGGCCAGCGCAGCCCCGTCCGCCGCCTCTCGCATCGCCGTCGTCACCGGCGCGAGCAGCGGAATCGGCGCCGCCACGGCCCGGCAGCTCGCCGCGGCCGGCTACCGGGTCGTCCTGACCGCCCGCCGCAAGGACCGCATCGAGGCGCTCGCGGAGGAGATCAACGCGGCCGGCCACCAGGCGACGGCCTACCAGCTCGACGTCACCGACCGCGCCGCCGTCGACGAGTTCGCGACGGCCTTCCAGACCATCGGAGTCCTGGTCAACAACGCCGGCGGCGCGCTCGGCGCCGACCCGATCGCCACCGGCGACCCGGCCGACTGGCGCACGATGTACGAGACGAACGTCCTCGGCACCCTGAACCTGACCCAGGCCCTGCTCCCGAAGCTGGACGCGAGCGGCGACGGCACGGTGGTCGTCGTCTCCTCCACCGCCGGTCACGGCACCTACGAGGGCGGCGGAGGCTACGTCGCCGCCAAGCACGGCGCCCACGTCCTCGCCGAGACCCTCCGCCTGGAGATCGTCGGCCGCCCGGTCCGCGTCATCGAGATCGCCCCCGGCATGGTGAAGACCGACGAGTTCGCCCTCACCCGCTTCGGCGGCGACCAGGACAGGGCGGAGAAGGTCTACGCGGGCGTGGCCGACCCCCTCAGCGCCGACGACGTCGCCGACACCATCACCTGGGCCGTGACCCGACCCAGCCACGTCAACATCGACCTGCTCGTGGTCCGCCCGCGCGCCCAGGCCTCCAACACCAAGGTTCACAGGGAGCTGTAGTGCCCGACGGCAACAAGGACCCGCACAACGAACGCCAGATGTGGTGGTGGCTCGGCTACTTCCTGTTCGGCATCCACATCGTGGCGTTCGTCATGATCTACGCGGTGACGCACGCACCGAAGTAGAACTGTGGCGTGGACAGACACATACCGTTCGACGCCCTGCACAACTTCCGCGACCTCGGCGGCTACACGACGGAGGACGGCCTCCGTCTCCGCCCCGGCCGCCTCTACCGCGCGGACTCCCTCGGCAAACTGACCGAGGACACGGCCGACTGGTCCCGCTTCCTCGGCCTCGGCATCCGCACGGTCGTCGACCTCCGCTACCCCTGGGAGATCGACGACAAGGGCCGAATCCCGGACCACCCCGCCTTCACGTACCACAACCTCAGCATCGAGCACCGCCCCTACAACCAGGCGACGCGCAGCCCCGACGTGGCCGTGGGCCCGTACCTCGCCGAGCGCTACATGGAAGTCGCCGAGGACGGCACGGCGGAAATCCGCGAAGCCCTCGAACTGATCGTGAAATCAGCGGAGTCCGACGAGGACGCGCTGGTCTTCCACTGCGCCTCGGGCAAGGACCGCACCGGCCTCATCGCCGCCCTGACCCTCACCCTGCTCGGCGTCCCCGAACCCACCGTCATCGAGGACTTCACCCTCACCGAACTCGCCACCGACGCCCTCCTCGCGGAATGGCGGGCAAGAAACAACGGCCAGTCCCCGAACTGGCCGCACTTCGGCAGAGCCCCGGAATCGGTGATGCGCCTGTTCCTGACGTCCTTGAAGGCCCGCTACGGCTCGGTGGAGGGCTATGTGACCAACGCCCTGTCCCTCGACGCGGAAGCCGTCAGCAAAACCCTCCGCACCCACCTCCTGGAACAACCCCCCGCCATCTGGCCCGAGTTGACCTACCGCAAGGCAGCCGAACCGGACGCCCCCGCCCTCGTCCGCCTCCGCGACTCCGCCGCCCTGTGGCAACTGGCCCGCGGAATCGACCAATGGAAGCCCGGCGAAAAGAACGAAGCCCACTTCCGCGACTGCATGCAGGACGGCGAGGTCTGGCTGGCGTACGCAGGCGACCACCTCGCCGGCGCCTGGGAACTCCACTGGACCGACCCCGCCGCCTGGGGCCCCCGCCCACCCGACGCCGGCTACATCCACCGCCTGATGACAACCCCGCACACGGCCCCGCCGGAAACGGGCCGTCGCATGCTGGCAGAAGCGGAATCCCGCATCACCGCAACAGGCCGCCCCTACGCCCGCCTGGACTGCCTCACCACCAACCCCCGCCTCCGCGAGTACTACGAGGCCGCGGGCTACGAGGTGGTCGGCGAGCAGCCCGCAAAGGACGGCGGCTCGGGCAGCCCGTACGCGGTGACACTGCTGGAGAAGCGGCTCACCTGACACGTGCGGGGCCCGGGCCGCACCGGCCCGGGCCCCGCACACAGAGCGTCAGCCCTTCACACAGACGACCTGCTTCAGCTTCGCCACGACCGCGACCAGGTCCCGCTGCTGATCGATGACCTGCTCGATCGGCTTGTAGGCGCCCGGAATCTCGTCCACGACGCCGGAGTCCTTACGGCACTCCACGCCCCGCGTCTGCTCCTCCAGGTCCTTCGTCGAGAAGCGGCGCTTCGCGGCGTTACGGCTCATGCGCCGACCGGCGCCGTGCGACGCCGAGTTGAAGGACTTCTCGTTGCCGAGGCCCTTCACGATGTACGAGCCCGTGCCCATGGAACCCGGGATGATCCCGTACTCCCCGGAGCCCGCCCGGATCGCACCCTTACGGGTGACCAGCAGGTCCATGCCCTCGTAGCGCTCGCGGCTGACGTAGTTGTGGTGGCAGGAGATCTCCGGCTCGAAGGTGGGCTTCGCCTTCCTGAACTCCTTGCGGATCACGTCCTTCAGGAGCGCCATCATGATCGTGCGGTTGTACTTCGCGTACTCCTGCGCCCAGTAGAGGTCGTTCTGGTACGCCGCCATCTGCGGAGTGTCCGCGATGAAGACCGCCAGGTCACGATCGACCAGGCCCTGGTTGTGCGGGAGCTTCTGGGCCACACCGATGTGGTGCTCGGCCAGTTCCTTGCCGATGTTCCGGGAACCGGAG
This sequence comes from Streptomyces sp. NPDC079141, assembly GCF_040686775.1. Taxonomy (NCBI): domain Bacteria; kingdom Bacillati; phylum Actinomycetota; class Actinomycetes; order Kitasatosporales; family Streptomycetaceae; genus Streptomyces; species Streptomyces sp. NPDC079141. The sequence goes on along the minus strand of NZ_JBFBLP010000008.1, from coordinate 31,529 downwards.
TGCAGCATGAGCCACACTGAACCGGACTCATCCACACAAACCTCGCAGAAGTGATTTCCGGAGCCGAGCGTGCCCATTTGCTTCGTGGCCCGCTCCTCCCGGAACTTCACCGCATCCGCAACCCCGTCGAACCGCCCCCAGAAGTCGTCCCACCCGGCCGTACCGAAGCCATGCATCCGTCCCGGATCAACAGGACTGTCATGCATCCCCCGCCCCACCGGAATCGCCTGCTCGATCTTCGAGCGCAGCCGGGACAGGTCCCCCGGAAGATCGTTCGCGGTCAGCGAGGTCTTGACGGCCGACATTCCGCAGCCGATGTCCACGCCCACCGCCGCGGGACACACAGCGCCCCGCATCGCGATGACCGACCCGACCGTCGCGCCCTTGCCGTAGTGCACGTCCGGCATGACCGCCAGGCCCTTGATCCACGGCAGGGTCGCGACATTGCGCAGCTGCTGCATCGCCCCGTCCTCGACCGTCGTCGGGTCGGCCCACATGCGGATCGGAACCTTCGCGCCCGGTATCTCTACGTACGACATATCGTCCTCGTTCCCCCGAAAAGCAGTAAAAATCTCAGAAGTCTCAAATCGCAAAAGCTGGCGCCAAGGTCAACGAAAGGGACGACGGACCGGCGTTCACAGCAGTGCGTGCGATACACATTGTCTCCAGGGGGCACCCCGGCCCGGCAAGCGATTAACCAGCACCGAGAGGAGCCGACCGTGCAGCGGAAGGCGTATGTATCCGGCGTCGCCGCACTCCTCGCGGCGCTGCTGGTCGGCTGCACCGGCGGTTCCGCGGACGAGGGCTCGACGGACAACTCCAATCCGGGCGACTCCGGTACGGCGTCGCCGACGGCGGAGCCGGGCCGGTACCGCACGCTTCCTGAGGCCTGTGGCGCGGTGAGTCAGGGCACGCTCGACTCGCTGCTGCCCGGCATCCAGGAGATCGCGGACGAGGAGCAGCAGGAGAAGGCGTACGAGGGTACGGCGACGGTGACGTACGACACCGATCGCAAGGTGGGGTGCCGCTGGAAGGTGGAGTCGGCGGATGCCACCGATCATCTCTTCGTCGATTTCGACCGGGTGGTGTCGTACGACAACGCCGTGAGCGACGACAGTGAGGCGGAGCAGGTCTTCGCGACGAAGCGGGTGGCGGCGGATCTTCCGGAGCCGGCCACCAGCAGCCCTGACGCCGAGGAGAGCGGCAGCCCGTCGAGCACGGCCGACGCTTCCGCGTCTCCTTCGGATTCGGCGTCCGCGTCGGCGTCCTCCTCGCCGTCCGTTCCTCCGGCCGATCTCCAGCCGCGCGTTCTGGACGATCTGGGCGACGAGGCGTTCCTCGACGACGCGCTGAGCAGTGCCGGTTCGACGGCCGAGCAGCGGACGGTGACTGTGGCGTTCCGCACGTCGAATGTCATCGTGACCATCCAGTACGAGGAGCAGCCGGCGACGGTGGGTGTCGTCCCGGACAGCAAGGAAATGCAGGACAGGGCGCGGAATCTGGCGGCGGAACTGGCGGAGTCGCTGGCCGGCTGAGGGCTTTGGGGGGCCGTTCGTGAAGACGGCGAATCAGGAACGTACGGGTTCCTCACCGCGTACCGTGGCCCCTCGGACCCGATCCGACCGCAGGAGCACGAGCAGCGTGATGAGTGAAGGAACCATGCGATCAGCACAGCGAGACCTCTGTGACCAGCGAGCGAAGCGCGTCAGCCGCGTTCTTCTCAGCGCGGCCGCCGTCCCGGTGATGCTGCTTGCCGCCGGCTGCTCGTCGGACTCCGGCTCGGACGAGCCGGGCAAGAACTCCGGTGCCGAGACGTCGGCTTCGGCGAGTGCGTCGCCGACGGTGCAGGCGGCGGCGTACGGCACGCTGCCGGAGGCGTGCAAGGTGCTGGTGAAGGACACGCTGACCGATCTCGTGCCGGAGGGTGCCAAGTCCGGCAAGGAGGGCAAGTCGGACGACACGGCGTCGCGGGCGAGTTGCTCCTGGAGCAGCCTGGACAACAACGGCGTGAAGGGTTCGCAGTTCCGCTGGCTGAATGTCTCGCTGCTGCGTTTCGAGTCCGATGTCACGCGCGGCGAGGGCGACAAGCTGGCGCAGGAGTACTACGAGAAGCAGGTCAACGACGTCCAGGCGGTGGACGGCGCGAAGAACGTGAAGTCGGAGCCGGTCACGGGGACGGGTGACGCGGCGACGGCCGTGCGCTACGACCTGAAGAAGAAGGAAGGCTCCTTCAAGCAGCAGACGATCGTGGCCCGGGTCGAGAACGTGGTCATCACGCTCGACTACAACGGCGCGGGTCTGGCGGGCGAGAAGACGCCGAGCGCGGACACGCTGATGAAGCTGGCGAAGAAGGCCGCGAAGGAGGCGGTGGCGGCGGTGACGGAGGCGAACGGCTCCTCGGCGAGCGCCGACCCGTCCACTTCCGCCTCCGCTTCTCCTTCCAAATCGGCTACGAAGAAGAGCTGACGCCCCCTACCGGCCACCCGTGCCCCGCACACATGTGCCACCCTGTTGCGCGCAACAACACGCAAGGGGAGGGGAGTACGGGTGGCCGCGCCTATACAGCTGACACGGATGCACCGCGTTCTCATCGGCGTGGTCGTGTTCGGCGCCTTGATCATCGCCGGTATCGGCTTCGCCGGGTCGTACGCCGCCGTCCGTGAGCTGGCCGTCAAGAAGGGCTTCGGGAACTTCAGTTATGTGTTCCCGATCGGCATCGACGCGGGCATCTGCGTGCTGCTGGCCCTGGACCTGCTCCTGACCTGGATTCGCATTCCGTTTCCCCTGCTGCGTCAGACGGCGTGGCTGCTGACGGCGGCCACGATCGCGTTCAACGGTGCGGCGGCCTGGCCGGATCCGCTGGGCGTGGGTATGCACTCGGTGATCCCGGTGCTGTTCGTGGTGGCCGTGGAGGCGGCCCGGCACGCGATCGGCCGGATCGCGGACATCACGGCGGACAAGCACATGGAGGGGGTCCGCCTCACCCGCTGGCTGCTGAGCCCGGTCCCCACGTTCCTGCTGTGGCGCCGGATGAAGCTGTGGGAGCTGCGCTCCTACGAGCAGGTGATCAAGCTGGAGCAGGAACGTCTCGTCTACCAGGCACGGCTGCGCTCCCGCTTCGGCCGGGCCTGGCGTCGCAAGGCCCCGGTCGAGTCCCTGATGCCCCTGCGTCTGGCCCGCTACGGCGTTCCTCTGGCGGAGACGGCTCCGGCGGGCCTGGCGGCGGCGGGCATCGAGCCGCAGGTGCTGCCCGCGCAGGCCGCGGTTGCCCGTCCGGCCGGGGCGGCCCCGGATCCGCAGACGGCGGTTGCCCCCGGTGAGCAGCGTCCCGAGCTGGTCGGCGGGCCCGAGGCCGGTCGGCCGGCCCGGGAGCCCGAGCCCGAGCAGAGCCCCTGGTTCGAGGCGCCGCAGCAGATCGAGTACCACGGCGGCTACGACCCCACGTTCGAGCCGGACTACGACCAGTGGTACGCCTATCAGCAGGCGGCCGAGCAGTTCCAGGAGGAGCTCCCGGTCCAGGAGCCTTCCCCGGACCCGGAGGAGACGGGCAGCTTCCCCATCCCGGTGTCCCCCGGTCGCACGCGTGAGCTCGGCGAGGGCGGCGGCTCTCCGGAGCCGACGGAGGAGGACTACTACCAGGTCTTCCGTCAGTCGATAGACGGCAGCTACCCGACCTCGGGCCAGTTCCGGGGCGACGTGGAGACGACGTACGGCGTCAAGCTGCCGGCGCGTGAGGCCGACCGTATGGTCAACCGCTTCACCAACCGTCACACGGCGGAGCTGCAGGACGACCACATCGCCTGAGCGCGCGTACGAGTACGCCGAAGGGGGCGCCGGTGCATCACCGGCGCCCCCTTCGGCGTAGTACCGCTTATGCCCCGAGCAGGGCCCGCACCCGCTCCTGTCCCACTGCGAGGAGCAGGGTGGGCAGCCGCGGGCCGGTGTCGCGGCCGACCAGCAGGTGGTAGAGCAGCGCGAAGAACGTGCGCTGGGCGGTCTTGATCTCGGCCGGCAGGTCCTTGGGGGTGGCGTCGGCGGAGAATCCGGCCTGCACCTTGGGCACGCCGTACACGAGGTGGGTCAGGCCATCCAGCGACCAGTGGTCGGCCAGCCCGTCGAGCAGCAGGCGCAGCGACTGCTGGGAGGCCTCGTCGAGGGACTTCAGCAGGTCGGCGTCCGGCTCGTCGCGCACGATGGTCCGCTGGTCGGCGGGCACGTGCGTGTTGATCCAGGCCTCGGCCCTGTCGTACCGCGGCCGGGCCTCGTCGAGGGTGGCGAGCGGGTTGGCCGGGTCGAGCTCGGAGAGGATCCGCAGGGCCTGGTCCTCGTGTCCGGCGGTGATGTCGGCGACGGACGCGAGGGTCCGGTACGGCATCGGCCGGGAGGTGGTGGGCAGCTCACCACCGGCGGTGCGCACGGCACGCGAGTGCGCGGCGACGTCGGCGGGCAGCGCGGAGCCGTCGGCGACCTTGGCGTCGAGCTTGTCCCACTCGTCGTAGAGCCGCTGGATCTCCTGGTCGAAGGCGATCTTGAAGGACTGGTTGGGCCTGCGGCGGGCGTAGAGCCAGCGCAGCAGCTGCGGCTCCATGATCTTGAGGGCGTCCTCGGGCGTGGGCACGCCGCCCCGCGAGGACGACATCTTGGCCATGCCGCTGATGCCGACGAAGGCGTACATGGGTCCGATGGGCTGCTTGCCGCCGAAGATCCCGACGATCTGGCCGCCCACCTGGAAGCTGGACCCGGGCGAGGAGTGGTCGACGCCGCTCGGCTCGAAGACGACTCCTTCGTAGGCCCAGCGCATGGGCCAGTCGACCTTCCAGACCAGCTTGCCGCGGTTGAACTCGTTCAGCCGCACGGTCTCGGCGAAGCCGCACGCGTTGCAGGTGTACGACAGCTCGGTGGTGTCGTCGACGTAGGACGTGACGGTGGTCAGGTCCTTCTCGCAGTTGCCGCAGTACGGCTTGTACGGGAAGTATCCGGCGGCGCCCAGGGAGCCGTCGTCCTCGCCGGCCGCGCCGGACCCCTCGGCGGCCTCCAGCTCGGCCTCGTCGACGGGCTTCTGCGACTTCTTGGCGGGGGCCTTCTTGGTCCGGTACTGGGCGAGGACCGCGTCGATGTCACCGCGGTGCTTCATGGCGTGCAGGATCTGCTCGCGGTAGACGCCCGAGGTGTACTGCTCGGTCTGGCTGATGCCGTCGAACTCGACGCCCAGCTCGGCGAGCGATTCGACCATGGCGGCCTTGAAGTGCTCGGCCCAGCTCGGGTACGCCGAGCCCACCGGCGCCGGGACGGAGGTCAGCGGCTTGCCGATGTGCTCGGCCCAGGCGTCCTCGTCGACCCCGTCGATGCCCTTGGGCACCTTGCGGTAGCGGTCGTAGTCGTCCCAGGAGATCAGGTGCCGGACCTGGTGGCCGCGCCGCCGGATCTCGTCGGCCACGAGGTGCGGGGTCATGACCTCGCGCAGGTTCCCCAGGTGGATGGGGCCGGACGGGGAGAGACCGGACGCGACGACGACCGGTTTGCCCGGGGCCCGACGCTCCGACTCCTCGATGACCTCATCCGCGAAACGGGAGACCCAGTCGGTGGTCTCGGTGCTCTGAGCCACGATCGGCACGTCCTTCTTTCTGAACGGGTGACGCTCCATTGTCACAGACCCACGTGCGGCCGGAAAAACGGCTTTACCCCCCATGGGATACTGACCGTGTCTATCGATCCCCACGAGGAGAACGGCACCCACTCCTATGGCTCCGGTCACGTCCCTCAGCGACTCCGTCGAACAGCAGCTCACCTCCGCGATCTCCGCCGCCGTGCCGGAGACCTCCGCGGACCCTCTGCTGCGACGCAGTGACCGGGCCGATTTCCAGGCCAACGGTGTCCTCGCGCTGGCCAAGCAGGCGAAGGCCAACCCGAGGGAGCTGGCGACGCAGGTCGTCTCCCAGGTCGTCACGGGTGACGTGATCAAGGACATCGAGGTCTCCGGCCCCGGCTTCCTGAACATCACGCTGACCGACAGGGCGATCACCGAGAACCTCGCCGCGCGGTACGCGGACGGCGAGCGTCTCGGCGTGCCGCTGAACGAGAACGCGGGCATCACGGTCGTCGACTACGCCCAGCCGAACGTGGCGAAGGAGATGCACGTCGGCCATCTGCGTTCCGCGGTGATCGGCGACGCGCTGCGCGGCATGCTCGACTTCACCGGCGAGCGGACGATCGGCCGGCACCACATCGGCGACTGGGGCACCCAGTTCGGCATGCTCATCCAGTACCTGCTGGAGAACCCGGGCGAGCTGGCCCCGGCCTCGGAGGTCGACGGCGAGCAGGCGATGTCGAACCTGAACCGGGTGTACAAGGCGTCGCGCGCGGTCTTCGACTCCGACGAGGAGTTCAAGGAGCGGGCGCGGAAGCGGGTCGTGGCCCTGCAGTCCGGCGACAAGGAGACCCTGGAGCTGTGGCAGCAGTTCGTGGACGAGTCGAAGGTCTACTTCTACTCGGTCTTCGAGAAGCTGGACATGGAGATCCGGGACGAGGAGATCGTCGGCGAGTCCGCGTACAACGAGGGCATGCCCGAGACCGCCCGCCTGCTGGAGGAGATGGGCGTCGCCGTCCGCTCCGAGGGCGCGCTCGTGGTCTTCTTCGACGACATCCGCGGCAAGGACGACCAGCCGGTCCCGCTGATCGTGCAGAAGGCGGACGGCGGCTTCGGCTACGCGGCTTCCGACCTGACCGCGATCCGCAACCGTGTCTTCGACCTGCACGCGACGACGCTGCTGTACGTCGTGGACGTGCGCCAGTCGCTGCACTTCAGGATGGTCTTCGAGGCGGCCCGGCGGGCGGGCTGGCTGAGCGAGCACGTCACCGCGCACAACATGGGCTACGGCACGGTCCTGGGCGCGGACGGCAAGCCGTTCAAGACGCGTGAGGGCGAGACCGTACGGCTTGAGGATCTGCTGGACGAGGCGGTGCAGCGGGCCGCCGAGGTCGTACGGGAGAAGGCGCTGGATCTCACCGAGGACGAGATCCAGGAGCGGGCCGCGCAGGTCGGTATCGGTGCCGTGAAGTACGCGGACCTGTCGACGTCGCCGAACCGGGACTACAAGTTCGACCTGGACCAGATGGTGTCGCTGAACGGTGACACGTCGGTGTACCTCCAGTATGCGTACGCCCGTATCCAGTCGATCCTGCGCAAGGCGGGCGAGACCAGGCCGGTCGCGCACCCGGAGCTCGAACTCGCCCCGGCAGAGCGGGCGTTGGGCCTGCACCTGGACGCGTTCGGTGGCACGGTGTTCGAGGCGGCGGCGGAGTACGCGCCGCACAAGCTGGCGGCGTACCTCTACCAGCTGGCGTCGCTGTACACGTCGTTCTACGACAAGTGCCCGGTGCTGAAGGCCGACAGCCCCGCCCAGGTCGAGAACCGGCTGTTCCTGTGCGACATGACGGCCCGCACCCTCCACCAGGGCATGGCGCTGCTGGGCATCAGGACGCCCGAGCGGCTCTAGCGAAGTCCGGTACCGCGGCCCGTCCTCTCCCCCGCTGGGAGGACGGGCCGCGGCGTTCTCGCGGCTCAGCAGCCGATGCGGTTGAAGTGCGCGAACGCGGCCCTGGTCTTCGGTCCGGCGATCCCGTCGATGACAAGGCCGTAGTGGTAGATGTTCAGATAGCGCTGGAGCGCCTTGACCGTCTTGGGTCCGACGACGCCGTCGACCCGTCCGGCCCCGAGGCGCATGTCGTTGAATTTCTTCTGGGCGGCCTTCCAGCTCTTGGTGCCGAGCCTTCCGTCGATCGGGCCGGGGTTGTAGCCCGTGTTGCGCAGCCAGCACTGCCAGTTCTTGGCCTGGGTGGTGTTCAGGCCGAGGTTGTTGACGGCGAGCGGGGCGACGGCCTCGGCGCTCACCGCCGGCCTGCTGTCCTGCGCGGTCGCCGCGAAGCCGGTGCCCGTGGCCGCCAGACTCCCTACGGCGAGCCCGGCGGCGGTGGTGACACCGACGAGGGTCCTTGTCAGAGCGCGCATGTTGTTCCCCCTTGGGATGGGCGTCGATGGCAATGAGGCTGCGGGGCGGCGACCGATCCCCGCCACCCGCACCGAGGAAGTGACGTCCTCGCGGGACGTCCCGCGCGCTGACCTGCGGGGACGTGGTCCGGCGGGACGGTGGCGCGGGACGGGCGCGGTGGCCGGTTCCATGCGGCTGTGGGCACCGCCGTCCGGTGAGGTCCGTACTTTCTGGTTATGGCGCGGTGGAAAGAGCTTCCCGAGGAACTGAGCCGGCCGGTGCGCCAGTTGGTGGTACGGCTACGTCGGCTGAAGGACCACAGCGGGCTGAGCATGCGGCAGTTGGCCGCGAAGACGGGGTACAGCGCGAAGTCGTGGGAGCGGTATCTGGGCGGTAGGTCGCTGCCGCCCCGGGAGGCCGTGGAGGCGATGGCCCGGATCGGCGGCGACGACCCGGTCCGGCTGCTGGCGCTGCACGAGGTCGCGGCGGAGGCGTGGCGTACGAGTGCGTGGGCCGAGGCCGGCAAGCCGCGCGGGCGTTCGCTGCGGATCGCGTTCGTGGCGGGGGCGGTGGCCCTGGTCGTGGCGGTCTCCGTGGCGGTCGTGCTGATCGTGCAGTCCACGGACGGCGGCGGGGAGAAAGCGGCGCCGCCGCCACGGCCTCCGTCGGAGTCGCGGTCGCGGCCGTCGTACGACTGCCGGGTCGAGCGTGGGGCCGACGGCCGCTGGTATGCGGGCAACAGCCGTACCCAGGACGCCATTTTGACGTACGGCCGGGCCGGTCCGGAGGTTGCGGAGGCGCAGTGTCTGCTGCGGCGGGCGGGGTTTGCGCCGGGTGAAGTCGACGGGATCTACGGCCCGTTGACGCAGGGCGCGGTCAAGCGGATCCAGCGGCGGGACGGTCTGGTCGTGGACGGCATCATCGGCCCGCACACCTGGAAGGCGCTGCGCGGATGACCGGCCCCCGACTCGCCGCCGAGCTACGGGAGTTGAGGTCCCGTACCGGCCTGAGCCTGGCGGCGCTGGCCGAGCGGACGACGTACAGCAAGTCGTCCTGGGAGCGTTACCTCAACGGCAAGACGCTGCCGCCGCGCCAGGCCGTCCGGGATCTGTGCCGGATCGCCCATGAGCCGGAGGGGCGCTGCCTGGCGCTGTGGGAGCTGGCCGAGGCGGAGTGGAGCGGGCGGGCGGCGAGCGCGAGCGTGCCCGCGCAGCCGCCGACCGGGCGGCAGCCCCGCAGGATCGCACCCCTCGCGGCGGTGTGTGCGGTCCTCCTGTCCGGCGGGCTGGCGGCGGCGCTCGTACTGATCCCGGGCGGCGACGGCGGGCAGCGGGCGTCCGTGACGTCCTCCGCCCCGGGCCCGCGCTGCCAGGGAACCTCCTGCGAGGGGCAGGACCCGATGCACATGGGGTGCGGCCGGGGCCCGGCCACGCTTGCCGAGTACCGCACGGCGTCCGGCGCCCGCCTGGAGCTGCGTTACAACAAGGCGTGTGGGGCGAGTTGGGCCCGGATGTGGGGTACGCGCGTCGGCGACCGGCTGGAGGTGACCGCGGGCGGCCCGACCCGCGCCGCCCGGATCAGGGACGACGTCGACGCGGAGTCCTATGTGTACACCCCGATGACGGCGGCCCGCCCCGGAGCCACGGTCCGGGCCTGCTTCGAGCCCGGGGCGGCGGACGGGAGAAGGGAGTGCGTCGGCCGGCGGGTGGGCCCCTAGCCGATCCCGAACTCCTCCTCCAGCACCCGCTCGACGTCCTCCTCCGCGATCTTGCGTTCGCTGACCGTGCCGTCGGCGCGGGTCTCGGTGAGGACGCGGCCGTGGAGGAGGACATGGCGGTCGGCGGTCACGCGCTGGACGTAGATGCTCCGGGTGAACGGGGAGCGCGGGTTGGTCCCGACATGCCAGTTGAACACCTCGTAGTCGGGCCTCTCGAACGGGTCCAGGGTGAAGGCGTACTGCGCCTGCCAGGAGGAGCCTTCGCGGGCCTCCAGTGCCCACAGTTCCAGCGGCCCCTCGTGCGGGACGTGCATGAGCCGGTGCCGGCGGCCGGCGCCCTCGAACTCGACGCCCGTCGTCAGCGGAACCGGCTCCAGCAGGGCGCCGATCGCCCCGAAGCCCACGTCGGCGACGTACGGCTGGGGGTCGCCCGGGGCGTGGACGAGCAGCAGCATGTGGGTGCGGGGGCGGCTGTCGATACGGTCCGCGCCCAGGACTACGCGGGCGGCCAGTGTGGTGACCCGGAAGCCGAGTGCCTCCAGCGCGTGCTGGAACAGGGTGTTGTGCTCGTAGCAGTAGCCGCCGCGCCGGCCGTGCACCAACTTGGCCATGAGGTCGGCGAGTTCGAGGGAGGGCGCGGTACCGCTCACGGCGTCCAGGTTCTCGAAGGGGATGGCCCGCGCGTGCGCGAGATGCACCCCCCGGAGAGTCGCGATCCCGGCGCTGCGCTCGCCGTCCCATCCGATGCGCCCGAGGTAGGCGTCCAGGTCGAACGCCACGGTCTGCGCCTGCTGCTGCTCTGTGTCGGACATGCCTTCACCCTAGGCAGCCGCCCCCGCCCCGTCGGCGGTCCCCAGCCGCATCCGCCCCGGGACTTCCGGCCTAGGCCCCGAGCCCTTCCCCGAGCCGGCGCAGCCCCTCCCGGATCCGCTCCGGCGTCTCCGTCACGAAGCACAGCCGCAGCGTCGAACGGTCGGCCTCACCGGCTTGGAAGGGGGCGCCGGGGACGTACGCCACGTCGTGCCCGACGACCTCCGGCAGCAGGGCCGTGGTGTCGTACGACGAGGGCAGCCGCACCCAGAGGAACATCCCGCCCTCGGGCCGGTTCCAGGTGGCGCCGTCGGGAAGGGCGTCCGGCAGCCCGGCGAGCATGGCGTCCCGTCGCTCGCCGTACACGGCGGCGACCCGCGCCACGTGCGCGTCGAGGTCCTGGTCCGCCAGGTAGCGGGCGGCGGCGAGCTGGTTGACGGTCGGGGTGTGCAGGTCGGCGGCCTGCTTGGCGACGACGCAGGCGCGGCGCAGGTCGGCGGGGGCACGCAGCCAGCCGAGCCGCATGCCGGGGGCCATGACCTTGGAGAAGGAGCCGAGGAGGACGGTCCGGTCGGCGGCGTCCTCGTGGGAGGCGATCCACGGCACGCGCTCGCCCTCGAAGCGCAGCTCCCCGTAGGGGTCGTCCTCGACGATCCACAGCCCGTGCCGCGCGGCGACGGCGGCGAGGGCGGCGCGCCGCTCGCCGGGCAGGGTGCGGCCGGTGGGGTTCTGGAAAGTGGGGACGGTGTAGAGCAGCTTGGGCCGCTCGCGCAGCACGCACTCCTCCAGCGCCGCGGGGTCGACGCCGTGCTCGTCACCGGGCACGGCCACCACGCGGGCCCCGGCCAGCCCGAAGACCTGGAGGGCCGCGAGATAGCAGGGGTCCTCGACGAGGACGGTGTCGCCCGGGTCGACGAGCGCGGCGGCGAGCAGGGACAGGGCCTGCTGCGAGCCGGTGGTGACCAGCAGGTCGTCGGCGTCCGTGGGCAGCCCCCGCACCGACATCCGCGCGGCGAGCGCCTGGCGCAGGCCCGGCACGCCCTCGGTGGTGGAGTACTGGAGCGCCTGCTCGGGAACGTCCGCGAGGACGGCCCGGTACGCGGCGGCGACCCCGTCCACGTCGAACAGCTCCGGCGCCGGCAGCCCGCCCGCGAAGTTGATCACCTCGGGGCGTGCGGTGACGGCGAGGATGTCCCGCACCGGCGAACCACCGATCGAGCGGGCCCGCGCGGCGAGCGGCGGAAGGGACGCGCGGGCAGGGGCTGACGCGGACTCAACGACACTCATGACACGGCTCCTTCGATCGGCTCCTGCGCAGCCTAGGCATATGCATGCCGCTTACAAGCAGCTTTCCGGGATCCGGACCGAGGGAACCTGTCCGCTGTGTGCCGTGCCTTGTCGTGTCGTCCCGTCGACGATGAACTACCGCAGCATCTGGGCCGCTTCGGTGGCCCAGTAGGTGAGGATGTTGCGCGCGCCGGCCCGCTTGATGCCGGTGAGCGTCTCCAGGATCGCGCGGTCCCGGTCGATCCAGCCCTTCTCGGCGGCGGCCTCGATCATCGAGTACTCGCCGGAGATCTGGTAGGCGGCCACCGGCACATCGACGGCCTCGGCGACCTTCGCCAGGATGTCGAGGTAGGGCCCGGCAGGCTTGACCATCACCATGTCGGCCCCCTCCTCCAGGTCCAGCGCCAACTCCCGCATGGACTCACGAACGTTGGCGGAATCCTGCTGATAGGTCTTCCGGTCGCCCTGCAGCGACGAGCCGACGGCCTCCCGGAACGGACCGTAGAACGCGGAGGCGTACTTGACCGTGTAAGCAAGCACGGCCACGTCCTCCCGCCCGATCTGGTCGAGGGCATCCCGAACGACCCCGATCTGCCCGTCCATCATCCCGCTGGGCCCTACGACATGGGCGCCGGCGTCGGCCTGCACCTGAGCCATCTCGGCGTACCGCTCCAGGGTGGCGTCGTTGTCGACGCGCCCCTCGGCGTCGAGCACCCCGCAATGCCCGTGATCGGTGGTCTCGTCCAGGCACAGGTCGGACATCACGAGCAGCTCGTCGCCCACCTCGGCCCGCACGTCCCGGATGGCGACCTGCAGAATCCCCTCCGGGTCGGTCCCGGGAGTCCCGAGCGCATCCTTCTTGGACTCCTCCGGCACCCCGAAGAGCATGATCCCGGAGACCCCGGCGGCCACGGCCTCCGCGGCCGCCTTCTTCAGGCTGTCCCGCGTGTGCTGTACGACGCCCGGCATCGCCGCGATCGGCACCGGCTCACTGACACCCTCACGCACGAACGCCGGAAGGATGAAGTCGGCCGGGTGCAGCCGCGTCTCGGCAACCATCCGCCGCATAACGGGAGTAGTCCTCAGCCGCCGAGGCCGGGTACCGGGAAAGGATCCATACGTCGACATACCACCTACGCTACGCCCGCCCCAGGAACCCCGATGCCGACTCAGTGTCGGCGGGGCGCTCCGCGGGGTGGCGGGTAGGGGGGTGACACGTATCCCTCGCAAGTGCAGGCCGGTGGGGGTTACTCGCGCAGTTCCCCGCGCCCCTTCGGGGCGCTGCCAGCTGCGGGCACGCGTGCAGCTGAGGCGGCGCCCACCCCGGCAGGCGGTGCGGATGGAGCCGCTGATCCTGCGGGCATGAGTGCCGCCTGGGGCGGCACGGGTGGGCGCAGGCGGCACCCCGCTAGCGCCGGGCTGCGCGACCCACCCCCACGCCGGCCCCCACCCAGGGCACCACACGACCCACGCCAGCCCCCCGCCCCCCACATGCGCCCCACCCACCCCAGCGCGATCCTGAAAGAACCGGATCAACAAGTGGACCCCGACGGCCGCCGCAGATCTCCGACCGCCGCCGTCCCTCCGTACTCGCGCCGCGGAGGACCCCATGACCACGACCCCCCACCCCCACCACACCCCCCACCAGACCCCCGACCGCTTCGCCCTCTCGGACATCCGGGGCCCGGTCCTGCGCCCCGGCGACGACGGCTACGCGGACGAAGTCACCGGCTTCAATCTCGCCGCCCTGCACACCCCGGAACTCGTCGTCGGAGCAACCGGCCCGGACGACATCGTGGCCGCCCTCCGCTGGGCGTCCGACACCCACACCCCCGTAGCCGTCCAGGCCACCGGCCACGGCGCCAACTTCCCCATCGAAAGAGGCCTCCTGATCAGCACGGCCCGCATGACGGACGTAACGGTCGACCCCGCCACCCGCACAGCCACGATCGCCGCGGGAGCGAAGTGGAGCCACGTCCTGGAGGCATCCGCCCCCCACGGCCTCTCCGCACTCAACGGCTCGTCCACCGACGCGGGCGTCGTCGGCTACGCCCTCGGCGGCGGCCTCCCCGTCCTCGGCCGTACCTACGGCTACGCGGCCGACCTGGTCCGCTCCTTCCACGTGGTCACCCCGGACGGCACCCTCCGCAAGGTGGACGCGACCCACGAACCGGACCTCTTCTGGGCACTGCGCGGCGGCAAGGGCAACGTAGGAGTGGTGACGTCCCTGGTCACCGACCTGCTCCCGCTCTCCCGCATCCTGGGCGGCGGCATCTACTGCGCGGGCGAGGACGCCGAGCCCCTGCTGCGCGCCTGGGCGGACTGGACCCGCACGGTGCCGATGGAGATGAACAGCACGTTCAGCCTGCTGCGGCTGCCCCCGTTCCCGGAGATCCCCGAGCCCTTCCGCGGCCGCTTCTGGGCCCGCGTCTGCCTGGCCTGGACGGGCGATGCGGCCGAGGGCGAGAACCTGCTGGCACCGCTCCGCGCGGCCGCACCGGTCGTCGTGGACACGGTGGAGGAGATGGACTACACCGCCGTGGACCGCGTCTACATGGACCCCCAGGACCCGCTCCCCGCCCGCGAGTCCTGCGCCCTGCTGCGCGACCTGCCCGAGGAGGCCATCCGGACATTCCTCGCCGAGGTGGGACCCGAGGCCCCCGACTGCCCCCTGCTCCTGATCGAGATCCGCCACATGGGCGGCGCGCTCTCCCGCCCCGCCCCCGTCGACGACGCGGTCTGCGCCCGCGACGCCGAGTACCTCCTGGAAGCGGTCGGCGTCCTGGCCGCACCCCCCGCGGCCGAGGCGGTCGAGCAGGCCACGCAGTCTCTGAACACCGCGATGGCCCCGTACGGCACCGGCCGCACCATGGTCAATCTCCACGGCACCCCGGGCGACGCCACGGACCGCGCCCGCGCCTGGACCCCGGAGGTCTACCACCGTCTGCAACGGACGAAGTCGACGTACGACCCCCAGAACCTGCTGCGTTACGGCCACACGGTCGCACCCGCGCAGCCGTAACGCCCGTAACGCCTAGGTCGTCGTACGACGCCTGCGCGCCCCCGGCCTCCGCTCGCTCGGCCGAGTCACCGGATCCCCGGCCTCGACCGCCGCGGCCCGGCGCCGCAGACCGAAGTCCGCGAGCGCCTCCGCCAGCTTGTGCACGGACGGCTCCGGAGCCATCACGTCGACCCGCAGCCCGTGCTCCTCGGCGGTCTTCGCCGTGGCCGGACCGATACAGGCGATCACCGTCACGTTGTGCGGCTTGCCGGCGATGCCCACCAGGTTGCGCACGGTCGAGGACGACGTGAAGAGAACGGCGTCGAAGCCACCCCCCTTGATCGCCTCACGGGTGTCCGCCGGCGGCGGCGAGGCCCGCACGGTCCGGTACGCCGTGACGTCGTCGACCTCCCAGCCCAGCTCGATGAGCCCGGCGACGAGGGTCTCGGTCGCGATGTCCGCCCGGGGCAGGAACACCCGGTCAATGGGATCGAACACCGGGTCGTACGGCGGCCAGTCCTCCAGCAGCCCGGCGGCCGACTGCTCCCCGCTCGGCACCAGATCCGGCTTCACACCGAACGCGATCAGCGCCTTCGCGGTCTGCTCCCCGACCGCGGCCACCTTGATGCCCGCGAACGCCCGCGCGTCGAGCCCGTACTCCTCGAACTTCTCCCGCACGGCCTTGACGGCGTTCACCGAGGTGAAGGCGATCCACTCGTAGCGGCCCGTCACCAGGCCCTTGACCGCGCGCTCCATCTGCTGGGGCGTGCGCGGCGGCTCGACGGCGATCGTCGGCACCTCGTGCGGCACGGCCCCGTAGGACCGCAGCTGGTCGGAGAGCGACGCCGCCTGCTCCTTCGTCCGCGGTACGAGCACCTTCCAGCCGAACAGCGGCTTGGACTCGAACCACGACAGCTGGTCGCGCTGCGCGGCGGCGGAACGCTCACCGACCACGGCTATCACCGGCCGACCGCCGTCCGGCGACGGCAGCACCTTGGCCTGCTTCAGCGTCTGCGCGATCGTGCCCAGCGTCGCCGTCCACGTCCGCTGACGAGTGGTCGTACCAGCGACCGTGACCGTCATCGGCGTATCGGGCTTGCGGCCGGCCGCCACCAGCTCACCGGCGGCAGCGGCGACGGAGTCGAGCGTCGTCGAGACGACAACGGTCCCGTCCGACGCACCCACCTCCGTCCAGCACCGGTCGGAAGCCGTGCGCGCGTCCACGAACCGCACGTCCGCGCCCTGGGCGTCCCGCAATGGCACACCGGCGTACGCGGGCACGCCGACCGCGGCCGCGACACCGGGGACCACCTCGAAGGGCACCCCGGCCGCGGCGCACGCCAGCATCTCCTCGGCGGCGTACGTGTCGAGCCCGGGATCCCCGGACACCGCACGCACGACCCGCCTGCCGCCCCGCGCGGCCTCCATGACAAGATGTGCGGCATCCCGCGCGGCGGGTGCCCCAGCGGTCGTTGACGCGCCGTCAACAACCGCTAGTTGAGGCGTGCCTGTGCCCGGAACGGGGTCCGACGAAGGATCCGTCTCCGTGTTCACGACGGCTACGCCCGGCCTGGCGTGCACACGTACGACGTCGAGCACCTCGTGCTCGGCGACGAGAACGTCCGCGTTCGCCAGCGCCTCCACGGCGCGCAGAGTCAGCAGTCCCGGATCCCCGGGTCCGGCACCGAGGAAGGTGACGTGCCCGTGTTCGAGGCCGGCGGGAAGGGTGGTGGGGCTCAATGTGCTCGCTCCCCCATCAGACCGGCCGCGCCCTGGGCAAGCATCTCGGCAGCGAGTTCGCGACCGAGCGCCAGCGCCTGCTCGTGCGTCTCGGGCACGGGACCGGTGGTGGACAGCTGCACCGTACGAGTGCCGTCGGTCGTGCCGACGACGCCCCGCAGGCGCATTTCCTTGACAATCTGCCCGTCGGCCAGAAGGTCGGCCAGCGCGCCCACAGGGGCGGAGCAGCCGGCCTCCAGGGCGGCGAGCAGTGACCGCTCGGCGGTGACGGCGACCCGCGTGAACGGGTCGTCGAGCTCACCGAGCGCGGCGATGAGGTCCGCGTTGTCCGCGGTGCACTCGATCGCCAGGGCCCCCTGGCCGGGGGCGGGCAGAACTGTGTCGACCGACAGGAAGTCGGTCACCTCGTCGATGCGCCCGATGCGGTTCAGGCCGGCGGCCGCCAGCACCACCGCATCCAGCTCACCGTCGTGCACGTACCGGATCCGCGTGTCGACGTTCCCGCGGATCGGCACCGTCTCGATGTCCAGCCCATGGGCGCGGGCGTACGCGTTCAGCTGGGCCATGCGGCGCGGCGAACCCGTACCGATGCGCGCCCCGCGCGGCAGGTCGGTGAACTTCAGCGCGTCGCGGGCGACGATGACGTCCCGCGGGTCCTCGCGGACGGGGACGGCGGCCAGCGTCAGCTCCTCGGGCTGCGTGGTCGGCAGGTCCTTCAGCGAGTGCACCGCGAAGTCGACCTCGCCGCGCAGCAGCGCGTCCCGCAATGCGGTCACGAACACACCCGTGCCGCCGATCTGCGCGAGGTTCTCCCGCGACACATCCCCGTACGTGGTGATCTCGACGAGCTCGACGGGCCGCCCGGTCACCTGGCTCACGGCGTCCGCCACCAGCCCGGACTGGGCCATGGCGAGCTTGCTCCGCCGGGTCCCGAGCCGTAGCGCCTTGTCCCTCATGATGCCGGCCCTCGGTCTTTCTCATCAGTGCTCTTCTCGGCCCGCGAGACGGCGGCAACCGTCTCCGGGTCGAGGTCGAACAGGGTCCGCAGCGCGTCCGCGTACCCGGCACCGCCGGGCTCGGCCGCGAGCTGCTTGACCCGTACGGTCGGCGCGTGCAGCAGCTTGTCCACGACGCGCTTCACGGTCTGGGTGATCTCGGCGCGGTGCTTGTCGTCGAGCCCGGGCAGCCGCCCTTCGAGCCGGGCGATCTCACCGGCCACGACATCGGCGGCCATGCTCCGCAGCGCCACGACGGTCGGCGTGATGTGCGCGGCCCTGAGCGCCGCCCCGAACGCCGCGACCTCGTCGGAGACGATACGGCGGACCTGGTCGACGTCGGAGGCCATCGGGGCGTCGGCCGAGGCCTCGGCCAGCGACTCGATGTCCACCAGCCGCACCCCGGCCATCCGGTGCACGGCGGCGTCGATGTCACGGGGCATCGCAAGATCAAGAAGGAAGAGCACGGGCTCGGGCGCCTCAACGACCGCCTCGGGCCGACGCCGCTCAGGAATCCGCCCGACAGTGGCAGCGGCGGCGGCCAGCGCGGCAATCGCGTCAGCCTCATCGGCCGCACTCTGCGGGCGCACGCTCCCGTTGTCCACCCAGACGGCATGCTGCTCCAACTCGGCAGCACCCATCCCGGCAACAGCGGCCTCCCCGAGCACGGAGAACCCAGCGGTGGCAGGCAGATCAAGCGGACAGTTCTCGTCAGCACCCGCCGCCCAGCTGCGGGCAGCAGCGCCACTTGCCTCACCCGTCAGGCTGCGGGCAGCAGCGCCGCTCGCCTCACCCGTCAGGCTGCGGGCATGCGTGCCGCCTGGGGCGGCCCCGCTGCCAAAGAGAGGCGGCACCCCGTAAGCGCCGGGCTGCGCGACCGACCCCCGGCCGACACCAGCGTCCAGCGCCCCCTCAACCGCAGCTGCAACCACATCCGCAGTCAGCACCAGCCCCGTAGCCCCGGTACAGGACACCACAACATCGGCACGTGTCAGCTCATCCGCCACAGCACCCATCGGCACCGCGCGAGCCACACCACCAACACCGTCGTTCAAAATCTCCGCAAGCCGCTCGGCCCGATCGGCAGTCCGGTTGGCGATGACAACCTCGCCCACCCCCGCCCGCACCAGCGTCGCCGCCGCCAGCGAGGACATCGACCCGGCACCGATCACCAGCGCCTTCTTGCCCCGCGCCCAGTCCTGCACCGCCGTACCGCGAGCCAGCTGCTCAAGCCCGAAGGTGACCAGCGACTGTCCAGCCCGGTCGATACCGGTCTCGGAGTGCGCACGCTTGCCGACCCGCAGCGCCTGCTGGAACAGGTCGTTCGTCAGCCGCCCGGCGCTGTGCAGCTCCTGCGCCCGCGCCAGGGAGTCCTTGATCTGGCCGAGGATCTGCCCCTCGCCGACGACCATCGAGTCGAGCCCGCAGGCCACGGAGAACAGATGGTGGACGGCCCGGTCCTCGTAATGCACGTACAGATACGGAGTCAGCTCGTCGAGCCCGACCCCGCTGTGCTGGGCCAGCAGCGTGGACAGCTCGGCCACACCGGCATGGAACTTGTCCACGTCGGCGTACAGCTCGATCCGGTTGCAGGTCGCGAGGACCGCGGCCTCGGTGGCCGGTTCGGCGGCGACGGTGTCCTGCAACAGCTTGATCTGCGCGTCCGCATTCAGCGCCGCCCGCTCCAGCACGCTGACCGGTGCGCTGCGGTGGCTCAGCCCGACGACGAGGAGACTCATGCCGGCATCACGGCGGGTACGTCCCCGTCGGGCCCCTGATCGGCGGAGTCGCTCCGCGTGGTGGCGGCCGGAACCGTGCCCTCGGCCGCGGCGGCCTCCTCGCCGGCCTTGCGCTGCTCGTGGAAGGCGAGGATCTGCAGCTCGATGGAGAGGTCGACCTTGCGCACGTCGACGCCGTCCGGGACGGACAGCACGGTCGGCGCGAAGTTCAGGATGGAGGTGACCCCGGCGGCGACGAGCCGCTCGCAGACCTGCTGGGCGGCACCGGCGGGCGTGGCGATGACACCGATGGACACACCGTTGTCCTCGATGATCCGCTCAAGGTCGTCGGTGTGCTGCACGGGGATCCCGGCCACGGGCTTTCCGGCCATTGCGGGATCGGCGTCGATGAGCGCCGCGACACGGAAACCGCGCGAGGCGAAGCCGCCGTAGTTGGCCAGCGCGGCGCCGAGGTTACCGATGCCTACGATCACAACCGGCCAGTCCTGGGTCAGGCCCAGTTCGCGGGAGATCTGGTAGACGAGATACTCGACGTCGTAGCCGACGCCCCGGGTCCCGTAGGAGCCGAGGTAGGAGAAGTCCTTGCGCAGCTTCGCGGAGTTGACCCCCGCGGCGGCCGCGAGCTCCTCGGAGGAGACCGTGGGTACCGAGCGCTCCGACAGTGCGGTCAGCGCGCGGAGGTACAGCGGAAGCCGGGCGACGGTGGCCTCGGGAATCCCTCGGCTACGGGTCGCCGGTCGGTGAGTTCGGCCAGTTGCCACGGTGCTCCTGCGGGTAGAGCGGGGCTGCAGGCGGTCATACGTCCCCAGACCGCCCCGTCGAAAGCAGGCTATGTCTTTGTGAACGCGTGCACAAAGATGGTGTCCGATTTGCCCGGCCAACGTGACCGGGGTCACGCGCTGTCGCCTCATGGCCCACACGGGGGTCAAAACCGAACACTCTCCTCAACGATCCCCACCCCCGAGACCAGGTCGCCGACGATCCTAAGTCAGTTTCCGGGCCAGTTGGACTACTCAGTCAGTGCCCGACAGGGCGGCACGCAGGCGGACCTCGTTCACCCGCCAGAACGTGTGCTGCTTGCCGTCGACGAGTACGACGGGGATCTGTTCCCAATACTGGTCGTGGAGTTGGGGATCCTGGGTGATGTCCTTCTGTTCCCAGGGAACACCCAGATCACCGCAGACCTTCTCGATGACGATCTGTGCGTCATCACACAGATGACAGCCGGGCTTGCGGATGAGGGTGACGAGCCGGTCCGCGGGCACCTTGGCCGGCTTGCGGCGGAAGACGGGACTCATGTCAGCCATTCTCGCGCGCCCACGCGCGCGTGTTTAACGGCACAGTCGCGGAGAGTTCACAGGCTTCAAACCTCTCGACTCCGGAACCACCGAACAAACTGGCTATGCTCACGGGCATGGCCGCTCTCGGATGGCTCACTCCCCGTAGGCGCTCCGCCACGGCGCGGAGCGTGTTGGCAGGCGAGGCCTCGGCGGAGGCAGCGCGCAAGTCCGTCCCCGAAACCCTCCCCGAGGAGGAACCGGAGTTCCCGGTGCTGGGCGACGACAAGGCAGCCGCGTTCTTCGACCTGGACAACACCGTGATGCAGGGCGCCGCGCTGTTCCACTTCGGCCGGGGCCTGTACAAGCGGAAGTTCTTCGAGACCCGCGACCTGGCGAGGTTCGCCTGGCAGCAGGCGTGGTTCAGGCTGGCGGGCGTCGAGGACCCCGAGCACATGCAGGAGGCGCGCGACTCCGCGCTGTCGATCGTGCAGGGTCACCGGGTCTCGGAGCTGATGTCGATCGGCGAGGAGATCTACGACGAGTACATGGCCGAGCGCATCTGGCCGGGCACCCGTGCGCTGGCCCAGGCCCACCTCGACGCGGGCCAGAAGGTGTGGCTGGTCACGGCGGCGCCGGTGGAGATCGCCCAGGTCATCGCCCGCCGCCTCGGCCTGACCGGTGCGCTGGGTACGGTCGCGGAGTCGGTGGACGGCGTCTACACGGGCAAGTTGGTCGGCGAACCGCTGCACGGCCCGGCGAAGGCGGAGGCGGTCCGCGCCCTGGCCTCGGCGGAGGGCCTGGACCTGTCCCGCTGCGCGGCCTACAGCGACAGCCACAACGACATCCCGATGCTGTCGCTGGTCGGCCACCCCTACGCGATCAACCCGGACACCAAGCTCCGCAAGCACGCCCGCGAACTGGACTGGCGCCTGCGCGACTACCGCACGGGCCGCAAGGCGGCGAAGGTCGGCATCCCGGCCGCGGCGGGCGTGGGCGCGGTGGCGGGCGGCACGGCTGCGGCCATCGCGATCTCGCGCCGCCGGCGGTAACGCCCGCGGCGCGTCCCCGCGCTCACCTCTGATCACGAACGCCCCGCGCCGCCCGATCCCGGCCAATCCCCGCTCCGTACCCGCAAAACCCCCTGTCCAGTCCCCTTGGCTGCACACGGCCACAACACGCCCCGCACCCGACCGAAACCTGATCCTTTCCGATCAACAACTGGTCACTGTGCGGCACTTGATCGGGCGTCAATCGGTTACAGAAGCGACGTAATCGATGATTTGAGCAACTGGGTGTAGCAGCGCCTGCACGAAGCGTTATTCTCCTCAGACGCAATCCGGTACCCCTCCGTCGCTACGACGGGTGAACGGTCCCGCACTGCACGTGATGGAAGCTCTGCCTCTGGGAGTCCCGTGTACCCACACGTCGGGGTTGACGCCTCGGGCCTGGCTACGCTGCGCGCAACGGTCCAAGACCTGTTGCGCGGCTTCGTCCCCACCGCGTACGCCGTCCCCGCCCTCGCCGTAGCCGCCGCACCCGTCGGCCCGTGCTACGCGCTCGCCGACGGCGGCGCCGCCGTCGGCAGACGGGGGCGTTCGGCCGGCGCCACCACTGCCCGGCGGCCGGCCGCGGACAGCGACAGCGCCCGGATGATGGATCTCGTCGAGCGGGCACAGGCCGGCGAGGCGGACGCGTTCGGGCGGCTCTACGACCAGTACAGCGACACCGTGTACCGCTACATCTACTACCGGGTCGGCGGGAAGGCGACCGCCGAGGACCTGACGAGCGAGACCTTTCTGCGCGCGCTCAGAAGGATCGGCACCTTCACCTGGCAGGGCCGGGACTTCGGCGCCTGGCTCGTCACCATCGCCCGCAACCTCGTCGCCGACCACTTCAAGTCCAGCCGCTTCCGGCTGGAGGTGACCACCGGCGAGATGCTCGACGCCAACGAGGTCGAGCGGTCCCCCGAGGACTCCGTCCTGGAGTCGCTCTCCAACGCCGCCCTCCTCGACGCCGTACGACGGCTCAACCCCCAGCAGCAGGAGTGCGTGACGCTCCGCTTCCTCCAGGGCCTCTCCGTCGCCGAGACCGCCCGCGTCATGGGCAAGAACGAGGGCGCCATCAAGACCCTCCAATACCGGGCCGTACGCACCCTGGCCCGGCTCCTCCCGGACGACGCCCGCTGACCGTGCACACTCAGTAGTACCCAACTCGCTGTCAGTGAAAGTCCGTTGACTCCCCGATCCGATCATCCGCCGTCCGTAACCCAAGTGCCGCGACGCTCGTTGTGCGGGATGCAGGCTCCCTGTGGTCACTACCCGGCCACCTCCGATCACTCGATCGTGTGGATGTGGTCAGGGTGTGCAACCCTCAGGACCCCCTGGGGAGTCGACCGTCATGACGAGAGGAGGTGCCGCCAGTGATCGCGAACGTATCGGCGCACCGGCGGGCGAACGCCTTCGCCCAGGCCCTGGAGGAGCAGTCCGACCGGGGCACGGCGGCCGAGCAGTCCGAAGGATCGGCACCGTCCCCGGCGCTCGCGGAACAGACCGAGCAGGGCCGTCTGTTGGCCCTCGCGACCGGTCTCGGCGAGCTGCCCAAGCCAGTGCTGGATCCCGAGGTCAAGGTCGTCCAGCGGGCCCAGCTCGTGGCCGCGATGGAGGCCATGCTGCTGGAGGGCACCGCGGGAGGCGGAGCGGATCCTTCGGTACCCGAGCAGCGCTCGCCCCGAGGGCGGGGCGCGCACCGGGCGAGCCCGCTGGGCAAGCTGCGACCGCGTTCCCGGCTCACCAAGGGCCTCGCCGCGGGCGGCCTCAGCGTCGGGGTGGCCGCCGGCGCCTTCGGCGGAGTCGCCGCTGCCAGCGGTGACGCCCTGCCCGGCGACTCGCTCTACGGCCTCAAACGCGGCATCGAGGACTTCAAGCGCGGTCTGGCCGACGGGGACAGCGAGCGCGGCCGGGTCTACCTCGACCAGGCCTCCACCCGCCTGAGCGAGGCCCGCCGGCTGATGGAGCGCGACCGTGGCGGCCACCTCGACCACGAGTCCGTCGGCGAGATCCGCCGCGCCCTGTCCGGGATGCAGCACGACGCCTCCGAGGGCCACCGCCTGCTCTCCGCGGCGTACGAGGCCGACCCGGACTCCCTCGGCCCCATGCAGGCCCTCTCCGCCTTCTCGCGCTCGCACCGCGACGTCTGGGGCGCCCTGCGCGACCGGCTCCCCGTACAGCTGGGCGATGTGAGTCAGCAGGTGTCGTCGGTGTTCGACGCCATAGACCAGGACGTCGCCCCGCTGCAGTCCCTGCTCCCGCAGCCGCCCGCCGAGACCGGCGGCGACGGCAAGCGGCAGGGCGGCTCCGCCTCCGCGTCCACCGGCACCTCCGGTACGGACAGCCCGGCGGCGCCCAGCAGCGGCAGCGGCACCTCCGACGGCAGCCAGTCCGGCACCGGCAGCCCCAGCAGGTCCGCGGGCTCCGGCAGCACGGACGACGGCCTGCTCGGCGGCAGCACCGGCGGCCTGCTCGACCCGCCGGTGGACAGCACCGGCAGCTCCGCGCCGTCCACCAGCAGTACGCCGACCAGCGAGCCGGACGTCACCCTCCCGCCGCTGCTCCCGGGCCTGCTGCCCGGCCTGGGCATCGACGGCGAGGACGCGAGCTAACCGGTACGCCCGTAGGGGGCGCCCCTCTCACGAGGAGCGCCCCCTACGTCGTATGAACGTTTCTTCAGGCTCCGACTCGGGGCGACGGCTCAGAAGAAGACCGACCTGCGCTGCACGAGCAGCTTGTACAGCGTGTGCTGGATCTGTTCCCTGACCTGGTCGGTCAGGTTGAACATCAGCATCGGGTCCTCGGCCGCCTCCGGCGGATAGCCGTCCGTGCGGATCGGCTCGCCGAACTGGATCGTCCACTTCGTGGGAAGCGGGATCGCGCCGAGCGGGCCCAGCCACGGGAAGGTCGGCGTCAGCGGGAAGTACGGGAAGCCCAGGACCCGGGCCAGCGTCCTGGCGTTGCCGATCATCGGGTAGATCTCCTCCGCGCCCACGATCGAACACGGGATGATCGGGGCGCCCTGCCGCAGCGCGGTGGAGACGAAGCCGCCGCGGCCGAAGCGCTGGAGCTTGTAGCGCTCGCTGAAGGGCTTGCCGATGCCCTTGAAGCCCTCCGGCATCACGCCGACCAGCTCGCCCTGGCCCAGCAGCCGCTCGGCGTCCTCCGCGCAGGCGAGGGTGTGGCCGAGCTTGCGGGCCAGCTCGTTGACCACCGGCAGCATGAAGACCAGGTCCGCCGCCAGCAGCCGGAGGTGACGGCCGGCGGGATGGTTGTCGTGGACGGCGACCTGCATCATCAGGCCGTCCAGCGGCAGCGTCCCCGAATGGTTGGCGACGATCAGGGCCCCGCCCTCGGACGGGATGTTCTCCACGCCCTTCACCTCGACCCGGAAGTACTTCTCGTACACCGGGCGCAGCAGGGACATCAGGACCTGGTCGGTGAGCTCCTCGTCGTAGCCGAAGTCGTCGACCTCGTAGTCCCCGGTGAGGCGGCGGCGCAGGAAGGACAGGCCACCGGCGATGCGCCGCTCCAGGCTGCCGCCGTCCTGCGGCTCCTGCGGCTGTTGCGGCTGCTGCTCCTCACGGGTCACAGGGACATCATCCTGCGAGGACGCCCTGCCGGGCAGGGGCTGGACCTCGCGTACCAGCGCGGGCTCCGTGCCCTTGAGCCGGCTCCCCGCGCTCCGGCGCCGCGGCGGCCGCTGTACGGCGCCACCGCGGGACCGGTCGTCGTCGAACGGAATGACCTTGGCATCCGCCATCGTTGATGCGCTCCTCAGTTGGCGCTCTGCGTCGGGGGGTGGCCGCTGCCCAGGACAGGCAGCGCGGCGATCCGGTCGACGGCCCCCGCAAGGGCCTCCGGCGGCAGCAGACCCGGGCCGCGGCTGCGCGCGAACTCCGCGAACGTCTCCGCCGTCGTGTACTTCGGCTTGAAACCGAGCGTCTCACGCATCTGGTCCGTCGCCACGACCCGGCCGTGCGTCAGCAGCCGGATCTGCTCGGGTGAGAAGTCCGTCATGCCCAGCGTACGCACCAGGGAGCCCGCCCAGGTGACGGCAGGCAGCAGCAGCGGCACGGTGGGCCGCCCGAGCCGCCGGGAGCACTGGGAGAGCAGCAGGACGCCGTCGCCGGCGATGTTGAAGGTGCCGCTGTTGAGCGTGGACCGCTCCGGTTCGTGCGAGGCGATCCGCAGCACCTCGATCACATCGTCCTCGTGCACGAACTGCAGCCGCGGGTCGTAGCCGAACACGGTCGGCAGGACGGGCAGCGAGAAGTACGAGGCGAGCGGCGAGTCCGCGGCCGGCCCCAGGATGTTGGCGAACCGCAGCACGCACACGGCGACATCGGGCCGCCGCCGCGCGAAACCGCGCACATATCCCTCGACCTCGACCGTGTCCTTGGCGAACCCGCCACTGGGCAGGGACTTGGGCGGCGTGGTCTCGGTGAACACCGCCGGGTCGCGGGGCGCGGACCCGTACACGTTCGTACTGGACTTCACCACGAGCCGCTTCACGGTCGGCGACTTCTGACAGGCACCGAGCAGCTGCATGGTCCCGATGACGTTGGTCTCCTTGACCGTGGTCCGGCTGCCACTGCCGAGCGCCGTACCCGTCACATCCATGTGTACGACGGTGTCGGCGGCCGTCTCGGCGAGCACCCGCGCGATGGTGGGCTGCCGGATGTCGGCCTGGATGAAGTCGGCACCGCCCAGATGGTGCTCCGGCGGCACCGCGTCCACGGCGATCACCCGCTCCACCTGTGGGTCACGCTGGATGCGTCGTACGAACCGGCCCCCCAGCTGGCGAGCCACTCCGGTCACGAGCACGACCTTGCCCAAGATCAGCGCCTTCCTTCCAGCACTCGTCCCTGCACCCTGCCCGCGTTCCCCGTGTGCGGCCAACTTAGCGGGTTGATGTTGCGCTGTGATGACCGCCCAATGCACGAAGTGACGACATCCACGGACGTACGAACAGACCAAGCCATGTGCCGCACATGCGTACGCACACAGCCGCCCAGCGAAGATGCGTGTGGCCCCCCACCGGTTCGGTGGGGGGCCACAGTCACGCCTGCTTTCGCGGCGCCGCTTACTTCTTGTTGCGACGCTGAACGCGCGTGCGCTTGAGCAGCTTGCGGTGCTTCTTCTTGGCCATCCGCTTGCGCCGCTTCTTGATAACAGAGCCCACGACTACCCTCGCTCACTTCTCATCACTCGGTGTTTGGGCGCCATGGGCCCACACGACCTACGAGGGGCTAGCCTACCCGCCCGAGCGCTGAGGTCGTAATCGAGGGGGACGGGGGGATCCCTGCGATGCCCTGAGGATCCCCCTCGCCCCTTGCCGTCAGGCGGTTTCCACCCCCACGTAGCTCTCGCGGAGATACTCGTGAACCGCTTGCTCGGGGACGCGGAAGGACCGCCCCACCCGGATCGCGGGCAGATGACCGCTGTGCACCAGCCGGTACACGGTCATCTTCGACACTCGCATCACCGAGGCGACTTCCGCCACGGTAAGGAACTGAACCTCGTTCAGAGGCCTCTCGCCAGCTGCAGCCATGACACACCTGAACCTTCCGCACTCGACGGCCACCGGCTTCCCCTTCCGGTGACTCTTCGTCGCTGCGTGCTCACTCCCCAATGTAGGGGCGGGTGATGCGAGTGGGGAAGAGGTGCACCCATCGGCGGCCTACTGTGACAGACACGCTCGATTGAGTACGTAGCGGGTAAGCGGCCGGTAGTAATCAGACCGCACAGCGTCATCAAGTGGAACGACGACGGACACGACCCCCTCCGCCTCCCCCACGAAGAGCGCAGGGTCATCGGTATCGGCAAGACCAATGGCCTCAAACCCCAGCTGACCTGCCCCGCAGACCCACCCGTGGTCCCCGATGACAAGCCCGGGCAGGGGCCCGCCGGCCTCCGCGGCCGCCGCCAGCGCGGTACGAACCGGGAGCGGCGAATGCGTGTGTGCGCCGGGCTCACAACCGGAGCTCAGAGGCCCGGGTTCCCGCACCAACGCGACTCCTCGTACGTAGTCAAGGTTGTACGTGCGTAGGCCGAACCGGGTCGTTATGTCGACACAGCGACCCTGCGCCGGTGTGAGAACGGCACATCCCGCCGCCGAGAGGGCGTCTGCCAAGGCGGCGTAGAACCCGAGCAGCCGGTGCGGGTGCCCGGTCCCCAGAAGCACAGGCACGCTGCGCTGCACAGCAGCAGCGAGACGCCCGGCGAAGGCGTCCAGCGCGGCCATCGTCCGCCCAGGATCGATCACATCATGGCCTGAGATGCGTTGCGGATCGGCCGAAACCCCACACTTCTCCGCCATCAACTCAATCAAATCCAGCTGCCCCCATGACCACTCGGGATCGATCCCGATCAGCACCCGAGGATCACGAGCAGCAAAGAGCCGATAACTCCGCAGACTCTCCTCCCGCGAGGTAGCCACAACCCCCGCAAGCCGAGCAGCAACCAGATGAGCACGCAGCGCTCCGACGGACAACACGGGAGCGATGGTGACGGACGGGGCGGGGCGGCGGCGGAGGAACGGGGAAACAGGGCACGGTTGGCGTAACGGCTTTCCAGCCCGTCCGGCGTTTGAGGACGAGGCCGTTCACAGGCCGAAGCGGGGGTCCGGGGGCGGCAGCCCCCGGTGACGGGACGGGTAGGGGCGGCGGGGGCGAAACAAACCCCACACCCACCGGCCTACGCCAACAGCCCCCGCAACGGAAACACCGCCCGCCGAGCCGCCAGCACAGCCTGGTCCAGCCGATCCGCAGGGTCGTACCCCGCCTCCCAGGCGGCCCACCCCACCGGCCACCGCCCATCAGTCATCCGCATCGGCCCCAACTGCCGAGTCCGCGCAAATACCTCCTGCCGCCACCCCTCAGGAATCACCGTCTCCGGCGCAATCTCCCGCCCCGCAGCAATCCCCACCAGATGCGTCCACGACCGAGGCACGACATCCACCACCGCGTACCCCCCACCCCCGAGCGCCACCCACCGCCCCTCGGCGTACTCGTGCGCCAACTCATGACACGCCACCTGCACAGCCCGCTGCGCATCCAACGACACAGCCAGATGCGCCAACGGATCCTCGAAATGCGTATCGGCCCCGTGCTGCGTCACCAACACCTGCGGCCGAAAATCAGCAATCAATTCCGGCACCACCGCATGAAACGCCCGCACCCACCCCGCATCCCCGGTCCCCGCCGGCAACGCCACATTCACGGCCGACCCCTCCGCGGCCCCCTCCGCCCCCGTCTCCTCCGGCCACCCGGTCTGCGGAAACAAGGTCCGAGGATGCTCATGCAGCGAAATCGTCAGAACCCGCGGATCCTCCCAGAACGCCGCCTGCACACCATCCCCGTGATGCACGTCGACGTCCACATACGCGACCCGCTCGGCCCCCAGCTCCAACAACCGGGCAATGGCCAACGAGGCGTCGTTGTAGATGCAGAACCCCGACGCACCCCCCGGCATCGCATGATGCAGCCCACCCGCGAAGTTCACCGCATGCAGCGCCTCCCCCCGCCACACAGCCTCCGCCGCCCCCACCGACTGCCCGGCGATGAGCGAGGACACCTCGTGCATCCCGCCGAAGGCCGGATCATCCATCGTCCCGATCCCGTACGACCCGTCCGCCGACCGCGGATCCAGGGACGCCGCCTTCACGGCCTCGATGTAGTCCTGCCGATGCACGAGCCGCAGCGTCGACTCCCCCGCCGGCTTCGCCGCAACGACGTCAAGGTCGCGGTCAAGCCCGAAGGCATCCACGAGCCTCCGGGTCAGGGCAAGCCGGACCGGGTCCATCGGATGGCCCGGCCCGAAGTCATAGCCCGTTACTGCCTCGTCCCACATCAGCTGTGCGCGGCCGCTCATGACCGTCACCGTATCGGTCCGGTTGAGCGGCGAACGACCGGGCGTACACCAGCGTCACCAGGACCAACACCATCGGCACAAGCATCGCCCCGCGATAACTCCACGCATCGCCCAAGGCCCCCACCAACGGCGAACCAATCAAAAACCCCACATAGTTGAAGACATTGAGCCGCGCGACAGCGGCATCGGACGCCCCCGGGAACAACCGCCCCGCCGCCGCGAACGTCTGCGGTACCAGCACGCACAACCCCAGCCCCAGCAAGGTGAACCCGAGCATCCCGACCCACGCCCCGGGCGCCCCCGCCACCACCGCGAACCCGACCGCGGCAACCACAGCCCCACCCCGTACGACGGTCACGGCCCCGAACCGCCGCACCCCGAGATCGCCGAGCGCCCGCCCCAGCAGCGTGGTGACCATGTAGACGTTGTACGGCACCGTCGCCAGCTGCTCACTACTCCCCAGCACGTCCTGCAGATACTTCGCGCTCCAGTTGGAGACGGTCGAGTCCCCGATGTACGCGAACGTCATCACCAGACACAGCGGCAAGAGCACCTTGAACCCGACAGCCCCCGCCCGGGCCTCGGCCTCCACCGCACCCTCTACGGCCGCGGGCTCCCCGTCGACGTACCACCCACTCCCCACCAGCGCCGCCGGCAACAGCAGCACGACCACGGGCAGATACGCCACGAACAACGCCAGATCCCAGTGCGCCCCCGCCCAGGCCAGCGACGCCCCCATGATCCCGCCCAGGCTGTACGCCGCATGGAAGCTGAGCATGATGCTGCGCCCGTACGTCCGCTGCAGACTCACCCCGAGCATGTTCATCGAGGCGTCCAGCGCCCCCACGGCCAGCCCGAACGCCCCGAGCGCCACCGCCAGTTCGACCATCCGGTCCCCGGCCCCGACCCCGAGCAGCGCCAGGAGCACCACGGGCTGGGACCAGCGCAGCACTCTGCTGGCAGGAACCCTCCGCACCAGCTTCTCGGTCGCCACACTCCCGACACCCGCCAGAATCGGTACGGCGGCCAGGAAGGCGGGCAACAGCGCGTCCGAGACCCCGTACCGATCCTGAATGGCCGGTATTCGGGTCACCAGCAGCGCAAACGCGACGCCTTGAGCGAAGAAGCTGAACGCCAACGAGGCCCTGCCGCGCCGCAGCACATCAGTCATGGCGGCGAGCGTAGGGCCCCGGCGTACCCGTGGGTAGATCCAGCCAAAGATGAATTTCACTCAGCTTTGATCCGGTGGCGGTCTCACAGGAGCAGGTCGGCCAACTCCCCCATGTCGGAGAAGAGTCCAGTGGCCTGGGAGAGCTTCGCCGCCGGCGTCATGGCGGTAAACCCGTAGACGTCCATCCCGGCGGCGACAGCCGCCTGCACGCCCAGCGGACTGTCCTCGATCACCACGCACCGCGCGGGCTCGACCCCCATCCGCTCCGCCGCGTACAGGAAGAGATCCGGCGCCGGCTTCCCCCGCCCCACATCCTGCGAACTGAAGATCCGGGACTCCTCGAACCACCGGTCCAGCCCGGTCTTCCGGTGCCCGACCCGAATCCGCTCATGACTCCCGGAAGAGGCCACGCAGTACGGCACCTCGTCCGCGGCAAGCTTCTCCAGCACCCCGCCGGCCCCCGCCACCGGCTCCAGCTCCCGCTCGAAGGCCGCGAACACCCGCCCGTGAAAGACGTCGTCGAACTCCTCGGGAAGCCGCTGCCCCGTCCGCTCCAGGACCAGCTCATGGATCCGGTGCATGGCGGACCCCATGTAGTCCCGGATGGACTCCTCGTACGAGGTCGGGTGCCCGAGCTCGGTCAGATAGGCGGCCAGGTGCCGGTTGGAGATCGGCTCACTGTCGACGAGGACGCCGTCGTTGTCGAAGATAACCAAGTCATAGCGCATGCCTAGACCCTAAAGGACCCTGAAATGCAGAAAACCCCGCACCATCAGGTGCGGGGTTTTCCCTAAAATTTGTTCGGCGGCGTCCTACTCTCCCACAGGGTCCCCCCTGCAGTACCATCGGCGCTGTGAGGCTTAGCTTCCGGGTTCGGAAT